>JAZBOQ010000160.1:0-88425 GCA_036351195.1 Thermoanaerobaculales bacterium | reverse complement strand
GCCCTCGTTGTGGCCCCAGCGCCGGTAGCCGATGATGTCCACCACCACGTCGCGGTGGAACTCCTGCCGGAACCGAACCGCCAGGTCCACGATCCACGCGACCGCCTCGGGGTCGTCGCCGTTGACGTGGAAGATCGGTGCTTCCACCAGCTTGGCGATGTCGGTGGGGTAACGCGACGAGCGGGCTTCGGCAGCGGTGGTGGTGAACCCGATCTGATTGTTGACGACGATGTGGAGGGTGCCGCCGGTGCGGTACCCGGGAAGCTGGGAGAGGTTGAAGGTCTCGGCCACCAGTCCCTGGCCGGCGAAGGCGGCGTCGCCGTGGAGGAGGATGGGAAGGACCTTGGTTCTGGTCTCGGTGTCCCGGCGCCGCCGTTGTTTGGCGCGGGCGCGGCCCTCCACCACCGGATCCACCGCTTCCAGGTGGCTGGGGTTGGCGGTCAGGCTGATGTGGAGGTGCTTCCCGGAGCTCGTGGTGTAGTCGGAGGAGTAGCCCCGGTGGTACTTGACGTCGCCGTCCGCCTCGTCGGTGGTGCGCAGGTTGTCCTCGAACTCGTGGAAGACCATGTCCAGGGGCTTGCCGAGGATGTTCACCAGCACGTTGAGGCGGCCGCGGTGGGCCATGCCCATGACCACCTCTTCGACGCCGCCCTCTGCGGCGGTGTCCATGGTCTGGTGCAGCGCGGGAATCAACGCCTCCATGCCTTCCAGGGAGAAGCGCTTCTGACCCTGGTAGCGACTGTTCAGAAAGGACTCGAAGATCTCCGCGTTGGTGAGCTGCTCGAGAAGGCGGCGCTTGGTCTCGGTCGGAACCGGAGGACGGTTCTGATTGGGCTCCATTTGGGTCTGCAGCCAGCGCCGGATCTCACGATCCTGGATGTGGATGTACTCGACGCCGATCTTTCGACAGTAGGTGAGACGCAGAGTCTCGATGATCTCCCGCAAGCTGGCCTGCTTCGGCCCCCCGAGATGCCCGGTGTCGTAGACCCGCTCCAGGTGGGCCTCGGTGAGGCCGTGGGTCTCGAGGTCGAAAACCGGTTCGTGGCGCTCTCCGTCGCCCAGGGGGTCGACGTCGGCGATGAGGTGGCCGACATTGCGGTAGGCGAAGATCAGGCTCGCCACCCGGCTCTGGTCGGCGGCCTCGTCCGAGGAAGGAACCGCGGAGCCCGCGCCCAGGTCGAAACCGGAGAAGAAGCTCCGCCACTGCTCGGAAAGAGAGGACGGATCGTCTCGCCACTGGGAGTAGAGCTCGTCGACGTACTCCGGGCTCGACAGCAGCGACTGATGGTCGGGAACGGTGTCGGTTCTTGAGTCTGCCACCCTGGCTCACTCCTTGCGGGCGCCTCACTGCACCCCGGGATGTCGCCCTTGAAACAACGGGTCGATGGCGATTATGCCATTTTCAATGGCGATTCGGTCGTCAGTGTCGGCGGTTTCGTCGGTTGACACGGCTACATTGGGGCGCAGCATCGCAATGAAGAAACCCCGTTTCGGTACATCTGCGACGGGACGACCGATGATGGCGATGGTTGCGATGACTCGATGCGATGTGAACTGTGGTTCCCAACGCTTCGACCGGGAGTTGGGAACTCCAACTGGAAACTCCCGTTAGTATGGATGAAGGGGGTTCCAATGTCCCGGACATCGAATGTCGTTCTGAGCCTCATCGGCGTGGTGCTCGCCATTCTCTTCGCTATCGCGGCCATCTGGGGCCCGGGCTTCTACCGCAAGAGCAAGGCCCTGGTCGAGCCCATCGTCGAGATCACCAGGTCGGAGGAGCGCTTGGCCGAGCTCGACGCCGAGCTGCCCTTCACCGAGCCCGTCGACGGCGTGGTGGACGACGCGCGGTTCCAGGCCTTCCTCGACGTCCGGCGAACCCTGCTGCCGCACTACCGGGAGTGGGAGGACCTGGAGCGAACGCTCGAAGGGGGCGAGGAGAACTGGGAGGCGGCCTTGGAGGCCCTCGAGGGCGTTCGCGAGCTCATGGAGGTGCAGATCGACACCCTGCGGACAGCGGGCATGTCTCCCGCCGAGTTCATCTGGCTGGAGGACCTCGCGTACGAGAACTGGTTTGCTGCGGTGTCCCATCGTGTGGAAGAGAGCATCGGCGACGCCGCGGTCCGCGAGGCGACGGCGGCTGATCTCCAGCTTCTCGCGGAGCTCGAGCGCCGGCATGGTTCATCGGCGGCTCTGCGCAGCCTCGGCGACCACCTCCGTGGTCGGCTCGAAGCGCTCGAGAACCCGGGTGCACCGACGGTGGAGGGGGTCGCGCCGGAGACCTCGGAGCTCTTCTGGGCCCACCGGAAGGAGCTGTCCGAGCTCGATCTCCGCGCCTACTCGGAGATGCACCGCATCATCCGCGGCTCGGACAACGTCAACATCCAGATCGACGCCGGCGATTGACCCGCTCCTCCAGCCGGACGCCCATCGCAGGTTCTGACGCGGATTTCGCGGATCCCACGGATGCGTCGCAGAGATCCGCGTCATCCGCGAAATCCGCGTCAGAGATTGCAATGGTGCGATGCTTCGTGGTCTCTTGGTGGGTTCTTCGCGGCCATTATGTTTCAGATGCGATGTCTGGGGGGGATGAGTCCGTTCAATGATCGGCGTTCAGGAGGCCGGCTGTCGTTCGAAGGGCGTGGAAGCGCTCCCACAGGGCCGGAGCTGCGGCGCGCGCCTGGTCGGCCGTCACTCGTGGATCGAGGGTGGTGAATCGGTGGTCCTCGAGCAGGACCCGGCCGCGGGCGACGGTGTGGCGCACCGTGGTCACCGCACAGCCGTAGACGAGGTGGGCGAAGACATTCTCCGACGTCACCGGAGTCGGCGGGGCGGTGTCGAGGACGCAGAGATCGGCCGGAGCGCCGGGCTCGAGACGACCGAGCTGAGGTTCATCGAGAAAGCGGCCGGCGGTCTCGGCGTTGACCGCCAGGAGCTCCGGAATCACCGTAAAGCCGAGGGTGGGATCGCAGCGGCCGCCGCGCAGGCCGAGAAACGCGGCGCGCAGCGAACCGAGCATGGCCGAAGACATGCCGTCGGTGCCCAAGCCGATCCTGCAGCCGTCGGCGCCGGCGGAATCAAGATCCAGACGTCCCACCCCGTTGTTGGCGTTGGACTCGGGGTTGTGGACGAGGACGGCGCCGCGCTCCGCCAGGAGGCGGCGGTCGTCGGACCCGAGGTGCAGGCCGTGGACCGCGAGGCAGCGATCGTCGACGAGACCGTGCTCGATCAACCGCGTCACCGGATCGGCGCCGTGGGCCAGCTTGGAGACCCTCAGGTCCAGTGGGTCCTCGGCCAGGTGGATGTGGCAGCCCATCTCGGTCGGCCGGGAGGCGGCGGCGGCCAGGGTGGCGTCGTCCACGGTGAAGCTGGCGTGCAGGCCGAGCATGCCGCGGATCCGCGGGTCGGCGCGGTGGGTTTCGAAGAACTCGAGGTTCTCGGCGAGCCCGTCAAGAGCGTCGGGATGGCCGTTCCGGTCGGTGATCTCGTAGCACAGGACCGCGGAGAGGCCGGCGCCGTCCACGGCGTCGGCGATGGTCTGGAGGCTGCCGTGGATGAAGGACGGCGAGGCGTGGTGATCGAACACGGTGGTGGCGCCCCACCGGATGCAGTCGGCCGCGGCGAGCTCGGCGGAGAGGCGCACCGTTTCGGGGTCCAGGGCGCGGTCGATCCGCCACCAGAGCCCGCTGAGGATCTCGCCGAAGTCGCCCAGCTCGAGGCCGGGGTTCAGGCCGCGAGCCAGTGACGAGTAAAAGTGGTGGTGCAGGTTGACGAGGCCTGGGAGGATGAGACCCCCGGCGGCGTCGAGCCGGCGGCCGCCGGCGTGCTTTCGGTCCAGGTCGGCGGCGGGGCCCACCTCCAGCACTCGACCGTCCTTCCACGCCACGGCGGCGTCGGTGTGGACGCGGGCGTTCCGGAAGCCGGTGATGACGGTCCCCGGACCGGCGACGACAACCGCTGCGTCGCGGTTGGCGCTCACGACATGCCCCGCTGAATCCAGCGGCCGCACCCGGCGGGGGCGAAGAGCTCGCGTCCGTCGGGGCGCCGCTCGAAGACGGCCTCTCCGCGGAGGTAGGTGGCCCTGACCCGACCGGTGAGCTCCACACCTTCCAAGGGGCTGTACCGGTTGAGGTTGTGGAGCCCGGTGCCGGTAACGGTCCAGCGGGCGTCGTCATCGAAGACCACGAAATCGGCATCGTGCCCTTCGCGCAGGGCGCCCTTTCGATGATCGATACCGAAGAATCGCGCCGGGGCGCCGGCGGTCAGCTCAACCAGCCGTTCGAGGCTGATCCGATGGCCGGAGACCCCCTCGGAGTAGAGGAACGGAAGCATGGTCTCCACCCCGGGGACGCCGCCGTAGTCGGTCCAGATGGAGCCGGTGTTCTTTTCCTCGGGCCACTGGGCCGGGGCGTGGTCGGTGGCGACGAAGAGAATTCCGCCATCGGCGAGCCCCTGCCAGAGCCGGTCGCGGTCCTCGCCGGACTTGACCACCGGCGCCGTCTTGAGCAGGGCTCCCTGGCGCAGCAGATCATCCAGGGTGAACTGGAGAAAGTGGGGACAGGTTTCCGCCGAGACCGGAAGGCCTTCGGCGGATGCCGCTGTGATGACCTCGAGCCCGGGTCCGCTGGAAAGGTGAACGACGTGGGCCCGCGCACCGGTGTTGCGGCAGGCCTCGACGACCCGGCGGACGGCGGCCACCTCGGCGAGCACCGGGCGCGAAGCCGCGTAGTCGGCGGGTCCGTCACCGCCCTTCTCGCGGATGCCACGGCTCAGCTCCTCGACGATGGTCGGGTCCTCGGCGTGGACTCCCACCGGAGCGCCGAGCTCCGCCGCGGCCTCGAAGACCCGGTCCATCTCGTCGTAGCTCAATGCGGTGAAGGTCTCCATCCCCGACAGGCAGTAGACCTTGACGGCGGCCACGCCGGCCTCCACCAGCTCTGCGAGACGGTCGCGCCAACCATCGTCCGCCATGGAGTTTCCGGAGACCCCGCCCCAGAGCATGAAGTCCACATAGGCCTTGGCCTGAACGGCTCGCACCTTGGCGGCCAGCGCGTCGGCGTCGATCACCGGCGGCAGCGAGGTGCAGGGCATGTCGACGACACAGGTCACCCCACCGGCAGCCGCTGCGGCGGTGCCGCTGGAGAAGTCTTCGCGGTGGGTGAACCCGGGATCGTCGAAGTGCACGTGGCCGTCGATGGCTCCCGGCAGCACCAGCGCGCCGCGGAGGTTCACCCAGCGCTCACCGCCGGAGGCGGTTTCGCCAATGGTGGTGAGGATCTCTTCGAAGACGCCGTCGGTCACGACGATCTCCGCGGGCCGGGTCTCGTTCCCCCCGGAGGGGATTCTCAGATTGACGAATCTGGTGCGCATCGGGCCTCCGTTAGCCCGATTGTAGCCGCATCACCGTGGCCGCGTCCGCGTCCGTGCCCGAAGGCTTGAGCTTGACGATGCGAGGTGCGGTGAGCCGGGCAAACACCACTTGGACGCGGATGAACGCGGATCATGTCGGAAATCGGAATGACGGGAGGTTTCCGAATCGCGCTCGCGGTGGTATCTGACGCGGATTTCACGGATTACGCGGATCCATCGCATTGATTGACCCATCGCATCCGTCGCACCGCCGCAACCACCAAGGCACCAAGCCACGAAGACGTCGCACACGAAGCCATCGCAGGCGTTGCCATCGCAGATCCCCTTCCGGTACCGAACCGCGAGCCTGGAGCGCTGACATCGGGCGCCCACCCAACCCGAGCGCCACAGCGCGTTGGGACGGACGTGCCATGTTCACACTTTTCGCCTCTTGCCTCTGCAAGCTCGTAGCGCGCTCCGAAAAGTGTGAACGCAATCGCCGAGCTCAGCCGCCGAAAGCAGGCGCACCGGTTCGGAAGAAGGCCGTCGCTCGTCCGAGCAGCGTGGTCATCGCCTCTTCGATTCTCAAACGACCACGCTGCTCGGGCGACGCTGGGTAACGACGCCGCCAGGCGGAGGCGGCCAGAAGGCCGGCGCTCCGGGTCCCGCTCCCTTCATGGCGCGGGTCGCTCCGTCTCCCCTCGAGAGGAAGATCGAACAGGCGCTCCGCACCCTCTGTGACTCTGTGTCTCTGTGGTTCAACTGGGAAGGTGCGATGGATCCGTGGAATCTGCGAAATCCGCGTCAACAAACGAGACGTTGCGATGCGTTGCGTCCCTTGCGCCCGCGGTTCAGGTGACAACCCAGCCTGCCTCGGCATCCACGACCGGGAAGTAGGGCAGGGAACCGGTCACGCCGCGGAGCAGCGTCAACATGATGGCGCACCGCCGACGGGACTCTCCGTCGAGAGGTTGGAGACTGGGAAGATCCGGTCTCACGACGCCCTCTGGAGAGGAGAACACAAGCTCGCCGCCGTCGACGAGCTGGCAGAGCTCGCCACCGAAGCGGCCCTGGATCGCCGCTGCGCCCTTGATGCTGAGCAGCATGAACGCGTTCTCCGCCTCGGCATCGAAGTCGCCCCGGTGAAAAAAGAACCGCGGTTTATCGTGCCAGGGCCGTCCGGCGGTTGGGCAGAAGGTGGCGCAATTGCCGCAGTGGTTGCAGACATCGCTGATCACCGCCACCTGGTCGGCCTGCTCGACGCCGAGGAACGCGCCGTCTGACTCGACCCGCAGGCTGTCCGGGAGGCGGTAGCTGACGATGGCGCGGTTGGGACAGACGCTTTCGCAGGTGCCGCAGACGAGGTCGCAGTCCAGGCAGCGGGAGGCCTCGGCGGCGGCGGCGTCGGCATCCAGGGTTCCGATGACTTCGATGAAGCCGCCGCGATCCTGAACCTCGAGGTGGGGGATCTCGACTCTCGGGAGTCGACGACTTCGACGGCGCAGCGCGTCGCCGCGGTCGATGACGCAAACAGCCGGACGCGGTTCGAGGGCCGTGCCCTCGATCGCTTCACGGCGCAGGATCTCCCGCGCGATCCGCCGGCCGTCGCCGCAGGCGTCGACGATGTTCGACGGGCCTGGTATGCGAAGATCGCCACCCACCCAAAGCTGGGGAACCGAGCTTTCCAGGGTCTCAGGATCCACCGCCACGAAACCCCTCCGGTCGGTCTCGACGTCGGTCGTTCCGAAGACCGAGAGATCGGGGCGTTGGCCGATGGCGACGATGATGCTGTCGATCTCGAGGATCACGGTCTCCCCGGGAATCTCCACCGGCCTCGGGCGGCCGGAGGCGTCGGGTTCGCCGAGGGTCATGACCGCGCATTCCAGGGCCCGGGCCCGGCCCTTCTCGGCGAGGACCCGGCGCGGTGCGGTGAGCTCGCGAACGCGGCAGCCCTCGTCCAGGAGATCCCGGACCTCATCCGGGTGGGCCGGCATCTCGGCGGCGGTGCGTCGGTAGACGAGGGTCACCTCGCCGCCGGTGATGCGGCGTGCCGAGCGGGCGCAGTCCATGGCTACGTCGCCGCCACCGATGACCGCCACCCGGCGGCCGAGCTCCGGGGGTTCGTCCCTCCGGGCACTGCGGAGAAAATCGAGGCCGTCGAGCACGCCGGCGCTGTCCTCGCCGTCGACGCCGAGCCGCAGACCGCGCTGCGCGCCGGCGCCCACCACCACGTGGCGGAAGCCGCGGCGGAAGAGGTCGGAGAGGCTCGGATCGTCGCCCACGCGGACGCCGTAGACGATCTCCACGCCGAGGCCTGACACGGCTTTCAGGTCGCGGTGGACGACGGCGTCGGAGGCGCGATATCCGGGAATGGTGGCCGAGACCATGCCGCCGCCTTCGCCGCGGGCCTCGAAGACCGTGGTGGGCAACCCGGCGCGGGCGAGGTCCGTGGCGGCGGCCAATCCGCAGGGCCCGGCGCCCACCACGGCGACGGACGGACCGTGCCGCGTCGGGAGGGCCGGTCGCGGTGGAGCTTGGTTGTCGGTGACGAAACGCTTGATCTCGCGTATCGCCAGGGGCCGGTCGAGGTGGGTCCTGGTGCAGACCTCCTCGCAGGGGTGGTGGCAGGCGCGACCCAGGATGGAGGGCAGGGGATTGTCGCGGGAGATGACCCGCGCGGCGGCCTCGAGATCGTTGCCGGCGACCGAGCGCATGTACTCGGGCACGCCCTGGTGGACGCCGCAGGTATCGGTGCAGGGCGCCGCAATGCAGTCGAAGTATCCCAGCGGACGGGAGGTCTTGGTGTTGTTCCGGCGATAGCCGTCGGCACGAAGCTCGGGGTGGCGGCGGAGCTCGTCGGCGTAGCGGTCAAGGTTGACCCGAGCGGCGTCGTGAACGGTGGCGGCAGCGCCGTTCGCCTCCCACAGGGTGAGGGCGTCGAGATCCCGGGCTCCCGAGCGGTCCAGAGCGGCGTTGATCTCATCCAGGTACTGGGTCAGCCGGAGATACCCGCCCGGACGGAGAATGTCGGAGCAGACGGTCACCGGGCGAAGGCCGGCGGCGAGAAGCCGCGGCGTCGAGAAGGCGTCGGCTCCACCGGCGAAGGAGATCGCGGGCGGGCCTCCCCGAGTCGTGGCGAATCGGCGGGCGAGCTCCACCGCCAGCGCGTGCAGCGGACGGCCGGAGAGATAGGCCGCGGCCTCGTCTCCCTCCAGGGAGCTCCGGCGGTTGATCACCGGCAGGGTGTTGCAGAGCTTGATCCCGAAGTCGACGCCGTGGGCGCCGGCGAAGGCGGTCAGCCGCGCTACGAGCTCCTCGGCCTCGCCGAAGCCGATGTCGGCGTCGAAGGCCGGCCGGTGGGGCTCGATGTGGGTCCAGCCCAGCTCCTCCACCAGGATCTCGCACACCGTTTCGTAGCCGACCAGGGTGGGGTTGAGCTTGACCGCGGTGTACAGGCCCCACTCGTCCATCAGGTGCTCGGCGATGGCGCCGATCTCGTCGGGTGGGCATCCGTGGAGGGTGGACACGGTGACGCAGTCGGACAGCCGCGGCGAGATCTCCAGGTCGGCGATCTCGGGAAAGGCGGTCGCGACGGCGCTGCGGCACGGCTCGAGCTCGTCTCCTGCGTCGCCCACGTGCTCCAGGAACCACTGCATCTTGGCGCTTCCGAGGCCGTCCATGTCGTAGCCCACGCTGGTGTCGAAGAGCACCTTCGGTGCGTCGCCCGGGAACCCCAGGCGTGCGTGGAGGGCGTGGATGAGCAGGTGCGCCGTGAGGTACTCGCGGTAGCTCTGGGGAATCGTGAGCTCCTGAGACCACTCGATGTTGGTGCCCTCGTCCTGCATGTCGATGCAGGGCTTCGCTACCTCGATTTCGTCCAGGTGCTGCACCGTCTTGAGCTCGATCACCCGGGCGCCGCAGAGCCACGCGGCGACGATGTTCTGTGCCAGCTGAGTGTGCGGCCCGGCGGCGACACCGATGGGCGTGGCGATGTCGCGACCGTGCAGGGTGGTGGCGAAGCGGTCGTCGGGCGACGGCCGAAACCAGAGCGCCTCCGGGATGCCGAAGATCGATCGGGAGTGGTCGAGCTCGCGGGCGATCCACGAGGCCAGCGCCGCCGCCCCGGGGGGTCGGAAATGGTCGTTCATCCCGAAAGCCTATCACCGGCGGCTCGCGATAAAGACCCTGAGCCGCCGGTGCAAAGCATCTCAACGTCGCTTTCTCTGACGCGGATTCCACGGATTCCGCGGATCCATCGCACCGCGCAGTTTGAACACGGATGAACACGGATTGACTGGATCAACAGGGATCCATCGCATTTGATTGAGTCATCGCACCATCGCAGGTTTACAACGCGAAGGCGCAAGGTCGCTAGGGTGCAAAACCATCGCATTTCTGAGTCATCGCAGCCGACGCAATGAAGAAACGCAGAGACGCAGTGACATCGCTGCTTCGACGCGGATTTCGCGGATGACGCGGATCGTCGCATCGCGTTGTCGAGCCATCGCACCATCGCAGGTTCTGATGAGGTCGCGGCGATCCGAACCGCTGGGCACAATCGACCCACGTAGACGCAAAGCACGCCAAGTGCCGCCAGGCATCGCAATATTGACACGGACTCCTTCCGATCCTCAGGGTGTCGCCTCTCGTGAATACTGCGATGAATCAGATCTTACTCTGCGGCACTTCGCGCTCTTGGCGCCTTTGCGGATCCATTGTGCGCAGAATGTTTGAATCGACGAACCGGAAGCCTGAGACAGCAGTCGTTTCGTAGCTTGCGATGTGCGATGGCTCAGAAATGCGATGGATCCGTGAAATCCGCGCGAATCCGTGTTCATCCGTGTCCAAAATCAGCGATGGTGCGATGTGTTGCGCCTTTGCGCCTTTCGGTTGAGTTCATGCGATGGCAGCGATGCCCTGCGACTCCTCAGCGATCCCAGCGCTCTCCGCGGTTCAATTCGGCGATTGGGATCGGGATCGGGGTCGGGGGAGGGGGAGGGGCGCTACACTCTCGGGGAGCTGGCAAAAGGGGGCCGGAATGTCGTTTCACATCAGACGCATTGCCATCAACACCGGCGGGGGTGACGCCCCTGGACTGAATGCCGTCATTCGCGCGGCAGTGCTCGCGTCCCACCATCGCGGGTGGGAGGTGCTGGGCATTCGGCGCGGCTACACGGGCCTTCTCGACACGACGAAGATCATGCCCCTCGATCCGGACGCGGTGCGCGGCATCACCCACATCGGGGGCACCATCCTCGGCACCACCAACAAAGGGAACCCCTTCGAGTTTCCGTTGAGTCTGCCGGACCGACCGACCACTCTGGTGGATCGCTCCGATGAGGTGGTGGAGAACTTCCGGCGGCTGGAGATCGATGCCCTCATTGCCATTGGCGGCGACGGCTCCATGCGCATCGCCCACCGCTTCGCCGAAAAGGGAATTCCGGTGGTGGGGGTACCGAAGACCATCGACAATGACCTGACGGGGACGGTGGTCACCTTCGGATTCGACACGGCGGTGACGGTGGCGACGGAGGCCCTCGACCGGCTGCACTCCACCGCTGAAGCTCACGAGCGGGTCATGGTCGTCGAGGTGATGGGGCGCTATGCAGGCTGGATCGCCCTGCACTCCGGGGTGGCGGCCACCGCCGACGTGATCCTGATCCCCGAAGTTCCCTTCGACATCGAGATGGTCTGTCACAAGATCGCCGACCGGGAGGCTCGGAACCGCCGCTTCTCCATCGTGGTCGTGGCCGAAGGAGCGAAGCCGGCCGGCGGCGCCATGGTCACCAAAGGCGAGGAGATCGGCCGCGAGGTTCTGCTCGGCGGGATCGGCGAGAGGGTGGCGGCCGAAATCCATGAGCGCACCGGCAAAGAGACCCGAACGGTGGTCCTCGGACACATCCAGCGTGGTGGCCGCCCCACCACTTTCGACCGGCTGCTGGCGCTGCGCTTCGGCGCCGCCGCCGTGCGGCTCATCGAGGAGGGGAGGTTCAACCACATGGTGGCTCTCGACCCACCGTTGGTGCGGGCGGTCCCCCTCGAGGAGGCCACCAGCCGGCTGAAGACCGTTCCCCTGGACTGCGACACGGTGATGACCGCTCGCGATCTCGGCGTCAGCTTCGGAGATGGACCCGTTTGAGCTGGTAAACTGTTCGAGACAATGATCGTCTCAGCCTGGTACGACGGCCACAGCACCTACGGGGTGCGGGTCCTCGGGCGGGACCTGAGCCTCTGGTTCCGCCCCGAGTGGGAGAAGGTGAGTCTGCTGCTGCCGGATCTGCCGGAGCCGGTTGAGGTGCCCCTCACCGAGAGTTTCTGGCACGGCTCGCCGGAGCTCAGGTCGCCCCGGATCAAGGAGTTCTTTCTGCGCCACGGGCTCGAGGACTGGCCGCGGCAGAAACCGCCGCGATTCGAGCTCGAGGCTCTCGGCGGCGGCGTCTTTCGTCTCAACTGGTTGAAGAAGGTCGAGGGGCAGCGGGCCCTCCCCCTCGGGGTATAAACCCAAGTTCCGAGTTCTTAGTTCTTAGTTGCATCGCACATCGCAAGTTATGAGTGATGAGTTATGAGTGATGAGTTTCATCGCAGTCATCGCAGGCGTCACCGCGCCGGCTATCACCGGCTGGATTTGTTCTTGCCGCTGGCGCTCCTGGTTGAATCAGCCCCGCTTCAATCGCCGCACCGTCCCTTGCGATGATCACTAAGAACTGAGAACTCAAAACTCAGAACTCACCCTTGC
The DNA here is from genome assembly GCA_036351195.1 of Thermoanaerobaculales bacterium. Classification (GTDB taxonomy): domain Bacteria; phylum Acidobacteriota; class Thermoanaerobaculia; order Thermoanaerobaculales; family Sulfomarinibacteraceae; genus JAHECW01. The sequence goes on along the minus strand of JAZBOQ010000160.1, from coordinate 76,343 downwards.
GATGAAACTCATAACTCATAACTCAAAACTCATAACTATGGTTCATCCCGCCAATTGCGGGATGAACCACTTTCCGGCTGCTACACTCCTCCGGGTCGTCGGCCGGCGGCCGATGGAGGGAAAATGGCCTATCCACGTGGTGCGTACGCCCCGATCCCGACTCCGGTCGGTGATGACGGGCTCCTGCAACCCGACGCTCTCGAACGGCACCTGTCGTTCCTGGAAGACGGCGGGCTGACCGGCGTCCTGGTCCTCGGGACGAACGGTGAGTTCCCGTCGTTCGACCTCAACGAGCGGATGGCGGTGGCCGAGGCGGCGGCCCGCTTCGGCGGCGGCCTCGAGCTCATGCTCGGGATCGGTTCCTGCGCTGCTGCCGAGGCGGCCCATCTGGTTCAGACCGCGGCGCATTTCGGCTACGGTGCGGCTCTCTTGCCGCCGCCGTTTTACTTCCGGAACGCCCCCTCTGCCGGTCTCACAGGATTCTTCCGCAGCGTGCTGGACGCCGCGGAGATCCCGGTGCTGCTCTACCACATCCCACAGGTGACCGGCATCGCCATCAGCGACGAGATTCTCGACGCCGTAGAGGGCCACCCGAGATTCGCCGGGGTGAAGGACAGCTCAGGGGTCGAGAGCGATCTCGAGCGGTTCACCTCGCGCCTGGAAGACCGATCCTATCTGGTCGGTCACGACCGGCTGCTGTCGGTGGCTCTGGCGGCGGGCGGAAGCGGTTCGATTACCGCGGTGGCGAGCGTGGCTCCGGCGCTCGTGGTCGCCGTCGGGGACGACCCGTCGCGACAGCCCGAGCTCGACCGGGTGCGCAGGTGTCTCGAAAGCCGCGGGCTCGGTCCCGCGGTCAAAGCCATCCTCCGCGCCCGAGGCGTCGGCGACTACCGCACCCGGCCGCCGTTGCTCGGCCTCGACGACGACGACGCGGCGCAGCTCGTCGCCGAGTTCCATGAGCTCGTCACACGCTGAGGCCTCTGCGAGGTTGGGTACGCGCTGCAACCGATCTCGGAGGTTCTGGACGAGGTTGGCCCTCGGCTCCGTACTCCTTTGTGGCGGTTGGTTTTCACTTTGAGAGCAAATCGCATTACAATTCCGGCGTCGCGTCCTCGCGGCAGCGAGAAACCGGAGGCACACATGATCGACCGCAGGGACCTGGAAACCTGGGCCGGATTCCTTCTCGACCACTCCATCGGCGGGGTCGACCCCGGCGACCGCGTGATGATCAAGGGCGAGCCGGTGTGCTGGCCCCTCATCTCCGTCCTGGAGGAGGGCGTCATCAAGGCCGGCGGAGTGCCGGATGTCTACCTGGTGGGGCCGAACAACGACCGCGGCAAGGTCTGGTCGGCGGCCATGGGCCGATTCGGCACCGCGGAGCAGCTCGCGGCAGTTCCCGACTGGCACCGCGAGCGCTACGAGAGCATGACCAAGTACATCGAGGTCCTCGGCGCCGAAGATCCGGACCAGTTCAAGGGCCTCGACCCCGAGCAGGCGCAGGCGCTCGCTGCGGCGGACCGGCCGTTCGCCAACATCCGACTGTCCAAGCCGTGGGTCATCACCCTGTACCCGACGGCGGCCTTCGCGGCGATGGAAGGGATGACCATGGAGGACTTCGAGTCCTTCATCGTCGGCGCCTCGACGGTGGATCCGCGGCCGCTTCTCGACGCTGAGCAGCGTATCGCGCCCCTGGTCGACCAGGGGTCCGAAGTGCGGATCGTCACCCGCCACCCGGGGGAGGACCGAGAGCTCGAGCTGACCATGGGCATCTCTCAGGGCCGGGCGGCGATGTCGTATGGTCTGCGAAACTTTCCGGACGGCGAGGTCTTCACAAGTCCGGATGCCTCCAGCGTGGAGGGCGAGATCTTCGTCGACCTGCCGGTGAGCTACGGCGGCCACGACATCGAGGGCATCCACCTGACGTTCAATAACGGGCGGATCATCGGCTATCGGGCCGACACGGGCCACGAGCATTTGGCAACCATCATCGAGACCGACGACGGATCCCACCGCCTGGGAGAGGTCGCCTTCGGCATGAACCCCGGCCTCGACCGGGTGCTCAAGCATCCGCTCTTCGTCGAGAAGGTCGGCGGCACCATGCACATCGCCATCGGCGCCAGCTATGAGCACTGCTACGTGGAAGACCCGGGCTCCGACGAGGGCCGGGAGCTCATCGCTCGCCTGGAAGACGAAGGAGTGCTGAACCGTTCTGCGCAGCACGTGGACATCGTCACCGACTTTCGACCCGGCGGTTGCGGGGTCAGTGTTCACATCGACGGCAATGAGCTGGTGCCCCGGGACGGGGTCTGGGTCGCGGCGGGCTGAAACCCATCGGCGGGACCGCCGTTGCGGCCCTTTCCAGCGAAGAATCGGGAGTGAGAATGACGGCAGAGAATCGGACAGAAGACGACGCGGAGGGTCTGCGCGACCTCGAGACCATCACGCCGCCGGAGATCTACAAGGAGCTCCAGAAGGGCGTGCTCGGACAGGGGACGGCCCTGCGCTACACCTCGGTTGCGGTCTACAAGCACACCACTGGCAAGGTGCCGGGCAACATTTTGCTCATCGGCAATTCGGGTACCGGTAAGACCACCATCATGAACAACATCCAGCGGATGTACCACGAGGTCGGTGAGTATCGTCCGTTCCGCGCCATGACCATCATCAACGCCAACCTGCTGGTCGATGCCGAGCGTTTGGAGTTCCAGCCGGCGCGGTTGCTCACCGCCGTCGAGCAGCGGGCTCGGGCGCTGGTGGGCGAGAAGCCGGGAGCCGCCGAGCTCAAGGAGACCATGGAGCGGGCCACCATCTGCATCGACGAGATCGACAAGATGTCGTCCATCGTCGCGGGCAAGCCCAACGCCATCGGGGTTGTGCTCCAGCAGGGCCTGCTGACCCTCATGGAGGGTGAGGTGGTCGCCCACCGCACCCACGTCTGGGAGGACGGGGTTGAAAAGGAGATCGTCTTGCCCATCGACACCCGCCACATGATGTTCATCTGCGGCGGCGCGTTCGAAGGGTTGTACGACCAGGTCTACCTGCGAGTGGTCAGGCCGGGCAGCGGCGAAAAGCTCAAGTCCCAGGCCATTCAAACGGCCGACGGCCAGGTTCGCATCGAGACGCGATTCGAGCTCAGTGACTTCCTCAAGCCGGAGGATCTCTTCGAGTACGGCATGGTGCCGCAGTTCATGGCCCGGTTCGACGACGTGGTGATGCTCCGCGAACTCGACGCGGCGGTGCTCAAGGAGATTCTCCTGAAGTCCGTAGACTCACCCTACCTCCGTTCCAAGCGGTACTTCGACGTGCTCGGCATCGGCCTGGAGCTCGATGACGTGGCGGCGGCGATGATCGCCGAGGAGGCGGCCAAGAACAGCCGCACCGGCGCCCGCGCCCTGCGGACCGTTTTCGGCCGCATCATCAATCGGCTGGAGTTCGACCCCTGGGCCTTCGAGGGGCTCGAGAAGTCCGGCGACGGCGGCGAGCGTCTGCTCATCACCAGCGACATGGTTCGCCGGGCGGTTTCGAAGAACAGCGGTTGATCGACCGGTTCAGTGGTATTCGGTTCATCCCGCACATGGCGGGATGAACAATAGTTATGAGTTATGAGTTTCATCGCAAGGGTGAATTCTGAGTTTTGAGTTCTCAGTTCTTAGTTGCATCGCAGGTGCTTGAGGATTGAGGGGTTGTCGGCTGGATTGGAAGGGTTGGAGCGGGTTCTTGCGATTTGAATACGGAACCCCCGGCATCAATTCGCGTTTTTCTTTGGGAGTGGAGCGGGCCCGTTTCCGCTCGGTCAGGTGCAATGAGAACGTTACCGTCAAGTCTCGACACCTGCGATGCAACTAAGAACTAAGAACTAAGAACTGAGAACTCAGAACTTGGGTTCGTTCCGCTATGCGAGATGAACCTGATATGCTCCAGCCTGCAGGTGGAGGCGGGCGTTCGCTGCCGCTCGACAGGGCGGGGGAGGAAAGTCCGGACTCCGGACGGGCAGCATGCCGGGTAACGCCCGGCCGTGGCAACGCGAGGGAAAGTGCCGCAGAAAGCAGACCGCCCACGGGAAGTGGGTAAGGGTGAAAGGGTGCGGTAAGAGCGCACCGCTCCGCCGGTGACGGAGGAGGCACGGTAAACCCCATGCGGAGCAAGACCGAATAGGGAAGTCGAGGGTCGCCCGTCCCCGCAATCCGCTTCGGCGGAGGAGGCTTCCGGGTAGGTTGCTGGAGCCGTGCGGTGACGCGCGGCCAAGATGAATGAACGCCGCCCAAGGGCACAGAATCCGGCTTACAGCCTCCTCCTGCCTTTTCGGCCCATGGTGCTGTGCATCACGGGCCGAAAACGCTGTTAAGGTTTATGCTGTCGTGAACGTGGCGAAGTGGCGCAACCTCCAACGCGACGAGCCGATCGGCGTCGTGGCACTTTCCGGCCCGGTTGATCCGGGCAAGCTGGAGAGTGGGCTTCGGGTTCTGCGCGGCTGGGGCAATCCGGTGGAGCTGGCGCCCAATCTCCTCGAACAGCACGGGTACCTGGCGGGACCCGACGCTGAGCGCCTGGCCGGGCTCGATGAGCTTCTGGAGCGCGGCGTTCGGACGTTCATCGCGGCCCGCGGCGGTTTCGGGCTGAGCCGGTTGCTGGACCGGTTGCCGTGGGAGCGTCTGGCCGCCGCTCGGGCTCGCTTCGTCGGCTACTCGGATCTGACGGCATTGCTGGGTTTTTTGCGCGGTGCTGGTCAGGTGCACGGACCGATGGTCGCGGCGGGGTTGGCCCGGGGATCCAACGGCGATCGCCTTCGGGCTCTGCTCCGGGGCGGATACGTCGGCAAGCCTCTCTTCAGCTTCCACGACTCGCAGGTGCTGCGGCATGGAACCGGATGCGGCGTGGCGCTCGGCGGCAACCTTTCGCTGATGACGGCCATGATGGGAACTCCCTGGGAGGCGAACGTCTCCGGCTCGGTGCTCTTTCTCGAAGAGGTCGGCGAGCCGGGCTACCGTCTGGATCGCATGTTGACGCAGCTCGCCCACTGCCGAGGTTTCGACGGGATCGCCGGGGTGGTGACGGGCAGGTTGCACGGGTGCCGGCCGAGCCGCCAGTGCCGGAGGGTCTGGCGGGAGCGGCTGCTCGAGGTCGTACCGGAGCAGGTGCCCGTCGTGACCGGTCTGCCTTTCGGCCACGGCGCCGACAACCGGGCATTCCCCATCGGCGTCGAGGTTGTGGTGGATTCGTCTCGGGGTGAGGTAATCTGGAGGGCGTGATGGCGAAGTTCAAGACCACCGGAGAGAAGAGCACTCACGACTCCCTCGAGCCCATGCGAACGAGCTTCGCGGAGGGCAAGGTGATCTTCGCCGAGGGCGATCTCGGCCTTGCGATGTATGTCATCGAGAAGGGCGAGGTGGAGATCCGCAAGCGCCTGGGCAATGAGGAGCGCATTCTCGCCAGGCTGGGTAAGGGCGATTTCTTCGGTGAGATGTGCATGCTCGAAGATGATGTTCCGAGATCGGCCACCGCCATCGCCCTGAGCGAGGTGGAGGCGGTGAGCATCGATCGTTCGGCCTTCACCTTCATCCTCAAGCACAACCCGGAAATCACCATCCGGATCATGCGCAAGCTCGTGCGGCGGTTGCGCCAGACGACGCAGCTCTTCGAAGAGGCGGTGGGGCACGAGATCGACCTCGCGTCGCCCGACGTGACCGAGGAGCCCAAGGCCTCTCCGGACCCCAGCGCGCGGCTGGTTGAGGTCACGTCGGGGCTGGTCTTCCCCCTCGCCAAGGAAGGTGAGACCTCGGTGGGCCGGATCGACCCGGTGACCGGGATCCACCCCGACGTGGACCTGACACCGGTGGACGGCAAGCGCTCCATCTCGCGCCGGCACGCCCGGATCAAACGCGAGGAGGACGGCTCCTTCGTTGTGGTCGAGGACGTGGGCACCATGAACGGGACCTTTGTCAGCGGGGTACGGCTCTCGGCCGGGAAGCCCCACCCGCTGAAACCGGGTGATACGGTCATTTTCGGCACCATCCAGTGCCGCTTCGAGATCGATCCCTCCGGGGGCTGAGACCTGGCCGGGTCGCAACGGCTGCGGCCGGACGATGCCGTCGAGCGGCTGGCGGGGGTCGGACCCAAGACTGCAGCGGGGCTGGCCGATGAGGGTGTCCACCGGATCATCGATCTCCTCCTCCGGTTGCCGCGCCGCTACCAGGACCGTGGCTCGGTGGTCGCGGCGTCGACGGCGCTGACCACGGAACGGCCGGTTCTCCTGCGGGGAACGGTGGTGTGCACCGGATCGCGGCGGGTGCGCGGGCGCCTGAGCATCGGTGAGGGCCGCTTCGACGATGGGTCCGGAACGATTCCGGTGCGCTGGTTCAATCAGCCGTGGGTCGCCCAACGCTTCGAGAACGGCGTCGATGCCTTCGTCTTCGGCCGGGTGGGCACGAGCAGGAGCGGTCGCCGCCAGCTGGTGAACCCCGAGATCCGTCCGCTGGAGGAAGGCCTCGAGCCCCAGGACCTGGTGCCGATCTACTCCCCGGTGGGTCCGCTGGCTGGGAAGCGGCTTCGCAACGCTCTCGACCAGGCGCTCGGCGTGCTTGCGGATCTGGCGGATCCGCTTCCGCAAGAACTGCGAAAGGACCGGGGTCTGCCTGATCTCGGTTCGGCGCTGACGGGGCTTCACCGCCCCTCCCCGGAGCGTATGGACCCCGGTGAGCTGGCCGTGCAGCTCAATCTCCGGAGGACCCCGGCGCACCGCCGGTTGGCCTTTGACGAGCTCCTCGCAGTGGCCTGCGTGGTCGCCCGCCACCGGGCGGAGCGGTTGGATCGGACTGCCGCCCCCATCCGGGTGCGGTCGACCTTTCCGGGTGAGGTAACGGCCTTCTTTCCCTTCGAGTTCACCGGCGCCCAGCGGAGGGTGGTGGGCGAGATTCTCGACGATATGGCGAAGCCGGTGCCTATGGCGCGCTTGCTGCAGGGGGACGTGGGTTCCGGTAAGACCGCGGTGGCGACTACCGCCATTCTCGCGGCGCTGGCGGGAGGCCGGCAGACGGCGCTCATGGCGCCCACCGAGCTTCTCGCCGAGCAGCTCCACCGGTCGGTGTCGGCCACCCTCGGTCCCACCGGGATCCGGGTCGGGCTGCTGACGGGCGCAGCCCAGCACGCCGCCGCCGTGCGGCGCCGGCTCGATGCCGGCTCCCTGAAGGTCGTGGTTGGCACTCACGCACTCTTTCAGGGGAAGCTCCGGTACGACGACCTCGGGCTGGTGGTCATCGACGAGCAGCACCGCTTCGGCGTCGCCCAGCGGCAGCGGCTGGTCGACAAGGGACCGGACCCCCACCTGCTGGTGATGACGGCGACTCCCATCCCGCGGTCCCTGGCGCTGACGCTCTACGGCGATTTGGAGCTCAGCGTGATCGACGAGATGCCGCCGGGGAGGCGGCCGGTCCGAACCGAGATTCGCGATCCCTCGGCGCGGTCTCGAATCCACGCATTTCTGCACTCCGAGCTCTCCGACGGTGGCCAGGCCTTCGTGGTCTGTCCTTTCATCGAGAGCTCCGAGGAGGTGGCGGCGCCGTCCATCGAGGAGACGGCCGTGGTCCTGGACCGAGCTCTCGACCCGTACGAGGTCGGAGTGCTGCACGGGCGCATGTCGCGGAATGAGCAGGAGGCGGTCGCCTCCCGGTTTCGGAGTGGCGAGCTCAAGGTGCTGCTCTCCACCACGGTCATCGAGGTGGGCGTCGACGTTCCCGCCGCAACCGTGATGGTGGTGGAAGGAGCGGATCGTTTCGGGCTCTCTCAGCTCCACCAGCTCCGGGGCCGGGTCGGGCGAGGCTCACGACCCTCGTGGTGCATCCTGGTCACGGGAGAGCAGCCCTCTGACGACGCCCGCCGCCGGTTGGAGGTCCTCGCGGGCACCACCGACGGCTTCGCGGTGGCAGAGGAGGATCTCCGCCACCGCGGTCCCGGCGAGCTGGCGGGGCTGCGTCAGTGGGGGGCGGACGCCTTCCGTTTCGCCGACCTCGTCCGCGACCAGGACCTGGTGCGGGACACCCGCTCCCTGGCCCGCGACCTCGCCGCCACCGGCGAGCTCGATAGGGTCCGCGACCGGTTGCTCCAGCTGCATCCAGTCGGCGGAGCTTTCGGGGTCGGATGATGCGGTAAGCCGCCCGGAGGGCGTCCTCTACGTCTCGGCGGTTCGGTGGTGCTCCGGCGGAAGGAAGACGGGTGCTGGCGAGTTGAGTCCGCACGACCTCCTGGAATGCAGTGCGTGATGTCACAATGGAATCCTGAAGGAGGAACGATGAGCGACGACGGCCCGCAGTTGGTGGTACGCCCCGAGGAGCTGGCGAGCATCGACGACTCGCCGAGCAGGATGGCCGGGATTCCCGGCAGCCGGATGTTCGAGATCAAGGAGGCCCTGGCGGTCTTCCGCCGCGACAACCCGGACCGCGAGATGTTCGACGCCAGCCAGGGGGACGGCGGAGCGAGCCTGCCCGGCGTACCCGTCGAGCTGCTCGAGGAGGCGCACCGGCTCCAGATTGAGCACGGCACCGGCTACGACAAGCCCTTCGGCACCCCGGAGTTCCGTACGGCCGTGGTGGAGGACTACTGGCAGCTCGACGCCGCCACCGGCTGGGGACCGGAAAACGTCCTCGCCGGGGTGGGCGGCAGGGATGTGCTCGTCAAGGCCTACGACGCGGCGCAGTTTCTCGGCCACGACCGGCGGGGAGACTTCGTCGCGGTGTCGAGAGTGCCGTGGATCTCCTACAACTGGGGTCCGTACGCCATCGGCGGCAACGTCATGCTCGCCCCCGGGCGCGAGGACGACGCGTGGGCGCTGACCCCGGGGTCCATCCGGGCGATGGTCGACGCCGCCGCCGGCTACGGCGGACGCAAGATCTCCATGCTCGTCATCACGAGCCCCGACAATCCCACCGGGCGCAGCCTGTCGCCGGAGCGGCAGATCGAGCTCGCACGGGCGGCCTTTGCCGCGAAGATCCCCTTCGTGCTCTTCGACTGGATCTACCACCGGGTGACCGACGAGGAGCCGCACGACCTCAACGCCTTTCTGCTGTCGCTGGAACCGGAAGAGCGGGACCGCTGCATCTTCCTCGACGGCATCACCAAGAACCTCGGCGCCAGCAACATCCGGAATGCCCACCTGGTGTCCTCGAAGGAGATGACGGCGTTCATGCAGAGCCGGGCCTCCCACGCGGTGATCCCCTCGTTCCACAGCCAGGCGGTGGCGATCGCGGCGTACCGGAAGGGGTTCGCCGAGGCCGCCGCCCCCATCGTCGAGCCCACGAATGCGAGCCGCCGGGTCATGCAGAGCTTCATCGAAGAGAAAGGCCTCCGGTCCATCCTGGGTAAGGGCTACTACGCCTTCCTTGACGTGGGTCCCTGGATCGACCGGGCGGATCTCTCGGACGGTGCCGAGCTGGGAGCGATCCTGGCCGAGCGTTTCGGGCTCGCGGTGGTTCCGGGAATCTACTTTTCGGACTTCGGAGCGCGCTGGATCCGCTTCTCCTACGCGCTGCCGCCTGAGGTTTCCCGTGCGGCCACCAACCGCCTGTGGGAGGGCCTGTCGTCGCTGTGACAGATTGAGGTCCAGGATCGCCGTTCGGAGCCGGGAGGCGATCCGTTGGGCCAAGGCCCACCCTACGGCGCTGCGGCGACAGCCGGTTCCGTAACCGATGAGGGTGCTGGAGCCGTTGGATATTGCGTTCCGGTTTCGTGGGTAGGGTGGGCCTTGGCCCACCGAGGGTGCCTTTTGACGGTCCGGAAACTCTTCGCCCCGCGCGGAAGGCCAGAAGATACCCGATGGATCCGCGCCGATCGGCGTGATCTGCGTTTTCTCTCCGGTGAAGGCTACGGCGAGATGGCGTCCCAGGCGTCGGTGTGGCCGTCTTCGAAGCCGTCGCTGAACACCTCGGCGACCAGGCTGGAATCGACGATCCGGTAGACCGTGGCGTTGTCCGAGTACGAGGCCACCAGCAGCTCGCCGTCTTCGTCTTCGCCGAAGGTGCTCTGGTAGGACGTCATGTCGAAGACCTCGTCCGCTGACCACGAAGCGCCGTCGAAGGCGCCGGCCCAGATCCGGCCGCTGCAGTAATCGCCGAAGAGATACCGGCCGTGGAGGTTCGGGTAGTTGGGGCCACGGTAGCGGTAGCCGCCGTTGACCGAGCAGTTTCCTGCCGCGTGCTGATACACGAGGATGGGAAAGAAGTAGTTGGCGACCGGCAAGCAATCGTCGGTATTGAAGGGAACGTTGCCCTCATAACAGCGCCAGCCCCAATTCTCACCACCCGAGCTCGAGGCGGGTTGAACGTTGATCTCTTCCCACTCGTACTGGCCGACGTCGCCCATGAAGAGATCGCCGGTGAGGCGGTCGAAGCTGAATCGCCACGGATTGCGGAGACCGACGGCCCAGATCTCCTCCCTCACGCCGGGCACGCCGACGAATGGGTTGTCCGGCGGAATGGCGTACTGAAGGCCAGGATCCTGGCCGTCGACGTCGATGCGAAGGATCTTGCCGAGGAGGAGGGCCTTGTCCTGAGCGCGGTCGCCGGGATCCCCGCCGGCGCCGCCGTCTCCGAGACCGATGTAGAGGTAGCCGTCGGGGCCGAAGGCGATCTGGCCGCCATTGTGATTCGCGTAGGGCTGTACGACCGTGAGGATCTGGACCTCGCTGGTCGGGTCGGCCACGTTGCTGTCGGCGCTGACCGAGAATCGCGATACGACGGTGTCGCCGCCGGTGTTGGTGTAGTGGACGAAGAAAAGCCCGGTGGCGGCGTACTCGGGGTGAAACGCCAGACCGAGGACGCCCTGCTCGGAACCGGTGCTGACCTGACTGCCGAGCTCGAGGAACGGGGCCGGGAGCAGGTTCCCGAGGCCGTCCACGATACGAATGGCGCCCGTCTTTTCGACGATGAAGATCCGCCCTGTGCCGTCGCCGGCGTGGGTGATGGAGATCGGGCGCTCGAAATTGCCGGCGAGGGGCACCAGCTCTACGTTCGGCGTGCCCGCTCTCGCCCCGACGCCGGCGAGGGACGAGAGAAGGAAGGCGAGGACGGCTGCCGTGAGTGAGGTTCGTGGGGGTCGTGTGTTCATGAAGGGCTCCCGGTGGATTCGTGGAAGATCGGTCGAGACGACGGATCCCGCATGGTTACAATCGAATCAGGAGTTCAGACATTCCGCGCTGCCTCGTTCGGGGTCGCAGCGGGAGAGAAAGAGTGACCCCATGGAGGCGTCGAAGCGATTGGATTGGTTCCGTTTCGCCGAAAAGGTTCAGATGGCGGTGGAGTCGTCCCGCCAGAACGACCCAGAAGGCGGCACCTCGGGCCTCGAGGTGGAGCTGAACATTCTCCGGGACTCGTTGCAGCCGGTTGCCTCGGTGGGCGCCGGGCCCGAGCGGCGGTCGTTCGCCGACTACCTGCGGGACGAAAGGCTCCCCGAGTGGGCCCGCGACAGGTTTCAGCTCGAGGTCTTCCACTGGATGATCGAGCTGACCACCGGACCGCACTTCAGCGCGGTCGCCACGGCGGCCGAGGGCAGGCTGCTCGAGGCGGTCCTGCTCAACACCCTGTCCGAAATCGAGCTGAGCCACGGTGAGGGTTTCTCCGCCCTCCACGGAGTGATTCCGACCTCCTTCCAGGTCAATGCCGACTGCGTCCCCGGCGGCTGGAACCTGGCGCGCCGACGCTATCTCGAGCACTGCGTCGAGCTCTTCGGAGCGCGGCTCGCCACGGCCGGCATTCACACCAACCACAGCTTCCCGGAGGCCCTGCTGTCCTGGGACTACTTCCACCTGCCGCTGTCCGAACGCCGCCGGCAAACCCTGGAGGCGTACCGCAACCACGCCTTGATCCGAGCAACCCGGCTCCTGCGACCGTACTGCCCGCTCTTCATTGCGGTCAGCGCCGCCTCGCCCCTGACCTGGGAAATCGTCGACGGCGAGCCGCGCACGGTGCTCACCGATTGTGACTCGCAGCGCCTGCTGGCTTTTCCGAACCCGGCGGAGCTGGACGTGGGTGGGCTCTACACCAGCCACGACGACTACCTCCGGATCTCCTACGACCTCGTGCGGCGGGGAGTTCGCTTCGGCGCCAACAACTGGACGCCTGTGCGCGCGAGGTCCGACGTGGAACCGGTTCGGCGCAACATCCACGCGACCTCGGACCAGCTCCGGGAGCTCTACCGGCGGGGGATCTACGCGTCGGGAGAGCACGGCAGCCTGGAGGAGGCGGAACGCGACCTCATCGTCGAGAAGCTCTGCGCCCGCGTCGATCTGCCCATGACCCGGGTCGAGGTTCGCACCGACGAGGGCGGCGACAGTTTCGAGCTCTCGGTGGCCAAGATTCTCTTCAAAGAGCTGCTCATGTTGAGAATTTACGCCGACGACGACTTCGGGGCAGGCTACCGCTATGGCGATCCGGACATCGCCACTGTCCGCGCCGACGAGGTTGGAGCTGCTGTGGCTGGCCTCGATGCCGACGTGACCCGTCCCTTCGGCGCTGATCACCTTTCCGTCCGCGAGCTCCTCGGCGAGGTTCTCGACGAGCTGGATCCCCTGGCGGAAGGGCTCGGCTGCCGCGGCCATCTCGAGCCCCTGCGGGAGATGGCGGGAGGGGGTCCGAATCCGGCAGGCGAATTGAGGAGCTGGTTTCAGGAGGAACTGGGCTCGCCCGAGAGGACTGCCTCGGGGGCGACGGTGGTCCCGAGGGAGCTGGTGGGCGAGGCGATCCGTCGGCGGCGGCGTCGGGTGGCGGACGAGGTGGAGAGGATCTCCCAGCTCCCGGAGATCCGAGACAGCTCGTCGCCGTGCTTCGGGAGCCTGGTGGCCGGAATCCGCGAGATGGCGCGGATGCAACCGGCCATGCCGGTACGTCTCGAAGACCGGCAGCCAACCATCATGGTCGAGACCGGGAGCGATCGAAGCCGAGACGTCGTCGATCTCGCCGTGGAGCTGATCAGAATGCCGTCGGTGACCAACTGCCCGGACGAGCGGTTGGACGAGGTCCTGGTCTGCGCACGCTTCGTGGCGGGGTGGCTGCGAAACGCGGACCTGGAGGTGGAGCTCTTCGACGATGGGACGTACCCCTCGGTGGTGGCCGGCTTCCGGGGAAACCTGGTCGCTCCGGTCAGCTTCTGCGGGCACTTCGACGTGGTGCCGCCGGAACCGGACGACCGCCAGTTCGAACCCCGAATCGACGGGGACTACCTGTGGGGCCGCGGTGCGGCGGACATGAAGACGGTGGTCGCCAGCACCATGGTGTGGTTGCGGGACGCCGCTGCGGCGGGACCGCCGTACCCGCCGTTCAACGCCATTCTGGTGGGCAACGAGGAAAACGGAGAAGGGGAGGCATGGGGAACCCCCCACATTCTGGCCGAGCTCGAAGCACGCGTCGGCTGGACGCCGGAGATCATGCTGGTTGGGGAGCGAACCGGCGAGAAGGGCGACGAGGAGTTCGGTTCCATCTGTCCGGAGAGCCGGGGCGTGGTCCGGATCCTGTTCACCGCAACCGGGGAAAAGGGCCACTCGGGAACCGGCGCCGTGCCGGTCGACCTCCTGGATCGTCTCATCGAACTCAAAGGGGTCCTTTCATCGGTCCTCGCCCGGCACCTGACGCTGTCGAGCCTCGACGGCTGGGAGACGGCCGCACGGTTCCCGTTTCTCAGTGTGGGCGAGCCGCGGGTGTACAACATCACCGCCGGATCGGGGGATCTCGGCCTCGAGATTCGTCCGATTCCGTCGGACGGCATCGACGCCATGGCGGAGGAGATTCGAAACCTCTGCGCGGAGCTCGGCATCGAGCCCGATTTCGAGGTCATGGAGGCGGGCGTGGCGTGCCCGCAGGACAACCCGCACCTGCACCGGCTGGTCGCGAGCGTCGAGGCGGTGTCCGGCCGTCCGGCGGTCATCGGCCGCAAGAAGCCCGGTTCGTCGGCCCGCTTTGCCCCCGGCGGCAACCAGGTGGTCTGGGGCCAGACAGGCATCGGTCCACACTCCAGGGACGAGCGGCACTTCATCCCTTCCATCGAACCGTACCTCCAGGTCCTCGACGAGTTCGCTCGGCGATGCCGGGAAGAGTGAAAACCGGGTGATCGAAGCACGGGGATGAGAGATCGCGAATCGACAGGTCAAGGTTCTTGATCACGAATCAACACGGATCCATCGCAGCGTCGCATGTGAAAGAGCCATCGCATCCATCGCACATCGCAGTCTCTGACGCGGATTTCACGGATATCACGGATCCATCGCAGTGCGAAACCGCATATCCATGGCAATCATTGAGCAAGGGATGCGATGACTCAAAAAGCCGCGACGCATCCGTGAAATCCGCGAAATCCGCGTCAGAAATGCGATGGATTCGTTCGCGTTGAATCTTCGAGGTTGTCAGTCGCCGTCGAAGAAGCCGCCGATGCCGCCCATCTTGCCGAGGACGGATCCCTCGCCGCGGTCGCTGCCGCCGCCCTGGGGCGCCGCCTGCCAGATCCGTCCGGCGAGCCGGCTGAAGGGGAGGCTCTGGAGCCAGACCTTTCCGGGGCCGGCGAGCTGGGCGAAGAAGAACCCCTCACCGCCGAAGATAGCCGACTTGACGCCGCCGACGAACTCCACGTCGTAGCGGACGCTGGGCTCCAGCGCGACGAGGCAGCCGGTGTCCACCCGCAGGCTCTCGCCCGGGCCGAGCTCTTTCTCGACGATGGTGCCGCCGGCGTGGACGAACGCTTTGCCGTCGCCTTCGAGCTTCTGCATGATGAAGCCCTCGCCGCCGAAGAGACCGGTGCCGATCTTCTTCTGGAAGGCGATGCCCACGGTCACGCCCTTGGCGGCGCAGAGGAAGGCGTCCTTCTGGCAGATGAGGGTGCCGCCGGCCTTGGCGAGATCGACGGGAATGATCTTGCCGGGGTAAGGGGAGGCGAAGGCGCACTTGGCCTTGCCGCTTCCCTGGTGGGTGAAGACGGTCATGAACAGGCTCTCGCCGGTGAGCAGCCGCTTGCCGGCCCCGACGAGCTTGTCCATGAAGCCGCCCTCCTGGCCGCCGCCGTCGCCGAAGATGGTGTTCATCTCGATGCCGTTCTCCATGTACATCATCCCGCCGGCCTCGGCGACCACGCTCTCGCCGGGGTCGAGCTCGATCTCGACGAACTGCATCTCGGCGCCGAAGACCTCGTAGTCGACCTCGTCGGCAACGCCGCCGCCGCGGGGCGCGGGGGGCGGCGGCGCGGGGGCGGCCGAGAAGCTGCCGCTGAAATCGTCGACGGTTCCCGCCGGGACCCAGCCTTTCATGCCCTCGCTGAACACGTGGTGCTCGGCGTTGTACTCACCGGATGCGAACTTGGATCGAAGGGTTTCCTCGTCGAACGGGCCAAAGCTCTGACCGTCCACTGCAACGTACCACTGCTTGCTCATCGTGCCTCCGAAAAATTCGATGTCGTGCCGGGGGATTATACGCGAGACCAACGGGGTCTGATTTCGCTGAGTCAGTGAGAAGGTGGGGAGGTGAGTGAGTGAGAGGGTGAATCTCGGTAGACCTTCTCATCCTCAGACCTTCATTCCTCCTCACCCGTGACCCAGCACTCCCACAGCGGTGGGAGCCATTACCCTTCAGAACCCCAACGTACCCTGCGTCCCCAACGGCTCGATGCAGCGGGGGTCGTCGTTGGCCACCGAGTTCACCGCAGTGCTCACCGGAACGGCCTCCAGCCCATCGCCCGGATAGGGAACGAGCAGCTCATCGGCGAGAGCGGGGGAAAGCGGCGCCGGTTGCAGCCACTCGTCGTAGCGCGCCGGATCCAGGATCACCGGCATGCGGGTGTGCAGCGGGGCCACGAGCGCGTTGGGCGTCGTGGTGAGAATGGTGTAGGACTCCACCGTGTCGCCCCCGGGGCTGTTCCACGTCTCCCACAGCCCGGCGAAAGCGAAGGGGCGGCGGTCGGCGAAGCGGATGTGGTGGGGCAGCTTGCCGCCGGGGGTCTTCACCCACTCGTAGAACCCGTCGGTGGGCACCAGGCACCGCCGGGAGGCGAAGGCGACGCGGAAGGACGGTTTCTCGGCGGCGGTCTCGGCGCGGGCGTTGATCAGGCGGCTGCCGATCGTGATGTCCTTCGCCCACGGGGGGATGAGCCCCCACCTGGCCTCGGCCCACTCTCGGGCGTCGTCAGCGTCGTGGCGGACGATGGGCACGATCTGGGTCGGCGCGATGTTGTAGCGGGGCGCGAGACCGGCCGGCGGCTCGAGCTCGAAGAGCTCCGCCAGAAGGGAGGCGTCGACAGTCAGGGTGTACCGGCCGCACATCCCACGATCGTAGCGGTTCTCACCGCGACGGCGCAATGGTGCCGGCAATCTGAAAACGGCGTCCGAAGACAGCGGGCGCTCCGATCCCTGACGAGAGTCCTCTTCCAAGACTGCCATGAGGTGACCCTTCCTGAGAGCGACGGTGCGACGATTCGCGGCATGCATTCGAAACCGACCGAGAAGGTGATAGGATTTCTCAGGTTTTGACCACAGATCATTCGCAGGGAGTCTTCATGGCAGGAATCTTCAAGGCGTACGACATTCGGGGAACCTACCCCGATCAGCTCGACGAGACCACGGCGTTCAATGTCGGGTACTACTTCCGCGATTTGCTCGACGAGGAGGACCTGGCTCTGGGACCGGTGGTGGTGGTGTCCCGGGACATGCGGTCCCACTCGGTGCCGCTGTCGCAGGCGGTGAAGAACGGCCTTCGCGCCCGCGGCGTGTCGGTGATCGACATCGGCATCGCCGACACCCCGCAGAACTACTTCGCCACCGGGTTCCTCCAGGCCTCGGGCGGCATCCAGATCACGGCGAGCCACAACCCCGCCGTCTACAACGGCTTCAAAATGTCGCGGCGCGACGCCATTCCCGTATCGTACGAGACCGGCATTGACCGCCTCGAGGCGCTCATCGAAGCTTCCGACGTCTCCACCGATCTCGAGCCCGTGGCGGGGGAGACCTCTCGCGACGTCTTCGGCGACTACACCGAGCACGTTCTCTCCGAAATGGTGGATTCGGAGCCGCGGCTCAAGCTGGCGGCCGACGCCGCCAACGGCATGGGGACCATCTACCTGCCGATCCTCGAGCAGCTCAACGTCGACCTGACGCCCCTCTACTTCGAGCTCGACGGCACCTTCCCGAACCACGAGGCCAACCCGCTCAAGGCGGAGAACCTGGTGGACGTGGAAAAGGCGGTGAAGGACAACGGCTGCGACCTCGGCGTGGCCTTCGACGGCGACGCCGACCGGGCGATGATCATCGACGAGAAGGGCAACGCCATCTCGGCGGACATGATCACCGGCCTGCTGGCGCCGCGGTTCCTCCGCGACGAGCCGGGCGCCGTCGTGGTCTACGACCTGCGCTCGTCATGGGCCACCAAAGAGGCCATCGAGGAGGCCGGCGGCAAGGCGGTGCGCGAGCGCGTCGGGCACTCGTTTATCAAGGCCACCATGCGCGAGCACGACTCACCCTTCGGCGGCGAACTCGCCGGCCACTTCTACTACCGGCGAAACTACACGGCCGACTCGTCCATCGGGACGGTCATCGAGGTGCTCAATCACCTGCGCGAGACCGGCAAGCCCCTCTCCGAGCTGGTGGCGCCCCTCAAGCGCTACCACGCCACCGGGGAGATCAACTTCAAGGTGGAGGACAAAGAGGGGATGATCCGCCACCTCGCCGAGGTCTTCGCCGACGGTTCCATCGACTACCTGGACGGGATCACCGTGCAGTACGACGACTGGTGGTTCAACGTCCGCCCGTCCAACACCGAGCCGTATCTCCGCTTGGTGCTCGAGGCGCGGACCAGGGAGGCCATGGAGGCCAAGCGCGACGTTCTCCTGGGACACCTGGGAACGCCGGAGGCCTGATTCGATGACGGCGATCCTGGGCATCTCGGCCTACTACCACGACTCGGCGGCCGCCGTGGTCGTGGATGGTGAGATCACCGCCGCGGCCCAGGAGGAGCGCTTCACCCGGATCAAGCACGACCACAGTTTCCCGTCCCACGCCATCGACTACTGTCTGGCCGAGGCTGGGATCACCGCCGAGGATCTCGACTACGTCGGCTTCTACGACAAGCCGTTTCTGAAGTTCGAGCGGCTGCTCGAGACCTATCTGGCTTTCGCGCCGTCGGGCTTCCGGTCCTTTCTCAAGGCGATGCCGCTGTGGCTCAACCAGAAGCTTCACCTGCCGCGGGAGATCCGTCGCGAGCTCGGCCCGGGCTACAGCAAACGAATCGTCTTCACCGAGCACCACGAGTCCCACGCAGCGTCGGCGTTCTTCCCGTCGCCCTTCGACGAAGCGGCGATCCTGACGCTGGACGGGGTGGGGGAGTGGGCGACGGCGAGTTGGGGCGTCGGCCGCGGCAACCGGATCGAGCTCAGCCACGAGCTCCGTTTTCCGCATAGTCTCGGGCTCCTCTACTCGGCGTTCACCTACTTCACCGGCTTCAAGGTGAACTCGGGTGAGTACAAGCTCATGGGGCTGGCGCCCTACGGCGAGCCGAGGTACGTGGACCGGATCCTCGATCACCTCCTGAATCTGAACGAGGACGGCTCCTTCAGCCTGAATCTGGAGTACTTCAACTACTGCCAGGGGCTGACCATGACGTCCAAGCGCTTCGACACCCTCTTCGGCGGACCGCCGAGAGAGCCCGAGTCTCCCCTCACCCAACGCGAGATGGACATGGCCGCCTCGATCCAGAAGGTGACCGAAGAGGTCATGCTCCGCATGGCGCGCCACGTCCACGCCGAGACCAGGATGACCAAGGCCTGCCTCGCGGGCGGCGTGGCCCTGAACTGCGTCGGCAACGGCCGGATCCTCAATGATGGGCCCTTCGACGAGATCTGGATCCAACCCGCATCGGGCGACGCCGGCGGGGCGGTGGGCGCCGCCCTCTTCATCTGGCACCAACTGCTGGACAGTCCCCGCCGGGCAGAGCGTCCGGACTCGCAGCGGGGCTCCCTGCTCGGGCCGTGTTTTTCGTCGGATGAGATCGCGGGGTTCCTCGCCGAGCGGGGTGCGGTGGCGCACCGCATCGAGGATCCCGGGGAGTTCGACGACCGGTTGGTGGATCTCATCGAGGACGGGAAGGTGGTCGGGCTGTTTCACGGACGCATGGAG
Source organism: Thermoanaerobaculales bacterium (assembly GCA_036351195.1). GTDB lineage: Bacteria > Acidobacteriota > Thermoanaerobaculia > Thermoanaerobaculales > Sulfomarinibacteraceae > JAHECW01. The sequence continues at coordinate 57,217 of JAZBOQ010000160.1, read as the reverse complement.
TTCGGTCCCCGGGCCCTCGGCTGCCGCTCGATCATCGGCGACGCGCGGAGCCGCGAGATGCAGTCGGTGATGAACCTCAAGATCAAGTTTCGGGAGTCCTTCCGTCCCTTCGCGCCCATCGTCCTGGCGGAGCACGCCGCAGAGGTATTCGACATGGCGGGAGGTCAGGACAGCCCGTACATGCTTATCGTCTCGCCCGTCGCCGACGCCGTGCGGCTGCCCGAGAACGAGAAGGCCGACGGGCTCGACAAGCTCAAGGTCTCACGATCGACGGTGCCGGCCATCACTCACGTGGATCACTCGGCCCGGGTGCAAACCGTGGACGAGGTGCGGTATCCGAGGCTCCACCGGCTCATGACCCGGTTCCACCAACGAACCGGCTGCCCGGTCCTCATCAACACCTCGTTCAACGTTCGCGGCGAGCCCATCGTCTGTTCGCCGGAGCACGCATACTTCTGCTTCATGGGCACGGACATGGACGTGTTGGTGCTCGAGGACCACATGCTCTTCAAGTGGGAGCAGCCGGCCGGCGAGGTCGACCGCGAGAGCTACCTCGACCGCTTCGAGCTGGATTGAGGTGGCGATGAGCGTCATTCGAGTCAACCGCGATCCCAGCGACCGGCAGCTCCGCCAATTCGGTCTGATCTGGCTCGGCTTCCTGACCTTCTTCGGGGCCGTCGCGTGGTTCAGGTTCGAGGCGCCCCAAGCGGCGGTGGGGCTCTGGATCGCCGCCGTCGTGGTTCCGGTGATCGGCTGGGTGCCCCTGCCGTTCATGCGGCTGATCTTCGTCGGCATGTCGATCATCGCCTGGCCCATCGGATTCGTGGTCTCGCACGTGGTTCTGGCGGCGGTCTACTATCTCGTCGTGACGCCCATCGGCCTGGCGATGCGGCTCGTCGGGTATGATCCCATGACCCGGAAGGGGTCCGACGACGAACCCACGCGGTGGGTTCAGCGATCGAACGAGCGGCCGCCGGAGTCCTACTTCCGGCAGTTCTGAGGTGAGCAATGGCGGAGAACGGACGTAAGAGCGAGTTCGAGAAGGGCGCCGAAGCGCCGCAACAGGGTCTTCTCGCCGAGTTTCTCGACTTCCTGCTCAACAACAAGAAGTGGTGGTTGACGCCGATCATCGTGGTGCTGCTGCTGGTTGCCCTGCTCATCGTGCTGTCGGGCTCCGCCGCTGCGCCCTTCATCTACACGCTGTTCTGATCCGCGCCTGGTCGTGGATGGCGCAGATCCATCGCATTCCATCGCATGGAACACGGATGAACACGGATTTCGGCGGATCACGCGGATCCATCGCAGCATCGCATGATTGAGTCATCGCACCATCGCAGATTTTTGACGCGGATTTCGCGGATGACACGGATCGGGCTCCCTCCGAACCGAATCGAGATGGTAGCTTTCATCGCCAATCGATCGGCCCAGCGCCCGCGACCTATCGGTCGCGTCCGCACGGTGAAGCGGGAGTCGATCTCCAATCACCAGTGCTTGTCGATCGACTCCCACTCCACCGATGGTCGTGCCTTCGGCACGCCCGGGCTGATCTCGATCACCAAACGATGCAGCAACACGCCCCGAAACACGCAAGAGGTCCCGGTCCCCATCTTTTCTTTATAAAAAGGGGGAAAGGCCGGCATGCAGATCGTAGGCGGAGTCGGCGCGCCGAAGGCGCGGCGGCCAGTTGATCGGCACGGCGAGACAAGAACGAGTTGTTGGAACGTCGTTCCGATCAACAGGTGGCGGAGGTCGGAGACCTGCGCCTTCTCCGCCGGCACCTCTTTTTGCGATGGATCCGTGTTCATCCATTCAATCCGCGTTCATCCGTGTTCCATGCGATGGTGCGATGGATGCGATGACTCAATCAAATGCGATGGATCCGTGAAATCCGTGAAATCCGCGTCAGAAACTGCGATGGAATTTCGGAGTCGCGCGACGGTGCGAACTTCCCCGCTGAGCACTCGTACAACCACCCAACATCCTCCTCGCGGGTTTGAACTCGTTCGAGGAGCAGCGTAATCTACCGATTCCAAGGAGACTGCTCATGCGAAACCCCGGCATCGCTTCGCTCGTCCTCACCCTCACCCTCTTCGTCGCTGCGGGACCCGCGGCCGCCGCCGAGCTCGCTCCGGCGCTCGCCAGTCTGGCCGCCCCGACCATGGCGGGGAACGCCGAGACCGTCGACGGCGTCCAGGTGAGGTACGGCAACACGGTCTTCACTCTCGACGGCGAGGTCGAAGGCGTTCTCGGCGCCGAGCACACGGTGGGCTTCGCCTTCAAGGGTCGCGGCACCGCCGACATCACCATCGAGAAGGGACCGTTCGAGCAGGCCAACCTGACGACGATTCAGGACGACGTGGGCGGGAAGGCCGCGTCCAACGGCGTCCTCCGGCGAGAGTTCGAGGGTGGGGTCTTCTTCACCAACCAGATTCCCGCCGAGCTCTTCACCGGAGAGCATGTCACCAGCTCACGCCTCGCAGACATCGTCGACCGATCGGTGGAACGCTGGGGGCAGACCCGTTACACCGGCCTCGACCACATGCTGGCTCCGACGGTCTTCGAGGACGTGGATGTTCCGGTGGTGGCGGCGATCCTCTGGCACGGCAGCGACGACGCGATCTTCATTCACGATCCCATCGATCAGAAGCAGGAGATCTACGGACGCCTGAAGAAAGCCTCCGGCGTGGGCGGCAGCTACCACTACCTGGACCTTATCGTCCAGCAGCCGGCGGGCCGAGGGGTGGCAAGCCGTCCCGAGCATCGCCTGCTGCAGACCGCCATCGATCTCGAGCTCGTGTCCACCGACAACGAGAACGCCACCGAGATCACCACCACAACGCTGCGCGTGGGTCCCCGCCCGGTGCGCCTGGTGACGTTTTCGCTCTTCAACGGGCGATCCGAGCGCTACCGCCCGTGGGACGACCAGGAGTTTCCGGTGACGGTGTCGTCGGTGCTGGACGGCGCCGGCAACGCCCTGGAGTTCTCCCACAAGTACAACGAGCTGCTCATCCTGTTACCGGAGGCCCTCGATCCCGGTGAACAGGTGGAGCTGACGGTGACAGCCGAAGGCGGATTCCTCAAGAACTTCTCCGGCGACTCCTACCTGGTCCTCGGCAATATGTCGTACCTGCCGCAGCTGCAGATCTACGACACCGCGGCCACCTTCCGGTCGGTGGTGAAGGTCAAGGAGCCGTTCATCCCCATGGCTTGCGGGAAGACCGTGCGGCGCTGGGTCGAGAACGGCATGAACTGCGTCGAGTCCATCGAGGACAAGCCCATCTCCTTTCCCTTCGTCGTCGTCGGCAAGTTCGTCGTGACGGAGACCCGGAAGGGCAATTTCGACGTCAGAATCTACTCCTATGCCAGCGCCAAGAAGCGGGGGGCCAAGAACCTCACTCGCAATGGTCTCGCCATCCTGGACTTCTACTCCAACGGCATGGAGCCTTTTCCGTATCAGGAGCTCGAGGTCATCGAGATCCCGTACTTCCGGCACTTTTTCTGGCAGGCCCCCTCGGGGCTGGTGGAGATCACCTCCGAGGGTCTGAGCCCGCTCAGTGGCGACTCCTCAGACCTCAACACCATCATCAAGCGCTACGCCTCCAAGGGCCAGAACAGCCGCTACGCCCACGAGATCGCCCACCAGTGGTTCGGCAATCTGCTGAGCTGGGGGACGCCGTACGACAACTGGATCTCGGAGTCGTTCGCCGAGTACCTCTCCTATCTGTTCATGTCCGAGGGAGCCAAGGACAAGACCAAGGCGAAGGTCCAGCTCAACGAGTGGGAGACCGACGTCAAGGAGTGCAGCGAGTTCTCGAGCATTTACGGCGCCGCCGCCCTCAACGGAAGCAGCGCCCACACTCGCTGCTACACTCAGTTGCTCTACGGCAAGGGGCCCTACGTCCTCCACGCGCTTCGCCAGGACATGGGCGACGCGAACTTCAAGAAGATGCTCTACTTCCTGACCACCCAGGCAGCGAAGAAACCGGGAATGAAGGTCATCACCGAAGATATTATCCAGTTTGCGAGCGCGATCTCCGGCAAGGACTATCACCCGTGGTTCGACAAATACATCTACGGTCTCGAGGTGCCGCCCAAGACCTGGTGAAACGTGCATCCCTGCACCGGAACTCCGGGATGACCGAGTGGCGATGAGAGACGCCCTGTTCCTGCGATCGAGGCTGCCGGCGACCCTGGTGAGCCTGGCCGCGGCCATGGTGATCATCGCCGGTCTGCGGGCGGCCCAGTCGCTGGTGGTTCCGTTCATGCTCAGCCTCTTCCTCGCCATCATTGCCGCGCCGGCGGTGAACTGGCTGCAGCGACGGCGGGTTCCGGCAGGGCTGGCGGTGGTGTTGGTGGTGATTCTCATGCTCGGCGTGCTGACGGTGGTCGGGGTGGTCCTCGGCGGATCGGTGAACAACTTCGTCGCCGCTGTTCCCCAGTACCAGGCAAAGCTCGACGGGCTCATGGATTCCGTACCCGGCCTCTTCGAGCGACTGGGGATGGAGGTTGACGAACGCGAGCTCCAGGACATCGTGAAACCCGGTTCGGTCATGGGCTGGGTCGGCAGCGGTCTCAAAGGTCTCGCCTCGATTCTGTCCAATACGCTGATGATCGCGTTGATCGTCGTCTTCATGCTGCTGGAGGGCGTCTGGGTTCCCACCAAACTCAGAGTCGCGTTCGGCGGGGGCTCCGACGTGGTCGAACGGGTGGGCCTCGCCGCGACGCAGATTCAGCGCTATCTCGCGGTCAAGACGCTGATCAGCCTCGCCACAGGGGTCCTGGTGGCGATCTGGACCGCCGCGCTCGGCCTGGATTTCGCCCTCGTCTGGGGTCTTCTGGCCTTTCTGTTGAACTTCGTGCCCACCATCGGATCGTTGATTGCGGCGGTGCCGGCGGTGCTGCAGGCGTTGATCCAGATCGGGCCCGGCACCGCCCTGGTTGTGGGGCTCGGCTATCTGGTGGTCAATATTCTCTTCGGCAACATCATCGAGCCGAACCTCATGGGGCGGACCCTGGGCCTGTCGACGCTGGTGGTGTTTCTCTCCCTCGTGTTCTGGGGATGGGTGCTGGGAACCGTTGGGATGCTGCTGTCGGTGCCCCTGACCATGATCATCAAGATCCTTCTGGAGTCCAACGAGAGCACCCGGCCGGTCGCCATCATGCTCGACAACGGCCGCGCGGCGGCGGCCCGCATGGAACAAGAGGAAGCGGCGGTGGCGGCGTCGGGAGCCAACGGTTGAAGGCCGAGAAACTGTAAACTCAGAACCGAAAGCTCGGGACCGTTCTCAAACCAACACCGTCGTCGAAACGTCTCAAGATGTGGGAGGCCGATGGACCGACGAGAGTTCAGCCGGGTCGAGGGGGCGTCACGGGGCGGCTGGTGGCTGCCGGTGGCGGCGGTCTCCGCCGTTGTCGTGGTGATCGCCCTCGCGGCTGCCGTGATCCTGGGAGAGAGGGGCGAAGAGGTGGCCCCCCGTCCCGCGGCGCCGCTGGCGTCTCGTGTCGGGCTGGCGGCCAAGGCCGCCCTCATCGCTCTCGGATCCGACGAGGCCGACTTCGAGGCCGCCCGCGCCGAGCTGCTCCAGGTCTTCGAGGCGCGGCGCGACGAGACCCCCGAGGATGCCAACCAGACGATGATCGAAAACCTCGCCATCATCGAGGCCCAGATCGCCGCCATCTCCGATGAGCTCTCCCGCGACCCGGACAATCCGCGGCTGGCGCGGCTTCTGGCCGAGGCTTACCAGGAGGAGCTCGAGCTCCTCCAACGCGCGGCCGCTCTGCCGGCGCTTCCGGAAATCTCGGACGAAGGCTGAACCTTTCGCCGAGGAGGCATACAATCGGTGCCGATGGATGGAGGTGCCCGAATGCGATCCTGCTCGTTGTGCGTCTTGAATCTCGTTCTACTGCTCGCCCTCGCCCTGCCGCTCGTGGCCCAGGACGATCCTGCCGCGATTCCGACTCCCGAGTCGGTCTTCGGCTTCACTCCCGGAACCGACCGTCGGCTCATCGACTACAGCCAGCTCACCGACTACGTGGAGCGGGCGGCCGAAGCCTCGGGCCGGGTAGAGCTTCTCGAGATCGGGAGATCCACCCTGGACCGTCCCATGCTCGTGGTCTTCATCTCGTCCGAGGACAACATCACGCGCCTCGACGAGCTCAAGGAGATCAACCGGCGGCTCGCTCTCGACGCCGACCTGAGCCCGTCCGAGCGCGCTGATCTGGTGGAGCGGGGGAGGGTCTTCGTGATGGCCACTCTCAGCATGCACGCCAACGAGGTGGCGCCGGCCCAGACGCTGCCGCTGCTCGTCCACGAGCTCGCCGCTGCCGAGGATGGCGAGGTCCGGGAGTGGTTGGACGACGTGGTGGTCATGGTCGTCGCCAGCCTCAATCCCGACGGCATGGACATGATGGTGGACCACTACCGAAAGAGCCTGGATACGCCCTTCGAGGGCGGTCGGATGCCGGGTCTCTACCACCACTACGTCGGGCACGACAACAATCGCGACTTTCTGTCCCTGAACCTGTCGGAGAGCCGTGCGGTGAGCCGCGCCTACTCCACCGAGTGGTTCCCGCAGGTGCTCCTCGACAAGCACCAGATGGGAAGGACCGGACCACGCTACTTCGTGCCCCGCTACCACGATCCCATCGCGGAGAACATCGACGGCAGCCTGTGGAACTGGTCCGATGTCTTCGGGTCGGCGATGGCCCGGGAGATGGCCGAGAGCGGCCATACGGGGATTGCCAGCAATTGGGTCTTCGACGAGTACTGGCCCGGCGCCACCACCACGTCGCACTGGAAAAACGTCATCAGCATTCTCACCGAGGGTGCGAGCAGCCGTCTCGGAACGCCGGTCTTCGTCGAGAAGAACGAGTTCCGCGTCCGTGGCAAGGGCCTTTCGGAGTACAAGAAGAGCGTCAACATGCCGGAGCTGTGGCCGGGCGGATGGTGGCGCCTGGGCGACCAGGTTCAATACGAGCTCGCTTCATGGCGCGGTGCGCTGAAGACAGCGTCCCTCCTGCGTGAGGACATTCTCGACTTCCGCAACCGGATCTGCGTCGAGGAGGTCACGCGTGGGAGGACCGAGGCTCCCTTCTACTACGTGATCCCGCAGGGCCAGCACGATCACAGCGAGACGGCGCACCTCGTTGACCTCCTCGTCGCCCACGGTGTCGAGGTGGCCGAGCTCGGTGAAAATGTGGTGGTGGACGGCGTGGGCTTCACCGCCGGCGATCTGGTGGTTCCCATGGCCCAGCCCTACCGGCCCTTCGTCAAGGAGGCCATGGAGGTTCAGCACTATCCGGTCCGGCACTACACCCCCGGCGGCGAGATCATCCGGCCCTACGACATCACGAGCTGGTCGCTTCCCCTCCACCTGGGAGTTCGGGCGATCGAGATCGACGAACCATCCGAGATCCTCGAAGCCGGGCTTCGTCCCTACACGGCGCCGGATGCTCCCCTGGTGGAGGCCGGCTCCTGGGGCATCGCCGTCGATCCCCGCGACAACGCGGCCTTTCGAGCGGCCTTCACCGCAGCCGGATCCGGTTCGACGGTGCTGCGCACCACCGAGGCCGCGGTCGTGGCCGAGACCGAGCTGCCCGCCGGAGCGTTTCTCGTTCGGAGATCCGGTGATGACGTCATGGCAGCGATGGAGGACACGCGGTGGGTGCCGCTGGATGACGCTCCGGACGTTCCCACCCGTCCCATCGACCCCCCCCGGGTCGCCCTGGTGGAGTCCTGGTACCACCACATGGACGCTGGTTGGACCCGTTTCGTGCTCGAGAGCTACGGTGTTTCCTACACCCTGCTTCGGCCCGGTGACGTCGCCGAAACCGATCTCGCCGGCCGTTTCGACGTGGTGATCCTGCCCGACGAAGAAAAGGACATTTTGCTCAACGGCGCTGCCGAAGAGCCCAACCACTACCGGCCCAACGACTATCGGCCCGAGTACCGGAAAGGCTTCGGCACGGATGGAATGGAGAAGCTCCACACCTTCATCGAGGGCGGCGGCCGGGTGGTGGCCTGGGGCCACTCTTGCGAGGTCCTGCTCGATCCCATGAGCTTCGGCGAAGGAGACGACGCCATCGAGGTCTCTCTGCCGGTAAGGGATGATACGAAGCGACTGGAAGAGGACGGGTTCTACGCCCCCGGCACCCTGCTGCGGATGGAGCTGGTCGAGGATCACCCGTTGACCCTCGGGATGCCCGCCGAAACCGGTGTCTTCACGCGGGGGCGGCCGGTGCTCGCCACCGGGCTGCCGACCCTCGTCACCGACCGCCGGGTGGTCGGTTTCTTCCCCGAGCGGGAGATCGTGATGAGCGGCTATGCCGAGAACACCGAGGCTCTGGCGGGCCGCCCAGCCATGGTTTGGGCGCGCGCCGGCAAGGGGCAGGTGGTGCTCTTCGGTTTCGGCCCACAGTTCCGGGCGTCGACCCCGACCACCTACAAGCTGCTCTTCAACGCCATCCTGCTGCCCGAGATCCCCGATGACAAGGCCGGGGTCGCGGGCGTTTTCTAGGGGGTACCTCGCGCCGGGGCCGTCGTCATGCCGAAACAACCGTCATCGCCTTGAGCGGAACGGCCTCCGAGGCTGTGAAATCTCGGGTCCCGGAACGTCACCGGGCACCCTCGGTGGGCCAAGGCCCACCCTACCTTCCGGTCCGGAACGCGAAATCCAACGGCATCGGCAACCGAATCGGTAGACGAGTGATGGAGCTGTAGGGTGGGCCTTGGCCCACCGGATCGCCTCCCGGATCCGGAGCGCGGAATCCGACGGCCTCGGTCCTCGAATCGGCTGAGGAGTAATGCACCGTCGCCGCCTCCGCAGGGAAGACTCCCTGCGAAGACTTCGTGTGCGATGCCTTTGTGTCTTTGCGTCTTCGTGGTTGCGACTGATGCGATGGACGACGCTACGGGGTCGCCCTTCCGCCGGCGCCGCGCTGGCGCGGCTCCATGACCACCTTGACGTTGTCCACGTACCAACCATCGTTCCCGCCGCAGCCGTCGGTGCCGAAGTCGAAGCGCAGCACGATGGTGTCGCCGCCGGACGCCATGCTCCCGAGGTTGACCTGCGACTGGCCCCACGAGCCCCGGTAGGTGGTCTCGTTGGTGCCGACGAAGGCCTCCTCGCCGGCCAGCGGGTTGTCGTTCCAGTTGGGCTGGCGCAGCACGTCGTTGTAGGGATTGAAGAGGAATGCCTCGGAGGGCACCAGGGTGAACGGTCCGCCGTTGACGCTGACCTTGAGGTTGCCGCCGTCGACGCGATCCTCGGTGGCCACGTAGTGGTCGAAGAGAACCACCGGGCGGGCGGCCATGGGCAGCTCGATGGCCGGGCTCTCCAGATGAACGACGCCGGACTGGTCGTTGCTGCCGGCGTTGCAGTTGCCGAGCATGGGATCGTCGGCCGCGTAGAACGCACCACCGTCGCCGCCCGGCGGAGTGGTCTCGGTCCACACCCAGTTCCTCGGCACGTACTCGTCGAACACTCCTTCGTTGCTCAGGGCCCAGTCGGACGGGGCCGAGTCGAAGGACTCGCTGAAGACCTGGATCGACGCCGGTTGCAGTGGGGCGTCGGGATCGAGGATGGTGTCGAACCGGCACTGCGAAGGCCAGGTGCGCATCCGGGTGGCTTCCATTGCCGCCTCTACCGCCGCGCAGTGGGCGGGGGTGATGGTCTCGGACGAAACCTCGCCGGTGAGGAGGTCGGGGATGGGGGCGCCGACGAGATCACTGCAGGACACGGCAAGGGCGTCGGCGTGGTCGAGGAAATCCGACAGCGGCGACTGATACACACTCATGGCGCGCCAGTAGATCTGAGCCGCCCGGGTGAGGCCGATGGCCGGCACGTCGACGCCGTTGAGGGCGCCACCGTCCACCAAGAGCGCGAATGCCTGGTTGGGCACGCCGCTGTTGATGTGGACGCCGCCGTTGTCGCCTTCGCCGCAGTAGTACGACGGCGAGGTCACCGAACCCGGGTCTCCCTTGCACTCGGGTATCCACATGTCGCGAATCGCGCCGCCGAAGGCGCTGCTGTTCTCGCCGATCATCCAGCGCAGGCTCTCGCCGACGCCGGCGTCGCCGAGACGGATGGTCGCCACCACCGGCTCGTCCACTGCCGCACGCAGCGCTGCTCCATCGCTCTTGCCCACCAACACGGCGGGAATGTCCGTGGTGCTGTTTCCGGGCATGTCGATGAGCGAGTCGTTCAGAGGGTTGATGATGATCGCGGCGGCGGCGCCGGCGTCCTGGGCGTTGAGCACGGCCGTTGCGAACCGGTCCGAGCAGGTTCCCATCGTCAACAGAGCGATCTTACCGGGAGTGAATCCCACCAGCTCCTGGCAGCCGTCGTTGGTGTTGCCGGAACCGTCGTCGGCCTCCTCCAGCTCGGCGGTGACCGTCCACGGGCCCGGCGGGTTGAAGCTGGCCGAACCGGTTTCCATGGGCCCGGCCAAGCTCGCGGGCTCATCGATGATGAGCTCGGGCTGGGGCACGGAGTTGGAGGAGGTGCAGACGCCCGGCTCGCGGAGGGCGGTGTCGCGGTCGTTTCCCTGCTGGTCGTACAGCAGGTCGACGGTCTCGCCGAAGATGTCCGAGTAGGCCTCGTTGAGGGCCCCCGGCTGCCAGGCGTAGATCAAACCGTGGGTGGACTGGGTGTAGCCGTGGCTCCACTCGTGAGCGATGATGTCGTCGGTGGCGACGCCGACGCAGTAGTTCGTTGACGAGCCGTTGAAGTAGGCGTTGGGGCAATCCATGCCGTCGCGGTCGTAGTAGCTGCGCATGGTGGAGTCGGTGCCGGTATAGGACAGGAAGCTCCCGCCGGAGAGGTTTGAGTACGTCCGGTAGGTTTGCTCGGCGACGTCGATGAGGTTGTTGATCTCGACGTCTCGGCCGCCGCCGCTCCCGGAGTAGGGAAGCTCGTCGCCCTCTTCCCACACCAGGTTCGAGGCGTCGTGCTCATAGACCCTGCGGTGGATCTCCTCGATGCCGCTGATCTGCTCGAGCATGCGTCCGTTCGCGGCGTCGAGAAAGAGGTGCTCGTTCACCCCGCCGCCGTCGGTGATCTCCACCTCCCAGGCCAGGTGAGTCCGGCCCGAACGGCCCCAGATGACACCGTCGTGGAAGATCACCAGCCGATTGACCGGAACGTCGAGGCTGCTCGGGTCCATGAACTTCTGCTTGGCGACCACGCGGCGCGCCGCCTCGGCTGCGCGGCTCTCACTGAGCGCGGGGGTGATCTCGGCGACCTCGACATCGGGCACCAACAAGGCGTCCACCGTCACCAGCTCCCCTGCGGTGTCGAAGTGGAGTCCGATGCGCCCTCCGAAGACTTCGACCCCACGATGGACCTGACGGTAGGTGCGGTGAGTCCGGCCGATCCGGTCGGTGGTTGCCGTGATCAGCTCGAGCTCGGCGGTGGGAGCGTCGATGCCGAAGGCGGCGCCGTGGCGAAGCAAGAAGAGCTCGGACTTCTCGGCGGGCGTGTCGCCGTCCACCGCGGCCGCTCCCGCTGCGAATCGCGCCTGCCGCACGAGACTCGCACTATGATTCAGTGAGATCTCCGCACGGGTGTCCCGGCTGAGAGCGTCGACGGCCGCTTCCCGGGGACCGATGACGTTCTCCGCAGCGAATGCCGCGGTCAGTGAGACTGGAAGGATGGCGCAGAGAATAGCCGTTTTGGTTCGCATCGAGAGGGTCCTTTCTGCGGGGAGACCGCGCCGCCTGGCGCGCGGTTGAGTAATACTACACCAGCGATAACGATTATCGATGTTTAAACCTTCCAACCGGCCCGCCGCCGGTTGGAGAATCCGCTACCCTTGGGCCGCCGGTCTCATGCCGGATCGAGGAGGACACTATGCGCATCGCCCTGGTTCAACAGCCATCGGGGCTCGACCGCGTCGAGAATCTGACGAGGGGGCTTGCCGCCTTGGATACCGCGGCGGACAACGGCGCTGATCTTGTCTGCTACGCCGAGCTGGCGTTCGAGAGGTTTTTCCCCCAGCGTCGCGCCCGGCCGGGCTTCGAGGAGCTCGCGGAGCCCATTCCCGGACCGACCACCGAGGCGTTGTGCGACCGCGCCGGCCGGCACGGCGTCGTCGTGGTGGCGAACCTCTTCGAACGCGCCGCCGAGGGGTGCTACGACACCTCACCGGTCATCGACGCCGACGGCCGGCTCATCGGCCGGGTTCGCATGGTCCACATCACCGACTACGAAGGCTTCCACGAGAAGGGTTACTACACCCCCGGGGACACGGGCGTTCCCGTCTTCGACACCGCCGCCGGGAAGCTCGGCGTCGCCATCTGCTATGACCGCCACTACCCCGAGCAGATGCGCGCCCTGGCCCTGGCCGGGGCCGAGCTGGTGGTGGTGCCCCAGGCGGGGGCGGTGGGGGAGTGGCCGGACGGGCTGTACGAGGCCGAGCTGAGGGTGGCGGCGTTCCAGAACGGCTACTTCACCGCCCTGTGCAACCGAGTGGGTCCGGAGGAGCAGCTGGTATTCGCCGGCGAGTCTTTCGTCTGCGCACCGGACGGGCGGGTTGTTGCCCGGGCCGAAAGCGGCAGCGAAGAGATTCTCTTCGCCGACCTCGATCTCGCCGAAGCAGCCGGGTCCCACGCCAGGAAGTTGTTCATCCCCGATCGCCGTCCCGAACTCTACGCCGACTGGCTGTGCCGCGACCTGGAATGACTCGGCGCCCGGCGACCACCGGGGTCTCGGCTACACCAGCTCCTGCATGTACTTCTCGCGGGCGAGCCTCCAGAAAACGACGAGAAACGCGGTGAGCGGGATGGCGAGAATCATGCCGGAGATGCCGCCGAGGGCGGAGCCCCAGAAGAAGATGGCGATGATGATCACCACCGGGTGGAGGCCCGTTCGATCGCCCATGATCTTGGGCGTCAGCAGGTAGCCTTCGATGGCCTGAACGAGGGCGACCACCACCAGCACCGCCGCCACCCGGCCGATGCCGCCGCCGTCCTGGAAGAAGGCGATGGGAAGGGCCGTGGCGAGGCCGACGATGTTGCCGAGGTAGGGCACGATGTTGAGGAAGCCCAGACTGATGCCGATGACCGCGCCGTACTTGAGTCCGACAACGCTGAACCCCACCGCAAAGAGCGCGCCCTGGATCGACGCGATCACCAGCTGACCACGGAAGAAGGCGACCATGATGTTGAGGAATTCACCCAGCAGATAGAGGATGTCCTCGCGGGTCTCTTTCTTGAAGAAGGGAAGGTAGCCATCGAGCTTCTTCAGCTCGATGGTGTCGGCCATCAGGAAGAACGAGAAGTAGATCGGGAACACCGCCCAGCCGACCAATCCCACCACCCAGGTGACGAGACCGGCACCGGCGGTGAGTGCCTGGCGACCAACGCTGCCGAGGCCGTCCAGGAGACCGCCGCCCTGGGCTTCCATGCCCTCGCGGATCTCGCGGGCGTAGGGGTTCTCTCGAAGAAAGGCGTCCACTGCGGGGGCCCTGGTCTTGACCCAGTCGACGGCGCTTTCCCACCAGGTGGGAAACGCCTTCACCATGTCGCTCACCTGGTCGACGATGAGCGCGCCGAAGAAAAACACCAGTCCGGCGACGGGGATGACGACGGCAAGAAACACGAAGACCAGCGCCACGATCTTGTTGACCTTGAGCTTGGTGCGGACCCAGTCGTAGAAGGGTTTGAAGACCAGGGACGCGACCGCCGCCACCGCCAACGGCAGAAAGACGTTGGAAAAGCGGTTGACGAAGGCCCCGAGCACCCAACACACCAGGCCGATGGCGCCGACGATGATCACCGCCGCGAGAATCGTGACCGCCGCTGCGACCGTACTCTGCTGCCGTTCGCTGAACTCCAGTGACATCTTCTGACCTCCGGGGTGATCACATGATAACCGGTGCTCGTTTTCCTTTGGCTCGCATGCCCTTTTCTGGTTGTGCACGAACGTTGGTTCATCCTCAGATAATGGAGTGAGAGCGGGCCAAACGAAATATTGGGGAGAACCGTTGGTGTCCGAGAGCCCCACGAGAAAACCCCGCCGAGTGGACCGGGATCCCGGCGGGGCTGGGAGCGGAAGGGGAAGGATGGTGACCGCTCCTGTGCAGGTGCAGCGATAGTGAGGGCGGGTTGCGAACGTGGCGCCGAGTCGCGGTGAAGCTGTCGTAAATTCCGGCTCGCCCGGATCGCGGCGTCAGCTCGCTGCGAGAGACTCCGTCATCTCTTCGTGGAAAGCATCGATGAGACCCTGGGGGTCGGGGACGAGCCCGACATCGCTCACCACCCCGAGCCGGACCTGTCCGGCGTAGCTCAGTACGCTGACGCCGAGACCCAGGTGCGCCGATTGAGGCACCCAGAACATCATGCTGCGCACGGCCTTGCCCGCCAGGTAGAGCTCCTGCCGCGGACCCGGGACGTTGGTCATCACTGCCGTCGCTTTCGAACCGAAGAACCGAACCGCCTGGCTCTCCACCGCGGCGCTCGCGGTTCCGAGCGCATTGAGGACCGCGTAGGTCACGACCGCTTCGGTGGAGCCCTTGATGGCGTCCATGCGGGCCTTGAGCTCGTAGAGCCGGTCGAGACGGTCCTCGATGCCGACCGGCAGTGCCAGGAACACCAGCCCGAAACGGTTTCCGAGCTCCTCCACAGCGTCGTCCGGCCGCAGATTCACCGGAACGACGGCCCTCAGATCGAGGGTGTCGGGGACTTCCTCACCGCGGCCGAGGAGGTAGCGCCGAAGCCCGCCGGCGACACCCGAGAGCAGGACGTCGTTGATCGTGGCACCCACCTTCTTGCTGTAGGCCTTGACCTCGTCGAGGGCCAGGATGCGCGACCACGCGCAACGCTTCGCGGTGCCGAGCCTTCCCTTGTAGATCGTGGGCGGATCACCGGGCATGAGGGCGAGCCGTCCGAGGACCTCGGTGGCCCTGGCGCTCTCACCGGCGATGCCGGCGAGCCGGCCCGGGTCGCTGACCGTCTCCAGGGTCTCCTCCATCAACCGGCCGGTGGTACGGCGCACGGAGTAGAGGGTCTCGTTGACCACCTCCGGGAGCCAGTATCCGCCGCCGAGTGGCCGTCGCTCGCGCCGCGTGCGGCGCGTTTTCGGCGATCCTTTGGGCGAGTCGTCGGTCATTCCCAGCAGCACCCGAACCAGGGCGATGCCGTCGGCGATACAGTGGTGGATCCTGGCCACCAGCGCGGAGCCGCCGCGGTAGTTCTCGATGTACTGAAACTGCCACAAGGGCTTGCTGGGGTCGAGAGGCGTCGACATCAGTCCGCTGACCATTTCCTGGAGCTCGTCCTGGCCTCCGGGATCCGGCAGCGCCACTTTTTGAAGATGAGCTTTCAGGTTGAAGTAGCGATCTTCCACCCAGCGCGGGCCGGCAAGGGGGATGACGGGCTCGACGGCAACCTGGCGAAAGCGGTCGTAGCCGAGGAGCCGGTCCTCGATGAGCTCCTTGAGCTTGGCGAACTCGAGTTTTTCGTAAAAGGACAACACCCCGGTGATCAGCATCAGATTGGTGCGGTCCTCCATGTGCAGCCAGGCCGCATCGACGTTGGACATCGGTTCGCCGGGGAGCAGCGCCATGAACCCTCCTCGTACTTCGTCGCGGATTCGGTCTTTGATCGAGGGTAGCAGATTGAATCAGTCCTGGCGCGCCAGGTCCTCGAGCGCCTCACCGGTCATTCTGAAGACGGTCCACTCGTCCATGGCCACGGCGCCCAGCTTCTCGTAAAAGCCGATTGCCGGCTCGTTCCAGTCGAGCACCCACCACTCGAAACGTCCGCAGCCGCGCTCCACGGCAATGGCCGCCAGCCGGGCGAGAAGCCTCCGGCCGATCCCACGGCCCCGGAACTCGGGCTCGACGAAGAGATCCTCCAGGTAGAGCCCGGGTCGCGCCAGAAAGGTCGAGTAGTTGTGGAAGAAGAGGGCGAAACCCGCCGCTTCGCCGTCGAGCTCGGCGAGGATGACCTCGGCCGCCCGCCGCTCGCCGAACAATGTCTCCCGGAGACTGTCTTCGTCCGCCTCGACCTCGTGGGAGAGTTTCTCGTACTCCGCAAGGGAACGGATGAACCCGAGAATCGTCCTCACATCCCGTTCTTCGGCGAATCGCAGCACCAGAGCATCTCCCTTTGCCATTGCCTGACCTTTCTGACGGTTAGAGTTCAGCGGACTCGGGATTACGGCGCCGCCCGCCCCTCCGGAGTCAGTCCGAGATCGATCTTGGGGTTGGGCGGGTTGAGGTACTTCGCGAGAAAGGCGTAGATCTCCTTGCGCGCGGCCCAGGCTTCAGGAGTGTCGAGGCGGTCGAAGCTGTGGCCGCCGGGGACATCGTAGATCTCGTACTCGAAGTCCTTGCCTTCGGTGGTGAGCGCCTGAATCAGGTGCTCCACCTCGATGACGTTGACATCCTCGTCGTGCGGGTTGGTGTGGATCCGCACGGGCTTGGAGAGCTTGTGGACGTTGTAGACCGGGGAGCGCCGCTTGTACTCGGACATGTTGGATTCCACGTCCTCGCCGATGTGGAAGTCGGCCTCGTAGAGGTCGCGGTAGTCCTGGCCGAGATAGCCCATCCGCATGATGAGGTTGGACACCGGGACGCCGGCGAAGCCGCAGCGGTAGGAGTCGGGGTGGTCGAAGAGGCTCATCAGGGTGATCAGCCCGCCGTGGCTCCAACCGAGGATGCCGACGCGGCCTGAATCCACCCGGGGGTGGTTCGTGACCGCCCAGTCGCGGGCGGCGAGGGCGTCGCCGACCTCGCGGCCGCCGTAGTCGATGGTCTCGTAAAAGCCCTTGCCGTAGCCGGTGGAGCCGCGGTACTCGGGGGCGACGACGATGTAGCCCTGGGACATCAGTTCGCGCACGATGTGGGCATAGTAGGTGGTGAAGTCGGCGTGGACCCCGCCGTGTGGAAGCACCAGCAAGGGGAGCTTGCCGGCGTCGTTGTATGCCGTGGGCGTGAAGAGGTAGGCGTAGAACTTCACCGGGTTGCCGGCGCCGATGCCGTTGGGGTTGTTCTCACGCCACTTGGGCGGGCCGTAGATGCGCACCTTCTCGACGACCGCGACATCGCCGACGCGCTGAGTCCACAAGACGTCGTCCACCAGCTTGGCCAGGACGTCGCGCTCGTGGACGGCGCGCTGCAGGCGGCTCTCGAGGTCGGCCAGTTGCTCGTCGACGGTGGATTCAGCGGCCGAGAGCATTGCGGCAGCGGCGAGTACGGCGGCGGTCAGGAACAGGATGAGCTTTTTCATGTCGGTACCCCCGGTGCAGCATTGTACGTTGGATCCCGCCTCCGTATCCGCCGCTGTTTCCGATGAGCCTGCCCCTTGGCGCGAGTCCGCGAGCGCCACCGCGATTCGTCCGACGAATCGCTAGGCGTAAAGCTCCAAGAATCGGGTCAGCAGCCAGTCGGCGTCGATGGAGGGGTGCAGACCGCGGATGATCCGATCGTACTCCTCCTCGTCGGCGATGTAGTCGTCGAAGTAGACAAGAAGGCGTTCGCGGAGCCGTTCCTCGTTGAGATCGGCGTGGAACTGGAGGCCGTAGATCGGCGCCCCTTCGAGACGGACCGCCTGGATCCGGCAGCGTTCGGAGTAGGCGAGCTCGATCCAGTCGGATCCGAGGGTGCCCCCGGAGTCTTTGTGGCCGAGCTGGGCCCAGAACGGTGAGGGGAATCCGGCGAAGAGGGGATCGGCCCGCCCCGCCTCGGTGAGCGAGACCGAGTAGCTGCCGATCTCTTCCTGCTCCGGGTCGACCTCGACGGTTCCCCCCGAGGCCTTGATCATCAGTTGATGGCCAAAACAGACGCCCATCAGCGGACGGCCGCGCTCGATGATTTCGCGCACGAGATCGAGCATGGGCTCGGTGAAAGGCTCCTCCTCGGTGACCGAGAACGAGCCGGCGCCGCCGATGAGAATCGCGTGGGCGTTCTCCACGTCCTTCCACCGGATGCTCGGGTCGTGGGCCACGTTGAAGAACTCGAACTGGCGGCGGGCAACCTGGCAGCGTTCGATGAAGCAGCTCTGTTCCTGGACCTGCGAAGCGCGGTGCTTCCGCAGCTGAATGAGAGCGAGGCGGAGGCGAGTGCGCGGCGTTCCCATCAGCCCCTCCAGTCGTCCTTCCAGGCTCGGACGACCCCGAAGACCTCAGCGCTCGAGCGCAGCGGTCGACCCACTCGTGCTTCGGCGGCGTCGGCAACTGCGGGGTGGTTGCAACGGAGGAAGACGTTGGTCTCGAGCTCCCAGCCGATGGTCGAGGGGACCGTCGGTTGATCCTCATTGCGGGCCGCTTCGGCGGCGGCCAGCCGGTCGGCGATGGCGGTGTTGACCGGCTCCACCTTGCGGCCGAAACGGAGGTTGGCGACCGTGTACTCGTGGGCGCAGTAGGCCTTCGTCTCGCGGGGGAGGCCGGCGAGTCCGGTGAGCGATTGGTGCATCTGCTCCACTGTGCCCTCGAAGATGCGGCCGCATCCACCGGCGAAGAGAGTGTCGCCGACGAGGACGATGCCGGAACCGAGGAAGCCGAGGTGGTTGGCGGTGTGGCCCGGCAGGGACAGCACCTCGAGCTCGAGATCGAGGTCTGTGAGCGGAATGAGATCGCCGCCTTCGACGGGGTGGTCGACTCCCGGGATGCCGTCGCTGCCGGCGCCGAAGACGGCGGGGTGGAAGCAGTCGACGATTTCCGCCAGCCCACCGACGTGATCGTGGTGGTGGTGGGTCAGGATGACCGCAGCGATCTCGAGATTTCGCTCCGTGAGGGCGGCGATGACCGGCGAGGCGTCGCCCGGATCAACCACCACAACGCGGGGCGAGCCTTCCTGCTCGAGCACCCACACGTAGTTGTCGGCGAGCACCTCAACCGGCCAGACATGAAGCATTGAGCAATGCTGACAGCTACGCGCTCTCCAGTCAACTTCGATTCGCCGGCCCACGGTCGCCGGATCTCTCGTTCCAGCGATGACGATCGCCGGTCCGGGAGATCCGACGCTCGCGGCGTGATGATATGAGATGATCCGCACATGGACACTCGCTATCTGATCGTGGCTGATGCCCTGGAGAAGCTGAACCCGGTTTTCGACCTCGGTGTGTGCGTTAGCGTCGAGCTGATCCGACGCGGCATCAAGGTGGATTACCTCGACCTTTATGCCGGTAACGCCGAGCAGGAGCCGGAGGATTTCTTGGCGGCGCTGCCGGTGCGAAACGTCATCTCGGCCGATCCCACGCGCGACGAGTTCTGGGAGCTCGGCGATGAACGACCGGCCGCTATCGGGGAATATCGCGTCGTGCTCCACCGCACCGATCCGCCGGTGGACGAGCGCTTCGTCCGCTACGCCTCACTCTTCGAGAAGGCGCCGGGGAGCGTCCTCCAGGTCAACCGCCCGCCGGCCACCTACGAGCTCAGCGAGCACACCACCCACCTGCGCTACCCCGAGTTCGCTGCTCCCACGGCGGTGGCCTCGAGCCCGGACGAGCTGGTGGCGGCGGTCCGCTCCCACAGCGGCGAGGTGGTGGTCAAGCCCGAGAATACGTACTGCGGGATCGGCATCGACTTCGTTCCTCCAGACAGTGACGAGGATGCGCTGCGCCGATACTGGGAAGAGTGGGGGCCCGAAATCATCGTCCAGCCGTTTCTCGACGCCATCACGTCCAGCGGCGATCTGCGCATCCTGACCATCGACACGATTGTCCTGGGATCGGTGCTGCGGGTGCCTGCGAAAGGATCGCGCCTGGCAAACCTTCACCAGGGGGCCACGGCGGCGGCTCTGACGCCGACTCCACGGCAGCTCGAGGCGTGCCGGGCGGTGGCGGAGGACCTCAATCCCCTGGGACTCCACCTGTTGGGGCTCGATTTCATCGGCGAGCATCTCACCGAGGTGAACATCACCTCGCCGACCACCATCGTCCAGATCAATCAGGTCAACGGCATCCGCGCCGACATCGATCTCGTTGACCAGCTCGAGCGCATGTGGCGGGAGCGGCTCTGAGATGGCCGCGCGGGTGGACAACCCGAAGGCGAGGCGGAATCGCCTGATCTGCCGCAAGCGGCCGGTCCCCGACGGCTGGGTGGTGGTCGGCCGTCACCACAGTCCGGCCTGCGACGGCGACGGCGGCAACGCCCTGGTGATCAAGCGGCCGGGGCGGCGCGAGGTCGTCACGGCTGACTCACCGGTCCCCGAGGGCTACACGAGGGTCCGCCAAACGGCGATCGAGGGTGAGGACGGGCCCGGCTGGGTCATCGAACGAGAGGGTCCACCGCCGCCCAAGCGCGGATAAACGCGCCTTGGTGTTCTGAGCGCACGGAGAGAGGGGACTCGGGTTGCCGGTCTCTCGACGGACCGCCGAGCTCGGCGTTTGGTCGAAGGGGCAGGGTGCTCGGCGCCGGGGCTTCAGAATCGTTGGTCGGAGCCGGAAGGCGATCTGGTGCGCCAAGGCCCACCCTGCTGTGCTGTGGTCACCGATGCGCTTCTGCACCTGCCATCCCGCGCGTGGCGACCATGAGACCTCGTACTGCGACCTCTGCGAAGCCCTTGCGACCTCGCGGCCGATCCGGCCCGGCTACGTGTTCTTGGACGCCAGGAACTCGCCGAGGCGCCGCTGGTCGCCGCCCTGGAACGAGGTGAACTTGATCCCGAGCCCGTCGATGCCTTCGGTCTTGCGGGTGGTCCGGCGGCTGATGACCCCCTTGCCGCGCAACGGGGCGGTGTCCGAGGGAAGGTTGAGCTCGAAGTCGATCTCCAACCCCGGACTGTAGTGGGCGAAGCCGCGGATGAGGACTCCCGACGCCGACAGATTCTGGGTCTGACAGAACGATTGGATCGGCTTGCCCTCGACGTGGATCTTGATTCGGGCGTTCATGGTGACGGGAAGGCGTGGAGCGACGCCGACGAGCTGAGCAACCACGTCCTGGAGCTTCGATGAGACCTCGCGCTCGGTGAGAACCTTGTTGGCGCCCTTACCGATGTGGTTCTTTGCCAGCTCCGTGATCGGGTGAGGGACGATGACGACGACGCCGCTCTTCTGGCAGGCGGAGCCCCGGGTTCGCAACGCCTTGAGGAAGGTTTCGAAGGTGTTCCCGATGGGTTGCAGGCCGACGATCACGACGTCGAAAGGAGTGATCTGGACGTGGTCTCCCAGGTACCCGTCCCAGGGCGCCCGGTGGACGTCGAAACCCAAGGGGGAGAGGACGTTCACCGTCGCGTTGAAGACCGGGTCATCGACGCCGGTGACGAGAATCTGGCCGCGGGATCGAGTAGTCATGACGAATCCGAGTGTACCTCAGGCGCCGCCGGCGGGTGTGACGGGTCCCACAGCCGAGCTTTCGTTCCCGGGATCATCACTGAAGACCTTCCGCGGCCGCGGCGGGAATGAAGGTCGGGTCGCCGGTGGTCTCGTCCACCACCGAGGCGTGGGCGAAGAAGGCGGCGTTGGGGTCGTCGCTTCGGATCTCGGCCCATGCCTCGCCGATGTGACCGATCTCGTCGGCCAGGATGCGCTCGACCTGAACAAAGCCCTGGGCGGGCAGGGCGATTTCCTTTTCACCGAGGGCGTTGCCGGCGTTGTCGAAGACCAGGATGGTGACATCGACGGCCTCGGAGCTGGCCGAGGTGAGTCCGAGATTGGTGCGGAATCCCGGCGTCGAGCTGAGCCCGGGCAGGAACCCGGTGTCGCCGGTGGTGAGGGCGTCGTTGATGGTGAACGCCGGGATGAGCTGACCGTAGGTGCCGGAGGGATCGTCGTTGTAGGTGCGGCTGGTGGCGACCACGCCGCCGCCGTCGGCGGTGACGCGGATCCAGCCTTTGCCGGTCTCGCCGAACAGCCCTCCCACCACGTCGTCGAAGCGCATGCTGTGGCCGGCATCGACGAAGAGGGGCATGCTGGCCACGGCGGAGCCGTCGCTGCGCACGTACTCGACGGTGACGGTCCGCATGATGTCGGTGGTGTTCACGACGTCGAGCCTGGAGCGCCAGCGGGTGCCCGAGTAGCCGGCCTGTGAGGCCGCGGCCGGGAGTACCAGGTCGGTGGCCCCGCCGTTGAGCGCCTGCGGGCGGACCAGGGTCGGGTCGGAGGACGCGTCGTCGACCACTGAGGCGTAGGCCAGGTAGTCGGCGTCCGAGTCCACCGCCGTGATCGTCGCGTAGCCGCCGCGAATCACCTCGACGGTGTGCGCGGCGATGATCGAGACGACCTGCTTGAAAGCCTCGGGCTGAGCGGTGATCCGCTGGGTGCCCAGGTGCTTGCCCTCGCTGTCGAAGAGATCGGCGTCCACCCGGAGAACCTGATCGCCGAGATTGAGGACTCCGACGTTGGTGTGGAAGCCGCCGTTGCCGGACAGCCCCGCCAGCACGTGGCTCTCGACTCCAACGAGGGCGTTGCTGTGCGGGGTGGCGTCGATGTACTGGCCGTAGGTACCGCCGGAGCCGGAGGCGAAGGTGCGCGAGATGGCGACGAGCCCGCTGCCGCCGGTGCGGAGGTTGACGCCGCCGCTGCCCTCGGCGCCGGCCAACGCCAGCAGGTCGGAGATCACGCGTTGGCTGCCCGCCCGAACGGTGATTCCAGCGTCGATGCCGGCGGCGGAACGCTCGTTCTTGGGCCGGAAGACCAGGTCCACCGGGAGGTCCTCGTCGGTGGTGTTGAGGAGGTAGGCGCGGGTGGACCACCGGGTGTCTCCGAGGCCGGGTCCGTTGGCCGCCGCGGGGAAGCTGGCGTCGACCGCGTTCGCCGCCCCCAGGTGGGCGAGCAGCGGCACCCGGGCGACGGGCAGCGCGCCGTCGTTGCTGTGCACCGCGAGGCCTCCTGAAAGGGTTCCGGAGGGAGCGTCGACGAGTCCGATGGTCACCTCCTGGGCCGCGCCGGGCGGGACCTGGACGGGGAGGTCGGTGGGCGCGATGACCGTGAAGGGCGCTGAGGTTTCGAGCACCGAGACCACCAGGGGCTCGGAGCCGGAGTTGACGAGGTGCAGGTTGGCGGTTGTCTCGGCGTCGCAGATGCCGAGCGTGAGGGAGGACGGCTCGATGGAGAGCACGGGGGCGCCGACGACGGTGCCGCTGAGGCGGACGGTCTTCATCGGGTCGGCGGGGTTGCCGGCGTGAAAGATCATGGTGCCGTCACCGTCGTCGAGGGTGGTCGGGTGGAAGCGGATGTGGATCTCGGCGCTCTGGCCGGGTCCGAGGACCGGCGGGACGATTCCGGCGAGGAAGAAGCCGCTGCCTTCCACCGTCGTCTGCAGGGCGATGGGGGTGGCGCCGAGGTTGAAGATGTCGAAGACACCTTCACCGGTGCCGCCGAGGGGAACCGTGCCGACCGAGACCGACGGCTGCACGCCGAGGAAACCCTCGTCGTAGATCGCGGTGGTCCCCTTGACGGGCAGGTAGACGCCGCCCTCGCGGTCGGGGTCGTTGCTCTGGATGTAGAAGGTGTCGGTGCGGCGCCCGTAGCCGCTGGGGTCGAAGAGAATTTCCACCGCGATGGTCTCGCCGGGGGGAATGGTCAACGGAAAGTCGGGCGGGTCCTGGAGCTCGAAGTTGTTGCCGCTCTGGGCCCAGATGCCCTGGATCTCGAGGTCGGCGCCGCCGGTGTTGGTGAGGGGCAGCTCCATGACGCCGTTGTCGGAGGCGGCCACGAGGCCGAAGTCGTAGCCGTCCGGGAACAACGGCCCGAGCTCGAGATCCGGCTCGGAGACGTGGGCGATCTCGGCCAGAACGTGGGTGTCCGGGTTGAGCTCGACGTCGGTGGCAGACGCCTGGAGGGGAATTTCCACGGTCTGCTCGGCCTCGGCCTCGAGCATGACCCGGTGGTCCTCGGTTCCGGCGGTGGTGGTGACGCGGATGTTCATCGGCATCCGGAAAAGGCCGGTGTTGGTCTGGACCTGGCGGACGGTGAGCGAGACGGCGGGCCCGTCGGTTTCCTCCCAGTCGTAGACGTAGCGCGGTCGGTAGAGGCCGTAGACCCACTGGTCGAAGAACCAGTCGAGCTCCATGCCCCCAGCGGTCTCCATGGCCTCTTTGAGGTCGTCGGTGGTGGCGGTGGCGCCGGCGTTGGCCTCGCGGTAGGCGGCCATGGCGTCGAAAAATGCGTCGTCGCCGATGACGTGGCGCAGCATCCAGACCACCCAGGAGCCCTTGGCGTAAATCGTCCACGAGAACGGTTCGGGGTTGTCGAAGACCGGGCCCGAGAACCAGCCGCGCCAGTCCTCGTCCGCCAGGTACTGGGCGTGGACGTCCGGGCCGAGGTGCTCGGCCCAGAGCCACTCGGTGTGGGTGGCGTAGCCCTCGTTGAGCCAGGTCTCGCGCCAGTCGTCCATGGTGACCCAGTCGCCCCACCACTGGTGGCCCATCTCGTGCACGTTGAGCCACTCCATCCAGGGGTCGCCCACGGAGTAGACCGAGAGCGTGGTCATGGTCTGGTGCTCCATCCCGCCGCCGAAAAAGACGGTGGCGTTGCCGTACTTCTCGTCGATGAAGGGGTACTCGCCCCAGTGGCCGGCCATGACCTCCATCTGCGGCACGCAGACGGCGAGGTCGGCTTCGGCCTGGTCGGCAACGGGAGGCATGGCCCACAGGCCCACCGGCATGGTGGCGCCGTCCAGACCGGTGTAGGTGGACTCGGTGTAGACGAAGTCGGAGATGTGCATGACGACGAGGTAGGTGGGGACCTCGTACTTCGATGACCAGACGCTGGTGGCGGTGCCGTCGCCGTTGTCCGTCCGCGAGCGCTCGAGGCCGTTGGCGGCGACGTCGAGATCCTCCGGTACGGTGACCCGCAGGCTGACCAGCGCCTTGTCGTCCGGGCGGTCGCTGCACGGCCACCAGACCCGGGCCCCGTAGGGCTGGGCGAAGGTGTGGATCACCGGAGTGCCGCCGTTGGCGTACCAGTTGACCCCGGTGGAGCCGATGAGCCCGCGGCGGAAGGCGTGGCCGCCGTAGGTCACCCGGACCCGGGCGGCGGCGCCGGCGGGCAGCGCCTCGGGAAGGGTGATGGTCAGCAGGTCGTCGGCGTGCTCGAAGTCGAGCTCGGTGGGGGTGTCGTAGGGGGTGAGGTCGTTCCCGAGGCGAAGCACCGAGAGGATCCGGAGGCCGAGGTCGGCGTCCAGGGCGATGGTCGTCAGCCCGTCCTCGACGGCGGTGAGGTCCACCGTCACCGATCCGGAGAGCACCTCGGCGGCGGGATCCACGTGGAGGTCGAGGTGGTAGGCGGTGACGTCGATGGATGACGGCGGCAGCTCGGTGGCCCAGTTGGTCTTGGTGGCCTCGCCGCCGTGGAGGCGCCGCATGCCCTCGAAGGCGGCTCGCTTCGAGGCGCCCTCGTCCAGCTGGTGGCGGATCGACGGTGGGGGATCGAAGACCCCCTCCGGCGGTCCGGCCGGGACGGCGGTGGTGGTGGCGGCGGCGATCAACAGGCTCAGGGCAAATGCAGACATCAGTCCTCCGAAGGCGCATTGTACGCGGTCTCGAAACGTGGTGTTTCAAATCGTAAAATCTGTACCGTCTGGTCAAGAGACCTGAACCGTCGCGCCATCGAAGCTGAACCGCAGAGATCGCGGGGAACGCTGAGGTCCCGCAGAGCATCGAATGCCTCGTTTGGCGCTGCGGACGTGATCGAGGTCGGGCTCGAGAGGAGCGATACCCAGCGTCTGCCCTGCGATCTCTGCGCTCCCCGCGGTTTGAATGCGATGACTCGAACACTCGGTCCTGGGGCCGGGTAGACTTGGCAGGATGATCGCACCGAAGAATCTCGAGGCGCTCGGGCCGAGAACGACTCTCGAGGTTGGCGGTGATGCGGAACACTTCGTCGAGGCGGTAAGCGTCGACGAGCTCCGCGATGCCTTGGTCTGGGCGCGGGAGCGGGATCAGCCGGTCACGATTCTCGGCGGCGGCTCCAACCTGGTGGTGGCCGATGAAGGGCTTCGAGGGTTGACCGTTGCTCTGGCGATCCGCGGCCTGGAAATCGAGCGGCGCCGCCATCGAACGACGCTGACGGTGGCCGCGGGGGAACCGTGGGACGACGTGGTGGCGGCGGCCGTGAGCGAGAACCTGGCCGGGATCGAGTGCCTGTCCGGTATTCCGGGGACCGCCGGTGCGACGCCGATCCAGAACGTGGGCGCCTACGGCCAGGAGGTCGCATCGGTCATCGCCGGCGTCCGGGTCCTGCACCGGAAAACCCTGGAGGAGCGGGAGCTGGCGCCGGCGGACTGCGGTTTCGGCTACCGGTCGAGCGTTCTCAAACAGCCCGGCAATCCGTGGGTGGTGACGCAGGTGAGGTTCGGGCTCCAACCCGGCGGCTCCCCGTGCATGAAGTACCTGCAGGTTGCCGAGCGTTTCCCCGGGTCGAGACCGCCGAGCCTCGGTGAGCTGCGGGCCGCCGTGATCGAGCTTCGCCGCGACAAGAGCATGGTCCTCGACGAGGCGGATCCCAACCGCCGCAGCGCCGGCTCGTTCTTCACCAACCCGGTTGTCGACGCGGACGTCTACCAGGGGGTGGCGGCTTCCGCCAGGGCTCTCGGTGTGCTCGGTCTCGACGAGGTCCCGCCGGGCCACCCGGTGGGGGAGGGGGGCAGCAAGCTGTCCGCCGGGTGGCTCATCGAACGGGCGGGCTTTCCTCGCGGAGCCGTGCGTGGCAACGTCGGTCTTTCGACGAAGCACGCGCTGGCCCTCATCAATCGCGGCGGCGCCACCGCCGCCGAGCTCGTGGCCTTCGCCGCCGAGATCCGCCGCGGCGTTCGCTCGCACCTCGGCGTCGACCTCACACCCGAGCCCGTCTTCCTCGGCTTCGACACCCAAGACCCGACGGCGTGATCGGCGGGAGTTTGAACCGCAAAGGTGCTGAACGCGCAAAGGGTAGAGGGCGGTGAAAAGACCGGTCACTCCGTCGCGTAGGTGATCTCGAGGCGGCGGGCTTTCCAGGCGGCGAGGACGATGAGGCCGGCGGCGATGAGCAGCAGGGCAAGGACGGCGAGCCACCCGGGAACCGGCTGGGCCATGAGGGCGAAGGGCCCCTGGGAGATCGGCACCGGTTCGAGCGAGCCCAGGTAGTGCACCACGCTCAGCATCTTGAGGAAGCCGGGAAGGAAGGGAGTCGCCACCTCCCAGCCGAGGAAGACCACCGCCGGCACCATGGGGTTCTTGAAGAAGAGCCCGGCGAGAAGAAAGAGCCCGCCGTAGGCGGCGCAGGCGAGGGCAGTGATGGCCAGGTAGGCGAAGACCTCGCGCAGCCCGGCGCCGCTACCGAGATGGGCGAAACCGCCGGCGCCGTGCGGCAGGTAGAAGAGAATGGTGGTGGCGATGAGCGTCACGCCGAGCATGAGCACCGAGGAGATCAGACCTCCCAGGTACTTGCCGACGGTCAGCACCTCCCGCCGGACCGGAGCCAGGAGGTGGTAGTGGAGCGATCGTTCGAGGATCTCACCGCGGTAGAGCTTGACGAAGAGCACTGCGGTGGAGAAGAAGACCACGAAGCGCAGGAAGAAGAAGTGGAAGATCTGGGCGAGTTCGGTTGTGGTGTGCCCGGTGTGCAGGCGCTGGCTCTCGGGCAGGAAGAGCGCCCTCAAGAGGGCGAGGCCGATGGGCATGGCGGCCAGGGCGTAGACCGCCAGGGATCGTCGCGAGAACAGGCTGCGGCCGATCTCCTGCCGCGCGAGCATGGTGGCCTGGCGCTGCCAGAGCACACGGCCGGAGGACACGGGGTGCGTCATGTCGCTCCTCCGGTGTCGCCGATGAGATAGTCGTAGACAGCGTGCACGTTCTCGTCGGCCGGAGTCATCGTTTCGACCTCGGCGCCGGTGGCGAGGATGATCTTGGTCAATGCCGGGAAGAAGCTCCCGGCGTCGGTGGTGCGCAGCAGCAGTCCGGCGCCGTCCTCCACGATGCGCGCCTCGACCACGTGCTCGAGCTCGAAGGCGCGGGCGGCGATGGCCTGAGGCAGGTCGCAACGCACCAAAACCTGCAGCGGCTGGGTCGTGATCTCGCCGCGCACGTCGCGGATGGCGCCCTCCGCCACCACCGAGCCTCCGTGGATCATGACGACCCCGTCGGAGATGAGGTCGACCTCGTGCAGGATGTGGCTGGAGACGATGACGTGGCGGTCGTCCCGGGCGAGCTCCTTGAACAGGTCGATGATCTCGGCGCGCCCCATGGGGTCGAGTCCGTTGAGGGGCTCGTCGAGGACCAGCACCCGGGGATCGTGGCAGATGGCCTGGGCGAGCTTGATCCGCTGCCGCATGCCCTTGGAGTAACCGGCGATGCGGCGCCGCGCGGCGCCGGTGAGCCCGACGCGCTCGAGGATCTCCTGCGCACGCCGGTCCGCGGCGGCGCGGTCGTAGCCGTGCAGGGCGAGGGTATGGCTGAGGAAGCCGGTGCCCGTTGCCCCGTTGGGGAAGCTGTCGTACTGGGTGCAGTAGCCCACGAGGCGGAACAGACGCTCGGGCTCGTCCGGTCCCACACCGAGGACGGAGATCTCGCCACGGGTGGGCCGAAGGAGACCGCACAGGAGGTGCATGAGGGTGCTTTTGCCCGAGCCGTTGGGGCCCACCAGCCCGGTGAGTCCGGGCTCGATCTCCACCGAGACGCGATTGACGCCGAGTACCTCTCCGTAGAACTTGGAGACGTTGCGGACGGAGATGGTGCGGTCGCTCATTTCACCACCTCGTGGGCCCGCAGCTTCCAGTGCAGCAGCAGGATGGAAATCAGACAGGTGGCCGCCAGAGTGCCCCAGTTGAGGATGATGGGCAGGTTGCCGTGAACCGGAGCGCCGAAGATGGACATCACCACGTTGACCATGGCCCGAGTGAGGTGGATAAGGTCCCCCACCGACGACGAGGTGACGGCGTTGATGGCTTCGGCGAAGCCGGAGAGGATGAAGATGATGCCGAAGAGGGCGCCGCGGGCGGCCGGTTTGAAGCGCACCCAGGCCGAGATCGCCAGGGTGAGTAACGAGATCACCACGATCCAGGTCACGTGGCCGACGAGATAGGCGACGCCGATGCGCCAGTTGGCGAAGCCCCATCCACCGCCCTCCAGGTAGGCCTGGAGCACGAAGATCAGCAGCCCTCCCATCCAGGTGATGGGCGACAGCAGCAGGCCGAGCACCGCCATCTTGCCGACGACGTAGTCCCTTCGGTTGATGGGCCGGCTGAGATACAGCGAGAGCGCGTTGTTGGAGATATCGGCCGCAATGAGGCTCGGCGAGACGATGATCGCGACGAGGACGGCGGGCAGGGCCTGCCAGAAGAAGAGGACCTGGAAGAAGATACTCGTCAACCCGCCCATGAACTCTTCGGTGAGTCCCACCTGCTGGAGGAGGCTCACGTTGTGGCTGA
Organism: Thermoanaerobaculales bacterium; assembly: GCA_036351195.1. Classification (GTDB taxonomy): domain Bacteria; phylum Acidobacteriota; class Thermoanaerobaculia; order Thermoanaerobaculales; family Sulfomarinibacteraceae; genus JAHECW01. The sequence continues at coordinate 27,929 of JAZBOQ010000160.1, read as the reverse complement.
GGTAGATGAGGAAGACCCCGACCAGGGTGGGGAGCAGGCACAGGACGTAGAACGCGGCGAAGATCCGCGACGCAAAGGCCTCCTGGAGTGCGTAGCGGGTGATCACCGCGGCGCGCCAGCGCAGGGGCGTCGTGGCGCCGGAGTAACGCCGCCAGATGCGCTCATACACCGCCATGGTCGTCCTCCATGGCGCGCAGGAAGATGTCCTGCAGCGAGTCGCGTTTGAGGTCCAGACGGCGAATCCCGACCCCAAGGTCGTCGGCGATCCGCCAGAGATCGCGGGTGGAGACCTGGGCGGGCATCACCAGCTTGAGGCGGCCCGGCTCCAGCGAAGCGATCTCGCAACCGAGCTCGGCCAGTGCGGCGTCGAAACCGGCGTCGGGTGTCTCGAGATCCAGCTCGACGAAGCTCTTGTTGGCCTGGCGGTCGGCCTCGAGATCGCAGGTGTCGGCGATGGCGCCGTTTTTCAGGATCAGCACCTCGTCGCACACCGTCTCCACGTCTCCCAGGAGGTGGGACGAGAGCAGGATCGTGCTCGTGCCGCGGTCGCGTATGTCGCAGACCAGGTCGATCATTCGTTTGCGCGCCGGCGGGTCGAGACCGTTGGTGGGCTCGTCGAGCATCAGCAGCCGCGGCCCGTGGACGAGTGCCTGGGCGAGTTTGACCATCTGCTTCATGCCGGTGGAGAAGGTGCCGACCTTGCGGTAGCGCGCCTCACCCAGGCCGACGTAGAACAGAGCCTCGTGGGCGCGCTCGAGAGCCGCGTCCGGGGGCAGGCCGCTGAGCTCCGCCATGAGCCGCACGAAGTGGACCGCGGGAATGTCGGAGATGTACGCGTCGGACTCGGGCATGTAGCCCACCTCGGCGCGGATCTGCTTGCCCTCGACGCCGAGCTCGCGGCCGAAGACCCGGGCGGTTCCGGCGCTGGGCGGGTAAAAACCGAGCAGCGTCCGCAGCAGGGTCGTCTTGCCAGCCCCGTTGGGACCGAGCAGGCCGATGGACCGGCCGGAGAAGCTCGCGCGGAGCGCGTCGAGGATCGACCGCCGCCCGAGGGTGACGGAGAGCCCGTCGAGCTCGAGCGCGGGGCAGGTGTTGTCGGCGGCGGTCACGAGACGGATGATACCCGTTCCGGGTTGTCGACGCTCTCGAGGGCGTCGCCGATCTCTTCCACCGCCATGAGCGAGCTCAGTCCGAAAAGGGGAGCGAGAGACGCGAAGCTGGGACCGGAGCCCTCGACGATGATCCGATCCTCGAGGCCGTAGATGCAGAAGAGGCCGGGAGCTGCGGTCTCGCGGAGGAGGTCTTCGTAGCCGCCCATGCCGCCGTCGGGCAACGCACCGAAGATGGGTCCGAGGTTACGGTAAACCAGCGCCGAGCAGTCGGTGTATCCGTTGTCGGGCAGCAGCTCGCGGAAGGTCGCGGAGCTCGCGAGACCGAGCCCCGAGGCGCGGATGCTCAGGGACTGCTCGATGGCGGCGCGGCTGCTTCCGGCGAGGAGGAAACCCTCGGTCATGGTGTAGGTGAGCGCCATCGGGCTGGACGGGTGGCTGAGGGTCATGAAGGACAGCCCGCCCGACTGTTCACGTCTCACAGTGATGATCTCGGCGCCGTTGGCGGTGAGCTCGTCGTTGGCCCGTTGGATCACGGTGCTGATGGCATGCTCGAGGGTGGCCGGGTCGTAGACCTCCACCACGAGCTTCCAGGTCGGAACCGGCAGCACCGGTCCGTCGAAGGCGAAGGTGCCCTCTCCGCCGATGGAGGCGGCGAAGTCGTCGCGCAGGTCGAGGCCGATCTCGTCTTCAAAGGCATCGAGCTCGGCCGCGGCATCGCCGCCCGCAGCCGCGACCATGCCGAGGAGCTCGTCGAAGAGGTCGGCGCCGTCCTTGGCGGCGACAGAGGTTGCCAGGTAGGCGTCGGCGGAGATGAAGTCCAGAGTGGACAGGGGAGCGGGCTCGGCGAGCCATGCAGCCACGCCTCGGCGCACGTCGTGGAAGCGGATCTCGGCGCTGATCTCGGAGCCCACGTCGGCGCGGCGCCGTTCGAAGACCAACGTGGTGGCTTCGAAGAGCCCCATCTGCTCCATCAACGCGGCGTCGTCCGGCGTGCTCCCGGCGGCGGCGTCGGCCAGCGCGGCTTGGACGTCAATGCCGAACAGCCACTCGACCCCTTCGGCGTAGCGCTCGGCGAGGCGTTGGTAAAGCTCGGTGCCGACGAAACCGCTGTGTCCGGCCGCGAGGCTGTCGGCAACGCCACTGATCCGGTCCGGGTTGTTGGCCGCGACCACGAGGTCGCCGGCGATCCATACGACGACCTCGACGTCCTCGGCGACGGTGTCGTCGGGGTCATCGAGCAGCTGCACCGGCGGCGGACCGTCGAAATGTCGGGCGAGGTGGTCCTGCATGGTGTCGCGGAAAGCCGCAGGGTCATCGAGCTCGGCGAGGAAGATCGGTCCGCCGTCGGTGGTGAGGCCGGAGATCGGGAGGGCGACGACGATCTCGTCGCCCACTGATTCGCCGAGGAACTGGAGCTGGTCGAGGCTCTCCTCGATCTGGGTGTCGATGTTGTTGTCCACGATCTCCCGCTGCCACCAGTCGCGGAGAGCCTCGCTCTCGGCGATCCGGCTCGAGAAAATGCCGCGCGCGGCGCCGAGCCCTTCGGTGAGATTGGGCATGGCGGCGTAGATCACGGTGTCCGGCGGCGCCAGCTCGAGCAGACGGGTCGAGGTCCGGGGGGTCGCGATGTCCACCGCCGCGGCGATCTCACGTTGGAGCTCGGTGAGCTCGGCGAGCAGCTTACGGTGCGCCTCGGCGTTCTCGCTCCAGGCGATCTCCTCCGTGATGTCCACCGCACGCAGGCGTTCGTCGGTTGTGATCTGGTCTCCCGGCAGGAGGGAGCTGTGGACGTGGCCGTAGCGGACCTCGACCTCGCCCTCGATCACCGACACCCGGGAGCCCTTGAGACCGTGGTTGACGGCGAAGATGGTGCCTTTGACGGCGATCTCGCACTCACTCGTGCGCACGGCGAGCCGGCCGCGGCCCTGCTCGGCGGCGTGGACGATGATGTTGCCGCGGCCGAGCTCGATGGCGGTGCCTTTGCGGTCAGCCCGCAGGGCGAGCTCGGAGCGCGGGGCCATCTCGATCACCGATCCGTCATCGAGGGCGAGGAAGGCGCCCTCGTTCTTCGCGGTGCGGATTCGCTGCCTGGACCGTAGAACGTCGCCGGCGGCGAGGTTGGTGGTGGTGGCTCCAGCGACGAGCTGGAGGGTGCCGGCGTCGGCCACCCTGGCCTCCAGGGCCCGGTCGGCCAGGGCGTCGAGACCGGCGGTGGAGGCGAAAAACCCGGCGCCGATGATGATCAGCATGACCGCGGCGCGCATGAGCCCGGTGGGAATCCGGCGCGACGAGCCGAGGGGTGCCGCGGCTGGGGAGGAGAATCCACCGTTGCGCAGCTCGAGGAGAGCCCGCCTGCACGGAACGCACCCGCGGGTGTGGTCGCCGACGAGGAGCGCCTTGGCCTCACCCAGCTCGCCGGCGACGAAGGCCGGCAGGAGGGCCTGGACGTCGGCGCAGGAGCGCAGGGGGCGGCCCACGGCGAACTCGTGCTGGAGGTTGGCCCAGACCCGCTCGGTGGCGGCATCGACGGTGTCGGCGTCGAGTCGGGAGTCCCGAATCTCGGCGGCGATCTCGTCGGTGAGGCGATCCATGGCGTCGTTGTGTTCGGAGGTGGTCATCGGTTGCCTCCCATGAGAGGAGTCATCTCGGCTTTGAGCTTCTCGCGGACGCGGTGCAGGGTGACCGCCACCGTTCCCGGCGAGGTGCCGAGGGCGGCGGCGATGGATGTATTGTCCATGTCTTCGAAGTAGCGCAGGGTGAAGACCTCGGCCGATCTCCGGCTGAGCTTCGCCACCGCCTGACGGAGAATCCGGTGGGCTTCCCGGCCCTGAAAGATGTTGTCGGGCCGGGGCGCCGGGTCGCTGGTCGTGGCTTCGCCGACGCCGTCGAAGGCGACGCTTGTCTTCACCCTTTTCGACTGGACGATGTCCAGTGCAGCGTTGGTGGCGGCGCGACGAAGGTAGGGGAGGGCGCCGCCCGAAAGGTCCGGCGGGTCGGTTCGGCGAGCGAGGCGGGTGAAGACGGTCTGCAAGACGTCTTCGGCGTCCTCGGCGTTCCCGGTCACCCGATAGGCGGTCTGGATGACGGCCTTGGAGTGCTCGCGGTAGATCGGCTCGAGCCACTCCATCGGGTTCTGATTTTGGGCTGTCACGGCCTGCACGGGTTCCTCCCGATCGTTGTCATCAACCATTCAAACGCCCTTTCGCCCTGTGCATTAACAGGGAGCATACCGCTTTTCTGACAACCGGGGTCGTGGTGATGAGTGCCATCGCGGCATCGCAGTTGAACCACAGACTGCGGTTTCTCCTGCGATGGTGCGGTGGAACCTCCGTCGATTCGGGCGAGCCGCGGATTCTCGATCTTCGCCTTGTCCCGGGGTCGAGGTTCGTGTCACAATCCCGAGACGAGTTCTCAGTCGAACGGAGGCCCCATGCGCGACCACATCGTGTCCCTCGACGCGGACCATCCAGGGTTTTCGGATCCGGAGTACCGCCGCCGGCGCGACGAGATCGCGTTGATGGCGCCGCCCATGGGGTCTGGTGAACCGCCCCGCCTGGTGGACTACACGCGGCAGGAGCGCGAGACCTGGGCGACCGTTTTTGCCAAGCTCACGAAACTCTATCCGAGCCACGCCTGCGGCGATTTCATCGGCGTCATCGACGAGATCGGCTTTTCCACCGCGGAGGTTCCGCAGCTGCGGGACGTCAGCCGTTTCCTCACCAGGAAAACGGGCTTCCAGCTGCAGCCCGTGGCCGGGCTGGTCTCGGCCCGCGAGTTCCTCGAGGCGCTGTCGCGCCGGGTCTTCTGCTCGACCCAGTATCTCAGGCATCACTCCCAGCCGTTCTACACCCCGGAGCCGGACATCGTCCACGAGCTCATGGGCCACGCGCCGATGCTGGCGATCCCCGAGTTCGCCGACCTGTCGCAGACGATCGGGGAGGGCTCGCTGAACGCGGACGACGCCCAGATCGAGCAGCTGGCGACCCTCTACTGGTTCACCATCGAGTACGGTGTGGTGCGGGACGGTGGCGGTCTCCGCGCCTACGGCGCCGGCCTGCTCTCGAGCTACGGCGAGCTCGAACACGCCCTATCCGGCGATGTGGAGATCCGCTCTTTCGACCCGTGGGAGGCAAAGGACACGCCATACCCCATCACCACCTACCAGCCCCTCCTGTGGAGCGTGGGCTCCATCCGCGAAGCCTTCGACACGATGGCGGAGTTCGTCGCCAGCTTGTAGCACCCGGCTCGATGTTGGCTTCTGGTCGCTCGATGCAGGATGGGTTGATTCCCACTGGTGATGACGCGGGTTGACCGATGGAGAAACCTCAGATCACGCTGCTCGGCAGTCTCTGCGTCTCCGCAGTTCGACTGTGACAACCGCCCACCGATGAAGCCCCAACCGGGCGATCCCTCGAAAGAACGGGTGCGCTGCGTTCGGAGCCCTGCTTTTAGCCCGAAGCTCAGACGTTGAAGAAGCCGCCGAGCTTGTCGGTCTCGAGGTAGACCTCACCGTCCTTGACTTCGAGGGGCAGCTCTTTCAGATGGGAGCCCTCGCAGGGTCCGGCGACGCAGAGACCGTCCGAGGGGCGGTAGCGCGCGCCGTGGGAGTTGCAGACCAGGTACCGCTTGTGCTCGTCCCAGAGTTCGGCGGGCTCCCTGTCGTCGAGGCGCATGGGCAGGTGGCGGCACTCGTTCTTGTAGGCCCTGACCCCGTCCGGTGTGGGAACGAGGATGCCCTGCTCGTCGAACGGGCCGTCCTTGTAGTCGAAGAGAATCCCCTCTGCCGGAACCTCGTCGATCGAAGCGATACGCTCCATGCCGTCAACCTCCATCGCAGATCATACATGTGACGCGGGAACGAGTTTCCGTACGACCGTGGAGATCCTGCAACGCACAATCAAACCGCGGAGGCGCGGAGGAGGCAACGACTCGCGTCAGAAGCTGCGATGGGTGATGGGTCAGAACGTGCGAGTGTACGGCGCCCTGCGTTCGTGGCGCCCTTTCGGTTCAGCCACGATCTCGGAGGACATCGATCAGTCCCTGAATGTCGTCGGGCATCGGAGCCTCGAAGCTCACCAGCTCGCCGCTGACCGGATGCGTAAACTCCAGGCGCCAGGCGTGGAGGGCCTGGCGCGAGAAGCGGCGGCAGGCCACGGCGGCGTGCGGGTCGGCGATGGCCTTCCACTGCCGGCCGGCGTAGAGAGGATCGCCGACGAGCGCGTGGCCGACGTGGGCCATATGCACCCGGATCTGGTGGGTGCGGCCGGTAACGAGGCGGCAGTGGAGCAGGCTGGTGCCGCGCCACCGTTCGGCGACCTCATAAAGGGTGCGGGCCGGTCTGCCGTCCCGGACCACAGCCATGCGCTGTCGGTGGCGGGGGTGCCGATCCATGGGGGCGTCCACCACCCCCTCGTCGTCGGCCGGCGAACCGAAGCAGACGGCGAGGTAGGTCTTGTTCACCTGGCGCCGGCGGAAGGCCAGGGCCAGAGCCTGGTGGGCGCGGTCGGACTTGGCCACCACCATGAGCCCAGTGGTGTCCTTGTCGAGGCGGTGGACGATGCCGGGGCGAGCGACGCCGCCGATGCCGGAGAGGTCGTCGCAGTGGTGCAGGAGGGCATTGACCAGGGTTCCCGTCGGGTTCCCGGCCGCGGGGTGAACCACCAGCCCGGCGGGCTTGTCGATGACCAGGAGTTCCTCGTCCTCGTGGATGATGGCGAGTGGAATATTCTCGGCCTCCACCCGGGAGGGCTCGGGATCCGGGACCTGGACGACGATGGCGTCGCCTTCAGCGACGATGGCCGCGGGTTTGGCGGGGCCGCCGTTATGGGTGACGCGGCCGGCGTCGATGAGGGTGCGGATCCGCGATCGGGTGAGGTCGTCGACGAGCCCGGCGGTGCAACGGTCGAGCCGGGCGCCGGCGTGCTCTGCCGGGACGGTGAGCTCGATGAACCGGCTCACGCCCGCCCGCGCCGGCCGATCCACCAGTGCATGGCGACGCCGATGGTCACGAGGGCGGCGGCGATGAGCTGGCTGGTGGACAGAAGGCCGTTGAAGTAGACACCTCGGGCCTCGTCACCCCGCGTGAGCTCCAGGAAGAACCTGCCGACGCCGTAGAGCACCAGGTAGCTGGCGAAGACTCTTCCGGCGGGAAGCCGCTTCGCGTACAGCCACGAGAGCACCAGGAAGACGCTGAAGTTGAAGAGCGCAGCATAGGCGGGGAAGGGGTGGACGGCCACGTGCAGCGGGGTGCCCACGTTCGCCGCCGCGGCAGGATCGGTGTAGGTGATTGCCCACGGCAGATCGCAGGAATGCCCCCAGCAGCATCCTGCAAGCAGGCAGCCGATCCGCCCGATGGTCTGACCGAGTGCGAGCGATGGGGCGAGGACGTCGAAGGTGGGCAGAGCTTCGAGCCGGTACCGTCGAAGAAGGACCGCTGCGGCGATGATCGCGGCGATGAAGCCGCCCAGGAAGACCCCGCCCGCCCGTACCAGACCGAGCAGCTGCGACGGATCTCCCAGGTATCGTTTCCACTCGACGACGACGAGCAGAATCTTGGCCCCGAGCAGCGCCCAGATGACCAACCAGAGACCGAAGTCCACCACCCTGGCGGCGTCGAGACCGGTGGCGTCGGCCCGGATCCGGGCGGTCCACAGCGCGGCGAGCACGGCCACGGCGAGGAGCACGCCGTACGACGGCAGGGCGAAAAAGCCCAGGTCAATCAGAATCGGGTGCATCGTCGGCTTCCGGGCGGAAAATCTCGAACAGGATCAAAATGATGGCGCCGGTGGTGATGGCGCTGTCGGCGACGTTGAAGTCGGGCCACGCCCAGGTGCGGCCACCGACCCGCACCCACACGTGAATGAAATCCAATACCCAGCCGTAGATCACCCGATCGATGAGGTTGCCGACGGCGCCGCCGAGAATGAACCCGAAGGCGAGCCCGGACAGGATTCGGCGTTGTCCGTGCCGCACCACCATCCAGGCGATGACGACCACGGCAGTGAGGATGACGAGATGCAGGAGGACCCTGGTGAAGGGGCCGCCGTCGGCGAAGAGGCTGAAGGCGATTCCCGGGTTGCGGACGTGGGTGATCGTGAATCCGGGGAAGACCTCGTGCCATTGGCCGTGTTCGAGCTGGCGGAGGACGGCCATCTTGGTCAGACGGTCGGCGAGCACGATCAATGCGGCCGTCAGCCAGGGAATCCAGCTCCGCATCACAGGTCTCCCCGAGGAGGGACGTCAGGGGTGGTGGTCATCATTTCTCCGGCGCAGAGCCTACGCGGCGAGGGCGTGCAGGTCAACCGGCGATCCGGTCGTCAGTCACCGATGATGGACCGCACCCGGTCCACCACTTCCGCGGTGGAGAAAGGTTTGGTGATGTAGCCCACCGCACCCACTTCGCGCCCGCGCAGCACGTCAGCAGCGAAGCCGCGTGCGGTGAGCAAAATAATCGGGAGGGCGGATGTGCGGGAGTTCCGGCGGAGACTCGCGGCGAGGTCGAAACCGTTGGTGGAGGTGGCCAGACCCACGTCCAGGATCATGAGATCCACGTCGTGCTCCTCGAGCACTTCTTCCGCCAGCTCTGCCGAAGGAGCCTCGAAAGTCAGGTACCCGCTGCGCTCCAACTTGTAGCAGAGAATGCGACGAATATAGTCCTCGTCGTCAACGATGAGAACCCGCCCTCCCATCAACCAAGTGTATACCAGTCCGGTTTTAGGTGTTTTTCCTCAGGGCAGCATCGGCGGCGACGATCTCGGCGGCGAGCAGAATGAAGTGGAGGATTCCGAAGGCACTCAGAGCCCCTCTGAAGGCCGGACTGTCCAGCAGTGTGGCGATCTTTGCGGGAGAGAGCAGCACCAGGCGGACCCAGACTTCGGACCAGGGAAGGAGCACCAGGAGAAGGCCCACGTTGGTGAGATACGAGGCATAGAGGACCATCAGAAGGATCCGGAGGAAGCGCACGGCGCCCATTTTAATGCAACGCGGTCGGGTGTTGGTCTAGAATTCCGGAATGAGCCGACATTCCGACACACCCAAGATTCTCTGGGGATCGCCGCTGCCGCCGGTCCGGTCCGGAGTGGCGGACTACGCCGCAGAGCTGCTTCCCGAGCTCGCCAAGGCCGCGCGATTGAGGGTGCTACGGCCCCCGGAGTGGACGCCGCCGCCGGAATGGCCGCACCAGCTCGAGACGGTTCCCTGCGACGAGGAACGACAGGACGATGAGATCGAGGTCGTTCACCTGGGGAACAACCCCTACCACCTGTGGCTGCTGCATCGATTGCGCCGCGGCGGTGTGGTGGTGGTGCTCCACGACGCGGTGCTCCATCACCTGCTGGTGGAGGATGCTGCAGAAGGCGGCGCCGCGGCGGCAGACCTCGAAAGCGAGCTCGAACGCTCCCACGGCCAGGCCGGGAGGGCTCTCAGCGCGGCGCGGACCGCCGGGCACCACGGTTTCCTGGACCCGTTTCTCTTTCCGGCGCGGGCCTCGTTTTTCCGGTACGCCTCGGCGGTGATCGTCCACTCGAGGTGGGCCGCCGAGCTCGTGAGGTCGGAGGTAGAAAGCCTTCCGGTCCACCGTGTTGAGTTGGCGGCGGCCGATCCCGGGCCGTTGGACCGTGCCGCCATTCGCCGACGGTTTGGCATCCCGGACCAGGAACGGGTGCTGATGCACCTGGGTTTCCTCACCCGCCAAAAGGGGCTGGAGGAAATCCTCACCGGATTCGGGGCTGCGGTTCGTTGCGGAGTTCAGGCGCGGTTGATGATCGTCGGAGAGGGGCGCCGAGCCGAGCACCTGAAAGAGGCCGCCCGCAGCGCGGGTCTTGAGGACCGTGTGTGGTTCACCGGCTGGATCAAGCCCGAGCATTTTCTGTCGGTGCCGGCGGCTGCTGATCTCGGCGTCGTTCTGAGGACGCCCTCAGCCGGTGAGACCTCCGCCGCTGTCCTTCGCTTTCTCGCCTGCGGCGTCCCGGTGGCGGTGGGGGGCCGGAAGCAGTTTCTCGAATGGCCGGAGGCCGCGGCGCCGAGACTGACCCCGGGGCCGGCGGCAGCGCCCGATCTGGCGAGGCTCCTCGGTGACGTCGGAGGCCCCGGCTGGGACGATCGACGCCAGGCCGCGCGCGCGGCCTACGAGCGCTTCCATCGCCCCGAAGATATCGCGCGCCGGTTCGTCGGCATTCTGAGCAACCTGAAAGAGACGAGCTGAAAGGCCGGATTTCAGGGAAGATCGACAACGAGGCTGTTTGATACCGATGGATAGTGCAGCGTTCGGCTCCGGATGGGAGTTCTGACGAGCGTCGTTTTTTTAGGCGAGGAGGAGATCGGCGCACCAATGCGTGCTCCTGCTCTGTCTGCGGGTGGCTCAACCGTGGGCTACCGCGACGGCGCGGCTCTCACCTTGGAGGCGTTCTCGGCGAGGGTCTCGGCGTCGCGCGCGGCGGTCGCCACTGCGAGGTTGGCCGCGATGGCCGCCGATTCGACGGCGATCTCGTCAGCCTGAGCGATGAGGTCCAGGGCCTCCTGGTAGCGCCCCTGGTTGTACAGGGCGGCCCCGAGGAGATTGAGGATTTCGGGCTCGTTGGATCGCGCCGCTGCGACCGGTCGCAGGAGTTCCTCGGCGGCGGCGTCATTGTCGCGCTCGAGCATGAGGAGTCCGCGAATGATCTGGGTGTCCATGTTGTCGGCGATCTCGGCCCTGCCGAGAACGCGGTCTCCTTCGGCCAGGAGGCCGTTGACGACCAGTGCCAGGGCCATGGCTCGTTGCACGTCATCCGGGTTGAACCCGTTGTCGATCCCGGTTCGTAGGCGGGGCAGCGCTTCATCGTAACGATCCGAGGCAAGCAGGGCCTGACCGAGGCGAGCGTCGAGCTGGGGATCGTCGTGCAGGAGATTGTCTGCAGCTTCCAACGCCTGGAGCGCCGCTGCCGAGTCTCCCGCCGCGAGCAGAAGCTCACCGCGGGCGAGCTGAACCTCCGGCAGGAGTGGATTCTCTTCAATCGCGCGATCCAGGTGGGCCAGCGCTCGCTCGCTGTTGCCGAGGCTGGCCTCGAGCAGGCCCAGGGAGGCCCATCCGCGGTCAGAATGAGGGGATCGTTCGGTGATCTCGCGGAACACGTCTCGGGCTGCCGAGAGCTGATTCTCAGCGATGTAGACCTCGCCCAGTCGGAGCTGCAACCCGACGTTATCGGGCTGGAGGCTGAGCGCCGATTTGAGGGCGAACTCCGCCTCATCCCAGTGCCCGCTGCGTTGGGCGGCCTCGGCCATGAGCTCGAGAGCCGCCACGTTGGAGGGTTGCCGAGCAACGGCCTGCCGCAGAAGCTCCAGGCTGGTGCCGGTGTCGCCGTCCTCGAGGAGGCGGTTGGCCCGCAGGATCAAATCCGGGATCGACATGTGTTCGGCATAGCTGGTGGAGCTGAACGACCCACCGTAGGTGCGGAGGAGATCGTCGGCCTCCTGTCCGCGGTCGAGACCGCGCAGGATCTGAGCCTTGAGGGGGATGAGGCGCCCGTCCTCGGGATAGCCCTCGGCGAGGCGGTCGACGTCGGCCAGGGCACCCTCGAGATCTTCACCGGTTTCCAGTCGCGTTTCGATGCCGAGAATCGTCGACTCCAGGTCCGGCGGAGGGGTGGACGATTCGCCGGTGACGCTGCGCATCCGGGCGCGGTCGAACAGGTCGATGAACTCCTGGGTGTAGTAGTCCGGGAGCAGGGTAAGGTTCGGGTCCTCCACGAGAGCCGCCCGAAGGTGGGTCTGGACCTCGGACTCCCGGCCGAGGGCGAAGAGGGTCCACGCAATGTTGATGTGGAGCCGCGCGCGGTGGTTGGCGTCGTCGGTCTCCTGCAGGGCCTTGCGATACAGCTCCACGGCACGGGAGAACGAGCCCTGGCGGAAGGCCTGGATGGCGGCCTCTTCGCTCGGGGTCGTGCCGTCTCCCTGGGCGCCTGCGGGCGATGCGGCCGTCAAACAGGCGAGACAGAAGACGCACACGAGAACAACGTGTCTGAACATGGCGACAACTCTACCTGTGTTACATGGTGCGCTGCAAGGCCTCGAACGACGATTCAGCTTCCCCCCGGCGCCACGGTGAGGGCGAGAACGGCGGGAGCCGGAGGGATTGACACGGTCCTGCGGAAGGGCTCATCGGCGCCGGGCCAGCGAATCACGAGAGAGTGCTCGCCCGCCGGCACCTTCTTTCGGATCAGCGGCAGGGATCCCAGGCGCTCGCCGTCGAGAAAGACCTCGCCGCCGGGAACGCGCACCGCGGGATCGGGCATGACGGTGAGCAGCCCGAGATCGAGGTTGAGCACGATGGTTTGACTCGTCGTGTCGATCCGGCGGGTGATGGTCCGGGGAGGGAAGTCCTCGACCCAGATCTTGAAGGTGTGGTTGCCCGGGAGCAGGCGGACCGGCCCGCCGCTGGTCTTGACGCCACCGTCGAAAGCCCGGCCGTCGATGGAGACGAAGGCCGGCGGGTCCACGTGCAGCCGAATCTGCACCGGCGCGGGCGTCGGAGTGGGTTCCGGCGCCGGGGTGGCCGTGGGTTGCGGCGTCGGTGTGGAGGTGGGCTCTGGAGTCGGCGTCGGTGTGGGCGAGGGCGTCGGGGTTGCCGTCGGAATCCACGGTGCCCCCTGCTCGCCGAAGACCAAACCCTGGAGGTCCTTGGAGAAGTAGAGAGCGGCCCCGCCGGCGAACACGACGGCGAGCAGCACGAGGAAGATGATGAAGACCGGGCTGCGCCGGTCGGACTCTTCCTCTTCGATCTCCGGCGTGCGGCTGAGTTCGGTCACCGAGCCACCGGTTTGGACCTCTTCGGTGGCTTCGTCGTCGATGGCGGTGGCCGAGAGGTCCCGCGTTGGTGGCTCCTCGTCGATGGACGCGGGCTCCATGCTGGCCACCGCGACCCGGAGAACGCCGGTGGTGACCTCCGCCGTCGACTCACCGTCCCCGGAAACAGCGCCCGGAACGGCACGCAGCGCGGACAAAACTTCGCGGATGCTCTGGTAGCGCTCCGACGGGTCCTTGGCCATGGAGGTGACGACGATCTCGCGGAGCTCGGGAGGACAATCGGCGGCGAGCTCCAATGGATCCGGAGGATCGTCGTTGAGGATCTGATAGAGCACATTCGACAGCGAGGCACCCTGGAAAGGACGCTTGCCGGTGACGAGCTCGTAGGCGACCACGCCGAATGCGAACACGTCGGTTCGGGGATCCACCGTGCCGCCCTGAATCTGCTCGGGAGCGAGGTAGCCCGCCGTGCCGAGAGCGATGCCGGTTTGGGTGAGCTTGGTGCCGCCTTCCAGGGACTTGGCGATCCCGAAGTCCATGATTTTGACCGTGCCGTCCTCCAAGACGCGGATGTTCGACGGCTTGATGTCGCGGTGGACGATACCCCGGTTGTGCGCGAACTCGAGGCCCTCGCAGATCTGCAGCAGGATCGACACAACGGTCCTTGGATCGTTGACGACGCCGGCCTGGACAAGTTGGTCCAGGTCGTACCCGGTGAGGTACTCCTGGACGATGTAGGGAATGTCGCCCTCGACGCCAAAGTCGAAGACGAGGGTGATGTTGCGGTGGACGAGGTTGCCGACGAACTGGGCTTCCTGCTGGAAGCGCTGGCGGACCTCCTCGTCCGGCGAGGCGCACATCTTGACGGCGACGGCGCGTTTGATGAAGGGGTCCCAACCCTTGAAGATGACGCCGAAGCCGCCGGCAGCGATCTGCGATGAGATCTCGTACTTGCCGACACGTTTCGGTGTTTCCATCAGGCTACTTTAGCCGTTCCGGTTATTCGGGACAATTCGACGGCGTGAGAATCTGCGGTCCACATCGAGAGCACGTGGGTTTGTCTCGGGGATGCCCCGACCCGGGGTCAGGAGTGCGTCAGGTGGAAGCTGAGCTCCTCGAGGTGCACACCGAGGTCGACGGTCTTCACCAGAACGCTGTCATCGACGCTGACCCTGATGGGCGCGAAGTTGAGGATGGCCTTCAAACCGGCGTCGACCATGCTCTCGGCCACATCCTGGGCAGCCGACGCGGGGGTCGTAATGACGCCGATCTCGACCTGCCGTTGGGCGGTGATTTCGCCCATGCGGCCGGCGTCTTCGACGAGCAGGCCGGCGGGCGTGGGGTCGCCGATGCGGCTCGGGTCGGAATCGAGGATTCCGACAACCAGAAAGTTGCCTCCCGAAAAGCTCGAGTAGTGGCACAGCGCGGTTCCCAGGTTTCCGGCTCCCACGATGACGAGCCGGCGCTCACGGTCGAGACCGAGAATCTCCACGACGTATTGGCGCAGCTCGCGGACGTTGTAGCCGACTCCGCGGACGCCGAACTCGCCGAAGTAGGCGAGGTCCTTGCGAATCTGCGCCGAGTTCAGGTTGAAGCGATCGGCGAGCGCCTGGCTCGAAATGGTGTCGACGCCGAGTTCGAGAAGGCGTTCCATGCAGCGGAGATAGACCGAGAGGCGGGCAACCGTGAGGTCGGAGATGGTCGTGTTGTCGATGTGTCGCTTGTAGGCGGTCATGTGTCACCTTCCGACCAGTTCCCCGGGCCGGTCCGGATCATGTGTCGAATTTCACAAGCCAATATTAACGCCGCCCAAACTGCGTGTCCATCGAAATTCCAATGGGATGTGCGGTGAATCCGCGCGGTTTGAGGTGGGTTGCCTCTGATATTCTCCGCCCAACAGACGACGGGGGAGTCGATGCAACATCAAACCATCCTGATCCTCGATTTCGGATCGCAGTACACCCAGCTGATCGCCCGGCGCTTCCGTGAGCTCGGGGTCAAGACCGTCATCGAACGCGGCGATCTTTCGGGGCCCGAGATCCGAGCGGCGAAGCCTGTCGCGTTGGTACTGTCCGGCGGTCCTTCCAGCGTCTTCGAGGAGGGTTCCCTGCAGGTGGATCCGGAGATCTTTTCCGCCGGCGTGCCGGTGCTCGGGATCTGCTACGGCATGCAGCTCATGGCGCGCGCCCTCGGGGGCGAGGTGGAAGGGTCCGACCGGCGCGAGTATGGGCTCGCGGATCTCGAAGTGACGGTCGACGCCTCGGTTCTCCAGGGGACTCCGGCAGCGCAACCGGTGTGGATGAGTCACGGTGATCACGTGGTTCGAGCCCCCGAAGGTTTCCGGGTCCTGGCCCGGACCACGAGTACGCCGGTGGCGGCCATGGTTGATCCCGTAAAGCGATTCGTCGGCCTCCAGTTCCACCCCGAGGTGCGCCACACGCCCAACGGCGAGGCCATGCTCGAGAGCTTCCTGGATCTCGCCGGTTGCGCCCGCGACTGGAACCCGGCCGCCATCCGGCACGAGCTCGTGGCGAAACTCCGGGAAGCCGTGCCCGAGGGAACCGTCATCTGCGGCGTGTCGGGCGGCGTAGACTCGTCGGTGACCACGGTCCTGCTTCGCGAGGCCATCGGCGAACGGGTGGTTCCGATCTTCGTCGACACCGGCCTCCTGCGGAAGAACGAGGGCGACGCGGTGGTGGCGAGCTTCGCCGCGTTCGGCATCGACCTGGTTCGGGTGGATGCGTCCGATCGGTTCTTTGCCGACCTCGCGGGGATCTCGGATCCGGAGGAGAAGCGGCGAATCATCGGACACAACTTCATCGAGGTCTTCGAGGAGGAAGCGCGGCGGTACCCGGACGCCGGCTACCTCGCTCAGGGCACCCTCTACCCCGATGTCATCGAGTCGTCGGGGGTCAGGGGAACGGCGGCCGTGATCAAGACCCACCACAACGTTGGCGGCCTGCCCGAGCGCCTGGGGCTCGATCTGGTGGAGCCACTGCGCGACCTTTTCAAGGATGAGGTGCGGCGGGTCGGAGAGGAGCTCGGCCTGCCCCGCGACTTCGTCTGGCGCCACCCGTTCCCGGGGCCGGGGCTTGCCGTGCGGATCCTTGGCGAGATCACCCCCGACCGTGTGAGGACGCTGCAGGAGGCCGACGCCATCGTCATCGACGAGATCCGGGCAGATGGACTCTACGATGAGATCTCACAGGCCCTGTGCGTGCTGCTGCCCGTGCGGTCGGTGGGCGTGATGGGCGATGCGAGGACATACGAGCAGGTGATGGCCGTCCGGGCCGTCACCACCACCGACTTCATGACCGCCGACTGGTTCCGTTTCCCACCCGACACCCTCGACCGCATCGCCCGCCGCGTCGTCAACGAGGTCTCAGGCATCAACCGCGTCGTCTACGACGTCACCTCGAAGCCCCCGGGCACCATTGAGTGGGAGTGAACCCCCACTCGATCAGTTATGAGTTATGAGTTCCATCGCAATCGAGGAGGACGTTGAGCGCACGGCACCCTGAGGGTACGTCAATCCACAGGTTGTGGATGTGGCTCAACTCAAAAATGAAAATCAACGACTCGCGTTCGGGGTATCCGCCTCCATAAACCTTGCAGCACCTCACGGACAAGCCCAGGAGCCCGAAACTCATAACTCATAACTCATAACTCAACGACTCGCGCGGAGCGCGAGTGGTATGATGCATCCGTCCGCCGGTTCAGCCTTTCACCCGGCGAAGCGCCGGCCACGGAGGAACCGGCCGGCACGCAGACTCAAGGAGGACAATTCATGGCCAGGACCAAGCTCGTCATCATGGGCGCAGCCGGACGTGATTTCCACAACTTCAACACCCTCTACAGGGACAACGAGGACTACGACGTGGTCGCCTTCACTGCGACTCAGATTCCCGACATCGAGGACCGGGTCTACCCGGCCGAGCTCGCCGGATCGCTCTATCCCGAGGGCATTCCGATTCTCCCGGAAGAGGACCTCGAGAAGATCATCCGCGACAACGACGTGGACGAGGTCTGGTTCTCGTACTCGGACGTAGCCCACAGCTATGTCATGAACAAGGCCAGCGAGGTCATTGGCTGGGGCCCCCACTTCGGCGTCTGCTCGGCCACCCGGACCATGGTGGAGTCCACCAAGCCGGTCATCGCCATCACCGCCGTGCGCACCGGCGTCGGGAAATCCCAGACCACCCGCTACGTGTCGCGGGTGCTCAAGCAGCTCGGCAAAAAGGTCGTGGCCATCCGCCACCCCATGCCCTACGGCGACCTCGCCAAGCAGGCGTGCCAGCGCTTCGAGACCTATGAGGATCTGGACCGCCACCAGTGCACCATCGAGGAGCGCGAGGAGTACGAGCCGCACATCGACAACGGTTTCGTCGTCTACGCCGGCGTCGACTACGAGCGCATCGTTCGTGAGGCCGAGAAAGAGGCCGACGTGATCCTCTGGGACGGCGGCAACAACGACACGCCGTTCTACAAACCCGATCTCCACATCACGCTGGTCGATCCCCATCGCGCCGGCCACGAACTGAGCTACTACCCCGGCGAGACCAATCTGCGGATCTCCGACCTGCTCATCGTCAACAAGGTCGACACCGCGGATCCGGCGAAGGTGGACGAGGTCCTCGGCAACTGCCGGACGGCGAACCCGAAGGCCAGGGTCATCAGGTGCCGCTCGGCGATCACCGCCGACCAGCCCGAGCTCATCGAAGGCAAGAAGGCGCTGGTGGTCGAGGATGGTCCGACGCTGACCCACGGCGGCATGAGCTACGGCGCCGGCTGGTTCGCCGCCAAGCAGGCCGGTGCGGCGGAGATCGTCGATGCCAAGCCGTACGCGGTCGGGTCGATCAAGGCAACATACGAGAAATACCCCAACGCCTCGGCCATTCTGCCCGCCATGGGCTACGGCGATCAGCAGGTTGCCGAGCTTCAGGAGACCATCAACGCCACCCCGGCCGACGTGGTCGTGGAGGGCACGCCCATCGATCTCAACCGGATCATCACCGTCAACAAGCCCATTGCGAATATCCGCTATGAGCTCGAAGAGGTGGAGCCCGGCGTCATCGAGGAGATGGTCAAGAAGGCTATCGAGTAGCCGAAATCACCTTCAATCCAGCGGCCCGCGCCCTTCGGCGCGGGCCGTTTTGTGTAGAATCATCGCCGATGAGTACGAAAATCGGCACCGTCACGATCTGGATCGCAGCCTTTTTCCTCACCGTCACTCTGGCGGTTTTTCAACGCATGACCGGGCCGAGCTATCCACTTCGCGGAGAGGTCGCGGCGACGGGCGGTGCGCCGGGCTTCGCCACCAGTCTGCCCCGCAGCCACGGCGGCGAGGGGGGCCTCGAGGTCACGGTGGAGGCGCCGCCGGGGTGGGACGGTGGAGCTCTCGAGTGGCGGCGCTATCCCACCGCCGACGACTGGAGCGTGCTGCCCATGGCGCGCGGCGAGGACGGCGCCTTTTCGGCGGTCGTGCCGCACCAACCTCCCGCCGGCAAGGTCGAGTACCGCATCCTGCTGACCGCCGGGGTGGAGAAAGCGGTTTTCCCGGCCGACGAACCGGCCGTCGCGCGCTTCCGCGGGGATGTCCCGGCCTGGGTGCTCATTCCGCACATCCTGGCGATGTTCTCGAGCATGCTGGTGTCGTCCCGCGCCCTTCTCGAGGCCGTGCGCCCGTCGACTCCCGACCCGCGGTGGTCGGTGGTGGTGGCCATGGGGCTGCTTATCGTCGGCGGACTCATCCTGGGACCGATCGTGCAGAAGTTCGCCTTCGGCGAGTTCTGGACCGGGTGGCCCAATGGCTCGGATCTGACGGACAACAAGACCCTCATCGCGTTCCTCGCCTGGCTGCCGGTGACCGTCCTCGCCCTCCGCGGCAAGCGATTGCGGACCGCTCTCGTGCTGGGCTGGCTCGCCATGATGGGCGCCTTCCTGATCCCCCACAGTCTCCGGGGTTCGGAGATGGACTGGTCGGAGGGTGAGATCAAGACCGGCCAGGTGGTGGAACGTCTCGGGATCGATCGCTCCGTCTGAAACCGGGCCCGGTGCTATCCTGGTCCGGTATGGGCAGCGGAACAGACCAGGCCGATGCGGGGATTCAGTGCCTCATGGTTCGCAGCGGTGGTTACCGGTGCGGGATTCCGGTGGCGGCCGCGAAGCAGGTTGCCACCGCCCGGAGGTTGGACCTGGTTCCGGGCTCCGACGCCCGGCTGCTCGGCCTCGCCCAGATCGGCGGCGAGCCGGTGGCGGTGGTGGACCTGCACGCGCTGCTCGACCCCGAGGGAGCGCCCGGAGGGAGCCACGAGCTGACGGTGGTCATCCGACGGGGTGACGGCACGTCCGCCATCGGTCTCGCAGTGGACGAGGCCTTCGGGGTGGCCCTCATCAGCGGCGTGGTGAGGCGGCACGAGGCCGATTCGGAGGTCGTCGGCGGGCGCAGCGAGCACAACGGACGCTCGGTCTTCATCCTCGATCCGACGATTCTGATCGCGGAGCGCGACAGTCACGAGAAAGGAGCCCCGAATGCAGGGTGAGAAGGCAACGTCGATCATCCGCCAGTGGCTCGGAATGGCGATCCTCGTCACCGTGTCTCTGGTGGGGGGAGTCCTGTTGGAGCTCACCTCCGACGGCGCCGAGGAGGACTGGTACGTCCGGGCGTGGTTGGTCCTCGCCTTCGCTGCTCTGGTCTCGCACCTCATCCTGGTATCCCTGCCGAGAGTCCGTGTGGAGCGCAGTCTCCGCAAACTCGGGCGGCGCCATCGGGAGCAGAGTCGAGCTCTGGAACGCGCCTTCGAAGAAATGCGCCACGGCGACCTGGTCGAGTGTCTGGAACCGGTGGCGAAGCTCTCCGAGACGATGAACGAAGCGGTGGAGTCGGCCACCCACGCCATGTCGGCGCTGGTGCAACAGATTCAGAGCTCGTCGGTTGAGGTGGCGAACTCCGCGGGCATCGTACACGAGACCTCGGGTGAGCTGGTCGAAAGCGCCTCGCAGCAGGCCGCCGCGGTGGTGCAGATCACCGCCTCCACCGAGGAGCTGGCGCGCACTGCGGGGCTGATCGCCACTAGCGCGACGGCGCAGGCGGAGTTCGCATCACAAGCCCAGGAGGCCGGCGACGCCGGAGCCAGCGCCCTCGAGGACGCGGTGGAGGGCGCCGGTGAGCTGCGCCGGGGGATCGAGGACATCGCCGAGCGCGCCGATGTTCTCGGCCGGCGCTCGCGCGAAATCTACCGCGTCCTCGACCTGATCACGGAGATTGCCCAGGAGACCCACATTCTGGCCCTCAACGCCGCCATCGAGGCTTCGGCCGCCGGCGAGCACGGCGATCGTTTCGGGGTGGTTGCCGAGGAGGTTCGGCGGTTGGCGGAGCGTTCGCGGGAGTCCGTCGACTCTGTCCGATCACTGCTCGACGGCTTCACCGGATCGATCCGGTCGGTGGTGGTTGCAACCGAGGCCGGGTCGAAGTCCGCCGACCGCGTCCTCGACCAGAGCCGCTCGACACAGGGCGGCATCGACCACCTCAGAGGCGCGCTGGCCGACACGGCTCGGGCGGCGCAGGAGATCTCTCAGGCGACGGACGAGCAGCGCAACGCCTCGAACCAGGTGGTGCTTACCCTGCGCGACATCAGTGATCTGATTCAACGCACCGCCGACAGCTTCCAGCGCTTCAGTGATTCGGCGGAGCATCTGAGCGATCTCGCGCTGTCGATCCAGCTGCTGACCCAGAGCTTCCGCATCGACTCCGTCCACTCGCTCAAGCACCAGGCGTGGCGGTGGAGCGATCGTCTGCGGGACTCGACGTCCAACCTCGAGGTGGTGGAGGGCGTCCTGTCGGATATCGTCGAGGATCACCCCTTCATCGAAATGGCGTACCTGGTCGACAAGGCCGGGACCATGGTGGCGTACGAGATCAACCGCGAGGTCGTCGCGGACAGCCAGGCGCGGAGTGGGGTGGGCGTCGGGCAGGCCTATGCCGACCGGCCGTGGTTTCAGGCCGTCAGCCGCGATCTGCGGACCGCCGTGACACCTCCCTACGTGTCGCTGCTCACCGACGACCGGTGCTTCACGATTGCAGCAGCGGTTCGGGACCGCTCCCGAAGCATGATCGGAATCCTCGGCATCGACGTCAACGTCCGCAGCTGGACTCGGATCTGACGCACCTCCATGACGGGCGACCTCGACGATCTGGTGCCCCTCTTCCTCGAAGAGGCCGCGGCTCGCCTGGAACGACTGTCCGGTCTCCTCACCGAAGCCCGGGACGACGCCGACGCCGCGGTGCAGGTGCGGCGAGAGCTCCACGCCCTCAAAGGGGCCGGACGCCTCATGGGTCTGACAGACGTGGCCGAGCTGTGCCATGAGGCGGAGGACGTTCTGCTCTCCGACGTCGACGGGAGTCTGGCGCAGGTCCGGGGAATCGTCGAGGAGGTTGGCGAGATCGTCGAGGATCTCGGCGTGACGACGGTGGATGAGACGGTGTCGCCGGAGAGTGACGACGACGAACACGTGGTCCGCAGGGCGGCCATCCGGGGAGGTTCCGGCGAGCTTCGGGTGGCCACGGATGTCGTCGACGGTCTCGCCGAGCGCAGCGTTCGGATGCGGGTGGCCACGAGATCCGGTGCCGCTCCGGTGCAGCGTCTCTTCGAGCTGGCACGGGTGGCGGAACAAAAATCGGCCGAAAAACCCCGGGAGGGGCTGGCTGATCTTGCGGCGGACCTCCGCCGCACGGCGCTGGAGCTCGAGAGGGTCAACGGCACGCTTCACCGCCTCGGCGAGGCCCAGATGGAGGCGGTCCTGCGGATTCAGGTCCAGCCCCTGCGGCCCTTCCTGCGAACCCTCGAGCGCCACACCCGCGAGCTCGCCCGCTCACTTGGCAAGGAGGTGGAGGTCACCACCGCAGGCGGTGAGGTTCAGCTCGACCGGCGCATCCTGGAGGCGATCCGCGAGGCCGCCCTGCACCTGGCGCACAACGCTGTGGATCACGGCCTCGAGGAACCGAAGGAACGGCGGCACTCGGGGAAGAGCCCAATTGGACGGATACACTTCTCCGCGCTGGCCGACGGCGACCGGGTGCGACTGGTGGTGTGGGATGACGGCCGCGGCATCGACCCGAATGCGGTGGTTCAGTTGGCGGTGGAACGGGGGCTCGTCAACCCGACCGCGGCGGCGAAGCTCACCCCCGAGGAATGCTACCAGCTGCTCGAGCTGCCCGGATTCTCGACCAGGGCCATGGCCACCGATGTGTCGGGGAGGGGCGTCGGGCTCGATGCGGTGGCGGCCACCTTCCGATCTATCGGGGGGGATCTCTGGATCCGGTCGTCCACCGGGGAAGGGACCCGGGTCACGGTGGAGGTTCCGGTGGCGCGTCGCGGCGAACGGGTTCTCGTCGTCGAGGTGGGAAACCAGGTCCTCGCCCTGCCGTCGACCCCGGTCCGTTCGTTCGACCGGGTGCGGCCGGAGATGATGACGACCGTGGAGGGGCGCACGCTGATTCGCCGCAGGTCGGGCGAGATGGGTGCCGTTCCCTTGGCGTCCCTGCTCGGTGAGACCGAGTCGTCGGCCCCGACCATGGTGGAGGTGTCGGTGGCGGGACGTGACATTGCGGTCATCGTGGACAGCATCGTCGGTGAGGAGGAGGTGTTCATCCGGCCGTTGCCGAAAACCGCCGG
Organism: Thermoanaerobaculales bacterium; assembly: GCA_036351195.1. Classification (GTDB taxonomy): domain Bacteria; phylum Acidobacteriota; class Thermoanaerobaculia; order Thermoanaerobaculales; family Sulfomarinibacteraceae; genus JAHECW01. The sequence goes on along the minus strand of JAZBOQ010000160.1, from coordinate 5,362 downwards.
CGCGCCGTCGTTCGTCGAGGGGATCGCTCTGCTCGGGAGCGGGTCCCCGGTGGCGGTCCTCTCGCTCCAGAGGCTCGGGCCACTGGAACTCGAGGAGCTGGGAGAATCTGCTCGAGACGACGAGGTCGGCCGGATTCACGTTCTGTTGACTGACGACACGCCGGCCACCCGTGAAATGCTGCGCCGACTCCTCGAGGATGCCGGTTTCCGGGTGACCTCGGTGGTGCGCGCCGAGGAAGCCCTCCAGCTCATCGAGAAGGAACCTTTCGACTGCGTCATCACCGGGGTGGATCTTCCCGGTCTCAACGGTATCGACCTGACCCGGAAGGTCCGTTCCAGTGACCTATATGGTGATCTCCCGGTGGTCATCGTCTCCACCCGCGACCGGCCGGCGGACCGGCTCGAAGGGCTCGAGGCCGGTGCCGATGCCTACCTCACCAAACGGGACCTGGATCCGACAGAGCTCGCCGAGCTGGTCCGGAGAATCACCCGCCGGTAAGCCTTCCAGCTCGGGCAGCGACTGGATTGATGGCGCGGCTGCGGCCTACGTTCAGGCGATTCGTCGCCCGCGACGAACACTTCACCACTCGACAGCCACCTGCCGCGGCTTGCCGCCGAAACGGGAGACGAGCACGCACTGGTTCCGCTTGCCGAAGTCGTAAAGATCGCGGGTCACCCGCACGTCTTCCCGACAGTACTCGATGATCTTGTCGATATCGCCGCTTTTCCACCACGCCAATGCCTGCAGCCCGTCCGCGGACTTTCCGCCACCGAGGCTGGGGACGGCAACGCTTTCGAGCTTCGGGCGGAACCCGAGGCGTTCCTCGAGGTCGTACATCATGTCGAAGGTCGGCAGCTGCTGGAGGTCGCGGTCCGTATATCCGCGAAGGACCTCGTAGTCGAAGCCCTTGATGTTGTAACCCACAACCAGGTCGGCAGAGCAGAGCAGGTCGATGAGATTGGTGATCTCGTCCTCGGTGTAGACCAGAAACTCATCGGTGTCGTAGCGAAAGGCGACACCGATGGAAACGCCGAGGCGGTGCATCTGGCTCCGACCCCCGACCTCGTCGAAGGATCGCTGGGTTTCCAGGTCGAAGACGACGACCTTGCGGTCGGACCCCACCTCGCGCGAGGGGTTGTCGTCGAAGAGGCTCATTTGCCCGTCCCAAATGTCCACCAAACCGATCCTCCGTTGCGGTCCCCGTGGGTGGAGCTTAGCACGGGCGGGGTGGGGTAGAGGCTATACTCACCCTCGTGGAATTGAATCCCGATCCCGTTGATTTCGCACCCTTGGGTCCGTCGGTGGAGCTACCGTTCTTTAACGGGCCCCTTGATCTGCTCCTGCATCTCATTCGCAAGAATGAGGTGTCGGTGTATGACATTCCCATCGCCGCCATCTGCGACCAGTACCACGAGCACCTCCGCCTCATGCACGAGCTCGACCTCGAGGTCGCCGGCGAGTTCTTGTGGATGGCCGCGTGGTTGCTCCAGCTCAAGTCCAAGCTGCTCCTGCCCACCACCTCCGCCGGTGACGAGGACCCGAGGGAGGAGCTCGTCGAGCGCCTTCTGGCCTACCGCAGGGTGAAGGAGCTGGCCTCGATCCTCCACGACAAGGATCTCGTGCGCGGGTGCATCTGGCCGGCAGGCCTGGTTCCAGTCCTCGGTGACGAGGAGGTGGAACTGGACTGGGAAGATGTGGATCTCCAGCGCCTGGCCGAGACCTACCTCGAGGTGATGCAGCGCTTCGCAGCGGCCCATCCGCCGCCGATCGAGGTTCTGCCCCTTCGCTACAACGTCCACGACAAGATGCGCGAGCTTTACCACCGGATCCGGGACGACGAGCTGGTGCCCCTGCTGCGCCACCTCAACCGCCGCCCAGACCCAGAGGAGGCGGTGGTTCTCATTGTCGCCACCCTGGAGCTGGTCCGTCTCGGCGCGGTCCGGGCCGAGCAGCGTCAGGCCTTTCATGAGATCTACCTCCGCCGCGGTGACCGCGAGCTCGATGATGCCAGCTTTGACACTGACGCCGGCGCCGGTGAGGTCGATGATGAGTCCTGAAACACTGCGCGCGCTGATCGAGGCGATTGTGCTCACCGCCCGCGATCCGGTGGAAGCCGCCGCCATCACCATGGCCACCGAGGGCGAGGTCGACGAGGCGGAGGTGGAACAGGCCTTCACCGATCTCGCGTCCAGCTGGGATGCCGACGATCGCGGCGTCCGGCTGGAGCGCTCGGGGGGCGGCTGGCGCTGTGTCACGGATCCGAGGTTCGACCACACCCTGCGAACCTTCCACGGCATTACAAGCAGGCAGAAGCTTTCCCAGGCCGCTCTCGAGGTTCTCGCCATCATCGCGCACCGCCAGCCGGTGACGTTGCCGGAGATCAACTTCATCCGGGGCGCCAACTCGTCGGCGGTGACGCGGACCCTCCTCGACCGACGCCTGATTCGGCTCGCCGGGCGAAAGAAGGTCGTCGGTAAGCCATTTCTCTACCGAACGACCCGGGAGTTCCTGCTGCATTTCGGGCTCGACAGGGCGGAGGACCTACCCGATCCGGAGGAACTGGTCGAGGCCGAGGCCGCCGCCGAACTATGATGCCGCGATCCGCTGCGTTGGGCCTCGTGGCCGAGAAAGAAGGTGCTGTGCCGGCGCCGGCGATTCCCCGACCCATCGAGGTCTCGCCCGAGGTGAAAGAGCAGCTCGAAGCGCTCGACCACATGCACTAGATTAGGGCTTGGAGGAAGGTTCGTGGATCATCCGGCGCATCCCGATCGCGAAGCCGCGGATCGAGTGGCCGCGCTGCTCCGCCGTGCCGTTCGGTGCGGTTGCGCACCCGGCATGGTGGCGGGTTGGCTACGGGCCGGAAAGAGGCAGCCGGTGGTCGTGGCAGCCGGGCGGGCCAGGCTCGTCCCGATCTCGGTACCGATCACCGAGCAAACGTGGTTCGATCTGGCGTCGTTGACCAAGCCCCTGGTGACCGGAACGCTGAGTGTTCTGTCGTTCCGCGCCGGAGAGCTCAGCCCGGGCACTCGAGTCAGCGAGGTTCTCTCGGCGACCGCCGGCGCCCCACTCGGCGATCGAACGGTGGAGCAGCTCCTCACCCACACCTCCGGCCTTCCGGCATGGGAGCCGCTCTACTGCCTGGCGGGGGATCCGGGGGCGGGTCTCATCGACGCCCTCGGGGGACTTCCCATGGGGGAGGCAGGTGGCGAGGTGGTGTACTCGTGCCTCGGATTCATCACCGTTGCGCGAATGATCGAGGAGGTCACCGGCCGTTCTCTCGGCGAGATCTTTCGAGATCGCGTCACCGATCCGCTCGGGGTGGGGGACCGGGTCTCCTTTGCCCTACCCAGTGCCCACGACGTCGCCGGTGGGGCGCTCCATCCCGGAGTGGAAAGCGATCTCGTCCAAGAACGAGGACTCGATCCTTCCCGTATCCCGCCGATGACCGGCGGCTCCCCCGACGACGGCAACGCCCGATTTATCGCCGGCGTATCGGGCAACGCAGGTCTCTTCGGAACCGCAGTCGGGGTTTTAGAGCTGGCTCGGATCTACTTCGAGCCCGGCTTTCTCACCCGGGAGGAGATCGCCCAGGCGACCACCGACCGCACTGCGGGCTTCGAGCAGGGCAGGGGATGGGGCTGGCAGATGGCCCGGTCCCCGGGTTCGTCCGCGGGACCCGCTCTGACGCAGGCGGCATTCGGCCACAACGGTTTCACCGGGACGTCATTGTGGATCGATCCGTTGCGCGGGACGGCGATGGTGCTGCTCACGAACCGCAACCACCCCGGGCACCGTCTCAACGATCTCCACCCGTTGCGCCGCCGCTACCATCAGCTGGTGGTCTGATGTCGGCATGCCGACATGAAGAGGTATTAGGTTTTAGGTATTAGGTATTAGCCCGTCGCAAGGTGTTGCGGGCTGGGATGGCGCGACGGTGATGAGTTGGGTGCGCTCAGGCGAGAGACGGGATGAAGCTGTTGAGGATGCGTTTGACCTCGTTTGACGATGGACCTCGAGCACCAATTCGTGAGACTTCAGCCAAACCGTCAGCTCTTCGAAGTTCCTCAGTCTCTCCTACTCAAAGCTGCCGGATCAGGTTCGTATCGGTCTCCGCTGTGCCCTTCCGGTCCACATGCGATGGCCTAAAACCTAATACCTAAAACCTAATACCTTTATGTCCGCAGTGTGGTCATCCGATTGATCGCCAGGAGACTCACGAGGATGGCCGGAGACCAGGCGCCGATGATCGCCGGGAGCACTTCGGCCTCGGCAAGCTTTCCGAAGAACGCCACCGAGACGTAATAGATGATTCCAAGGACCAGTGCGAGAGCCACTCCCTGCATGGTCGTCACTCTGCGGCCGCCGCGGTTCAATCCGAATGGCAGTGCCAGGAAGACCATGAGAAACGCCGAGAGGGGATAGGCGAACTTCTGGTGCCAGCGCACGATGAGGCGGGCCGGGTAGTGCCCCGATTCCACGAGCTCGTCGATGTGGACCTTGAGCTCCTTCACCGACATCTCTGACGGAAGTCGACGTTCGTGGGCGAAGTACTCGGGGGTCTCGGGAATCCCCACCTCGGTGGGCCCCGAGATCATCTCGAACTCCACCGAGCCGTCCGGCTCCACCGTTCGAAACCACCCGGACTGCGCGACCCAGGCGCCGTTCTCATAGGTGACCCGCGCAGAGAAGAGGTGGAAACGCAGCTGCATGCTCTCGTCGATGGTCAGCTTGGTGAACCGCACCATGCTGGTGGTGTTCTCGTCGAACTGGAGGAAACTGTAGAAGCTCTCATCATCCCGGGAAAGAAGCCATTGCCGTCCTCCTGAGGTGTAGAGCCTCGGCGCGGAGTCACGCCCCTTGATCCGGTCGAGAAGAATTTTGGCCTCTCGGTTTGATTGGGGAACGATGGACTCCGAAAGCAACCACATGGCCGCCGCGCCCACCGACGCAACCAGGAGAATGGGGAGCATCACCCGATACAGCGAGATTCCTCCGGCTTTGAAGGCGGTCAGCTCTTGCCGACGTTCGAGAATGGTGAGGAGGATCAGCACCGCGATCATCAACGCCAGCGGCATGATATCCATGATGAGCTGAGGCACCAGGTTGAAGTAGTAGCTGACGATCACCTGGAAAGGCACGTTGTTCTCGGCCATCTCGTCCACGTGGTCGGTGAGATCGATGACCACGTACAACAGCGATGTGCTGACGAGGACCAGGGCCAGTGGAGAAAGAAGGCGGCGAATCACGTACCTGTCGAGAATGGTGGGGAAACCGCTCAAGACGCGGCGCCGCACCACGATCCCGTCCGATCCCGCGTCTCCGGCTGCAATCCCGCGCCCCGCCTCGGCGCGCGCCCGCCGG
>JAZBOQ010000159.1:0-29950 GCA_036351195.1 Thermoanaerobaculales bacterium | reverse complement strand
GCCGTCAGCCGTCAGCCGTCAGCCGTCAGCCGTCAGCCGTCAGCCGTCAGCCGTCAGCCGTCAGCAAATGGATCGTCTTTCCAGCGCACGATGTCAAGGGCCTTTACACCTGCGATGAGGCTGAAAGCTGACCGCTGATCGCTGATGGCTCAAACCTGTGAGCTGCCAGCTATCGGCCATACCTCCGTCGGTAGATGAACCGGCCCAGGATCTTCGAGAACGGCGACCACGCCGCCTCGGTATCGCCGTCCGCGTTGATGGCCTCCATCATGCCCGCCATCTTGGAATCGAGCAGATCCGCCATGTGGACGAGCAGCGCCTCCGGCGTCTTGGGCCTCCGCGGCGAGCCGTACTCATACTCGCCGTGGTGCGCGAGAAGGATGTGCAGCAGCTGCCGGCGGAGCTCGTCGGGAAAGGCCTCGAGCTCGTTGATCACCCGGTCGACGTACAGCACCTCCATGGTCAGGTGTCCGAGGAGCCGACCGTCGTCGGTGTACTCGATGGACGAGGAGATATCGAGCTCCCAGATCTTGCCGAGGTCGTGGAGCAGGCACCCGGCAACCACGAGATCCGCATTGAGCGAGTAGTGCTCGGCCAGCTTCCGTCCCAGGGTCGCCATGGAGACGGTGTGCTCCAACAACCCCGAGCGGAAGGCGTGGTGCATCCCCCGCGCCGCCGGGGCCACCCGGAAGCGGTCAGCGACCTCGGGCTCGGCGATGATCCGGAAGAGCAGCTGTTTCAGGTGCGGATCAGCCATGCCTTCCACGAGATCCGAAAGGCGCTTCCAGAGCACGTCCGCGTCCACCGCGGAGGCCCGGACGTAGAGGGTCTCATCCACGTCGTCGGGCGAAACGGTCGAGGCCCGGCGGATCACCACCTGGAGACGCCCGTTGTAGCGTTGCACCTGCCCTCGGATCCGCACCACTGCGCCCACCTCGAGGACCTTGCCGAGCTGCTCCACGTTCTCCCAGACGAGCGCGGCAACCTCACCGCTCCGATCCCCGATGGACGCCGCGATGTATGCGCCGCCGCCACGGCGTTGGCGAACGTCCTTGGTTCGGACAACGTAGCTGTCCTCCACCTCGGTCCCGGGTTCGAGCTCGGCGATCCACGCGCGATTGTCGTTGGCGCCCGCCATCAGAGCTTCTCGACCATGTCGAGGATGAAGTCGAGCTGCTTCTGGTCGATCTCCACCAGGTACTCTTCCCTCAGTCCCTCGACGAAATCCTGCGACTGTGTCTGGTAGGAGCGGGCGGACATCCTCCGTTTGATGTCTTCTTCCACCTCCTCGAAGGGCTGGTACCCCTCGGGAATCCGCTCGACCACGTGGATCACCTGCACACCGCCGGCGGTGACCATGGGATCGGCGAATCCGGCATCGGGCACATCCTCCAGGACCTGGCGGAGATCGCTCCTGAGATCTGCGAGCGGAATCGCGCCGAGCTCCTGGACCTCGATGCCCGCCAGCGTCGCCTCGGCGCGAAGGTCGGAACCTTCAGACACCCGTTGCACGAGGCCTCTCGCCACCCGGAGCATCTCCTCCTCATCGGCGCCGCCATCCACCACCGGGAAGAAGAGCTGCTCCAGGACAATCTTGGCCGGAAGCTTGTACAGCTCCTTCTCTTCTTCGTAGAGGATCCTGACCTCCTCCTCGGTGATCTCGGTCGGCCGGATCTCGGTCTGGACGGTCCTCGACAACAGGATCGAGCGGCGGTAGCGTTCGCGCAACGCCTCCACGCTCATCCCCGAGCTCTCCACCGCCTCCTCCCAGGCCGCATCGTCCAGGAGGTCGTTCTGCTCTCTCAGGTTCAAGATGGCGGAGTCCACGGTCGCTTCGTCCACCCTGATGCGCCGATCCTCCGCGCGCTCGAGCAGAATCATCTCGTCAACCATGGTGTCGAACAGGCTCTCGGTGAAGTCCCGAAGCTCCGTTCCCTGGGGCACCGGGTTCATCTGGCTGAGCTCCTGCCGCAGGCGCAGTTTGAAGTCGGTCACCGTCACGATACGGTCGTTCACCCGAACGAGAATGGTCTCGAGAACCGTTCGCTCAGCCGCCGCCGTGGTGACCGAGGCCACCATCGCGGCCGCGACAATCGCGAGAATCCACTTAGTCTTCATGCAACACCTCTGCGTACCGGCCGGTGTAGGTGAACCAGAGCCGGTCGTGAATCACATCCACTCCAACCTCGGCGGCGAGCCGACGCACGCACGACGAGGAGTGCTTTCGCGCCGATGCCTCTTCCTCCCGCCTGACGATCTCGGCCTCGACCTCCGCGCGCGGCGGCGGCCCTGCGGGAAAGACCTCCAGCACTTGAAAGATATGGTACCCCGACGGACCCGGCACCGGTTCGGAAATCTCCCCTGCCTCCAGGGCGAAGATCACCTCGTCGAGGTTCTCGGGCAGCCCCCCCTGGACCAGCAGTCCCAGGTGGCCCCCTCCCGCGGCGTTGGGAGCACGGCTGACGGCCTTGGAAAGCTCGACGAAATCGGCGCCCTCATCGAGGCGGCGACTGGCATCCTCGGCCTGCTCGCGGCTGTCGAGCAACATCTGACGGACCTGCGCCCGCGCCGGCCGCTCCTCGGCGAGAGCTTCGACCATCGCCGCTTGCACCACGTCGGCGTCGGGCGGCGGCGGCGGTCCGCAGAGCCCGTCGAGCAGCAGCCGGACCTGCGCCGATCTGACACCGGGTTCGGAGGAAACACCGGGCGCCGCCTCGCGGTTCGCGGCCACCAGCACGACCTCCTGCTCGAGGAACTGGTCGAGCAGGCGGGAGGCCACCGGGCCGGTGGCTCCTTCCCATGCCTCTCCGGTGGCCGCAGCCAGGTGTTCCTGGAACCTGGTGACCTCGACCTCGACGTCCCCCACAACCGCCAACACGCCCTCACGCGGGCCGCAGCCCGCCGCCGAGAGGGCGGCGCATATGACGAGGAACGCGGTCCGATTCCGCATCCGCGGAGCTTAGCACGGTGACGAAGCTTCCTACTCTGGCAGCGCCTTGTCGAGCACGGGGATGAGCGGCAGACCGAGCAGGCTGCCCAAAGGCTCCCGTTTCAGGAGCACCCAACCCAATCGCGCCACTCCTTCGAACACGAAGGTGAGGTTGAGCGCCACCAACAACCCCTCGACCCCGGCGCCGAGGTTTGCGAGACCGCCAATCAACTCCACCACCGAGCCGGCGACGGTGAAACCGACAGCCGGAGTGCTCACCCACCACGCCCACCGTTGTTGAAACCGCGCCGGGGCGATGGTGCAGGCAACGCTCAAAAGGACCGTTGCCACCAACCCGTGACCCTCTCTGTGGACCGTCGCTTCGATCTTCGGCGGCGGTGGGAGACGAAGCAGCCGCCGGTCATCGTCATCGCAGGGTTCGACTCGCCTGAAACCGTAGATCCACCCGTCGCCGAGCCGGCGCGCCCCGTCGAGCTCGAAATGGGCGCCGCGGAACCTCAGGAGCCCGGGGCTCTCCCAATCCCGCCGCAGGATCGGCGACCGAAGCTCGAGCGCACCTTCGTCCTCGTCGAAGGCCTCCACCTGCGGTCCCGGCAACGGCGCCCGGGCAGGCTCCCGTCGCCGCTCGAAGATCGACACCACCTCGCCCACGAGGGTGCCTACGGGTTCGGAGTCGGAAAAGACCATCGCCAGCCGGACGAAACCCTCGACGAAAACATACAGGCCGAAGAAGACGAGGGGTCTCGGGATCCAGGGAAAGAGCGGAGCTCCCGCAGCCACCGAGGCGATGACCTCGATGAGACACACGGCCCCGAAAAGCAGCTCGATGATCGCCGAGAGCCAGGTCGCCGTCGACGCGGGGAAGCCCCACTCGTCCCGCCACCTCCGCTGGAGGGAGGTGGCGGCGAACCCGAGAACCGGCGCGAGCAGCCAGGAGGCCGGCCGAAGCCACTGCGCCCGCGCCTGAGTACGCGCCTCCGCCGCCGCGGCCTCGACGGCGTCCTCATCCAGCGGCGACACGACCCGCATCACATCCTCGCCCGACCACCGGCCGAGGGTCCATCTCGCGCCCCGACCCCACGGCTGGCGATCAACGGCCTCGAAGACCTCACCGTCGAACCTCACCGCCGAGCCGGGCAGACCCTTCGCACGAGGACGCCAACCGAGATCGACGGTTTCGCTGAGAACAACGACCCCGCCGCCGTCGCCGGGCACCACCCGGACACCGTGGCCGAGGTCGCGTCGTGATTCGAGGGTCATGGATCCATGGTAGTCGAGTCCATCGGGTGGGTTCGTGGGGTTCGACCTTCTCTGCGCCCAGGTGTCAGGTGAATACGGACACTGTTCAATCGGGATCGGGATCGGGATCGAGATCGGGATCGGATACGGACTCGGATACGGATCCGGAGTCGGGCGCGGAGAACCTACCCGGCGAGATCGACGAGGAGCCGCAGCACCTCGTCGATTTCGGCTCCCGGCGAACCCGAGGGCACGGTGATCTCGCCGGACGGCGAGAGCTGGGCCTGGGGCCAGGTGGCGAGCACGTCGGCGAGGTGCTCGGGCCGCGCGGCCGTAGCATCGAGCTTGATCCGCCACCGGCCGCTGCGTCGCTGCACCGCCAGCGCCCCGATGCGCTGCGCCGCCACCCGGATCCGTTGGGCGCGGGCGAGAGTTTCGAGCTGCTGCGGAGCGGGACCATAACGGTCGACGATCTCCTCCATGAGCCCGGCCACGGCCTCGTCGTCGTCGGTGGCCGCCAATCGCTTGTAGAAGCTCAAGCGCAGCTCGGGCTCGGGGATGTAGGCATCGGGAAGCTGGAGATCGAATCCCAGCCGCAGCTCCACCTCGCGCCGGGTCTTGGGCGGCCGCCCCTCGAGTTCGGCAACCGCTTCTTCGAGGAGCTGGCAGTAGGTTTCGAAACCCACCGCTTCGATGAACCCGTGCTGCTCGGCACCGAGGAGGTTTCCCGCCCCCCGGATCTCGAGATCCCGGGCGGCGATCCGAAAACCCGCGCCGAGCTCGCAGAACTCCTGGATGGCCGCCAGCCGCGCCCGCGCGGTTCCCGACAGAGCCTGCCCCGACGGCACCAGAAAGGTGGCGTAGGCCAGGCGGTTCGATCGCCCGACCCGGCCGCGAAGCTGGTACAGCTGGGCGAGCCCGAAACGGTCGGCCCGGTTGACGAGGAGTGTGTTGGCGTTGGGGATGTCGAGGCCGTTTTCGATGATCGCCGTTGCCAACAGCACATCGGCCTCGCCGTCGAGGAAGGTCCGCATGGCCGCAGCCAGGTCTTTCTCGTTCATCTGACCGTGACCCACCACCACCCGGGCCTCGGGAACCACCTTGCGCAGCCACTGGGCAACGCCGCCGATGGACCGCACCCGGTTGTGGACCATGTACACCTGACCGCCCCGCTCCATCTCGTAGAGAACGGCCTCGCGCACCACCTCCTCGGAGAACTCGCGGACACTGGTCTCCACGGCCTGCCGGTCACGCGGCGGTGTCTCGATGATCGAGATGTCGCGCAACCCACTCATGGCCATGTTGAGGGTCCGGGGGATGGGCGTCGCCGACATGGCCACCACGTCGACTTCGGTTCGCAGCTGTTTGAGCTTTTCCTTCTGCGCCACACCGAAACGCTGCTCCTCATCGAGAATCACCAGCCCGAGATCGCGGAAGACGACGTCGGACCCGAGCAGCCGGTGAGTGCCGACGACAACGTCCACCGTGCCCTGGGCGAGCCCCTCGAGGGTCTCTTTCGCCTCCTTGGGCAGCACGAAACGGGAGAGCATCCGAATCTCCACCGGGAAGCCGGCAAAGCGGCGCTTGAAGGTCTCCAGATGCTGGCCGACGAGGATCGTCGTCGGCCCCAACACCGCCACCTGCTTGCCCTCGAGCACCGCCTTGAATGTCGCGCGCACCGCTACCTCGGTCTTGCCGTAGCCGACGTCGCCACAGAGCAACCTGTCCATGGGCCGATCGGACTCCATATCGCCCTTGATCTCGGAGACGGACCGGGCCTGGTCCGAGGTGAGCTCGTACTCGAAGGCGTCTTCGAACTCGCGCTGCCACGGCGAGTCGGGTGAGAATCGGAACCCCCTGGCGCCCTGTCGAACCGCCGCCAGGCGGAGCAGCTCGGCTGCCATCTCGCGCACCGCCTTCTTGACCCGGGCCTTGCGCTTTCTCCAGGTGGAGCCGCCCAGGCGATCGAGAGCCGGACCGCCCTCGCCCTCGCCGGACGCGTACTTCTGGATCAGGTCCGCCCGCTCCACCGGCACCAGCAGGTTGTCGCCGCCGCGGTAGACGAGCACGAGCATCTCGAGCTCGACGCCTTCCACCTCGACCCGCCGGAAACCCTGGAAACGGCCGATGCCGTGGTCGAGGTGGACCACCGTGTCGCCGGCTCGGAGGTCCCGGAGGTCGGAGACGAAAGCCGCAGTACCACCACGCCGTCGCCGCGGCGGCGGAGCGGCGGTGAGATCGCGGCGCCCATACAGGGCGAGTCCGCCCTTCCACACGAATCCGCGCTGCACACCACCGAGGACGATGGCCACCTCGCCCGGCGCCGGCGACCTCGTCGTCGGCGCCACCTCGCCCTCGGTGAGAAGGTGGGCGAACCGACGCTCCTCCCCCTCGGAGGCCACCACCAGCAGCTGGGTCAAATCCTGGGCGCGTCGATTCCGTAAGGTCGGCACGAGGTCGGGAACACGGCGCGCGAAACCGTCCATCGGGCTGGTGGCCAAACGCCACCACTTCGTCGTCCCGTCGGTAACCTCGAGCTGCTCGACGCGAAGATCCGCCCCTTCGAGCCGGCGGACCGCGTCTTCGACGTCGCGCATCAGCCTCTCCGGCGGCGGGAGCGCCACAGACCGCCCCTGCAGGGTCTCCCACTCCCGATCCTGCACCTGCCGCCACCGGCGGAGCTCGCCCGTGACGTCGTCGCGATCGCAGACGATCACCGAGTCCGCGAGATCGAGCCAGCTCGAGCTGGGATCCTCCAGGTGCAAGGCCCCCCACCACAGTCGCTTTTCGGCGCCCTCCCGCATCGCGTCGGCCAGAGCCGGCCACTGGGCCGCCAGCGTGTCGGCAACCACCGCCAGCCTCTCCGGCTCGGCCGGGAACGGGTCGAGGGGATACAGGGCGACCTCGTCGAGAGCCTCGCCCTCGGTTCGCTGGCTCACCGGATCGAAACGGCGGACCTCGTCGATCACATCGTCGTCGAGAACGACCCGAAGCGCGTGGTCCCCTCCATCGTGGATATCCACCACCCAACCACGAACGGCGAAGTCACCGGCCTCCTCCACCAGGTCGACTCGGCGGTATCCCGCCGCGGTCAAGCGTTCGGCGAGGCGGATGGGGTCGAGGGGCTCGCCCGGGGCGAGCCGTTCCACCTGGGCCGAGACACTCCCGGGTTCGGGAATCGCGCTGAGCAACGCCCGTACCGGCACCACCAGCACCCGCACCTCGCCCTCGGCCACCCGCCGCAGCAGACGCACCAACTCCAGGCGCGAAGCCAACGGCGGTTCGGCGCCCTGATACGGCGAGCCGAGATCGGCGGGGACCCGACCCACACCGAGATCCGGGGCCAACAGCCGCAACCCCTCAGCGAGCTCATCGGCGTCCGCCGCGTTGGGCACCACCACCACCGCGAGTTCCGGGCTCCAGCCGGCGGCGGTGAGTGAGGCCACTGCCAGCGAGCGCGCCCCCGGCACCACGCCGCCCACCGCCAACGGACGCCCTCCGCGTTGGAGCGCCTCGACCAGCGAAGCGAGATCAGGCAGTGGAAGAGAGTTGATCACGGATCCCGGACCACGGGTCACACCATGTTGAGCAGGTGCCCCATCTTCTGTTTTTTGGTCTCGAGGTAGCGGCGGTTGGCGTCGGTGGGCGGAATCTCGATGGACACCCGCTCCACGATCTCCATCCCGTAGCCGCGCAGGGCGGTGAACTTCTTCGGGTTGTTGGTCATCAACCGCAGCCGGCGGGCCCCGAGGTCGAAGAGGATCTGGGCGCCGGTACCGTAGTCCCTCGGATCCGCCTTGAAGCCCAGGTGCAGGTTGGCCTCGACGGTGTCCTCACCGCCGTCCTGAAGCTCGTAGGCCTTGAGCTTGTTGAACAGTCCGATGCCGCGGCCCTCCTGCAGGAGGTAGAGCAGAATCCCCTTGCCCTCGGCGGCGATACGCTCGAGGGCAGCGTCGAGCTGAACGCCGCAGTCGCAGCGCGCCGAGGCGAAGACGTCGCCGGTCAGACACTGGGAGTGGACCCGGACGAGGACCGGCTCCTCGGGGTCGATCTCACCCATGACCAGGGCGACGTGCTCCTCGCCGTTGACCATGTTGCGGTAGCCGTAGATTCGAAACGGCCCGAACTCAGTGGGCAGCTCGGGCCCGGCCACCTGCTCCACTAGCTTCTCCGTCTTCATCCGATAGGCGATGAGATCAGCAACGGTGGTCAGGCCGAGCTTGTGCTCCCGGGCGAACTCTACCAACCGCGGCAAGCGCGCCATCTGGCCATCGTCATCCATGACCTCGCACAGGACGGCCGCCGGCGTCAGTCCCGCGAGGCGGGCGAGGTCGGTGCCGGCCTCGGTGTGACCGGCGCGCTTGAGCACCCCACCACGTCGGGCGCGGAGGGGGAACATATGACCGGGCCGCCGAAGATCGCCGGGACCGGCCTCGGGGTCGGCGAGGACCCGGACGGTTTCGGCGCGGTCGTGGGCCGAGATGCCGGTGGTGGTCCCCTTGGCGGCCTCCACACTGACGGTGAATGCGGTCTCGTGGGCCGAAGTATTCTTCTCGACCATGAGCGGAAGGTCCAGCTCGTCGCAGCGCTCCGAGGTCATGGCGACGCAGATCAGGCCGCGCCCGAACCGGGCCATGAAGTTGATCGCCTCGGGAGTCACCTTGTCGGCGGCGAAGATCAGGTCGCCCTCGTTCTCGCGATCCTCATCGTCGACCACCACGATCTGCTCGCCTCTGCCGATCCTCTCAATGGCCTCCTCGATGGAGATCACGACATCGCGCGCTGATTCCATGAACTCTTCGGTCACTGGGTTCTCCTCGTCGCCATCGCCGGGATGGCGGGCTGTCTCTGGCTTGTCGGCGCGCCCAAGAACGGGGCGCGGGCTCGAATCGTAGCCCGAAGTGACTCCAACCGCAAGTTTTCGATCTTCGCCTTCGAGAGTTCGCGCTACGATGGCGGCATGGATCGAGTGACCACGGGGCTGGAGATTCTCGCCGCGGACCCGGAGATCATCGTGGGCCGGCGCTGGGCGCTGCTCGCCAACCACGCCGCGGTGACGGCGACGCTCGCTCCGGCCCGAGGGATCCTGACCGAGGGGGCCGGGGCACCCACGCTGCTCTTCGCACCCGAGCACGGCCTCGACGGAGTGGCCCAGGACATGGAGGCGGTGGCGAACGAACACGACCCGCTCACCGGTGCGCCGGTCCGGTCGTTGTACGGCCACGCTGCCGCCACCCTGCGACCGACCCCCGAAGATCTCGACTCCGTCGACGTTCTCGTGGTGGACGTGCCGGACATCGGCAGCCGCTACTACACCTTCGCCGCCACCATGGACGCGGTCATGGCGGCCTGCGGACCAGCCGGGGTCGAAGTGCTCGTCCTCGACCGGCCCAATCCCCTCGGCGGCGTCCACCGGGAGGGCGGTCCCGTGACTACCGGGTGCGAGTCCTTCGTCTCACAGCTCCCCACCCCGATCCGGCACGGCCTGACCCTCGGGGAGCTCGCCCTGCTGCTGCAACGTGAACGCCACCCGGAGCTGGAGCTGGGCGTGGTGACCTGCCGGGGATGGTCGCGCTCGGCGTGGTGGGACGACACCGGCCTGCCCTGGGTTCCGCCGAGCCCCAACATGCCCGCCCTCGAGACCGCCGCCATCTACCCCGGCCTCTGTCTGGTGGAGGCGACGACGCTGTCCGAAGGACGCGGCACCACCCGCCCGTTCCACCTGGTCGGTGCACCGTGGGCCGAGGCCGAGAAGACCACTCGCGAGCTGCGCATTCTCGATCTTCCGGGCGTCGCGTTCCGGGCGTCGCGGTTCCGCCCCATGTTCGGCAAGCACGTCGGCGAGGTCTGCTCCGGAGTCGAAATCCACCTCACCGACCGCGAGTCGTTGGCGCCCGTCGCTCTCGGAATGCACGTGGTGAAGACCTTCCACGACCTCCACCCCCGCGACTTCGCCTGGCGCGCCGAGCCCTACGAGTTCGTCTCCGATGTGCCGGCCATCGACCTGCTCACCGGCTCACCGGAAGCTCGAAGGTGCATCGAAACGGGCCAGCCGTTCGACGAGCTCCTGACCTCCTGGCGCCACTGGGTCCGCGACTTCGACAGCACCCTCGAGGGCATCCTTCTCTACCACGACTGAAGGTATTCGGTCTCAACCCATCACAAGATCGCCGACCGCGGAGTCGTCAGATTGCGATGAACCTAACTACTTATATATAAAACCTTTGCGATGCGTCACAGACGCCTTGGAAGGGCGCGGAGGCGGGCGACCTCCTCGACGATACGCGCCGCGGCGCGGTCGATCTCCTCTTCGGTGGTGAAGCGACCGAGGCTCAGCCGAAGGGAACCGGCGGCGAGCTTCCGCGGCAGTCCCATCGTCTGCAGCACCGTGGACGGCTCCGGCTGGGACGAGGTGCATGCGGAGCCGGTCGCCGCCGCCACGTCCGGAAGAGACACGAGGAGAGCGCTGGCTTCAACACCGGCGAACGCGAGGTTCGTGGTGTTGGGCAGCCGCGGGGCGCCGCCGCCGTTCACCGAAACGTCGTCCAAACCGCCGAGGATGGCGGCCTCCAGCCGGTCGCGCAGCGCCGCTGTGCCAACAGCATCATCATCCGCCGTCAGCTCCACGGCCCGGGCGAAGCCCACCGCCCCCGGTACGTTGGGGGTGCCCGAACGGAGCCCGGACTCCTGTCCGCCGCCCAAGATCTGCGCGCCGAGCCGGATCGGCGGGTTCGAGTGCCGCACCCACAACGCACCGACTCCCTTCGGGCCATAGCACTTGTGAGCCGAAAGGCTGAGCAGGTCGACGCCGAATCGACCCACCTCGACCGGGATCTTGCCGAGACCCTGGACCGCGTCACAATGCACCAAGGCGCCTCGGCTTCTGGCGGACTCGGCGGCCTCAACAACCGGTTGGACAACGCCGGTCTCGTTATTGGCGAGCATCAGCGAGACCAGGACGGTGTCGTCGCGCAACGCTCCTTCGAGCTCGTCAAGCCGGATTCTGCCGTCGCCATCGACCCCGATCAACGAGACCTCCCAGCCCCGGCGTTCAAGCTCCCGCAACGGGCCGAGCACCGACGCGTGCTCGGTGCGTTGGCTGATGATGTGCGTCCCGCGGTCACTCAGCGCCGCGGCAGCCCCAAAGAGTGCGAGGTTGTTGGCTTCGGTGGCGCTCGCGGTCAAGACGATCTCGCTTGCCGACCGGCCACCGATGGCGCGGACCACGGCCGATCTCGCCTCCTCCAGGGCCACCGAAGCCTCCAGCCCCGGCCGGTGACTCCGGCTTGTCGGGTTCGCCGCCTTCTCGGTGAAGTACGGCAGCATCGCCTCCACCACCCGCGGGTCGCACGGAGTGGTCGCGTTGTGGTCGAGATAGATCACGTCGTCCATGGCGTGGATCATCTTACCTGCGTCCGGCACCCGATCCCGATGACCGCGTCCGAGTCCGCGTCCGAGTCCGTGGCCGTGGCCGTGGCCGTGGCGGCATGTCACTCCTGTGTGTCTTCGAGGCAGCAGGCACCCTCGGTGGGCCAAGGCCCACCCACCCTGACAGCCCAGAATGCGGGAGCGGAGCGCCATGAAGGATGCAGCGCCGTAGGGTGGGCCTTGGCCCACCGCATCGCCTCCCGGCTCCGAACCGCGATCCTGAAGCCCCGAAGTCGACCACCTCCCCAACCCGAGCGCTCCGAACCCGGCGGGCGACGATGCCCAGAGTGCCGCCGGCACCGACACGCCCCACTCCTGCCCAGGCTGCGTCACAATGGAATCGCACACTGATCCTGGAGGCAGCCATGACAACTCCGGAAAACCGACTCCGCGTCGCCCTGATCTTCGGGGGCCGTTCCGGCGAGCACGACGTGAGCGTCGTTTCCGCGCGCTCGGTAGCGTCTGCTCTCGACCACCAACGCTACGAGATCATCCCCATGGCCATCGCCAGATCAGGCCTCTGGGCAGAGCCGCAAACCGCCGCCCGGGTTCTGGCCGAGAGCGGCGACCGGACCGACCAGGTCGGCGGTTTCGAAGGTCGCAATCGCCTGGACGACCGTCTTGTCAGGGAGGACATCGATGTGGCGTTCCCCGTCCTCCACGGACCCTTCGGCGAGGACGGCACCATCCAGGGACTCTTCGAGATCCTGGATCTGGCCTACGTCGGCTGCGACCCCGCGGCCTCGGCGGTCTGCATGGACAAGGCCCTCACCAAGCGCCTGCTGGTCCATGCCGGCATCGACACCCCGGAGTGGGTGGAGCTGAGCCGAACGACGTGGGCCGAAAGATCCACGGAAATCTCGTCGCGCTGCCTCGACCTGGGCCTGCCGCTCTTCGTCAAACCGGCCCGTCTCGGCTCATCGGTGGGCATTTCGCGGGTCGTCGAACCCGCGGGCCTCGGTCCGGCCGTCGACGCAGGCCTCGTCCACGGGCACCGTGTGGTGGTGGAGCGGGGCGTCGATGCCCGCGAGATCGAGGTCGCCGTTGTCGGCAATGAACGGCCCCGGGCCTCCGTGCCGGGCGAGGTGGTTCCGGGCCACGATTTCTACGACTACGAGGACAAGTACCTCGACGACTCCTGCACCCTGCTCGCCCCGGCTCCACTCGACGCCGACGAGCAACGCGCGGCGCAGGATCTCGCGCTGCGGGTCTACGGGGTCCTGGGCTGCGCCGGAATGGCGCGAGTGGATCTATTTCTCCACCGGCGGTCCGGCGCCTTCTCGGTGAACGAGGTCAACACCATCCCCGGCTTCACCTCCATCTCCATGTATCCCAGGCTTTGGGAGCTTACCGGACTGAGCTATCCGGATCTCCTCGCCGAGCTGATTCGCCTCGCTTTGGATCGAAAGCGAAAACGACACTAAAGGTGGTCCCTCGTCCCGGTGATCGCGACCAGCACAGTGCGAGGAATTGCTCCTTGACGCCGATTGCGGCAAGCACTATGGTCCGCCTCGTGACGTGCCGGGTTGAGTCCATTCCACACGAACCGGAGGCCCCACCATGAAAAAGATCACCCGAGAGGAAGCTCTCGCCTACCACACCGGTCGACGCCACGGCAAGACCGAGGTCGTTCCCACCAAACCGTGTCGGACCCAGCGAGACCTTTCGCTGGCCTACACGCCGGGCGTGGCGGAGCCCTGCCTCGACATCGCGAAGAACCCCGAGCTCGCCTACGAGTACACCAACAAGGGCAACCTGGTGGCGGTGGTGTCCAACGGCACCGCGGTCCTCGGTCTCGGCGACATCGGCCCCATGGCCGGCAAGCCGGTGATGGAGGGCAAGGGCGTGCTCTTCAAGCGCTTCGCCGGCATCGACGTCTTCGACATCGAGATCGACACCAAGGACCCCGATGAAATCATCCGCTTCTGCGAGCTGCTCTCTCCGACCCTCGGCGGCATCAATCTCGAAGACATCAAGGCGCCCGAGTGCTTCGAGATCGAAGAGCGGCTCAAGAAGAGCTGCGACATCCCGGTCTTCCACGACGACCAGCACGGAACCGCCATCATCTCCGGCGCGGCGCTGATCAATGCTCTCGAGGTGGCGGAGAAGAAGATCGAAGACGTCAAGGTGGTCTTCTCGGGCGCCGGCGCTGCCGGTATCGCCTGCGCGACCTTCTACATCGCACTCGGCGTCAAACCGGAGAACCTCCTGATGACCGACTCCAAGGGCGTCATCTACAAAGGTCGGACCGAGGGGATGAACCCCTACAAGGAGCGCTTCGCCGTCGAGACCGATGCCCGAACCCTCGGCGATGCCATGGTCGGGGCGGACGTCTTCGCCGGCGTATCTCTCAAGGGCCTGGTGACCCAGGACATGGTCAAATCCATGGCCGAGAATCCGATCATCTTCGCCATGGCCAACCCGGACCCGGAGATCACTCCCGAGGATGCGTTGGCGGTGCGCCCGGACGCCATCATGGCCACCGGCCGGTCGGACTACCCGAACCAGGTCAACAACGTCCTCGGCTTTCCCTTCATCTTCCGCGGCGCCCTCGACGTCGCCGCCACCGACATCAACGAGGCCATGAAGCTCGCCGCAGCCAAGGCGCTGGCCGACCTGGCCAAGGAAGATGTTCCCGATCAGGTGATCCGGGCCTATGGCGGTACGCCCATCAAGTTTGGTCGCAACTACCTGATTCCGAAGCCGTTCGACCACCGGGTCCTGCTCTGGGAGGCGCCGGCCGTCGCCGAGGCCGCCATCGCCTCCGGCGTCGCCCGCCACCCCTACGAATCGCGCGACGAGTACGTCCGCGAGCTCGAGAACCGGCTGTCACGAATCTACGAGGTGATGCACGTCGTCTTTGACCACGCCAAGCTCGATCCCAAGACGATCGTCTTTCCGGAGGGTGAAGCGCCCCGCATCGTCCGGGCCGCCAAGATCCTCAGCGATGAGGGCATCTGCCGGCCGGTTCTTCTCGGCCACGCCGACACCATCGGCGGTCTCCTCGAGGAGCACGAGGTGCCTGCAGAGTCGGTCGAAGTGATCGACCCTCTCAAGGACCCGAGGGCCGAGGAGTACGCCCGCACCCTCTTCGAGATGCGGTGGCGCCACGGCATCACCGAGCTCGGTGCGACCAAACTGCTCCGCGACCCGGTCTACTTCGGCAACATGATGGTCCATGCCAACGATGCCGACGGCCTCATCGCCGGCCTCAACCACTCCTATCCCGAAACCATCCGTCCGGCGCTTCAGATTCACAAAACCCTGCCCGGCGTGCACAAGGCGGCCGGCGTCTATCTCCTCCTTCTCGAGGATCGGATGCTCTTCATCGCCGACACCACTGTGAACCACGATCCGTCATCCGAGGATCTCGCCGAGATCGCCGGAATGGCCTCCCGCGTTGCCCGAATCTACTTCGAGGTCGAGCCACGGATCGCCATGCTCTCCTACTCGAACTTCGGCTCCAACACCGACGGCCGATCGGCAAAGGTGCGCGAGGCGGTTGCCATGGCCAAGGAGCGCTGGCCGCAGATGGTCATCGAGGGCGAGATGCAGGCCGACACCGCCGTCGAGCCGGCTCTGGCCCAGCAGAACTTTCCCCTGTCCAAGATCCAGGGCAACGCCAACATCCTCATCTGCCCGGACCTGGAGTCGGCGAACATCGCCTACAAGCTCCTGTGGCGTCTCGCCAAGGTCGAGGCCATCGGGCCGATCCTCACCGGTATCGGGGCCCCGGTCCACGTTCTCCAGCGGGGGGTCGGCGTCGACGACATCGTCAACATGGCGGCGCTGTGCGTTCGCAAGGCGCAACGCTACGGCGAGTGATCCGGCCACCGAAGAGCGTTCCCGACGGCGGGGCCTGCGGCCCCGCCGGTTTTTTTTGCGAGCACGTCCTTTGACAGTCCTCGCCGCCGGCCGTAAGATGCCGCGAAAGAAGACCCGAGGAGGACAGCTATGAAACCCGTGTCCATCTGCGTTCTCGCCGCACTGCTGATCGCCGCCGTTCCGGTGGCCGCTCAGGATGCTTCCGGCGGGCTTCGTTATTCCATCACAGTGACGAAATTCGAGAATCGCGCCGGTTGGCACGGCCAGTGGGACATCGGCGATGCCTGGGGCACCGTCATGACCGACATGCTGAATCAGACCGGCCGGTTCATCGTCCTCGGCGAGACCGACATGCGCGGCGCCGCCCTCGACGAGCAGGACTTTGCGGCGTCCGGACGCACCGCCGGGGGCAAGAAGGCTCCGGTCACCGGCCAGATGACGCCGGCCCAGCTGCTGGTCAAAGGCGCCATCACCCACGTGCAGGACGACACCGCCGGCGGTGGCGGCGGCGTTCGCATCAAGGGCTTCCGGGTCGGCGGCAAGGGAGGCAAGGGCGAGGTCAACGCCACCGTCTACATCGTCGATTCCACGACCGGTCAGGTGCTGGCGTCCAAGAGCGTCGTCGGCGTCTCCAAGAAAAAGGGCGCGAACCTCGGCTACTCCACCGGCGGCTGGGGCGCAGCCTTCGGAGGGCACAAGAACGACAACGTCGGCAAAGCGGTGGAGGCGGCGTGCGCCGAGGCCGTGGACTTCCTCGTCGCCCAACTGCCCAACGTTCCCTGGACCGGATCCGTGGTCATGACCAAGGGCGACAAGGTCTACGTCAACCGCGGCGCCCGCGAAGGGGTCGGCGTCGGCCAGGGCTTCGTCGTCGGCGAGGTCGAGGTCATCCGCGATCCCGACACCGGAGAGGTCCTCGATGAGGACATGACCGTGCTCGCCACCCTCGAGGTCAGCCAGGTGAAGGAGAAGCTCTCCATCTGCTCCGTCACGTCCGGCGACGCCGGTTCCGTGGCCAAGGGGATGACCATCCACCTGCGGTGATCGCCAGCCGATCCCCGACGATCTCACCGACGCGGCGCCGGCCGTCGCGTCGGTTTTTCGTGGCTCGCAACGACAGGGTATAATCAGCGCAATGACTCTCTATCGATCGACGTTGATCGCCCCATCGCGTCCAGCCCGCCTCATCGTCGCCGCGTTGACCGTCGCCGTCGCCGCGGTCACCGCTCAGGCGCAGACCGTCGAGTGGAGGGTCGTGGACAACCCCTACCAGGAGGACGTGGCGTACACCATCGGCGACACCTTCAACCCGGGAGTGATCGTGGACGGCATGCGCTGGCACTCCTTCATGGTTGCCGCCCCGTCGGATCTCTTCACGGAAGGGGAGACCGTCGAAACCGAGGTGACGGTGGTCTTCGAGAACCGGCGGTCCAAGAGCGCGAAAGTCCTCGCCATCCTGCTCCTCGAGGACGCCGACGGCAATCCCCTGGACCGGGTCCAGATCCCACCCTTCAAGGTCGGCGGGGACCGCCGCAAGGAACGCGCCGAAACCGTCGAGCTGGCAGGCTCGGTGATCAACGCCACCGAGAGGGTGTACCTCTTTTTCGAGATTCTTCAGTAATTCTCAGTTCTCAATCTCGGGTGCTCGGTCACAGCGCCAGGTCCCCAAATCACCTCGGTATCTGTGCGATGGCCTCAAGACGAACAACTCGAGACTGAAAACTCTCGGTTACCACGCCGTCTTGCGAGCCAGCAAGGCGAGAAACTCCTCGCGGACCTTGCGGTCGGCAAAACAGCCCCGCAGGGCCGAGGTGGTGGTCAGCGCCCCACTCTTCTTCACGCCCCGCATCTCGACGCAGAGGTGGCGGGCCTCGATGACCACCATGACCCCCTGGGGGGCAAGCCGGCCCCAGAGAAACTCGGCGACCTGTTCGGTGAGCTGCTCCTGCAGCTGCGGCCGCTTGGCGTAGAACTCGAGAATCCGCGGCAGCTTGGACAGGCCGACAATGGTGTCGCCTGGGATGTAGGCGATATGAGCGTGGCCGTAGAACGGGACGAAGTGGTGGGCGCACATCGAGTAGAAGGGGATCTCCTTCTCGATCACCATGTGGTGATAGTCCTCGTCGTTGGGGAAGGTGGTGACCTTGGGCTCGGCCCCTTCACGGAGGCCGTGGAACATTTCCAGGTACATCTTGGCGATGCGCTCGGGAGTCTCCACGAAGTTAGGGTCGTCGAGATCGAGATTGAGCTCCCGCATGACGCCGGTCATGTGGCTCGCCATCCGCTGGATGCGGCCCTCCTCGTCTTCGGTGGGGATGGAGTTGTCGCCGTTCCTGTTCTTTTCGTTCATGGAGCCTCCCGCGATCGCTCAGGGTAATTCGTCGGTCGAGCCCCGTATTCCCCCGGGCCCGATGACGGCGGCTCCCCAGGACCCCACAAGCCCGCTCTCTGCTACCATCCGCTCCAATGCAGCGGCCTCTCCTCGTCACCGGCGCGTACGGGCAGCTCGGCAGAGCCATGCTCGCCGAGGCCGAGCGGCGCGGCGTCCCCGCGGCGGGCCGCGATCTCGACACCCTCGACGTCACCGACGAGGCGGCCGTTCGACAGTGGATCGTCGACACGCACCCCCGGGCGCTGATCAACTGCGCCGCCTACACCTCCGTCGACGACTGCGAGGCGCACGAGGCCGAGGCTCTGGCGGTGAACGCCACCGCCGTGAGGCACCTGGCCCGCGCCTGCACCGGGGTCGGCGCCACCCTGGTCCAGATTTCCACCGATTACGTTTTCGACGGAACCGGAAACCGGCCCTATCGAGAGGACGATCCGGTGGCGCCGGCCGGCGCCTACGGCCGCACGAAACTCGCCGGCGAGCACGCGGCCCGAATCGCGGCGGATGTCCTCATTCTCCGAACCGCGTGGCTCTACGGCCGCGGCGGCCATCACTTCGTCGGCGCCATCCGACGCCAGATCGACAACGGCAACCCGCGCCTCCGAGTGGTGTCCGACCAGCACGGCTGCCCCACCTTCTGCGACGATCTGGCGGCCGCGTGCCTCGACCTGATCGACCGGCAGGCGAGAGGCCTCTTCCACGCTGTCAACCACGGCGCCACAACCTGGCACGGTTTCGCCGTGGAGATCGCCCGACGGCTCGGCTCCGAGGTGGAGATCGAGCCGGTGACCACCGAGGCGTTCCCACGGCCTGCGCCGCGGCCCGCCTACTCGGTCCTGGACATTTCCAAGCTCGAGACCCTCCTCGGCCGGACCATGCCCACCTGGCAGGACGCCCTGAAGCGCTACCTCGAGGACCCGTGCGCACCCTGATCACCGGCATCACCGGCTTCGTCGGGCCGCACCTGGCGCGCGAGCTGCACCGGGCCAGCCCGGAAGACGAGCTCTGGGGGCTCACCTGGGGGAGCTTCGATCCCGAAGCCTTGAAAGCGGCGGCGCCGGGAGTCCGGCTTCTCGAAGGCGAGATCGCGGATCCCTCCTCCATCGAGTCCGTCCTCGCCGAGGCACGGCCCGAGGTGATCTACCACCTGGCAGCCGCCTCGTCGGTGGCCCACTCATGGGAGAACGCCGCGCGGTTTCTCGAAGTCAACGCCATGGGGACAGCCCGACTCTTCGACGCGGCGATCCGCCTCGACCTCGATCCCGTCATCGTGATCAGCTCGACCGCGGAGATCTACGGCCGGGTCGCTTCCGACGCAGCCCCCCTCAGCGAGACGACCCCCCTGGCGCCGGTGTCGCCCTACGGCACCTCGAAGGCCGCTCAGGACCTGCTCGCCGCTCAGTACAACCCCGGACGCGGACTCACGACCGTTCGCCTGCGCTTCTTCCACCTGACCGGTCCCGGCCGACCACCCCACTTTGTCGGCTCGTCTTTCGCCCGCCAAATTGCGCTCATCGAGCTCGGTCGAGCCCCTGCCGTTCTCCGGGTCGGCAATCTCGACTCGGTGCGAGACTTCACCGACGTCCGCGACGCGGTGCGCGCCTGCCGCATGGCCGCCCGCCGGAGATTCGGCGGCGAGGTCTTCCACGTCTGCAGCGGCCGAGGGGTGGCGATCTCCGACATCGTCGACCACCTTCTCGAGCTGAGCTCCACCAAGATCTCGGTGGAGATCGATCGGCAGCGGTTCCGGCGCGCCGACATTCCCTGGCTGGTGGGCGATCCCTCGAAGATCGCGTCCGCGACCGGCTGGAGCACGGAGATTCCGTTACGACAGACCCTCGCCGATCTCCTCGATTGGTGGCGTCATCAACTGGCTGCTCACAGTTGACTTTCCCTTGAGCTGCGCGCCGCTTCGTGGCAGAGTGTCTCATACGCCAAGCGACGTGGGGGAGGATTCGATGACCGACGCCCGCCGAAACCGTGTTGCCCAGTGGGCTTACGACACCCGAGGCATTCTCGGACGCTTCCACCTCTGGCTCGACGATGTCGAGGAGACCTGGATCGGCGACCGAAAGGCCACCGACCACGCCTTCGTCGGCGAGAGCCTCGAGCGGGCCTTCATCATGGCCAACGGGGTGACCGCCCTCGGCACCCGGCTCTTCGGCCGCTGGGCCGAAGGCAAGGGCCGGGACAAGGCCACTGTCAACCGAGTCAAGAAGGATGCCGACGCGGTCTCGGCCTACGCCCTGTCCGAGGCGCTGTGGTACCTCACCCGCAATCTTCCCGAGAACCACGCGGTCATGGTCAGCCTCGGCGAGGGCCTCATGCCCAAGGCCGGCGAGACTCCCGAGATGGGATCCAACCCTCAGCTCGGTTTCGGCCGCGTCTACGCGCGGCCCCAGGTGGCGCGGTTTCTCGACCGGAATGTCCACCGCCTGCTCAACGAAGAAGGCTACGAGTGGCCGATGTTCTGGAACGACATCCAGGCGGCCGGGATCACCGTCTGGGGAGCGGCTCTCGACACCCTCGAGAACACCTCCCGCTTCGCCAAGGGCTCCCCCACCGGACCCCTTGCCGTATTTCACCTCTTCGACCAGCCCCTCAAGGTGGCGCGACCCTACGAGGGCTACATGGGGAATCTCATCCTCCCGCGCAAGGTCGTTGACGAGGCGGCCGAACGGTCGATTCTCATCGACTTTCTGACCCCGCGCCGACTGGTCATGGACGCGATCCAGGCCGCCTTTCCGGGGATCGAGCCGGGCAACGTCCACGTCTGGACCCTCGGCGGCGCCTCTCGGGAGCACCGCATCGGCGGGCTCTGGGAGGACTGGCGCTCGCTCGGAGCCCACCTGGTGGAGGACGACTGGGTGATTCCCGAAACCGGAATCGAGGCCTTCACCGAGTCGGGAACCTATGCCCCCGTCTACCTGGTGGGCCCGCATCAGTGGGACGGTGAGCAGCACCTCTTCATCTGCGACGGCTACTCGGCATCGGCGGAGGCCGTGCAGGGAGCGAGCCTCGATCCCATCCTCGACACCTCCACATCCATGTGCCTCTTCTCGTCGCGATTCAAGATCCCGTACACCCGAGAGCACCACATCATGCGTCTCGACCCGGAGGCCGCCGACTTCGGCGACCGACTGGCGGCCATCGCCGAGCAGGAGGTTCCGGAGGACATCGTCGAGATCTACCGCACCAACCTGCGCGATGCCCATGCGGCCTGCATGCCCGCCGGCGTACGCACCGCCACCGCCGACGATTTCTTCCCCAACAAGGAGTGGCGGGTGCTGAGCCTGAACTCGGCCATGCTCGAAGATCCCTACACCGGCATGCCCGGGGTGAAGGAGCTCGGTGACGACGTCTACCAGGTGACGACCCTCGCCGCGACCCGCGCCGGCATGGTGGAGGTCAAGCTGAGCCTGCGGTTGATGGAGCCCATGGACGAGATGCAGATGGTCTTCTCACCCCTGCTCGACCGCTTCTACGCCGGCCAGGACTACCGGACGCGCGCCGTGAAGATCTCCGACTCCGGCCGGATCCGCAACGAGCTGCAGACCCTCTGCGCCGACGCCATCGAGTATCTGCCCAACGACCAGATGGTGGTTCGCTTCGACCAGGTCGAGGACGCGGTCCTGCCGCCGGACAAGAAGGTTCTCATCCAGGAGGTGCTGGCCTGGTATCAAGAGCAGCATCCGATCTGGTTCCGCTGGCTCGCCAAACCGTAGTCGACAGCTCATCTCGAGTCGACGGTTCACAGTCGAGAGTTGAGAGTTTCGTCGCAGGACCTCCGATGAGGTGCGTGTCGAGTTCCCAACGTCGCGTCCACTGCCTCAGCGTCTGCGTTTGAAACACGAAGATCACGAAGAACCACCAAGATTCCACCAAGCATCGCATCGCTGATTCGGGTTCTCTTCGAATCGTCAGCCGCACCGGAATGCGAGATGGCGCGATGGAAAAACCAATCGGTTTTCGTGGTTTCTTTGTGGTTCTTGGTGCCCTTGGTGTTTCAATCAACGAACATCGAGGTCATCCGTGCTGAAACGGGTCACGACGATCTTCTGGGTCGAGTGCGATGGAGCTCTCGACTGTTGACTGTCGACTGTCAACTTCGCGTGAGCGACATCAGGCGCTCACGCATCTCGGAATCGATGCGCGCAGGTCGACCGGCAGCATCCACATGCGCCATCACGGTCCGGGCGTCGACGGCGTGCTCGCCGTTCGCCTCGATCCGGTAGACGAAGGTGTAGCTCGCCCCTTTGAGATCCTCGATCCACAGCCCGATGCGCACCTCGTCGTCGATGGTGAGCTCCCGGCGGTAGACCACTTCGGCCCGCGCCACCACGAACGGGATGTCCAGCCCTCCCCCGAACTTCGCCCGCCAGAGCTCGGTTCTCGCCGTCTCGAGAAAGGTCACCACTGCCGCGTTGTTGACATGGTTCTTGGCGTCGATGTCGCGCCAACGGATCTGGATCGTCGTCACGAAGGGCAGGCTTTCCATGGACGGGAGGGTAGCAGGACCCGCCCGGTCGCACCGGCCAGGTTGGAGGCCGGACCGAGAAACCGGTAGGATCGGCCCGATGGACCGGCCACCACTGCAGCTCGTGTGGGCTCGATGCTCGGACTTCGGCGACCGCTTCGGCGAGCTCGAGACTCGGCTCCCCGACGACGAACGGCAACGAGCCGCGAGGTTCAAGGTGGCCGAGGCCCGTCGTCGATTCGTGCTCGGCCGAGCCCTGTTGCGCCACCGGATCGGCGCAGCGATCGACGCCGACCCGCGGAGCCTCGTGTTTTCGATGGGCGAGCACGGCAAACCCGAGCTCCCCGGCGTCAAGCCCGCGCCGAGCTTCAACCTCTCTCACTCCGCCGACCTCGTGGTGCTCGCGCTGGCGCCGGCTGCGGTGGGGGTGGACATCGAGGCTCTCCGCGCGGTCCCCGCGGCCGATCGCCTCGCCCACCGGTTCTTCAGCCGGTCCGAGGCGGCGGCGGTGCGCGCGGCCGACGCCGCCGATCGCGACCGGGTCTTCTTCCGCATCTGGACCCAGAAGGAGGCGTGGCTCAAGGCCACCGGACTCGGCGTCGGCATGCCGCTGCGGGAGGTCGAGACCGAGCCGGACCCGTCGAGGCCGCCGCGCGTGATCGCTGTCTCGAAGGACCGCGACGAAGCGGCTCGGTGGTCCCTCACCGAGATCACGATCCCCGACGCCGTCTGTATCGTCGCCGTCGCCCGAGAGAGCCCGGCAATCGATGTCCACCGGATTCATCCTGACGATCTCGATCTCCATTGAGCGTTCATCGAATCACCACAGATGCACATCGCAGTTGCTGACGCGGATTTCACGGATGACGCGGATCCATCACAGTCAATCACGTCATCGCATCAACCCCGCCTGACGTGTCGATAGGAGGTCGATCGACCTTCGTGCCCTCCGGGGAACCTCTGAACCTTCTTGATATCGGAAAAACGGCGGTGCAAGAGACCGAGGATCCTTCGGGTAACACCCCGTAGTCGAGAGGGGCTCCCTGCACCGCCGGCGCGCCGGCATCTCGCCATGCAATGGCTTCGTCTGCGATGGATGCGCCGGTTCGATCCATGCGATGGCTCCGCGAAATCCGTGAAATCCGCGTCAGAACATTCGACGCTGCGATGCTCTGTGGATCCTGAGCGGGTTTCTTCGTGCTCTCTTCGGTTGGAGTGAGATGGTGCGATGGATCCGTGTCATCCGGACCAATCCGCGTTCATCCGCGTCCACTGTGATGGGATGCCGCACCGTAGCTCAGCCCGTTCGCATCGGCACCGGAGCCGGTGCGTCAGACCCGGTACTCGTCGGGTCCTTCGACCTTTTTCCCGGCAGCTCGGCGGAAGACGTTGGCGGTGACCTCGGCCGCGCGATCCCACGAGAACCGCCGCGCCCGCTCGCGCCCGAGCTCGGACAGCCGCGCGTGGTGATCGTCGTCCTCGATCAACGAGACCGCTCCGGTGGCGATGCCGTGGGCGCTCTCGGGGTCCACGTAGACCCCGGCGGGACCGGCGACCTCCGGCATGGCGGAGCGACCGGAGGTGACGACAGGGGTGCCGCAGGCCATGGACTCGAGGATCGGCAGGCCGAAGCCCTCGAGCCACGACGGGAAGAGCAGCGCTCGGGCCCCCGAGTAGACCGCCGCCATGCGCTCTCGTTCCACGTAGTCCAGGTGGACGATGCGACGGCGCACCGGCGAGCTCGCAATCTCGTCCCGGATCGCCTCGGTCCGCCAACCCCATCTGCCCACCATCACCAGCTGACCCTGGTAGCCCCATTCCACCATGAGGGCGAAGGCGCGCAGGACGCCGACCACGTTCTTCCGCGGTTCGATGGTGGAGACGAAGAGCACGTAGTCCTGCGGCAGCTCGTCGTCGCCGCCGTCCACCTTGTCCTCGGCGTCGTGCGCGAAGTGCAGGTCGAGCCCTTCGTGGATCGTATGCACCCTGCTTCGCTTGATGGCGAAGTGCTCCAGCAGATCCCCGGCCGTGGCTTCGGACACCGCGATCACCCGCTCGGCGCGGCGCAGCGCACCCGGAAACTCCGCCCTGAGGAATGCGAGGGTCTCGGGCGCCACCATCTCGGGCACCACAGCAAAGGCGAGATCGTGCACCGTGATCACCAGGCGGCGGGCGATGAAGCTGTGTCGGCGGGCCGGAAAGAAGTTGGGGGCGAAGCCGACGTCGTTGCCGTCGAGTACGCGAAGCACCGGCTCGACGAGTCGGCGAAGCACCCACATGGTCGGGCGCAGGGGAAGGAGAAACCCCTCCGGCACCTGGTGCACGCGCAGCCGCATCTTGCGCGCGCCCGGCACCGGCGGCGGCTGCTCACCCGGAGCGAGAAACGTATGGGCGTAGAGGTTGTAGCGGATTCCGTCGTTCCGCTCGTCCAAGCTGGCGAGGAGATTCCACTCGTACCACCCGACCCCGGTCATGGCCTCGGCGAAAGGAAAGATGTCCACCGCCACCACCACCTCGTCGTTGCCGTAGACGACCCAGTCGTAGGTCCGTCGCATCCGCGCACGGAGGGTGCCCAGCAGATCACGTCCCAGGTGACCGAGGAAACCGGCGGTGGAGCGAAGGCGACCCATGAGCGGGCATGCTAGCAGGGGGACCGGGTAACGTCACGCCGATGTTAGGATGACACCCATGGACACTCCAGTGGTGATCGAATCCAACGGCCCGGCGATGGTGCTCAAGCTGAACGACCCGGACCGCGCCAACCCCCTGTCGGCGGCCCTGGTGGACGCACTCACCAATGCACTCCGCGCCGCTACCGACGATGCCGCGGTTCGGGCGGTGATCCTCGCCGGGGCCGGCCGTCACTTCTCGGCCGGCGCCGACCTCGCGGCCCTGCAACAGGTGGCCTCCGGCAGCGACTCCCAGTCCCTGCGCCGCGACTCCGAAGCCCTGCGCAAGCTCTTCGAGGTTCTCCTCGACCACCCGAAGCCCACGTTGGCGGCCGTGCACGGCGCCGCCATCGGCGGCGGGTGCGGCCTCGCGACGGCGTGCGACGTGGTGGTGACCGAGCCCCGCGCCCGCTTCGCCTACACCGAGATCACCATCGGCTACGTCCCGGCGCTGGTGCTCACGTTTCTGACTCGACGGGTGCCGGGTCACCTCGCGCGGCGGTTGCTCCTCGACCCCGAGCGCATCGACGGCGCCCGGGCCGTGGCCATCGGCCTCGCCGACGAGCTCGCAGCCGACGGGACATCCCTGGAGCGTGCCCTGGAACTCGCCACCTCCATGGCCCACAAAGGCTCACCGGCCGCCATCGCGGCCACCAAGAAGCTCCTCAACGAGACGGCGGGGATGGACTGGCGTGAGGCGCTGAAGCACGCCGCGGCGGTCAATGCGGACCATCGGATGCACCCGGAATGCGTCCGGGGAGTGAAGACCTTCCTCGAGCACAAGCGCACACCGGACTGGTTTGAGGACTGACCAGTCCTTGGCGCCGATCGCAGTAACCGCGCACATTCGCGTTCCGGCGGACGTGCCATGTTCACACTTTTCGCCACCTGCCGTTCCGATCTCTCAGCGCGCTCCGAAAAGTGTAAACGCAATCCCGTGCCCAGCCGTTCAAAGGCAGGTGTCGAAGCTCTGAAACAGGCCGCCGCTCGTCCGGCCAGCATGGTCACCTCGTCCTCGCTTCTCACACGACCATGCTGGACGGGCGACGCTGGACAACGACGCCGTCAGGCGGAGGCGGCCAGAAGGCCGGCTTCCCGGGTGCCCGTCATCAGCCCCTGGCCTCGCTGAACGCCAACCGAAAGGTCCGCCACAGGATCTTCAGGTCCAGCGCGAGGCTCCAGTTCTCGATGTAGTAGAGATCATGGACCACCCTTTGCCGAATCGACGTATCACCGCGGAGGCCGTTGACCTGCGCCCAACCGGTGAGACCGGCGCGAACCCGGTGGCGCGCCTGATACTCGGGATACCGCCTCTTGAAACGCTCGACGAACTCGGGCTGCTCGGGTCGCGGCCCCACCAGGGACATGTCGCCCTTGATGACATTAAAGAGCTGCGGAAGCTCGTCGAGATCGTATCGGCGGAGAAACGCGCCGATTCTCGTCACTCGCGGATCATCCGAGCGGGTCCACTTGCCCTGCCCGTTGCTGACCGTGTCAGTGCGCATGGAGCGGAACTTGTAGAGCTTGAACGAGCGTCCATCGAGACCCATCCTGATCTGCGAGTAGATGGCCGGACCGGCATCCTCACGCTTGATGAGCCACGCGATGATCGGAAACAGCCAGCACGTCGCCAACACCAGCACGCCGGCGCCGACGATGTCGAAGGCCCGCTTGACGATCTGGTTCCAACCCTCGAGAGGAATCTGGGTGAGATTGATGATCGGCAGGCCGTCGAGCTCCTCGGTCCCGGCGCGGACAACGTAGTACTGGAGAAGGTCCGGCACGACCTTGATCTCCACCAGCAGCTGGCCGCAGCGGGGAATGAGTTGGACGATGCGGTTGTGGGCCGACAGGGGCAGGGCGATCATGACCTGGTCGACCTGGTGCTGATCCGCAATGGTTTCGAGATCCTGCGTCGTGCCGAGAACCGGCAACCCGTGAATGCGGCGTTGCTGCTTGCCCGGATCGTCATCGAGGAATCCGAGGATGGAGAAGCCGTACTCGCTGTGCGCCTGGAGGCTCTCCGCCAGCCGTTTCCCGAGTTCGCCCGCGCCGATGATCAAAACCGAGTGGAGGTTGCCTCCCGAGCGGCGGACCCGGCGCATGATCTCCGAGATCAACCAGCGGGACAAGGCCACCAGAAACACGTTCACCGCACCGAATATCGGCAGGAAGAGCCGCGAGTACGTGAAGTCCGACGGCCGGTAGAAGGTCAGAAAGGCGGTCAGCAGAATCGTGGCGAGCATCACCGCCAGCACCACCCGTACCAGCTCGTCGAATCGCGACCGCAACCGACGCCGCTGATACAGTCCCTGAAAGTAGAAGACCGTTGGCCACATGAGCGCCGTGACCGGGATCAGTCGAAGGTACATCTCCAGCGGCGGCATTCCCTTGGTCACCGGGTGCACGGGCAACTCGAAGCGCAGCCAGTAGGCAACCAGGATCGCGATGGAGGTGGCCAACACATCGCCGGTCAGCTGCATCGCCACCATGATCTGCCGCCGGCGTTTGATCATCCCAGTGCCCTACCGAAACCCAGCCTGTCGAGAAGAAAGGCGAAACGCACCTTGAATCGTTCGCGAGAGAAGAACTCGGCGCGGTGGCGCAGGACCTCGGGGTCCCACTCGCGGTCGAGGGCCCGAGCCGTCGCGTCCACCAGGGCGTCCAGACCCGACTCTTCGGCGAGCTCGCCCTCGATGCCGGATCGCACGACGTCGGCTGTTCCCGACGCGGTGAGGCCGACCACCGGCGTCCCGCAGGCGAGAGCTTCCACCGTGACCATCCCGAAGTCCTCGATGTTGGGAACCAGCACCGCTGCGGCCCGCTGGTAGACGTCGCGGAGCTCGGCGCGATCGAGCCAGCCGAGGAAACGCACATCGGCCCCGGCGAGGCGGCGCAACTGCGGCATCCGCGGCCCCGTACCAACGATCTCCAGGGGTCTTCCCAACCGTTTCGCCACCTCGATCGCCACCTCCACCCTCTTGTACGGAACCAGCGCGGCCACCGTTAGGAGGGCGTCGCCGCGCTCGCCGCCCGGGGTGAAGTACTCGGTGGCCACCGGCGGCGGAATGACCTCGGCCTGCCGGTTCCAGTAGTGCTTGATCCGCCACGCCACGAGTCGCGAGTTGGCGATGAGCCGATCGACACGGGCGGACGACACCATGTCCCACTGGCGCAGCTTGGCCAGCCGCGACTCGATGACCGGCTGCAGCAGCGCCGGTATCCGCGCGGTGTAGAGCGACCGCTGGTCCCAGGCGTAGCGCATGGGCGTGTGGACATAGCTCAAGTGGAAGGCGCCGGGGGGAGGGATGACCCCTTTCGCGACACAGTGGCTGGTGGAGATAACCAGGTCGGCGTCGGGGAAGGTGAAGGTCTCCATGGCCGCCGGCATGAGCGGCAGCAGATAGCGCCACTTGCGGCCGTTGAATGACGGCCCCTGCAGCCAGGACGTCTTGATGTCGCGTTCCTCCAGCGCGGGCATGACCGCCCCTTTGCGATGCACCAGGGTGTACAACGGCGCGTCGGGGAAAAGCTTGGCGATCTCGTAGAGCACCCACTCCCCGCCGCGCATCCCCGTCAACCAGTCGTGAACCAGGGCGACCCGCACTCAGCCCTCCCCCAATGCCCTTCGGTAGGCCTCTACGGTCTTGTCCACCGTTCGCTCCCACGTCATTCGTTCCGCTCGACGACGCCCCGCCTCGATCATGCGCCGGCGCAGCGCGTCGTCCACCAACACCCGCTCCAACGCGCCGGCAACCTCGTCCAGGGCGAGGGGGTTGACCAGCCGCGCAACGTCTTCACCGAGCTCGCGCATGGCGCCCACGTTCGACGTCACGACCGGCAGCCCCGCGGCCATGGCTTCGAGCACAGGGAGCCCGAAGCCCTCGTACAACGAGATGTGCAACAGCACCGCCGCCACATGGTACAACGCCCGCAGGTGGCTCTGGGGAACCCGCCCGAGGAATCGAACCCGGTCTGCCAATCCGAGGCACTCGGCACGGACAGCCAGTCTCGAGGACGGCTCGACGCCGCCGACGAAGACCAGCTGTCCCGGGATGTTGTGGCGGCGCACCGCCAGATGGTAGGAACGAAGCACCGTGTCGAGGTTCTTGTGCGGCTTGTCGTTGGCCACCACCAGCACCAGCGGCGCCCGGAGACCGTAGAACTCCTTGAGCGCGTCGATCTCCTCGGTGCTCGGCCGGACGGCGATCCTGGGATCCGCCCCGTTGGGCACCACCACCAACCGGCTCGGCTCGGCCGAAAAGAGGTTGATCAGGTCCTGTCGCGAGGTTCTCGACACCGTGATCACGACCCGCGACCGCCGCAGGGCCGAACGCATCACCACCCGCAGGTAGAACAGGGTCAGGCTGGTACGCCGGCCCGGAGGGTAGAAGAGCTGGATCACGTCGTGCACCGTGCTGACAATGGGCCGGGGCGAGAACGCCGGAACCACGTAGTGCGGGATGTGGACCAGGTCCACCCCTTCGCGCCAGAGGGCCGCCGGCATCTGCAGATGCTCGGAGATCGAGTACCCGCCGGCCGCGACGGTGAGCGTCGTCGCCGATGGGGCCAGCTCACGGACCCGTCCTTCGTGACCCGGACGAATCACCACCGAAAGATCGATACCGCCCCGTTCCTCCAGCTCTCCGAGGAGCGCACAAAGGTAGGTGCCGATGCCGAAATCGGTCAGCTTACGGGCGTCGATTGCCAGCCGCACCGTGACATTGTAGATCGTCCATGCCGCGACCGCTCCTGCGGCCGCGACAGAACCCGGATATTCGATATCGGATGCCGGATACGGGTGCGCGACCGCGCATCTCGCGTTGGCCGGGACGTGCCATGCACGTAATTGTGCTTGAACACCGTAAAGGTCCAGCCTCGTGCAAAATTCGGCGAATCGTCCGATTGATGGCCTGATCGGAACGAGATCACGCCGGCGGGGGCGCCGGCGCTACAAAGTACTGAGCTCCCTT
>JAZBOQ010000158.1:0-3571 GCA_036351195.1 Thermoanaerobaculales bacterium | reverse complement strand
CGCCCACCGGTGTCGTGCACCGGCCATCGGCGCTGATTTCGCGCCCGTCGGAAACCGCAACGTCGTAGACGCGTTCCTCAAGCTCTCCCGATTCGTCCAGCCAGCCCTTGACGACCTGGACCCGGTCGAGGTTGGCGCCGTCGGGATCGCGCAGGGCGCGGATCACGAGCTTCGGCGTGGATCCCTCGGGGGCTTCCTCGATGTCGCCCCCCATGGGCACCCCACGGGTGTAGCCCAGGTGGGCGAAGTCGGGAAGATGGATGTCGTCCGCCTCGAAGTCCCAGCCGGCGAAGACGCGCACCGTGATGCGCGTACCGGTGGTGGCATAAACCTCCCGGCGCTGCATGGCGTCGAAGATCGCCTCGCGGGTGTTTTCCCTCGCCCACACCGCCGCCAGGCCGGCGGCCACGGTCTGCATGTGGCGAATGGTGATGTCCGGACCGCCCTCTTCCTGGAAGTACCCGGTGATGGTCTCGTTGAATCGGTCGTCACCGGCAGAGGGTTCGGCCGGCGTGGCCTTGCCGAAATAATTGTCCTCCTGGGTGGTGGCGAGGGCGGTGTGGGTGTCGGTTGAACCGACGACGCCGAACTTGAAGGGGTTGGCGCCCAGCGCCGTCTCATAGGCGAGACCGCGCTTGAATGCTTCTCTGGCGTATTCCCGCAGCAGCATGTCTTCGGTCTTGGGCTCCGGGCCGAAGCTGCCCTTGTCCCAGGTTCCGTAATCGGCGAACTCGTCGTCCGGCGACAGCAGGGGGTGAGCCTCGCCGTCGCCCTTGATCTGGGTGATCTCGTAGATCGGCTCCCGGCGCATTCTGGTCTCGGCGTAAGCGCGAGTGAGTGGCTCGTTGCTCATGGTGGTTTCGTCGAACATCAACCCGTTGGAGAGGTTCCCGTTGTGCGGGATGGCCAGCATGCTGCCACCAGTCTTTTCCTCGTATGCCGCCATCCACCGCCAGAGGTCCTCGGGATCGGTGGAGTCGTAGTTGGAAAACGGCAGCACGCGGTCCGCGTCGTCTTTTCCGTCGCGGAAGACGACGTTGCGGTGCAGGTTGTTGCCGCCCGGGCTCGAGGTCCACTCAAAACCGATGAAAGCGGTGAACACGCCGGGCTGGTTGTATTTTTCGGCGGCCTCGGTGACCCGACCCCACATCGATCGCGTCAGGCCATCCTGTCCCGCGAGGGGGTCCTCGCCGGCCGACATTGCCGTCCCCCAGAGCTTATAGGCCGCACCGTAGTCACCGCTCTGAACGAGGTCGAAGATCTCGCGACCGAACTCGGTTCTGAGCAGGTCCGAGTTGGCCTCGGCGATCATCGGCGCGAGCCCGAGGTTCTCCGCATGGTCGGCCACCACCAGGAAGTCGAGCGGCCGTTGCAGACGCGCCCGGACACCGCCCGAGGCGACGACAATCTCGCCGCGTGCGAAGCGGTAGGCGTCCTCGGGGCCGAGAGTGCAGCCGATCATCCCGGCGTCGGTGGAGTATGAGGTGTGGGTGTGTGTGTCGCCCCAGAAGACCCGCTGCGGATAACCGCGGTGCAGGTACGGCGAGTACTCGGCTTGGCCGAAGGTGACATCCTCCGGCTCGGCCGAAAGGTCCATGTGCTGCGCACCGGCCGCCCCGGCGACCAAGATAACCGCAAACAGACATACGATGGTTCTGTGGTCTCTCATGGAAAATCGCTTCCCTTCACTCGGCCGACGACGGGTATCTTGGTGTCGTTCCTGGGTCATTTTGGTCTTCTCGTCTTGTTGAGCACCACCTGATAGCTCAACAGGAACTGGTCGAAGTCGCTGCCGTACTCGGTGCGAGCGCCGATGAAGTAGCCGAACTTGATCGCATGGCGACCGCGAAACGGCACCGCGATCATCGCCCCGATCCGCGAGTTGTGCTGCACATCGACGAGTTCGTTGCCGCCGATGGTCTGGCGCCCACCGGTGTAATAGTTGGCGTCCAGCGAAATCCAGAACCCGGGTTTGAACCGGTGCACCAGATGAAACTGAAACGCGTAGATGGGTTCCTGCTCCCGTTTGCCCGGCAGAAAATCGTCATCGTCGGTGAAGAACCACGTGCCCGCGGCAAGCTCGAGCAGCCACTTCGGCCGTAGCGGGATCACCGAGCCGAGCTCGAGCTTGGCCGCCCAGCGGTTGGCGCCGACGTTGATCAACCGATCCGTGTCGTAGCCCCCTGTGGGAGCCAGCACCTTCAGGCTGGCGCCGAGAATTAGATGAGGGTCGGCGCGGAGCGCCTGAAACTCGGCAGGGGTCATGGTCGGCGCGCCGAGCAGGTTGACTGACAGAGTCAGACCGAGGTCGTTAAAGTCCGAGAAATCGCGGCGCGCCGGCGTGTCGCCGACGAGGCCTTGGGTGGTTCCCCACGAGTACGGCTGCTCGACGATGACGTTGGTCGTCCTCCCGGCCAGGCTGAAGGTCTGGAGGTAGGCCAGAATCCCGGTGCGGATTCTCGAGTCGACACCATAAAGCGGGATCGACGGATCGAAGAGAACGTCGCCTGCGACGTGCGAGTACCCTACGATCCCGACCTTGGTCCCCTTGGGCGACGGCCAGTAAGCGCGCGGGGTGAGCTCCTGCGCGGCGGCGTTCGCCGTGCACAAGAGAACGAACGCACACGCCAGGAATGCCCGGGCCGTGACTTTGCGTCGCGCCATGCTATCCCCCTACCCGGGTTCCCCAGAATAGGACGCCCCGAGATATAGACCCTTGATTGCCTGCTGCCGGGTCGCATCGATGCCCAGCGCATCGGCGAAGTAGTTCTCGATCGTGCCGTAGTTCGTCTCCATCTCGTCGAACGCGGCGTCGAGGTACTCCTTTTTGACGCCGAGGATGGACAGCGGGATCTCTTCCTCGATGCCCGACTCCACGGCGCCATCGATGACCTCGCGGTACATGGGCAGGATGTAGTCGTTGCTGCGGAGGTAGTCCTCGTAGACCCGATCCTTTGGAACGCCGAGCAGGCTCAGGAACGCCGCCGCGGCCCATCCTGTCCGGTCTTTCCCGGTCGTGCAGTGAAACAGCGCGGGCAGCATCCCCGGGTCGGCCACGGAGAGGAAGAACTTGCGATACTCCCGCTGCGCGCTCGGCAGCGAGACGAACTCACGGTAGGACTGCGCGAAACCTTCCGCCGCCTTGCCGCCACCGAGTTCTTGGTTCGCCGCGTCTGGGTTTTCGAACAGCCTCTCGAGCATCGCCGGTCCCGCCTGCGGAGAGTCGGCGAGCACATCCAGCCACACGTGGCTGACCGTCGGCGGCAGCTCTTCCGGGCGCGATCGCATCTCGTCGTAGGTGCGCAGATCATAGACGTACCTGAGTTTGAGGTCGGCGATCAACTCCATGTCTCCGGGGCTGATGTGATGGAGCTGATTGGAGCGGTACAGGAGCCCACTGGCTACCGCGTTCCCGTCGGCGGTTCGGTAGCCTCCCATATCGCGCAGATTCGGCACCGACTGAATGCCCAGACTCTGCCCCGTCTGAGTGATCTGGCGCGGTCGGTACACCGCGAAGTCCTGCAGCGTCGGGACCGCCCCACGCTTGTCGAGAATGCCGTTCAGGAGCAGG
>JAZBOQ010000157.1:0-2430 GCA_036351195.1 Thermoanaerobaculales bacterium | reverse complement strand
GGGCCTCGGATTCGCGGAGCGCCGCGATCTGATCGAGGGAAACCCCGACGACGATCAGAACCCAATCGACAGAATCGCCAAAGACGCCATTTGGTCAGTTACGTTCCACGAGCCGTGGGAGGTACCGATCCGCGAGCATGATCTCTGGCTCGACCACGGCTTTCCCACTGGACCCGAAGCGACCGTGCCCGCCGCCGTCCAGTACGGACCCAAACGTAGGATCCGTCGCGCAAGCCCAAAGATGCTTGCCTTCTTCGAGGGTGTTTTCCGGACGCTTGCGGAGACCACCGAAGACGAGATGGACTCCGGCAGGTGGAGCAAGACCGTTGGCACGAGCGCGGGCGCCCTGAGTTTCCAACTGACGCTCCCGGACATCCTCGAACCGCCTTCCGAATCGGACCGTCCTCGGTCCTTCAACCCGCTCCGGAGTGGGGCAGCACTGGGGGAGATTCAGAAGCTCATCGATCGGCAGTCCTTCGAGAGTGAGGACGAGCTGCGAGACTTCCTGGAGACCGAGGTCGTGGGCAAGAAGCTACCGGCCCCCTCGCTGGAGAGTCGCGAAGACCAGGCTCTCGCCATGGCCATCGAGGCGATGGACCTCTCTGGCCGCAGCGGCGCAGCCATGGCCAGAAAGGCGCTGAAGCTCGATCCTGAATCGCCCGTCGCCCACCTCGCGCTGGCGATCCATACCCGCGATCCCGAGACCGCCGCCGAGCGGTTCCGCGATGCGGTGGCCGCCGCCGAGCGCGCCCTCGGACCGGAGATCTTCGCCGACGACGTCGGGCATTTTTGGGGTCTCGTCGAGACTCGACCCTACATGGAAGCACGCAAGGGGCTGGCCGACTGCTTGTGGGCCTCCGGCGACCACCACGAGGCAGTCGAGCACTACGCCGAGCTCATCCGCCTCAACCCGAACGACAACCAGGGAATCCGCGACCATCTCGCACCGGCCTTCCTCGCCCTCGGCCTTATCGACGAGGCCGACGAGCTGCTTGAAGCGTACGCCGAGGACCCGACGGCCTCGCATGCGTTCAACCGCGCGCTGCTCGCCTTCCAGCGTTCGGGCGATGCCGAGACGTCGAGGCACATGCTCGACCAGGCCATCGAGGTCAACCCGCATGTGCCGGACATTCTCCTCGGGCGAGCGATCATGCCGGCCGAGCTCCCCGACGGCTACACCATCGGCAGCTTCGAAGAAGCCGTCGTCTACTTTCTGAATGCCGACGAAGCCTGGGGCGAAACCGCCGGCGCCCTCGACTGGTTGGAGAGCAGAGTCGACGGGTAGCCAACCCGCGCGACCCATGAATCTCCCGCTGGGGCCGACGACGCCGAGTGAATGTCGGCCTACTCGCCGAAGCGCTCCCAGAGCGCTGAGATGCGGCGGCGGCTCACCGGCAGGACCCGGTTGACCGGAGGGTCGAGCTTGACCTCCCACCCACCTTCGGGGGCCGGGCGGGTCTCCCGGACACGGCGGAGATTGACCGCCCAACTTCGATGGATCTGCACAAAGCCGCGGGACTCGAATGCCTCGATGATCTCGCCGAGCTGGCGGACATCGACGAGGGGCTGCGCATGCCGCGTCCGCACCAGGATCTCGCCGCCCTCCCGTTCGATGCTTGGCGAGTCGTTCCGCTATCGGTTTGCCAGCGTCGGCGCCGTGTCCTGTTTGAGCAGGGTACGGTCTGCGGTAATCAGGGTGAGGTCGAACACCTTTGCCGTCGCCAGGATGAGCCGGTCTGCCGGATCCCGATGCGGCAGCTCGATCTCTGCTGCGGCGGTCGCGACTTCGAAGGTGATCGCAGCCTCG
Organism: Thermoanaerobaculales bacterium; assembly: GCA_036351195.1. Lineage (GTDB taxonomy): Bacteria > Acidobacteriota > Thermoanaerobaculia > Thermoanaerobaculales > Sulfomarinibacteraceae > JAHECW01. Next base: position 623 of record JAZBOQ010000157.1, on the reverse strand, counting down.
TGGACCGGCGCCTTGCGCAGGGCCTGGCTCAGCCACTCCCGCGTTGGTCGATTCAATACGATGCGCCTTTTCTCGGCGAGCACGGTGGTCTCCCAAACGCTGATCGACGACAGCCAGAGCTTCCCGCCGTTCGTCATCAGGGCTTTCGTGACCGGCGGTACGAGTCTCTGTGGTTCGAGCAGGGACCAGAGCCAGATGTGGGTGTCGAGCAAGAACCCCCTCACCTTTCAGCCTCCCAATCCTGAGCATCGACAGCCGGTTCGACGAGGTCGCCGATGATCTCGCCGGTTCCCTCCATCGATCCCAGCCACGGATCCGGGTTCGTCCCGGGGGACGGCGGTACGACCTCGGCGACCGGCTCGCCGAAGCGCGTGACGAGAACGGGTTGTCCGGTCTTGCGCACCCGTTGCAGAACCGCCAGGCAAGTGGCCTTGAACTTTGAAATCGCGATCTCTTCCATGGTGCACCTCTCATCAATCTTACTATGGTCGACAACCATGGTCTAAATCGACATCAGCCTCATGGGACCACAAACCGGACCGGGAGGCTCGAAACCGCGTCAATATTCACGACGACGGCAGGCCTCGCTTTGGAGGTCTCGGAGCCGCGAGTCGGATCGAGGT
>JAZBOQ010000156.1:0-2820 GCA_036351195.1 Thermoanaerobaculales bacterium | reverse complement strand
CTGAAAGGCGTAGCCGGCGTCGAGGAACGCCTGGGCGTTGTCGATGTTGATGAGTGGCAGGTAGCTCGAGGCGGTGTTGCTCGCCCCGGCGTTCACCGTCCAGGTGATGTCGATGACATCCTCGATGGGGGTGTTGATGACGAAGGGATTGATCACGAACGGGTTGATGACGAAGGGATTGATTACGAATGGATTGATCACGAATGGATTGATCACGAAGGGGTTGATGACGAATGGATTGATCACAAAGGGGTTCTGGGCGCCGTCGTTGATGACGAAGGGGTTGATGACGAAGGGGTCGGTGATCTCCGGGTACTGGGCGTCGGCGACGCCGGTCAGGGCGTCGACCGGCGGATTCTGCGGGTCCAGGTTGAGGGTCACGGTGCCGGAGGGGCAGTCGTTGGTGCAGTTGGTGGTCTGCGACACCTGAACCTTGATCGGCGGCGTCGCGGTGGGCTCCACGTAGACCATCATCGACGTTCCCGAGTGGGCGAAGAGGGTGATGGGGCCGGAGTCGATCAGCGGGTTCCCACGGGCGAAGGATGCGTCGCCGGCCCCCACGGTGATCTCGACGAAGTAGCTCTGGGTCTCATCGGTCTGGTTGGTGATGGAGACCGGGAAGCCGCGTTGATCGTCGAGCTGCTTGAAGGTGGTCGGTGCGCTCAGGACCAACCCGGCGTCCACCTTGGACGTCAGAACGTCCGTGTTGCGCGAACCGGCGTTCTGACATTGAACGTCGAACGGCGTCGTGTACAACGGGTAGCCGTTCCACTCGTCGGGACCAAGTGGCGGTATCAGGTGCCGGTTGTCGGTGAAGATGGAGTGGAAGCCCTGGTAGGGCACGTCGCTCGCAGCGGTTGCCCAGCGCCACATTCCGCCATCCACGATGAACTGGGCGACGGGCGCGACATCGATATAGTCGCCGATGAAGGGTGAGGTGCCGGCTGCGGACTGCGGCGCGTTCGCGCGGTTGACCTGACGGATGCACGGTGGATAACCGGCGCCCGAGTCGGGAGTGCACGGCGAGTTCACCGCTGCCACATCGGTGAACTCTTCGCTGAAGGGGTTCTGAGCGTCGAGGGTTGCGCCGGCGCGGATCGGGTAGCGCGAGACCTGGGTTGTGGAACCTTCGTTCAGGAGGTCACCGGTTGTCGGGTCAAGGAGAGCGGCCCGGAGATCCAGCACGCGATCGTACCCGCTCATGAACGTCGTGTAGGGGCTGACGTCCGGGTCGATCTCGATCCACTCGGAGAGGGTTCCGGATCCGTAGTTGGCGATGCGACCCCGTGACTCGTAGTAGACGAGCATCAACCGCCCGCCGCCGAAGCTGAGCTTGGGCATGATCTGGGGGCCCGACGGGCGGTCCTGTGGGAGGGCGCCGAACCCTGCGTCGGGGACGTCGCCGCTGTCGCGGTGTGCGATGTCCACGGCCTTACGGTAGCCTTCGAGGCCGTCGATGTCGGTCCAGGTGCGGCCGTCGTCGGTGGAACGGACGACGACGATGCGCGGCGAGCCGCCAATCAGGGGTTTCCCGAAGCCGGAGTTGTACGGGTCGATGTCGACCCGCTCCTGCCAGGCGACGAAGACATTGCCGTTGCCCGCGACCGTCGCGGTGGGAAAACCGTTGGATCGGTGGGCGGTCTCGGGAAAGCCGGGGTTCAAATCTCCGGCGATCTGAACGGGTGCTACCGTCGTCGAGATGGTCGGCTGATCGAAGGCCGCCATGGGGACGATGTCGCCCGTTACGGCGACCGGTTTGCTCCACTTCTTGCCGTAATCTTTGGTCTTGATCATCAAGATGGCGTCCGGCGAGTAGAAGTGGCGCCAGAAAGCATAGAGGTCGCCATTCCTCGGATCGACCGCCAGGGCCGACCCCTGGTTCTGGGTGTAGGGCTGGTTGATCTTGGTTTGCTCGAAGCTGAGGCCGTTGTCGAAGGATCTGGCGACGTGCAGCTTGCTCTGGAAGCTGCCGTCGTTGGCCAGTCCGGTGAAGGTCGAGTAGCTGACGTAGACCCGGTCGGCGCAGACGTCGGGGTTGGGGTCGCGGAAGATGTCCACCTCGATGTCGGGCTTGTCCAGGAAGTGCCCGTTGGTGGCGTTGTTCCCCGTCTCGACGACCGTCATCCCCTGGTAGACGATGGAGTCGCCGCCCTCATTGTTGTTGAGGTCCTGGTATCGCGCGACCACGAGCTTGCTCTGGTCGCCGCGGGTGAACGCCATGAAGACGACGTAGAACTTGCCGCAGGGCCCGGGAGCGATCACGGGATCGGTGGCGGCCTCGAGACCGTGGACCGGCGACGCGAGAGACGCCGGTGAAGTGTCGAACGGCGCTCCGGGCAGAAAGCCCCCGCTCCAGGTGAGCCCCCCGTCATAGGAGCGGCTCATGCCGACCCACGCTTCCGCGGCGGCGATGGGCGGCATCTCGAAAGCCGGGAGCTTGGGCAGCGACAGCGGCGTCGCCGCCATCATGATGCTCCGGGTGGTGTTGAAGAGGGCGGCCATCTGCTCGGTCTCGCCGAGACCGATGTCGCCGGCGATGTCGACCGCTCGGTAGTCGTTGAAGAAGGCCAACAGGTGATCGGGATTGCGGGTGGAGGCGGCGATGGTCGGTTCCACCTGCCGCTGAAGGTAGCCGTCGCCCTTGAGGAACCAGTGGTCCGGGTCGTCCTGCGGGAAGACGACCGGCAGAACATTGATGTTCTCTCCGGCCTGTTGAGCGATCGCCATCGGCGGAGCACAGGTCACCGCGAGCACCACAATTGTGAGTACCAATCTCATCGCCAACCTCCAAGCCCTCCGAATGGAAAAGACGTGCTTTTT
>JAZBOQ010000155.1:0-6505 GCA_036351195.1 Thermoanaerobaculales bacterium | reverse complement strand
TCTCCGTGTACATCGAGGAGTACGTCGACGATCACAACACGGACAAGGCTCGCAACCGGATCCCCTACGACGGCTACAGCCAGACCCCCGTGGGCAATGACGACTGCCCGTTCTGATCAGCATGTGGTCGGCCCTGCCGGTCACAACACAAGTGCCTTCACCATCGTCGTCGATACTCGTGAGCAGCTGCCTTACGAGTTCACGGGGGCGGTGGTGAAGGCCCTCCCCAGTGGGGACTACTCGATCCGGGGTCTCGAGGACCACATTGCCATCGAGCGCAAATCGAAGCCCGACGCTTATGCCTCCCTCGGCCGGGGCCGTGCCCGATTCCGGCGAGAGATCGAGCGCCTCGCTCTGCTCGACTACGCAGCCGTCGTCGTAGAGGACACCCTAGCGGGATTCCTGCAGCGTCCCCCCTACTCCAAAATGAACCCCCAGTCCGCCATCGCCTCGCTCCTCGGCTGGTCGGTCAGATACCGGGTTCCCGTGTACTTCGCCAGCGACCGCTGCCACGGCCGCGCGCTCACCCAGAAGCTGCTCCAGATGTACTGGCGTTACAACCGGGAGGCTATCGATGACCGCCCCCAGTGACCGCTGGGCTCAGTACCGGGCCGAGGTCGAGGCTCACATCGACTGTGCCCAGGTCTTCAGTGACATCAAGCAGGCCCAGCCGTCCGGCAACGGCCACATGGTAGGCCTCTGCCCATTCCACGACGACCATCATCCGTCGTTGGGTTTCGATCCCAAATCCGGTGCGTGGGAGTGCTTCTCCGGCTGCGGCAAGGGTAGCGTGTTCGATTTCGTGGCCCGTCAGATAGGGACGGATTTCAAGGGCGCGCTGGTGAGCTTGGGGCGGGACCTCGGGCTCGAGCCGCCGTCGTCCAATGGCGACCGACCAGCTCAGGTGGAGTACTCGTACTGCGACGAGACCGGAACCGAGCTGTTCCAGGTCGTCCGCACCACCGGCAAGCGATTCTGGCAGCGCCGCCCCGACGGCCAGGGAAACTACGTCAAGGGCATCAAGGATGTCCGCCGGGTACTCTACCGGCTTCCCGAGCTCCTCGCCCAACCCGACACCCGGGTGTTCATCGTCGAGGGCGAGAAGGACGTCGAGCGCCTACGCCGGAGCGGCCTCGTGGCCACCACCAGTCCCGGAGGCGCCGGCAAGTGGAAGCAGGAGTACAGCCGGTCCCTCGAAGGCCGTGACGTGGTCGTCCTACCGGACAACGACGACCCGGGCCGGGCCCATTCTCAACAAGTCGCGCAGTCGCTGCAGGGCATTGCTGAATCAGTGAGGATCGTCGAGATTCCCGGGCTACCCGACAAAGGCGATGTCTCTGATTGGCTTAACGCCGGCCACACGGTCGAGGAACTCCATGCCCTGATCGCCAGGGAAACGACCGTCCAGCAGGCCGAACGCCGGCCCAGGATCCAGATCAAGGACCGGCAGCTTTCTGACGTCGTCAGCGACACCTGGCGCGTTCTATTGCAGCACAACGATCCGCCAAGCCTGTTCGTGTCCTCGGGCCAGCTCGCACGCCTCCAAGCAAGTAGCGGCGACCCGCGCATCCAGCTCTTCGATGACTCGATCGCTTACGGTCATTTGATCCGCCAGGCCGACTGGTTAGCCATCACGGATCACGGCATTCAGAACAAGAAACCGCCTCTGGAAGTCTCCCGGGATATCCAGGCCAACCCCCATCCCGCCTTGCCACAGCTCGAGGCGGTCATCACCACCCCGGTGTTCGACCGCTCGGGGCGCCTCCTTGTCGAACCCGGCTATCATCCGGATGCCCGCTTGTGGCTCCACTTGGATCCAGGAGCAATGCCAGACCGGATTCCCAGCGACCCGACCAAGCAAGACCTCGAGAACGCGGTCACGCTATTGTGCAGCGACCTCCTGGTCGACTTCCCATTCGCTGCCGACTCCGACCTCGCCCATGCCGTCGGGGCCTTCATCCTGCCGTTCGTCCGCCGGATGATCGACGGCCCCGTCCCAATCCACCTCGTCGAGGCACCGACGCCCGGGTCGGGCAAGAGCCTCCTTGCGGATCTCGTGGCGATCGTCACTCTTGGCCACCCCTCGGAATCTACGACCGCCACCAAGAACGAGGACGAGTCCCGCAAGAAGCTCACCGCGATCCTCAGCCGGGGCCAGCCGCTCGTGGTGATCGACAACGTCAACGGTGGCCTCGACTCGGCCCAGCTGTCGGCAGCCATCACAGCCGAGACCTGGTCCGATCGGCTGCTGGGCAAATCCCAGATGGTGGAGTTTCCCAATCGCGCGCTGTGGATGGTGACGGGCAACAACCCGAAGCTCTCGCTCGAGATTGCCAGACGCTGTGTGCGGATCCGCATGGAACCTCGCGAGGAACGCCCCTGGGAGCGCACAGGCTTCAAGCACAACCCCATTCGGACCTGGGCCAAGGAGCATCGCCAGGAACTCGTCAAGGCGATCCTGATCATCATCCAGGCCTGGATCCAAGCTGGACGTCCAGTAGGGACGAAGATCCTTGGCTCGTTCGAGTGCTGGGCACAGGTCACCGGCGGCATCCTCCGCAACGCCGGCTTCACGGAATTCCTGCAGGACACCGACGAGTTCTATGCCGAGGCCGACTCAGACTCGGGCGAGTGGCATGCCTTCGTCCAGGCGTGGTGGGACGAGCGCACAGACGAACCGGTGACCACTCGCGACCTGCTTCGCCTTGCCCAGGAAAACGACCTCGTGGGCTTCGCATACGCGGCCAAGTCGGAGCGAGCGGAGCTCATCCGATTCGGTCGAGCTCTCAGCGGAATCCGCGGCCGCAAGCTCGGCGACTTCCAGGTCACCAGCGCCAAGGACTCCCATACGAAGAGCAACTGCTACCGGCTCGTCAGCATGACCAAAGATCTATTCGAGGCCAAGGAGCCGTTCTGATGATCAAGTTTTGCGGGATATTGCGGGATGTCTGCGGGATACAGGATTACCACATCCCGCAGCCTAACCCCTTGTCCAATAGAGGAATACAGCCGTTGCGGTATGTTGCGGGATATTTCCTATACCCTATACGCGCGCACGCGCGCACGCGCACGCACACGCACGCGCGCATGTGTAAGGGGTTCAGATATTTATCCCGCAATATCCCGCAAAGCCTCGCAATCTACATGACTGCATTGGCTTACGCTGCGGGTAGTGGACTGACGACTATCCGCAAACTACCCGCAAATTGCGGGATATCGCACCCGGCCCCCCTCAATCCCCCTATGCGACTGATGTCTCACCCTGCAACCGGGAGGTTTGCCATGCTGACCAGAATCAAGAAGTGGTTCCTCGAGATCCCTCCGCCCCCGATCGAGATCCTGTTCCTGCTCTGGGGCCTGGGCATCGGCCTCGAGATCGGATTCTTCTACGCCATCAGCTGACCTGCGAGCCTCGGCACTGCACCAAGAGCGCCCAGATAGAGGAGCTACCATGAACCAGACGGACCTGATCATCGAGCGGAAGCCGATCGCCGAGCTCGTCCCTGCATCCTACAACCCCCGCACCATCAGCGATGAGGCCCTGAGCGGCCTCACGGCAAGCGTCGAGCGCTTCGGCCTCGTCGAACCCATCGTCTGGAACAAACGCACAGGACGCGTCGTGGGCGGCCACCAGCGCCTCAAGGTGCTGCAGAAGAGGGGCGAGACCGAGACCCAGGTCGTGGTCGTGGACCTCGAGGAGACCGAGGAGAAGGCCCTCAACGTGGCGCTCAACAACCCGCAGATCTCGGGCGAGTTCACCCCGGACCTGCATCTGCTGCTAGCGGAGATTAACGAGGCCATGCCCGAGCTCGCAGACCAGCTGCGCTTCGGGGACCTGGCCGACCAGACCAAGAAGCTGCTCGCCGAACTCGCGCCCGAGGACGGCCTCACCGACCCTGACGACGTCCCTGAGCCGCCCGACGAGCCCGTGACCCAAGAGGGCTACCTGATCGTCCTCGGCAACCACAGGCTCATCTGCGGCGACTCTGGCGATCCCGGCGTGCTGGCCCGCCTCATGGACGGCAAGAAGGCTTCGCTCTATGCGACGGATCCTCCTTACGGCGTCGGCTACGACGGCACCAGCCATCCTCAGAATCAGCGCGACAAGGAGCGGGGCCGCACGGCCGGCAGCCAGAACCGCGACTGGTCGGGCGACTACGAGGACCTCGACGCCTGGGATCACTTCGGCGACCAAGCCGAGTTCGAGCAGTTCTTGGCCCGGGTCTTCAAAGCGGCGTTGCCGCACTGCACGCCCGACGCGGCGTGGTACTGCTGGCATGCGAGTGCGACCGCCGACAGCTTCAAGAAGGCCTGGAAGGACACTGGTGTCCGCTACCATCAGACCATCACCTGGGTGAAGCCCACCCACGTCCTCGGCTTCGCCATGTGGAACTACAGCTCCGAGCCCTGCCTGATGGGCTGGCAGCAGAGCCACAAGCCGCAGGCGTATCAGGTGCAGGGCGAATCCTCCAACGTCTGGGAGGTCGACTGGGAGGGGAAAGCGCGCTGCACCGACGGCATCCACCCCACCCAGAAGCCCGTCCGGCTGTTCGAGCTCCCCATGCTGAAGCACACGGTCCCGGGCTCGGTGTGCCTGGAGACCTTCGCCGGCTCCGGCAGCCAGCTGATCGCCGCCGAGCGACTCGGTCGTAGGTGCTTTGCCGTCGAACGGAATCCCCGCTTCTGCGACGTCATCGTCCAGCGGTGGGAACAGTTCACGGGGCAGCAGGCCCGGTACCCGGAGGCCCAGTGATGGCGAACAAGGGCTACTCGCCGGAGATCAAGCTCAGGGCGAAGGCGCTATGGGTGACGGGCCGAGCGACTGACGCTGAGATCGCCGAACAACTCGGAATCCAACGGCCAGGCACGGTCGGTGAGTGGCGACGCTCAGGCGGGTGGGATAGGGAGAAGCAGTACATCCAGCAGGTGACCGAGCAGCGGGTCTCGGAAGCGGTGGCCGAGTCCATCGCCGAGATGAACAGCCGGCACCTGAAGGAATACCAGCTGCTCCAGACCAAGGGCATCCAGGCGCTGAAGAAGCTCGATCCGAAGACGGCCGCCGAGGCTCAGTCGCTGGTCGATAGCGGCATCAAGGGCGAGCGGCTAGTTCGAGGCGAGCCCACCGAAGTGCGCGAGGTCCGGGCCCTGATGCAGTCGAACGTGCAGGTGCTGGAGCTTGTGGTGGCTGATGTGCTGAAGGTCCTGCTCGACGCCGGGAAGATCGACAGCCGGGCTGCGCGGCAGTTCGCTGACGTGTTCGCCGAGAAGGTCAATGACGCGCCGTTCCGGTACGCGGTGGAGGGGTAATCATGACGTGTCCACGCGGACACATTGAGCCTGGTCAGAAAAGCCGTAAGTCCATTAAATACGACGATAAGCCTAATGAAGCCGTAGCTTTGCCGTGCCTGGAAAGTACGGCAAATCAACGGTTTCGATACGTCGCATACAGAGACATATATGACAACGACTTACGGCGATCAGGCGGCGCCGTTCACGGCAGCCCGGAGTCGCTGGGGATCGACATGGGCGTAGATCTGCGTGGTCGTGACGAACTCGTGCCTGAGGGCCTGCTGCACCAGGCGGATGTCGCCCGTCTGGTTGTAGAGCCTGGTGGCGAATGTGTGCCTGAGGTCGTGGGGCGTGACGTGCCGGTCGATGCCGGCCTCGCGGAGCCGCTGGGCCACGATCCGCTGGACCTGGCGGGTGGAGAGCCTTCCTCCCCTACTGGACCTGAACAGCGGGGTCGCAGGCAAATCGTCACCCGGCCGACACGCCGTGAGACAGGTGAGACACTTCTTGCTGATCGGCACTCGGTCGGGATCGCCGCCCTTGGTGTCGCGCAGCGTGACAGTGCCCTTGTCCCAGTCTATGTCGGCGACATCGAGCGCGACGGTCTCTCCCAGCCTGCAGCCTGTCAACAGCATGAACGCGATCAACGCCTTGTCCCGCAGAGCGTTGCGGCCTTCGTATACGGTACTCAACACCTTATCCACCTCCCTATCCGACAGCACACTGGGCGGCAGGCCCCGATGACGGCGGCACTTGAGTACGCGGGTGGGATTCCTCTCCACGAGCCAGCGGGCCTCGGCCCAGGCGAACAGGGCCTTCAGGGCGACGCGGTAGCGGTTGATGGTCGACTTGGCGCGGGGAGCGCCATGGGGGCCAGCCTGGACGGTGTCCGAAGCCATGAACCGCTGCAGCAGGTTCGGCGTGACAGCGGCGAGTTCGACGTCACCAGCGAAAGCGGTGAACACCGCCAGATCCCGCCGGTACGCCCCAACCGTGTGCAGCGATCGGCCCTCGGCCACCAGTCCGTCCAGGTACTCCTTGGCGGCAGTCTTCAGTTTCACGGGGGTCACCTCCTTTGGTGTGGGTGGTTTGCAGCCATTCTCATTCACGCTCTAGGCGGGCCCCCGTTCAAGGGATATCTGACCTGAAAACAACGGGTTATCAGATTGCGGCATAGGCGAGCCGCCTGGCGAGGAGTCCGATAGTGAAGAAGAAC
>JAZBOQ010000154.1:0-3810 GCA_036351195.1 Thermoanaerobaculales bacterium | reverse complement strand
GACCCAAAGTTGAAGATCGTTCTGAACTAACGATCCTGACGCTGTCGGCAGCGAAGGGGCATCTGTGAATGTCATCACAGCAATAATCGGCTTAGTCTCGTCGTCAACCTCGAGCTGCCGGCGTTTCATGACGCTGATGCCTCGATTGAACACTTTCGGAGGATCGCCCACCGGGTCCGGGGATCGAGCACGCCGGCAAAAGGCGAGACCTGCCGCAGGTCGTGGGCCGTGGGGTTGGCGTCCGTCAACACGGCGACGACCGCGTCGAGACCCTCATCGAGGATTCGTTTCCAGGACTCAGCCCAGGCGACATCGACCGAACCGTCGGCCACCCACTGTTCGACGCGCCGTCGCGCGTCGTCCAGGAGCTCGGGATTCTCCCGCAGCTTCACCGCAACCTCGCGGTGAAGCGCGAGGCTACGCTCGATTTCCGGACGTTCCGAAGACGTGTTCATCGTGTCGCCGATTATACAGCCGGCCCCTTTTTCTGGCAGGACCGCGGTCCGCTCCGTGTCTCAGTCTCTTGAATATTTCGATGAATCCCTCGTGGGCGGGTATGAACATCGAGTATCGCCATTAATTGGGAACCCAGGAAGCTACCGAGGGTGTCCTTGTCGGTGCCTTCTGATTTCTCCTGGGAGGTGGCCCTACGAGAGGAGCCGTGATCCGACTCTTTGAATCTTCTCGAAATGGGTGTCATAGGTCACCACGGTCAGACCTTCCCGCGCTGCGACGGCTGCGATCCAGATGTCGTTGAGCGGAAGCGGCGTGCCTTGCTGCCTCAGTTGCACGACGATCTCCGAGTAGATGGAGGCAGCCTCGTCATCGACCGCCAAGGTCTCGACGATCGACTGCTGGAGAAACTCTCGCAGCTCGGCTTCGTTTCGCTCTTGCCTGGAGCCGAGGCGAAAACCTGTTCGTAGCTCGCCGAGAACGATCGATGGAACTCCGATCCATCGGGATGAGCTGATGGCCTCGATTGCAGCGGCGTCGCCCTTCTTGAAGTATGAGTACGCCGAGGTGTCCAGACAGATCCTGCTCATCGCCACGCCTCTGGCTCGATCTCCTCGAAACACGACACTGCCTGCTCGAACTCGGCATGCTCGTCCTCGGTCCACGTCCCGGCCAAGCTCGCCAACCCGTTGTCATGGTTCTCAGCTCCGAGCCCCAGTGCCCGCCGCAGCAGATCCAGCACGGTCGCGTTGAGCGATGTCCCCCGCAGCTGTCGCTCCCGTTCGAGCGCTGCAGCGATGTCAGGCGTCACGTTCCGGACCGAGAGCTGCTTCATGATGACCTCCGTCTGTGATGCTATCATAATTTGAAGTTATTGAAAGCAGTACATGAAAACGCAAAACGCGCAACCCGTACCGAGCTTTGGCAGGTCGCTCGGAGCATTCCAGATTGACTGATCAGTCCTGTTCATCACCATGGTCGCCATCGGGCTACTGTTCATCCGACGTCAGCAGGGCTGAGGCTTCGCCGGCACAGCAAGCCGTTCGGACACGATCTCCCCGGCGGCCGATTGGGCCGATGATCTACGCTGCAGCCGCCGGCCCGGAGACGACCTTGTTCCGACCGGTGCGCTTGGCCTCGAGGAGCGCCTGGTCGGCGAGCAGGATCATGTGTTCGGCCGTCATCTCGTCACAACCTTCGTGGTCCACCGAGGCGAGACCGATGGAAACGGTGACCCGGGCGCCCGGCTCGTCATCCAGCGGGCTCTCCATGTCGTCGATGGCGCTCCGCAGCTTCTCCGCCACGACCATCGCGCTCTCGAGATCGGTTTCGGGCAGCACGAAGAGGAACTCCTCGCCTCCGTAGCGGCCGATGGAATCGGTGGTTCGCAGGCCGTTGTCAAGCTCCCGCGCGACGTGCTTGAGCAGCGCATCTCCGGCGAGATGTCCGTAGCTGTCGTTGATTCTCTTGAAGTGATCGATGTCCACCATGCCCACCGACAGGGGCCGTCCGTACCGGGTGGAGCGCTGGAGCTCGGCGGCGAGCTTGTCGATGATGGTCTCGCGGCGCAGCAGGCCGGTCAGGCTCTCGTAGGTGGCCGACTCAAAGAGCCGGACGTTCTCGACGACCGTCGCCGCCGCGTGGCTGAAGAGGTTGAGCATCTCGATTTCGGACGAGTGGAACCTCTCCCCGCCGACCTTCGGACCGAGCAGGAGCACTCCCACGAGGGTGTCCCGGCTGGTCAGGCCGACGACGAGCTCGGCGCCGAAGGCGTGCAGCCGCCGAGCCAACGCCGAGCTCGCCCCGGCCACCTGATCGGCGGGGAGAGGCCGGCCGCTGCGCTCGAGGAGCCGCAATCCCGGATCGTCCGGTTCGATGAGGAGCGTCTGACCGAACCGGTGATCCAGGTCCACCGCCGAGGAGGCGAGGGAGATCATCATCCCCGAGTCGGGGTCCGCCACCAGCAGCGTCGCATTCGACACACCGAACACCCGATCGACCTCGGCGACGAGGTGGCGCGCCATGGCGGGCAGGGAGCCCAGCGTGGGAAGCTCCGCCGCCAGCTCGGAGAGGAGCTCGGTCATCTTCAGGCTCTCGGGGAAGAACCTGCGGTCCACCAGCCGTTGGACGCCTGCGCGCACCGGTGCGAAGAGCAGGCCGAGCGCGAGCATCCCCACCGACAGGGCGGCGACGGAGGAACCGGTGGGGTCGGCCATGGACCCGAAGAACACGGTGCCGAGCCCGAAGAACGTCCCGAAAAGCGCCACCATGGCCGCTGTGACGAGGACGAACGCGAGGCTCCGCCGCAGGACGAACTCGATGTCCAGAAGGTGGAACTTGAAGATGGCGATGAAGACGGTCAGAGGGAACACCAACAGCACGATCGTCTGGAGCCCGGCGAGCCAGCCGGGCGCGGCGTCTCCCATGGGAACCACGTACTGGTAGACGACCTGGTACCCCATCCACGGCAGAATGCCGAGGAAGATCAGGATCGCCTGGCTCCGCGCATGTTTCGTGGCGGCGGAAATCACCTGATGCGCGAGGATGCCGGCCACCGCCGCCGACCAGATGGGAAGCACCCAGCAGTTGATGAACACCACCCCGATGTCGTCGAGGAAGAACGGGGCTCGAGCCTCCAGCTCCGTCAGGATCGTGGACAGCGCGGTCACGCCGGCGATGGCCGCCCCGATGACGTAGTAGCCGGCGGGCAGCCACCGGCTGGAGCTGAACCACCTCGCGGGCTGGGGAATCACCGACGCCAGGTGCAGCAGCAGCCCCACCTCGAGGCCGGTGAGCAGGTCGAAGACCACGAACTGGAAGCCCGTCCACCACGGCAGCAGCGAGATCTCTCCCGGCAGCGCGAACTCCAGCGCCACCGCCACCGAGTACAAGAAGAGCAGCCGGATTCGGAGGTCGTCGGGCGACTGGCCGAAGGCGATGAGCCCGAGAGCGAGGTAGGCGAGGCACGACACTGCCGTGACGGCGAGCTCGAACCACGGCAACGAGGCTCCCGGGACCACCGTCAGCTCGACGGATCGGCCCGCGCGACGAATCGTCAGCTCCAGCGGCACGCCGCGGCGCCACATCGGATCGGTCTCGTCCAGCGACGCGAAGTCGCTCACCGGATGGCCGTTCACCGCCACCAGCAGGTCGCCGGCGATCACCCCGGCGCGATCGGCCGGGTCGCCCTGCGAGACCCCGGTGATCTCGATGCCTCCATCTGCCTCGGCAATCCCGATGCCGACACGTTCACCCGCAACGATGAAGAGATTCCACCATTGTGCGAAGAGCATGCCGACGATCAGGCTCGTCAGCACCGTCGCGATCGCGAAGGTATACCGTCGTGACACGTTGATT
>JAZBOQ010000153.1:0-13675 GCA_036351195.1 Thermoanaerobaculales bacterium | reverse complement strand
TTTGTAGCGCCGGCGCCCCCGCCGGCGATCTGCCTTCGATCTTCGTCCTCTCCTGGAACCCGGTATTTTTGCAAGAGGCTAAGGGATGCCTGCCCCTACAAGGGAGGGCTCTTCTTGTCGACGAACGGTGCGAACCGCTCGACCAGAATCGCGGCCTGGTCGGGACCCTGAAGGTAGAACACCGATCCGCCCGTGGCGTCGGCCAGCCTCCTGAGGTCCCTGCGGAGACCGGAGGGAAAGACTCCACTCCAGATTCCGGCCACCAGCACCGGGATGCCCGCCTGGGTCGCAGCGGCCCTGACCTCAGCCCAGCCCGTTCCCGCGTTCGGACCGAGCCCGTCGGTGACCACCAGAAGCGGTGCGCCGTCCTCCGCGTCGGCCGACTCGGCTACCGCCCTGCCCACCAGAACGGAAAGCGGGCCCGCCTGCGCCGCACCGAGGTCGTTCACTCGCCCGGCAACTCTCTCGGGCTCGCCGCTGAGAACCTCCAAGCCGGCGTGGGAGACAAGGAGAATCACCGGCGGATCCGAACCCTCTTCCCGGGCGAGGGCGACGGCCGTCCGGGCGATCCACGGGGCATTGGCCGCATGCTCGGCGCGGAGGTCCCACGCGACGACGAGGGCGATGTCGTCGGCCGAGGCGGGAGCAGCTTCTGAGACAGGTTCAGGGACAGCGGCACGAGCAGGAGCAGGAGCAGGTTCAGGGGCAGGGACAGCGTCGGAGGCAGGGGCAGGGGCAAGCTCAGGAGCAGGAACAGCGGCGGCGTCGGGGCCAGGCTCAGAGGCCGAATCCGTGGCCGCCTCCGTTGCCGTTTCCGAGACCGTGTCCGCATCCGTGGCAGTGGCAGTGGCAGTGGCCGGTTCCGGCGATGTCGTCACGACGGCCACTGAGTCTGACGCTGCGCCTGGCGCTGCCGCTGTCGCTGGCTCTGACACGGCCACAGCCACGGTCTCGGTCTCGGTCTCGGTCTCGGTCTCAGCCACGGTTTCGGCCACTGTCACGGCGACGGCCTCGGACTCGGGAACGGGATTTGGATCGGGAACGGGATCGAGATCGGGATCGGAGAACGCACCCTCGACCTCCCCCCACCACACGCCCCGGGAACGGCTGTTGGCCCCGACGACATCCACCCGCAGGAGGTGGGGTCCGTCAGGAACGACGAACTCGGCCCGCAGCGGCGCCGCGGCATCGTCGACCTTGAGCGCAAAGCCGCGCCGAAAAACCCGCTCGCCGTCCTTGGTCAGCTCGGTCCACAACATCACGTCACGCCCGAGTGCACCTCGATCCTCTGGGGCCACGCGCACCGCCACCTCGGTGAGGGTTCCACCGTCCATCGGTTTCAGCGGCCTCACCTCCACGATCATCGCGAGCTGGCGGCTCGCCGCGACGGTCAGAACCGCGAAAACGATGGTAATGGCCGCTCCTCGCCGAATTCTCTTCACGTTGATCTCCCGCGACGATTCTGCCACGTCCCGCTTTCTGGTACTGTCCCAGACATGAGCCGACGATCCGCACCCGACCCCGCCGAGCTGGTCACCGATCCGGGAGTTCTCGACGCGACACCGACGCTCGAGGTCTTCGACCACCGGGCGGCGGCGGCGGTGGGCGGGGTGGCGGTGGTGCCCCACCGCGGCCGGTGGCGAGACGCCCGGAAGCAGGGCGTCGAGGCGCGGGGGTGGTTTGACGACAATCTCGGAGAAAAGTTCACCCAGGCCGTCGTCCACCTCCAGAAGGGGCGGGCGGCCACCGAGCAGGGGCTCGCCGAGGCGTGGAGCCGCCTCCGGCACCGGGGCCGGCTCCTGCTCGTCGGCGGCAACCAGCTCGGCGTCAAATCGGCCGTCAAACGACTGACCTCGGTGATCGGAGTCGAGCCCGAGATCGTCGCCAATCGGGCGCGGAGCCGAGTGGCCGTCTGGCCGAAGAACGACGCCCCGATCACGCCCCCTGAGATCCCGCCGATCCGGGTGGTGGAGGCCGGCAACGCCATGGTCCTGCACTCGGCGCCCGGGGTCTTCTCCGCCGACGACCTCGATCCGGGGACCGCCCTGCTCCTCGGCCACCTGGATCACTGCCCGGCCCCGGAGCGGGTCTTTGACCCCGGCTGCGGGCTCGGCGTGCTCGGCCTGACGGCCCTCCGCCGCTGGGCCGACGCGTCGGCGGTGCTCGCCGACGTGGATCAACGAGCCGCGAACTGCGCGCGGAGGAACGCCGACGGCCTCGGCGTTGCCCATCGCTGCGAGGTGGCGTGGTGGGACGCGGTCACCGAGGCACCGCCCCTGGCACGCTGCGATCTGGTACTTCTGAACCCGCCGTTCCACACCGGCGTGCCGGTGGACCTGCAGCCGGCGCGGGCCATCTTCGCGGCGGTGGACGAGGTGCTCGCCCCCGGCGGCCGCGCCCTGATCGTCGCCAACCGAACCCTGCCCTGGGAACGGGATCTCCGCGAGATCGGGCGGCTGCGCCTGCTCGACGACCGCCGCGGCTACAAGGTCCTCGAGCTCAGCCGCTGATCAGCTTTCCGGCTCGGCGGCCTTGGAGTGCAGCGCGAAGGCCGCACCCTGGGGGTCGAGGCACTGGGCGATGGTGTCGCCACCGGGAACCTCCATGGGGCCGTTGAGCACCTGGCCGCCGTGCTCGGTCACCTTCGCCACCGTCTCCTCGACGCTGTCCACGGTGATGTAGTACAGCCAGCACGGCGGACCGGGCATCTCCTCGGGCTTGGTGAACATGCCGCCGAGGTCGAAGCTTCCGGGCCGGCCGTAGACCCGGTACATCCAGCCGTCGCCCATATCCATGTCCTCCTTCGCCTCCCACCCGAAGAGGTCGAAGTAGAACTTGGAGCCCGCCTCGTAGTCGCTGGTGGCGAGCTCATGCCACGAGAACTCTCCCTGCCCGGCGGCCGTCGGCTCGTCGGTGGCGAGCTGCTCCGAGTTGTAGACCGAGAAGGGCGCCCCCTGAGGGTCCTGGATCACGGCAAAGCACCCGGCGCCGTCGATATCCGTGGCGGGGTGGAGAATCGTCCCGCCGAGCTCCTCGGCTCGGGCGCAGGTGGCCGCCACGTCGGTCACCGCCACGTAGGCGATCCAGTGAGGCGGCGCTCCCGCAGCCGCGACATCCGGCGGCAGGTTCATGACGCCGCCGATGGGAGTCTCGCCGCAGGTCCACATGGTGTAGGGCATGTCGCCGCCCCCGTAGGGCTGGGTTCCCCAACCCACGATCTGGTTGTAAAAAGCCTTGGCCGCCACCTGGTCGGTGGTCATCAGGTCGTACCAAACGAAACGCCCGTGGGCCGCGTGAGTCATGAATGCCTCCTCAAGTAACTGAGTCTTTATTTCAATACGGAGATCACAACCTCCGGTTGCACTCCTGGTAACGAGCGGCAGCGGAACCGCTTTCCCGAGCGGGGCTCACCGGCGGGACCGTTCCACCTGCTCGAAGACCTGCACCAGCTCTCCGTCCAGGGTCACGCGAACGAAGACCGGCGCCCCCGGCAGCGAGTCGGCGAAGAAGAACTCCGAGACCCGGCCGCTGGCCGGATCCGGAACCGTGTAGAGCCACCCATCGAGGACGCCGAGACCGGTGGTGCGACTCGCCCGCTCCCGCGTGGCACGGTCGGCGGGAAAGGACGCGTGGTCGCGCAGCTCCACCCACCCGGAGCGATGCAGCGCCGGCTCGCCGGCGGGGCTGCCGTCGGCGCCCAGGGTCACCGACTGGATGTCGCAACCGTCCTCGTCGGCGCCAACGACGTTCCAGATCTCGAAGACCTCGTCCTCGACGGACCAGTTTCTGATCCGGATCTCGAGGCCTTCGCGCCACTCCTCGCGAATCTCATCGGCGGTGAAGGGCCGTTCCAGGATGCCGGTGGGTAGGTGAGCCTCCTGGGGCTGGGCTTCCGGCGTCGTCTCCTCCGGGACCACAACGCCGGCTCCGCAGGCCATCACCGACACCAGAACCACCGCCAAGCCGATCTTCTTCATGGGCAACCTCCAGGTCCAACAACACTCAGGCTTCGAAAATCTTCCTGTAGAGCTCTTCCAAGAGGGGCGGGATGCGCTCTTCGGAAAAACGCTCGGCCACCGCCGCCCGTCCCCGGCGTCCCATGGCCGACGCCGCATCGCCATCGGCGCTCAGCCTCGCTACGGCGTCGGCCATGGCGTCCACGTCGCCGGGGGCAACCCGGACGCACCCAGCGTCCGACCAGTCGTTCGTCCCTCCGCACGCGGCCACGACCACCGGCGTTCCCTCGGCAAGGGCCTCGACACCGAGAATGCCGAAGGGCTCCTGCCACCGTGCCGGGAAGAGCAGCATCCGCGCTCGTCGAATGGCCGCGCGGAGCTCGTCCGGGGGCAACCATCCCAGAAGTGCCGCCCCTCGCAGCTCGCTCTCCACGGGTCCCGCGCCGGCCACCTCAAGAGGCAGCGGCCGGCCGGCTCGATTCCAGGCCCGCCAGGCGTCGGTGATGCCCTTGTGAGCCACCAACCGACCCGCGATGAGAATCCTCGAGCCGGACGCGGAACCGGATCCTCCCGGCTTCACCCACGGGGGAATGATCGTCGCCCCCTCCACTCCCACCGCGGCCAGTTCCCCGGCCATGTAGCGCGACAGCACCACCACCGTCATTGCCCTCAGGGCCTCCAGACGGCGCGTGGTGAGCTCAAGGGTCGCACGCCGGTACCCACGATCCGGCAGACACCCCCGGCAGACCCGGTCTCCCATGACCTCGGCGCACGGCCGGCCATCGGGAAGAGTCTTACCCGGTCCGGGGCAGAACACCCGGTGATCCTGGACCGTCACCACGGCCCGCGGGTGGGCTGCGGCCATCTCGAGCACCACCGGGTTCATGACATTCTGCAGGTGCACGATCTCGGCATCGGCGATGACGTCGTCGAGGTCGCCGAGCTTGGCCGACGACGCAACCCGGCTCGCCAGACCGGCGAAACGACGCCTGGCGACGGTTTCCGGCAGCTGTGGACCGCCTTCGTCCCTTCCGAAGCCAACCTCGACCCGGTGGCCCACCGTCACCGCATCGGACATCACCTGAATGAGATGGTGGTCGGCGCCGCCTCGATCGCTGAGGCGATCGGTGAGATAGAGCAGACGCACCCGAGGTCAGTCTTTCGAAAATTCCGGTGAGTAGCGCAGCACCCGGCCTCGCCCCGTCGCCTTGACCTGGTAGAGGGCGGCGTCGGCGTTGAGGATGAGGGTGTGCGGATCCTCGCCGTCCTCGGGGAAGCAGGCCACTCCCGCCGAGGCGGTGGGCGGCTCCAGCGGCGCCGGGAGGGCGATGGCGGTGGTGGCCTCTCTGACCGCGTCCACCAGGCTCTCTGCGGCGGCAACGGCACCCTGAGGCTGGGTGGCCGGCACCAGAATGCAGAACTCGTCGCCGCCCCAACGGACCACCAGGTCGGTGACCCGCACACGGGAGCGGAGGGTCGACGCCACGGCCCGGAGGATGTTGTCCCCCACCAGGTGGCCGGCGGTGTCGTTGCAGATCTTGAACTTGTCGAGATCCATCATGATCACGGCGAGAGGTTGGCCTGTCCGTTTGGAGAACGAGATGTTCCGTTCCAGCTCCATTTCCAACCGGCGGCGGTTGGCGAGGCCGGTGAGCGCGTCCCGGTTGGCGATGTCCATGAGCAGGCGGTTGGCCTGCTCGAGCTCGCGGGTGCGGCCGCTCACCTGTTGCTCGAGGGCCGATCGTTCCGCTCCGAGCTCGCTGACGAAGACCTCGAGCTTGGCCGCCATCTGGTTGATATCGCGGGCAATCGCCGCGATTTCCGAGGGACCGTCGACGTCACACCGGGTATCGAAGTTACCTTCTCCGATCCTGTCCAGGGCGGCGCGAATCTCGGTCAGGCCTTTGTCCGGCGACCGCGCCGCCGCGAGGGCGATCATGAGCGCCACGAGCACCGCTCCCACCGCCGCGATCAACCACCCGAGATGCAGACGACTCCGGGCTGCGGCGTAGGGGCCCTTCTCGAAAACCACCCACGCACTCCCGCCGCTGGCGAGGTTCACCGACACCGCCATCACCTCGGTTTCACCGACGGTAAGGGTTCGGATCTCGTAGGCGAGCTCGGGAACGGCGGAGAGCAGGGCGCCGAGCTCAGCGAGGGGTGGCGCAGCGGCGATGACGTCCCCGCCCGGCGAGAAGACCACGGTCGCGAAGACGCTGCCTGCGTCGACCATCCTGTCGACGCCGTCCTGCATCTGGAACGCCGAGCCTTCGACCGCGAAGATCTCGAGCCGATCCGACGTGGCTTCCGCCCGCGCGATCAACGCCTCATCCATCTCCACCTGGTTGATGTAGGCGCCGGCGCCGACCAGCCCGATACAGGCGATCAGGGTTGACACGGCCGCCACGATGACCATGCGTGCTCGCATGGACATCTTCTTCATGAGATGGGGGCTCCGTCATTTTTCGTCATCGAAGTTCAAACCTCCGAAACGCGCCGTTCCGCCGATACCGTCTCGAACATCGCCCTCCGGAGTATCGCTTCTTCAAGGATATCTCATCATTGCCCGGTTGAGAACCACCCGGCGACATGGCTACACTCTCGCGGTGAGCTCACTCGCCGACACGATCGCCACGGTCGCCCTCCGCGCGTCGCGGGACGGGTCCCTGGTCTCGCTCCCCACCTCGACGTCGCTGGTCGTGGACGGCGGCATCGAGTTCATCGTCCACGTCTCGGAGCTGCAGAAGAGCAAGGCCGTGGCGAAGAAGCTGCAGAAGGCCACCTCGTTCAATCCGTTCCTGCCGCCGGATCCCGACCTGCTCATCGGCCCAGTACCGCCCCGCCACGTCGCCGTGCTCAACAAGTTCAACGTGCTCCACCACCACCTCCTCATCGTCACCGACGAGTTCGAAGCTCAGGAGCGGCTCCTTCACCGCGGCGACTTCGAGGCCCTTGGACGGTGCATGGCCGAGCTCGACGGCCTGGGTTTCTACAACGGCGGCACGGTGGCCGGGGCGAGCCAGCCGCACAAGCATCTTCAGCTGGCGCCGTTGCCCCTCGGATCCGGACCCGACCCCACTCCTCTGGACCGCATCGTCCCTCCGGCGGGGCGCGTCGGAGAGATCGACGCTCTCGAGGCGCTCCCCTTCCGCCACGCCTTTCTCCACCTCGACGGCCGTGCGGTCACCGGCAACCGCGCCGACGAGCTCCACGAGCACTACCGCGCCGCATGCGCCGCAGTGGGGATTCGCGATGAGACGCAGCCTTACAACATGCTGCTGACCAGGCGATGGATGCTGGTGGCGCCCCGCCGCTGCGAGCACTGGGAGGGCGTTTCGATCAACTCGCTGGGATTCGCCGGATCGCTGCTGGTGAGAAACCGCGACCAGCTCGCCGCCGTGAAACGACGCGGACCTTTATCCATCCTGCGAACCGTGGTCGAGGCGGCGCCGTGAGCAGCGGCGGCCCTCGACGCCGAGGACCGGCTCCGACCGGCTCGACGGACCACACCGACCTGGAGGAGATCCCATGACCGACTCCATCCGGCCGAACTCCCTGACCGCGGGGGCCGCTTCCCACGTGGTTCGGCGTCGCTATCTCATCGACCCGAAACGCCAGCTGCGGACGGTCTTCGTCACCACCTCCACAGCGGCGGTCCTGGTGCTGCTCATCAACCTCGCCTTCGGGCTGCTGAGATCCAACCAGGGCTCGTTCCTCGCTGCCGTCTCGCCTCGCCTCGAGCCCATCGTCGAACGCCAGGAGACGACCTTCCTGATGGTGATGGTGATCTTCTCGGCGCTGGTCGTCGTCGGAGTCGCGGTTCGAACCGTCGTCGAGACCCACCGTACCGCGGGAGCAGTGTTCGCCGTCCGGCAGCGTATGGAGCGGGTTGCCGCCGGGGACCTCTTCGTCCGGCTTCGCTTGCGCCGCAAGGACAATCTCGCCGAGCTCCAGGAGCCGTTCAACGCGATGGTGGAGCGCCTGCGGCGAACCGCCGACGACGAAGCGAAAGCGCTGCGGGGGCTGGCCGATCGCCTCTCGACCATGGGTAACGACGCCCGGATCGTCGCCGATGAGCTGCGCGAAATGGCCGAGAGCAAGCGGGTCGGGGGCACGTCTCCGCGGTCAAGAACGCCCGCCTGATGCAACTTCCGGGTCAGCCCTCGATCACGTCCCTGATCGTTTCCACGAGATCTTCGAGCAAGAAGGGCTTCTGAAGAAAGACCGTGCCTTCACCGATGATGCCGTGCTCCCCCACCGCCTCTGAGGTGTAACCGGAAACGAAGATGGTCTTGATGTCTGCCCTCTCCTCCTGCAACCGGGAAGCGAGCTTAGGGCCACTCATCTTCGGCATCACCAGATCGGTGACCAGGACGTCGATCGTTCCACGGTGCCGGGCCGCGACCTCGAGAGCGTCGAACCCATCCTCGGCCTGCAGCACCACGAGACCGAATGCCTCGAGATACTCGGCAATCGGCTCCCGAATGTCGGGCTCGTCCTCGGCCACAAGAATCGTCCTTCCGCGAACGACCCTGATCGGAGCCGACGGCGATGCAACCGCCGCGGCACGGCGTCCCTCGGCCTGCGGCAACCGAACGCTGAAGACGCTGCCGCGACCTGGCTCGCTCTCGACCTCGATGGCGCCGCCGCTTTGCTCCACGATGCCGTACACCGTCGCCAGACCGAGCCCGGTGCCCTTGTCCATTTCCTTGGTTGTAAAGTAGGGCTCGAAAATCTGGTTCCGGATCTTCGGATCGATGCCCTCTCCGGTGTCCGAAACCTCGAGCTCCACCCAGCGGTCACGATCCTCATCCCGTCCGGTTCCTGCACGCTCCTCCGACCAACCGGCGGTTCGGATGCTCAGGACTCCCCCCCGCGGCATGGCGTCCCGGGCATTGACCACCAGGTTGACGATGACCTGCTCCATCAGCGACGGGTCCACCCGGATGAAACCGACGGCGTCGCCGAGCTCGACGTTGAGCTCCACATCGTCTCCGACGATCAACGCCAGCATCCCCTCGAGCCCCTGGACCATCTCGTTGACGTGGACGAGCTCCGGACGCAGGACCTGCCGCCGACCGAAGGCCAGGAGCTGCCGGATGAGATCCGCGGCGCGCTCGGCGGCGCGGTCGATCTCGTCGAGCCTGCCGCTCGCCTCGCCCTTTGATGTCGCGAGGTCCGACCTGGCGAGCTGCGTGTAGCTTGTGATCACCATGAGAAGGTTGTTGAAGTCGTGGGCGATACCGCCCGCCAGCCGCCCGATCGACTCCAGACGCTGCGATTGCCGCAGCTTCTCGTCGAGAGCGCGAACCGTGAGGTCGGTCCGCAACGACAGCACCGTTCGCTCGAGCCGAACCTGCTGAACGATGCTCAGAATGCCGAAGAGAACCAGACCGGAAAACACGATGGCTTCGCGCTGCGAGTTCGCCGCCGGATCGAGATAGCCGGTCAAGCAGAGCCCGAGGTGCACGAGAGGCAGTGCGAAAGCGTAGAACGGCAACAGGCTCTGGACCGGCGCAACCGATCCCTCGTCCCATTCCTCACCTCGCGCCTCCTGGCCGGTGCAGGTGAGCGTCATGAGAAGAAAAAGAAAATGGGGAACCAGCCAGATTGTATCGATGCGACTTCCCTCGACGGCCTCGAAGTAACCGGCGAAGCTCAGGCCCTCGACGAAATCGCCCGCCGCCATCATCAACGCCGCCAGTGCGATCAGCGTGAAGCAGCGCCGCCATCGTGGCGAGCGGGCTGCCAACAGCAGCAGCCCGAACTTGACCGCAAGCATGGTATCGAGAACAACGTAGAGGTTGAACGAGGCGAAGTAGCGGAAGGTCTCCTGCGGTTGGATCGTCCACGGCACCGCCACGAAATAGGCAAACATCGCCGTAATGAAAACCGTCGCCCCGACCATTGAAAACCGGTACAGGACATCTTTCTCCGACCAGCCTCCGGGTCGTTGCGGCTGCTGATCGCTGGCCAGGAAGAAAAAGAGATACAAGAGCACGTAGCACACGTCGACGACGAGATCCATCCACCGGGGAAGCTCGATGAGGGTGGACACGAAGAACAGACTGTTCCCGACCAGCCAGATGACGAACGACGCCATCGCCAGGGTCCAGAAACGCCGCTCCTCGACGGACTCCACCATCCGGGTGCGGAAGAAGATGATGGCCACCACCACCGGGAGGACCAACCGGTCGATGTGGGCGGAGAACTCGGCACGCAGGTACTCCGGTCCCAGCTCGAAGAAATAGACCGCGATGGCCGAGGCGAAGAACACGGTCACCACGCGACCCGCCGTCTGACCCCAGAAGAGCCGCCAGGTCGCGACCAACTCCGACTCGCCGACCTTCCCTGGGGCCCCCATCATCCCTCCCCGGGAAGCGGAAACCACCTGAGGGGCTCGATGTCGGAGTCCAGCCCGCAATTTTGACGGGCGGTGCGGGATTCCGAATCGATCTCAGATGCCAACGACCGCGCCTCGCGGAGGGCGTCCTCGAGCACCGACAGCGGTTCGGTCAGGCGCTGGAAACGGTAGTCCAATCGGCCGCCGACGTAGCGCAGGTCGTCCAGACCGAGGGCCGCCTGCCGATGGCTCTCACGGTGTCGCCACAAACCGGAGTCGGGATCGAACCGATAGAACCGGAGGAACTTCCAACCCTCGTCGGCAATGAACCGAACCGCCTCGATGAGGTAGTCGAAGACCTCATCGGGGATGAAGTAGTTGAAGTTCATCCGCACCCAACCCGGCTTGATGCCCTCGCAGCCGCTGTTGATGGCGTCCTTGAACTTGGACGACCGGCCGGGGCCGATCCCGAGCAGGCGGTGGCCGTAGGGGCCGGCGCACGAGCACCCTCCCCGGGCCTGGATGCCGAAGAGGTCGTTGAGCAGCGCCACCACGAAGTTGTGGTGCAGGTAGCGGTCGCCGTGGCGGATGAGGAAGGAAACAATGGAGAGCCGCCGCGCCCGGGGGTTGCCGAGGATCTGGATCTTCGGGTTGGCCGACCACGCCGCAATGGCGCGGCTGACGAAGCTCTCTTCGAGCTCCTCGATGAGATCCTCGCCCACCTCCCGCTTGAGGTGGAAAACGAGCCCGGCTCGGATGGACTCGATGATCGCGGGGGTGCCGCCCTCCTCCCGGTGGGCCGGGTCATCGACGAAGCTGTGGTCCACCGCACTGACGTAGCTCACGGTGCCGCCGCCGGGGACCGTCGGCACCCGATTGGTCACCAGGCCTTTCTTGACGACGAGAACGCCCGGCGTCCCGGGTCCGCCGATGAACTTGTGCGGCGAAATGAAGACGGCGTCCTTGGCAACCGCGGGGTCCGGCCCGTCCGGGTTCATCCGTATCCGGACGTAGGGCGCCGCCGCCGCGAAGTCCCAGAACGCCAGCGCGCCGTGACCGTGCAGCCGGCGAGTGATCTCCTCGGTGTCGCTGACGATCCCGGTGACGTTGGAGGCCGCCGAGAAGCTGCCGATTTTCAGCTGCCGGTCGCCGTACGCCTCTAAAGCCCCGTCCAGGTGGTCGAGGTCCACTCGACCGTCGCGATCCTCGGCGATGGTGACCACGTCGGCGATGCTCTCGCGCCAGAGGATTTCGTTGGAGTGGTGCTCGTAGGGTCCGATGAAGACCACCGGCCGCTCGTCGACCGGGATCCGTCCAATGAGATCGTACCGGTCGTCGAGATCCGCCGGAAGGCGCAGGTTGAGGATCTCGATGAGCTTGTTGATGGCCCCGGTGGCGCCGGATCCGCAAAAGATCACCACGTCGTCGTCACCGCCGCCGACGCTGGAGTGGATCAGCCGCCTGGCGTCCTCGCGGAAGCGGGTCGTCTGGAGGCCGGTGGTGGAGGTCTCGGTGTGGGTGTTGCCGTACATCGGCATGACCTCGGCCCGGATGAAGTCCTCGATGAACTCCAGCGACCGGCCGGACGCCGTGTAGTCGGCATAGGTCACCCGGCGGGGGCCGAACGGCCCCTCCACGGCGCGGTCGTCGCCGATGATGCCGCTGCGGATGCGTTCAATGAGGGCGGAGGTTTCTCGGTCCATGACCGTCTCAGGGTAGCGCATCGCCCGAGCGATGCCGAAACGATCTCCCGGGTTCGTCGGCCATCGTTTCCGCCGCTCTCGACACCGCTTTCGGAGCCCCGTCCGAATTCGAAGCGGTTCGGGAGATCGCCGGCGGAGTCGCCGGTGCAACCAAGTACTGAGCACCCGTGTCGCGCCGGCGCCCTCGCCGGCGTGATGCCGTGCTTGCGGGGTGATCGCCTCGTGGTAATCTCGAATCGATGAGTGTGCACCACAACAAACGGCATATCCTCGCCGTTGCCGCCGTACTGACGGCGGCAGCGCTTCCCGTCGTCTTCGCGGGACCCTTCACGAGCAACGGGACCCAGCCGCCGCTGGAAAACACCCTTTACCCGCCGTCGGCGTGCGGCGGCTGCCACGGCGGCACCGACAACGGCTACAACGTCCGGCCCTACACCACCTGGGCCGGCTCGCTCATGGCCAACGCCGGCCGCGATCCCCTCTTCTGGGCCGCTCTCGACGTCGCCAACAACGATGTCCCGGGCATCGGCGAGTGGTGCCTGCGCTGCCACGCCCCCTTCGGCTGGTTGGAAGGCCGCGCGGCGCCTCCCACCGGCTCCACCGACGGCTGCAGCCTCGCCGGCGAGATCGACGGCGCCAACGACGACTTCGAGGGCCTCACCTGCACCCTCTGCCACCGTATGGAGGTCAATGGCGACCCTCCCCCCGGTCAGGAGCCGGTCTACTTCGAGAACGGCGAGTTCTGGATCACCGACGTCGAGTGCAGCAACGGTTTCGAGCCCTGCCGCATGGGACCCTACGACTACGTCGGCGGCGACCCGCCGCCGCCCCACAGCTGGCAGCAGTCCCCCTACCACGTCTCTTCCGACAACTGCGGCAACTGCCACAACGTCACCAACCCGGTGCTCACCCTCATCGACTCCAACGGCAACGACACCGGCGTTCCGGTGCCGGTGGAGCGCACCTTCATGGAGTGGCAGCAGAGCCGCTTCGCCGCGCCCGGTCCCGGCCACGTGACATGCCAGAACTGCCACATGCCCGACGCCACCCACGATCCCGCCTATCCGTCCATCTCGCCGGACATCAACCGCACCGGCGACCTCCCGATCCACCAGCTCGTGGGCGGCAACAGCTGGATCCCGCAGGTCCTCAAGGGCGAGTACCCCGCCCTCGGCCGCGACGCCGAGCTCGATGCCACCACCACGTGGGCCGAGCAGATGCTGCAGGCCGCAGCGACGGTGGAGATCGCCGCCCCGGCGGTGGCCGAGATCGGCGAGGACCTTCAGGTCGGCGTCCGGGTGACCAACCTCAGCGGCCACAAGCTCCCCACCGGCTACCCCGAGGGGCGGCGCATGTGGCTCGACATCGTCGTCCGTGACGAAGGCGGCGACACCGTCTGGCGCAGCGGGGCATGGGACCCCGCCACTGGCGCTCTGGCGGAGGACCCGCAGCTCAAGGCCTACGAGATGAAACCGGGAATCTGGGACTTCAACGGCACCGATCAGTGCGACACCGAGAACCTGGACGGCGACCCCCTGTTCCACTTCGTCCTCAATGACTGCATCGCCCTGGACAACCGCATTCCACCCGAGGGCTTCACCGGCGGTGCGGACATCCAGACCATGCCGGTGAGCTACACCTACCCGGAGACCTCGCCGGGCTCGGGCATCCTG
>JAZBOQ010000152.1:0-27447 GCA_036351195.1 Thermoanaerobaculales bacterium | reverse complement strand
ACGCTGCTCGGGCGAGCGGCGGCCTGTGGTTGCGGACCCGGAGTGCGGGTAGCCAAGCGAACGTACCACCCGAAACATTGTTGACCGGGCGAATTCGCGGCCGCGAGGGTTTGCCGAACAATGATTTCAAGTGGTACGCGCGCTCGGGGCCGGGAGCGCGCTGGGGCGCTTGGGTTGGGGAGGTGGTCGAGGCCGGGGCTCCAGGGTTGTTGTTCGGAGCCGGGAGGCGATCTGGTGGGCCAAGGCCCACCCTACGGCGCTGCATCCTTCATGGCGCTCCGCTCCCGCATTCTGGGCTGTCAGGTAAGGTGGGCCTTGGCCCACCGAGGGTGCGCGGTGGCGTTGTCACAGCCATAGGCACAGCCACTGCTACGGTCATCGGGATCGGGATCGGGATCGGACAGGGCCACCGGAACGGATTCGGTCTCGTCGGCCACGGTCATCGGCCACAGTCATCGGCCACGGCCACGGCCACGGCCGCGGACTCGGACTCGGACGCGGACGCGGACTCGGGATGACGTCCCGAGATGTCAGAGATGTAACGGATCCGCAATGAGTTGTCCGTCACCCGCAACAGGTGTGGAAGCCGTTGCGTAGAACCGCCATGCATTGCCCAGCCGATGAAGTCGCGGTACGGTAGGTCGTGGTGAAAACAACTGGGAACAACGCACCTGCGAAGCCGAACGGTGGGTCGGGTTTTGCATCCGAGCGTGGGTTCGGCGCCGGGGCGTTCCTCGGCATTCGTCCGGGAGAAGGCCGGCTCGCCTGGCTCTTCTTTTCGTACTTCCTGGTGCTGACCACCGTTCACTTCGCGGCCAAGTCGGTTCGGCAGGCCTCGTTCATCGACTCCATCGGGGCGGCCAATCTTCCCTACGTCTATCTCGCTGTGGCGCTGATCTCGTACCCGGTGCTCCTATTCTACTCCCGGATGGCGTCTCGGTTCCGTCACAGCACCATCATCGTCGGGACCTCCCTCCTTCACGCCCTGGGGTTGATCGTCTTCTTCCTCCTCTTCTCCCTCGGTCGGCACCAGCCGAGCGTCGCCGTTGCCTACTACATATGGCTGGGGATGGGCTTCGCCATCGCCGTGTCCCAGGTTTGGTCCTACGCCAACCACGTCTTCGATCCGAGGCAAGCCCGCCGGCTCTTTGCGTTCGTCGGCGCCGGAGGTCTCCTCGGCTCCATCCCCGGGGGCCTCATCGCGTGGGGGGTGACGCGCATCGCGGGCACCTTCTTCACCCTGACGGTGGCGGCGGCAGTGATGTTGGCGATTCCGATTCTGGTTCTGCTCATCGAGCGTTACCGACCGAATACCCGCCCGGCTGGCGACCGCCCGGGACGAGCCAGGGTCGAGGAGGCCAGGGGAGGGCTGCAGATCATTCGCAGCTCCCGGCTTCTTGTCTTGATCACCCTGCTCATGTTGGCCACGGTGGTCGTGGGCCAGTTGGTGGGATGGCAGTTCTACTGGCATGTGGAGCAGCACACAGAAGAAACCGTGAGAGACGCCTCGATGCTCGATGCCAGGACATCGGTTATCGGTGGTTTCTTCATCCTGATGGGGATCGTCGGCTTCATCTTCCAGCTGTTTTTCACCCAAAGGATTCACCGCGTTCTCGGAGTAGGGGTGGGGATGCGGGTTCTTCCGGCGACCGTGGGGGTGGTTCAGATCACGGTCCTCGTGGCCCTGGCGGCGTTGGAATCCCAGGTGCTCTTCGCTCTCGTTGTGGTGCTGATGCTCGCCGAAGGTAGCCTCCGGCACTCCCTTGACCAGGCGACCCGGGAGCTGCTTTTCCTGCCGGTTCCATCGGATCTTCGGGTGCGGGCCAAGGCGTTCATCGACGTCTTCGTCCAGCGATTCGCCAAGGGCCTGGCCGCACTTTTGATCCTTCCGGTCACCTTCGGCTGGCTCGTGGGGTGGGAGGGCGAGTACGTCGGCTGGCTCACCTCTGCGATCCTGGTGGCGTGGCTCGTCCTCACCGGGAAGGTTCGCTCCGAGTACGTTCGCGAGTACCGGGCCGGGCTCAAGTCGGGGATCATTGAACCCGACGCCGGCATCGACACCACGGATCTCACCACCATCACAACCCTGGTCCAGGGTCTCGGCAGCTCGGATACGCGCCGGGTTATGCACAGTCTCGAGCTGCTGGGCGCCAACGGACAGGGTCACCTTGTGCCGCCGCTTCTGCTGCACCACGCCGACAGCCGGGTTCGAGCCAAGACCTTGAAAATCCTGGCCGAAACCGGGCGTGAGGATGCGGTGGAGCTGGTCAAGCAGGCCATCAGCGATGATGACGCAGAGGTTCGCAGTGGGGCCATGCAGACCCTTGCCAAGCTCAGCGGCAGCGGCTCCTCGTCGATCATGCGCGATCGGCTCGATGATCCCAACCCGGAGCTTCGGGCCACGGCGGTGGCGTTTCTCTTGAGTGGCGACGACGAGACCTCGGCGGACCTGGCAGAGGCCTCTTTGGCCCGAATGGTCGACAGCCCCGACGCGGCGGTAAGAGCCGAAGCGGCGCGGTGTCTGGCCGAGGTTCCGGAACCCGCGCAGAACTCCATCCTGCTGCAGCTGCTCTACGACTCCGAACTGTCGGTGGTCCGCAACGCCATCCACTCCATCAAAGTGCGCCTCGATCGCGACGGGCCGAGCCCCATCTACGGCCCGACCCTGGTTTCCCTGATGGGTAACCGCCGGCTCAAGCACGAGGCCCGTGAGGCCCTTGTGGCCATCGGCGAGGGTGCGGTCGTCCCCCTTCGACACTTCATGAACTCGGACGACGAACAGGTCTGGGTGCGGCGGGCCGTGCCGAAGACGTTGGCGCTGCTCGGCGTCCAGGCGGCCGCCGATGCTCTCGAGGAGAGCCTCGACGCGGGCGACAGCCTGCTGCGCTCGAAGATCATCGAAGCTTTGTGCTTCATGCGGGCGCGGTACAGGGCCATCCGCTTCTCCACCAGGGCCGTCAAGGCGCAGATTAGGGCCGAAGCATCGGGTTACCTGCGGTGCCTGGCCGACCTGTGGGCCATTTCGTCGTTGTACGAGGCCCAGCTCGAGGGCCCGTTCGCGGTGTGGCAGAAGAGCGATCGCGTGCCCACTCTGCCGCAGCAGCTGCTCGCCCAACGGATGCAGACCATCGTGCGGCACATCTTCGGGCTCCTCGAGCTCATCGAAGACCCCGACGACGTTCGCGCGGCCCGCCGCAGCCTGATGAGCCGGCAGGCCGCGCTGAGGGCGAGGGCGCTGGAGTACCTCGACAACAGCCTCTCGGGTTCGCTTCGGCGCGACGTCTTTTCGGTGATCGACGACGCCCAGCCGGAAGAGAAGCTGCGCCGCGCCCGCCTCTACTTCGGGGTGCTCATGGAGTCGCCCGAGGCCACTCTGGATCGGCTTGTTCAGATCAACCCGCGCACCGACCCGGCCGCCCGCGGCATCATTCTCGCCGCCATGTATGCCGTCTGGGCCGAGGAGGTGGTGTCGCTGTACCCGTTGGTGGAACGAATGGCCGAGACGGCTGACGAGCCGCTGGTGCGGGAAACGGCGCAGTGGGTGACGGCGAGGGCGGGAAAGGTGCCGCCGGGAACCGGATTGATCAGCAAGGGGGAGACGTCTCAGATGACAGCCATGGCGCACATTGAAATGATGGTGTTTCTGCAGGGTGTAGATCTCTTCGCCCACTGCAACGCCGAGCAGGTCCTCAGACTCGCGGCCATCGCCGGCGAGCAGACCGTTGCCAAGGGCGACGAAGTCTTCGGCAAAGGAGAACCGCCGGACACCCTGTACTGCGTGGTCGAGGGCCGCGTCCGTCTGACCGGGGGCGAGAACGGCGGCACGGTAGTGGGTCCCAGTGGACGATTCGGGGTGCTGGACATCCTTTCGGGCCGGCCGCGCTCCGGCAGCGCCGTCGCCGAGACCGAGGCCCACCTGTTGACCATCGAGGCCGAGGACTTCTTCGATCTGCTGTCCAACAATATCGACATCGTCAAGGCGTTGTTCCGAACGGTGGTGTCCAAGGGCTCCGACGACGACGAAGCGCTGCTCTGATCGGAAGCCGGTACGCCGTGCTGACCACCACGACCCCGCGGTGTTCGTTCTTCGCATTCGCGTCGGCTGTGGACAATCGGACCCACGATCCGATTCTTGTTCCGGCGGCCAACTTGGACCCGCAGCCTTGTCCGTCGTTCGGGAGGGCGGTGCCGGACCGGAGCGAGCCACAGCGTTTGTGAAGACTGGTGCTGAGTGAACGTTCATTCACGGCGCGGTGCGTCATCCGTGCCGCAGTGTCCCTTTTCTTCACTTGCTCAAGTTCGATAGTGTTGTGGTCGCCGAGGAGGCCGTCATGATTCAGCTGAATGATCCCGTTCGTTGCACCTACTGCGACGCCGTGTCCGATTGGTCGTCGGAGCAGACCGACACGCTACTTCTGGGTGAGGAGCACGAGTGCCCGAGCTGCGGAAGGCAGACCGCGCCGTGGGACGAGGAAACCAACCAGGACCTCGAACCCGGGAGGGGCATGCACTGGCTTGAGGCCGATCCGATCTACTGAGCTGCTCGGAACCCGTTCGACGGCCCCGACGCTCGTCGAACGGGGTGGCTGCGGTGCCGGGTCAGTTGACGACGTCCTCAGCGAGGGTGTCCATGTCGGGAAGGTCGTTGTAGGGCACGCCTGCGGGGGAAGCGGTGATCACGGCGTGCTCGAAGGCCGCCCGCAGGACGTCGGGGCGGATTCCGTCCGCGATCAGCGCCCAGATGACGGCGGTCAGCAGCTCCTCCTGCATGAGGCTCTGAGGTTCGTCCTCCGAGGTGACGAGACCGCCGAAGATGGCGTTGTCGGCCCCGCCGCCGCGCGGAATGAGGACCGTCAGGCAGGCGCCCAGATCCTCTCGCTGCTTTCCGGGAGCCGAGCGGATCAGGTCGACCAGCTTCTCCTCGAAATCGGCAAACCAGGAGGGAGGCAGGCTCTCGTCGCTCCGAGATCGGTCGTTCATCACCAGCTCCTTTCGCGATCGACGGTGGGTTTCAAACCGACCGTGCCCGTTTGAGTTGCACGATCCGTGCCGGATTGTGGACAGCGCTGAGAACGTCTCCGATGTGCGCACCGTCCCGGTCTGGGACGATCCGAGGCCGGACCGGCGGCGCGGCGCTGAACCATGGCGGGAACCGTGGCACATGGCCCGAAGCATCCATGAGGTATCGTCGGCCGTAGTAGATAGGTCGTGAATGCTTCGGGAAAGCTCTCGAAGCTGGGCGCTTGAGCCCCAGTTCGACCTCTCAGCGGCCCGATTGCGCCCAGGGGCGCGGACCACCGCCATCGGGAGCTTTCCGGATCAGGGCGTCGCGCGGCCTCCGGCGCCCCTCGGCGGTGAGGCGGGTTGAGCGAGCACCTCGCACGAGGCAGCGGCCGGGTTGCCGGCGCCCGGCCCTGCACCGCCGCTGAGCAGCAGGCTTCCGTCCTTGAGGAGGGTTGCCGCGTGGGCGGCCCGGGCGTCGCCCATCGACGAGCCCTCAGACCAACCCATGACCGCGGGATCGAAGAATTCGATGGAGTCGAGGACCTCGCCCGAAAGACCCAGGCCGCCGGCCACCAGCACCAGGCCATCAGGCAGGACGGTGGCGGTCGGCGCCTGGCGGATGGCTCCCACCGAGCCGCCCAATCGGAGGGTGCCGTCGGAAGGGTCCCAGACAAAGGCCCGGGCAGAATCGGCGATGCCAACCATGAGGACTCGACCGTCGTTCAGGGTCACGGCGACCGGCTGCTGCCACTCCGAGGTCAGCGGCTTCGCCCGCTCGAGGGTCTCGGACACCGGGTCGAAGAGCGTCGCTTCCCGGGCGCCGACGATCAGCGCTCGGCCGTCGTGCAGGTTGGTCAGGGCGGGCACGATCCGCATCCCCGAAAGAGTGCCCACCACCGTCCACGTTTCGGACGCGGGGTCGAAGACCTCGATCGCCTCGACGATCTCGTAGTCGGGGTGGGTGCCCCAGATGCCGCCGGCCACCATCACCCGGCCGTCGGAGAGGGTGATGGCCGAGTGGAGATAGCGATCGTGATTGAGGGAGCCGGCGGTCGACCAGGTGTCGGTGGACGGGTCGTAGATTTGGGTGTCGTCGGTGTCTGCATCCAGGCTGCCCGCGACAAGCACCCGTCCGTCGGTGAGCTTGGCCGCGGCGGAGATCTCGAAGTTCCCCGTCGGCGCCGAGGTGTCGGACCACAGCCCGGTGGCCGGATCGAAGATCTCGGGAGCCGAGGTGTTGCCGGCGACGGTGAAGACCCTTCCGTCGTCGAGAAGCACAGCGGCGTGTCGCTGCCGCGGAGAGATCATGGCGGGAGCGGGGCTCCACTGCCAGCAGCGAAAATCAGTGCAGACGAAGATGCTGTCCTGGTGGCGGCACAATGCGTCCTCGAGCTCGGCGGTCACGGTCCAGCTCCACGATCCGGCCGAGACGTAGGCGTGGCTCGCACTGGTGTCGCCGGACGAGGCGCCGTCGCCGAAGGCCCAGCCGTAGGACGCCTCGCCGTCGCAGTTGGCGGTGCTCAGGGAGCCGTTGAAGCTCACCGGAATGCCGGGCCAGGCGCTGGGAGTCACCGAGGCGTCGCACCACAGCGCACAGCCCGAGCCGAGGTCGGCCTGGAGACTGATGTCGGAATCGGCCTCGGTGACGGAGTCGATGGCCAGGTTGGTGGGCACGCCGTCGTATCGGTTCGAGCTCGGTGTTGTGCCGTTGTTGAAAAGGTCTCCCGGGGTGTAGAAATCGCCGGCGTCGGCGCGGCCGCCGGACTCGATCTCTTCGAGACCGTCGGCCTCCATCAGGCGAAGCAGCTTGTGCTCGGTGTAGGAGTTGTCGTAGATGGGGGAGCCGTCGTCGCCGAGGCGCGCGTCGACGTGCCAGATGAGCAGGCCGTCATTAGGAATCTCGGCGTCGTTTCCCTCGCGTCTCCGGTGCTGAACGAGGAAGTACTCGTTCCACGGATCGACGACCGGGTCGCCGTGCATGAGCACCACCGCATCGGCGGCCACGTCCGAAGGCGCAAGTGTCAACTGGTGGCTGCCCTGGTTGTGGATCTCGGGCGTCAGCCAGCCGAGCACCCACTTGGAGTAGGCGTTGTGGTCGCCCCAGTTGCCCGCCATCTGGTCGAGGCCACCGACCCCGCCGTCGGGGCCGAGATCGGCGTCGTAGTCGTAGTAATCCGGCAGGCCCAGGGCGTGGCCGGTCTCGTGGATCACCACCTCGGGGCTGAACTCGCCCGGCCAGTTGTAGTTCTCCCACTGCCACGAGTAGGTGCTCAGCTGGACGCCGTCCACCTCGAAGCCGTCGTTCCAGAAGCTGGTCTGGTAGCCCCACCAGAACTCAGCCCACTCGCCGTGCTCGCCGGTCCAGATGACGACGAAGTAGTCGATGAAGCCGTCGTCGTCATTGTCGTACTGGGAGAAGTCGTGGCCCTGGTCGTCGAAGTGGGTGATTGCCTCCTTGATGAGAGCCTGCCGTCCGGCATAGGTCTCGACCACGTCCTCCCGTGGGTAGGGGGTGGTGTACCAGCCGAGGGTCGAGCCGGTGATCTCGAGCTGGCCGTAGGACGAGCGGCGGTAGAAGGAGGTGAGGCTCTCGTAGGGATAGCCCGCGGGCTCGCCCTCGCCGTAGATCCGCTCGTGGACCACCTCGGGTTCGGTGACGCCCGCCATGTCTTCGAAGGCGATGAGCAGGGTCAGCACGCTGGGGGATCCGCCGGAGGGTAGGACCGTCGGCGCATCGGGCAGCGCCTTGACCTCGGCCGCTTCGAGCCACGGCGCGAGCCGGGGGTTCATGCGGTGGTTGCCGAAGGAGCGCGCCGCCTCGAGCCGGGCGGCAAAGGTGCCGTCGGTGCGGTAGCGTTCGAGCTGCTTCGCAGTGGGTGGCTCCAGGGCGTTCACGGTCGCCGAAACGGCGAGTAGAATCGTGGTGGCGAGAAATCGGGTGGTGGTGCGTCGCATGGTGTCTCCCAGGGGTGCCACTTTACACCGGCCCGGGTCCGGGAAACAGCGGCAGGCCGGTCCCGTGCGACTGCCGAGGAGGCGAGGCGCGGACATGATCGAGAGGATGCTGAGGATTGCGCCGCGGTGGTTGATCTCGTCGGCGGCAGTAATGGTGGCGGCGGTGGCGGCGGTGTCCTTCTCCGAAGAAGGGCCGGGAACTGAACTGCCGGCCAACCCGAACATCCTGCTCGTGACCCTGGATACCACCAGGGCTGATGCGTTGGGGTGTTACGGCGGCAATCCGAAGGTTACCCCGAATCTCGACCTGGTGGCGAGTCGCAGTCACCTCTTCCAACACTGCGAGGCGTCGGTGCCGCAGACCATGCCGTCCCACACGACGATCTTCTCGGGTCTGCACCCCTTCCATCACGGTG
The DNA here is from genome assembly GCA_036351195.1 of Thermoanaerobaculales bacterium. Classification (GTDB taxonomy): domain Bacteria; phylum Acidobacteriota; class Thermoanaerobaculia; order Thermoanaerobaculales; family Sulfomarinibacteraceae; genus JAHECW01. Next base: position 19,072 of record JAZBOQ010000152.1, on the reverse strand, counting down.
TGAGAAAGAACCTGGCGGTGATGGTGGACGACGGAGTCCCGCTCATCGCCGAGGAGCTGCAGCGGCTGGGTTACCGGACCGGAGCGTTCGTGAGCTCCTTCGTCGTCGATGGCCGGTTCGGGTTCGCTCGCGGCTTCGACCACTACGACGCTCCGGACCTCCGGCCCCGCCGGGGAGGCGGCACGGAACGAAGGGCGGGAGACACGGTGGGGAAGGCCATTGCCTGGCTCGACGGCCGTCGGGCGCCGTGGTTCGCCTGGGTCCACCTCTTCGATCCCCACACACCCTACGATCCTCCCGAACCGTTCGCCTCCCGATTTCCCGGCGATCCCTACCACTCCGAGGTCGCCTATATGGACAGCGAGGTGGGTCGGCTGGTCGGCGCTCTGGTCTCCAGCGGTCGGTTCGATTCGACGCTGGTGGTGATCGCGGGAGACCACGGCGAAGCCCTCGGAGAGCACGGCGAGGAGACGCACGGCATCCTGCTCTACGAGGCCACCACCAGGGTTCCGCTGCTGATCCACACGCCCGGTCAGAAAAAACCGGTGCGCCACACAGAGCCGGTAGGCCTGGTCGACCTGGCGCCGACCTTCCGGGACATCGCAGGAATCGACACGTCCTGCGATGGGATGTCGTTGCGGCCCGTGCTCGCGGGGCGGAGCAGTGCAGATTGCAGCCGCGCCCTTTACATGGAAAGCCTCGAGGGTTACCTGAGGAACGGCTGGGCGCCGCTGTATGCCGTCGTCGCCGGCGGGCACAAGTACATCGAGGCCCCCAGCCCCGAGCTCTATGATCTCGACGCCGATCCGCACGAGCGACGCAACCTCGCGACGGCCCGGCCGGCGACGGCCGCGGAGCTCGCCCGGCGGCTGGCGGCAATCGCACCGTCCGACGAGGCCTTTCAGGGCGAGACCATCGTCCTGAGTGAGGACGAGGCGGCCGCGCTGCTGGCCCTCGGGTACGTCGAGGGGACTCCGGGAGAGGGAGCGGGAACCCGCCGGAACCCCATGGAGGCGATTCGCACCGCGCCGCTGCACCAGCAGGCTCTCGAGGCGAAGGCTGCGGGAGACCTCGAGGCTGCGGCGAAGCTCTTCGAGCGTGAGCTCGAGCAGGATCCCGAAAGCCCGGTGCTCCTGTGGTACCTCGGGAGCTGCCTCGTCGCAATCGAGCCGACGCGGGCAGAGGGCGCCTTTCGCCGGGCGATGGAGCTGCGGCCCGACTTCGAGGCGCCCTACCTCGCCCTCGGCGAGCTGCTGCTCCACCGGGGGGAGGCCCCCGCCGCATCGGCGGTGGCGTCCCGAGGCATCGCCCAGACCTTCGACGCCGACGGTGGTTTGCACCATCTCCGTGCGGCGGCGGCCGCGGCGGGCGGTGGTGAGCCGGACGCGATCATGTCCGACCTCGAGGTGGCCGTCGCGCGGGCCGCCCGCCCGGGCCCGGCCTATCGCCTTCGCGCTGCGGTCCGGCTCCAGCGCCTCGACGATGCGGACGGCGCCATCGCCGACCTCGGATCGTTCGCCGAGTGGTCCACCGCCGATGAGATCGCATCGCTGCGCGGCGATCCTCGATTCCGCGCGCTCTACGACGATCCGCGTTTTCTCGTCATCGTCGGCGATTAATCAACGTCGCAGACGCGGGAGAGGCGCTACACTCTCTTCATGGCGTCTCCGCGTCGCGACGGCATCTTCTACGGCCTTCTGGGCTCGGTGCTCTGGGTGGGTGGCCGCCTGCCCTTGGCCTTGACGCGGCCGGTGTGCCGGCGGCTGGTCCGTGCCGGCCTTCGCTTCGCCGCCCGCGATCGGACCCGCATGGCCGAGCACCTGGCGATCGCCTTTCCGGAGCTCGACGAGAGTCAGCGCCGGCGACTCGTGAAGGGCTGCGCCGACCACTTCGGCGACATGTTCGCCGAGGTGGCCTGGCTCCGCCGGGCCGGGGCCGAAGATGTCCGCCGAATGGTGGACTTCGAGGGGCTCAAGCACCTCGCGCGACCTGTCGAGAAGGGCCGCGGCGTCGTTCTCGCCACGGGGCACGCGGGAAACTGGGAGCTCCTCAATGCCGCTGTGGGGATTTCGCAGATCCCCATGTCCATCGCGGTTCGCGAGCTCAAGAGTCCACGAATGGACGAGATCATCACCTCGTTGAGGGCGCGCTTCGGGACCGAGGTCATTCCCCGTGGCGCCTCGGCGGGCAAGAAGCTCCTCGAGGCCCTCGGGCGAGGTCGGGTGGTGGGTCTGCTCATCGACCAGGACATTCCGACCATACCCGGTGTTTTCGTGCCCTTCTTCGGGCGGCCCGCGTGGACTCCCTCCGGCGCAGCGATGATTGCGCTGAGGGCTGGATGCGACCTCGTTCCCGGCTTCATCCACCGGCGTCCCGACGGCAGCCACCTGGTCAAATTCGAGGCGCCCCTTCCAGTTCCTTCGGAGGGATCGTTGGAGGATCGGGTATGGGCCCTGACCGCCGCCGTGGCGGCACGGACCGAGTGGCAGATCCGCGCGTGGCCCGAGCAGTGGGTGTGGATGCACCGCCGGTGGCGGACTCAACCCGACAGCGATCGCGCCTCCTGATCTCCTCCCGTGATGTCACAGTTTGTCACGCTATGCAAAACGCGTGGTTTTGCATTGTAAAACACTGATAATACACATCTTTTTGCACTAACGAAACAACTTGAACAGGCCCTGTACGTATCGTGCGCGAAGGACACGGATCGCACTCGTCCATTCGTGCTCGATGTCGAGACGGGGCCGACAAAGGAGGTGTTGGGCCGATTGGCGTGGACGAAGCGGTCTCGGGTCCGAATTGCAAAGGAGGATCGGAGATGCATCGTTTCAATGAATCGAACACGCACAACCCGTTCGGCGCCTCGAGGTTCTGGGCGATTCTGACCTGCGCCATCGTGGTGACGGGTCTCGTGGGGACCGCAACAGCTCAGGACAGCACCGATCTCACCCCGGAAGAGCAGCAGGCCCTCATCGATCAGGCCATGGAGCGGTCCTTCGAGGGCGAGGTCACTGTCACAGGATCCCTCATCCCGAGAGCCGACCTGACGGCGTTGAGCCCGGTGTCCGTCATGGAGGTTCCGGCAGAGTTGACCTACTCCGGTACGGTCCGTATCGAGGATCTCGTGACGTCGATGCCCCAAGCATTCGCCGGCCAGAACTCCACCGTCGCCAACGGCGCCTCGGGCACGGCGACGATCAACCTCCGTCAGTTGGGCACCGTCCGCACCCTCGTGCTGATCAACGGCCGCAGAATGCCCCCGGGCAACGGTACCGGCTTTTCCTACGCCCCTGACATCAACGTCGTTCCCGCGCCGCTCGTCAAGCGGGTGGACGTCCTGACCGGCGGTGCGTCCACCACGTATGGTTCCGACGCGATGGCCGGCGTGGTCAACTTCGTCATGGACACCGATTTCGAAGGCGTCCGCGGTGGTGTGCAGTACGCAGCGTACAACCACGACAACAACAACGCCCTGGCCCAGCAGATCAACACCGAAGCCGGTTTCGACGTGCCGACCGGGTCGACCTGGGATGGCGACTCGATCAACGCCAACATCGCTCTCGGCGGCAAGTTCGCCGACGGCAAGGGTCACGCCGCCGTCTACCTCGACTATCGCAAGCTCGAGGAGCTCACCAAGGGCTCGCGCGACTATCTCAACTGCGCCGTCGCGGCCGGCGATGACGGTCCGTTCTGCGGCGGTTCCTCGACCAGCCCCATGGGGCGCTTCCGTCCGATCACCGTCGACGGCGATTCCCTTGGAGACCACACGCTCGGTGGCCCCAACGGCGATCAGTTCGTTCCCGGCTTCCCGCTCTTCAACTATGCTCCCTACAACCACATCCAGCGGCCGGACACGAAGTGGAATGCCGGCGCCTTCGCCAACTACGAGATCAACGAGCACTTCGACGTGTACATGGAAGTCATGTACATGAACAACCACACCCTGGCGCAGATTGCTCCGTCGGGTAACTTCAACAACTGGACCCAGACCAACTGCGACAACCCGATGCTCTCCGACCAGCAACGGGACCTGCTCTGCGTCCAGGGCGGTTATGGACCGGAAGACATGGCCAATCTGTGGATCCTTCGTCGGAACGTCGAAGGCAATCCGCGGTACAGCGAGATCAGCCACACCAACATCCGGTTACTCGGTGGGGTGCGTGGCAAGCTCAGCGACGAGTGGAGCTACGACTTCTACTACATGCACGGTCAGAACGACCAGCACAATTCGGCCAACGGGTACCTCAACATCACCCGTATCGGCAACGCCCTCGACATCATCCAGGATCCGGACACCGGTGAGTGGGTCTGCCGCAACGACGTCGGGAACGGCTGCGTGCCCTGGAACATCTTCACGAACCAGGGCTCCGGACAGGTGGTCGACGACTACCGTGACGGCGTGACCCAGGACGCCATCGACTACCTGGAAATCAGTGCCGTGCGCTATGGGGTGACCGCCATCGACGTCTTCAACCTCACCTTGACGTCGGACTGGGAGAATTACGGCATCGCTCTCCCGTCCGCCACCGAAGGCGTCCAGTTTGCCGGCGGTGTCGAGTACCGCGAAGAGTACTTGAAAAACGTACCTGACGAGGTGTACCGCACCGCCAATGCCGCCGGATTCGGCGGCGCGAACGACGAGATCGAAGGTCGGGTCAACGTCAAGGAAGCCTTCGCCGAACTCCTCATTCCCGTCGTCCAGGACGCCAAGGGCGCCCAGGACCTCTCCCTCGAGCTCGGCTATCGCTATTCCGACTACAGTACCTCCGGTGGTGTCAGCTCCTACAAGGGACAGCTCAGCTTCGCCCCGACCCAGAGCTGGCGCCTCCGCGGCGGTTACAACCGAGCCGTTCGCGCGGCGAACCTCTCCGAACTCTTCCGGCCGCAAAGCTTCAACCTGAGCGGTTCGACCGACATCTGTTCCGGCCCCAACCCGACGGCAACCGAAGCGCAGTGCGCCAACACCGGCGTGCTCCCCGGCCAGTACGGCAACATCGCGCCCAGCCCCGCCGGCCAGTACAACACCCTCGAAGGCGGCAACCCGCTGCTCGACCCCGAGACCGCCGACACCATCACAGCAGGCATCGTGTGGACGCCTCAGTCCATCCGCGGTCTGTCCATCACCCTCGACTACTACGACATCGACATCACCGAGGTCATCGGAGCGCTCGGCGCCGATGACATCATCCAGACCTGCGCCAATACCGGCGACCCGAATCTCTGCTCACTCATCAATCGAGACTCGCAGGGTACCCTCTGGGCGACCCAGGCCGGTTACACCGACACCGCCAACAACAACATCGGCCGGCGCCAGTCCGAAGGTGTCGACCTCAACGCCAACTATCTCCTCGGCCTCGGCAACTCCGGATACATTGCCATGGACCTCATGGGCAGCTACGTGCTCAAGAACGAGTTCAGCAATCCGTTGGTGGACTATGACTGCGCCGGTTACTTCGGCTTCCAGTGCGGCCAGCCGATCCCCGACTGGCGGCACCGCTTCCGCGCCACCTGGGAGACCGCCTTCCGTCTGAACGTCTCGCTGGCCTGGCGTTATGTCGGTGAGGTCATGGAAGACGATTTCAGCCCCGATTCCGATCTTCGCAACGAAGGCAACCACGAGCTCTGGATCGTCAACGACATCGACAAGATCGATGCCTACAACTACTTCGACCTCGCGGCGTCGTACACAATGCGTAACGGACTCAAGTTCACCTTGGGTATCAACAACCTCCTCGATGAAGAGCCGCCCCTCGGCGCCGGAGACCACGCCGACGACACCGGAATCAACATGTACGGCATCTACGACCCCGCTGGTCGCTACTTCTTCGGCAGCGTCCAGTTCAACTTCTAACCCTTCGGCGGCCCCGTTCGGGGGCTTGAAGATGATCCTCGCCCGGTGGCGCTGTCGCCACCGGGCGACTTCTTTGTCGAAGCTTTTGACAACTTTTGACGCCGGCGCTGTTGACCACGCACCTCGGGGCGGAGCATCGTTGAGGTAGAGGACATCATGAAAAAAGGGACGGTGCCGAGGCGGTTTTCGCATCTTCTCGCGTCGATTCTCTCGGTCGTGGTCCTGATCGCACCAGCCGATGCCGCCGAGACCACCGGCGGAATCCACGGCATCGTGGTGGATCCCGAGGGGACCGAGCTGGCGGGAGCTCAGCTGGAGCTGAGTTCCGAGGTGCTCATCGGCGGCGTCCACCGGAGGCAGGCCGGCGCCGACGGGACCTTTGGTTTCCGATCGCTGCCGCCGGGCGAGTATCTGGTTCGGGCCGAGCTCGAGGGGTATGTTCCGGTCGAAACCGCGACCACGGTTCGTCTCAACCGGCGGACAGATCTGCGCATCGAGATGCCGGCCGCCGCCTTCGAAGGCGAGATCACCGTCGAGGTCCCGGCCGAGCCGGTGCAGATGGACCTCACCCGGGTTCACGTGGGAGAGACCTTCGACAGGGAGTTCCTCGATGTGGCGAGCATCGGCATGGACGGCCGGTCGGTCGTGGGAATCATTGGGAAGGAGGCCGGAGTCCAGGGCGGCGCCAGACCGAGAATCATGGGCAGTACCTACTCGGAGAATGTCTTTCTCGTCGACGGGCTGAATACGACCGACCCGTTGCTCGGCACGATCTCGCTGGAGATCAACTTCGACGCGCTGCAGGAGATCGAGGTCTACACCGGGAGCTTCGAGGCCGAGTACGGGCAGGCGCTGGGCGGTGTGATCAACGCGGTCACCAAGTCGGGGGGCAACCGGGTGAGCGGCACCGTCGACCTCAGGTACCGCGACGAGAATCTTGCCGAAAGCGGGGACTACTTCGACCCGGATCGGGATCCGACGTCCAGCGTCGTCGGCTCGGCCACCATCGGCGGCCCCGTCGTGAAGGACCGTCTCTGGTTCTTCGCGAGCCTCCTCGGCAGCGAGCGGCAGTTGACCAGGTTTCTTTCGCTGCTCACCGAGAAGAGGACGCTCGTCGACGCCCTCGGCAAGCTCACCTGGCAGGCGGCGCCGAACCACCGGCTGACGGGTAAGGTGGTGTACAGCTCTGCCGAAACCGACAACCTGGGCGCCGTGCAGTACATCGCGGAAGACGCCGGTGAACGGTTGGAGGAGCGCGTGAGCTTCGTCCAGGCGAACCTCAACTCGGTGCTCTCCGATTCGTTGCTGCTCGATGTCCAGCTCGGCGCGACCTCGTCCCGGTTCGACATGGGCCCGGTGCACGGGGACAACGACATCGAGCAGGTCTACAACTGGACGACCGGTATCGTCTCCGGGAGCTCGGGCATCGTCGCCCGGGAGGTCGTCGAATCCCTGCAGCTGAGGTCCAGTCTGACCGGGCTCGTGGACGGCGCATCTGGCAATCACGAGATCAAGGGCGGCGTCGAGTTCCGCGAAATGCGCGGTGAGAGCGTGTGGTACCGGACCGGCTTCGGGCTACTCGGCGCCTACGTCTATGACCCGACGGGCGTGAGACCCGGCTACGGGCACTACGACGAGGACGGCGACGGACTGACCGACACGCTCGCTCTGGTTCAAAGCCCGGAGGCATCGAAGCCGGTCGAAGCCACCGGCACCTCGTGGAGCTTCTTTCTCCAGGACGACTGGCGGCCGACGCCGCGGCTCACCGTCAAACCGGGGCTCCGCTACGACGGAGTCACGTACCAAAACAAGGAGCAGAAGCTCGACATCGCGACCCTGGGCGCGTTCCAGCCGCGGCTGGGTGTGGCGTGGGATCTCACGGGAAAGGGCCGCCACGTTCTGCGGGCCAATGTTGGGCGGTACATGCACCCGGCGGCGCTCAGCGTTGGCCTGATCGCCAGCGGCAGACGGGCCGGGGACGGCGAGTACTACGGGTACGAGCTCTGGTGCAGCGCAGGTCTTTGCGACCACGACTACCTCGAGAGCCTCTTCGGCCCACCGATCGTTCGGATCGACCCCGAGGGCGACGAACACATCTACTATCTCGACGACGTATTCTGGTACGAGCCGTTCCAGTCGATCGAAAGCCTCGGGGTCGGTTCGTTGGATACACCCAGAGCGGACCAGTTCATGGTGGGCACCGAGCACCGTCTCTGGGAGAGCGGGACGCTGGAGCTCATCTACCTCAGAAAGAAGACCGGCGGCCTCATCGAGGACACCTGCAACGTGAACAGCTGGATGTGGGGCGACGGTGACCCGCCACTGATCGACGACCCGTCGACCCACAACGATGTCCGCGACTGCCAGGGGTACGTCCTGGCCAATGCTCCCGACCTGGAACGCGACTACAAGGCGGTGATGGTCAAGCTCGAAAGCCGGGGCCGCCGGCTGCAGCTTTTCGCCAACTACACCTGGTCCGTCTCGGAGGGATCGACGGAGGCGACGGCAGACTGGGCGTTTTCCACCTTCGAGTATGATCTCTTTCCCCGCGACTTTCTCAACATCTACGGCTACCTGTCGGACGACCAACGCCACCGGGTCAAGATCTACGGTTACGTCCTCCTGCCGTGGAATTTCAACCTCAGCTTCGACGCGAGGTGGGCGTCGGGCATCGCCCTGGACCGGACCATCGACTGCGGCAGGATCCTCGGCGCCCACCACCGCGACCTGGAAGAGCTCGGCGTCACCCGGGAGTACTGGTACGACGTCTGCGCCGGTGCGAACACGGGGGAGGTGCTCTTCGAGCCCCGAGGGAGCCGCCGCGGGGAAGAGACCTACCAATTGGATCTCCAGCTCGCCAAGGGGTTCGGCATCGGCCGCGCCCAGGCCCAAGTGATCCTGACCGTCACAAATGTGTTCTCGTCGGAGCAGCCGGCGGCGTACGAGGAGGGAGAGCTCGAGGTCCTGCCGTGGGGAACCCCATTGGCCTACCAGCAGCCCCGTCGCTGGGAGGTCGGGCTCCGGCTGGAGTTTTGAAGAGGATTCGTTTCGAGGACGGTTCGCCGGCCGACCTGATACGCTCGTCCTCGCCCGGGACTGAGGCCCCGGCGATGAACACGGGGAGGAGCGCACCTCGACAGTGTCTGTGAAGGTGAAGGCGATCGCGCCGCTCGCGCGGCTTCTGGTCCACCGGCTCTGGGAGGCCGTGCGCGATCTGTTGCCGATCGTCGTCGTCGTGGTGGGGTTCCAGACGTTGGTTCTGCGGCAGCCCTTTCCCGACGTCGCGGGACTGCTCATCGGCACCGCCTTCGTCATTGTCGGCCTCATGCTCTTCGTGCAAGGCCTCGAGCTCGGGTTGTTCCCGATCGGTGAGGCCATGGCGCACGCGTTTGCCCGCAAGGGAAGTCTCGCGTGGCTGCTGGTCTTCGGTTTCCTCCTCGGGTTTTCCACCACCATCGCCGAGCCCGCACTCATCGCCATCGCCGACGAGGCGTCCGATGTTGTCGCCAACGCCGGACTGATCGGAACTGATGAGAGCGTCCGCTCTGCCTATGCGCTGCAGCTGCGTTTGACGGTGGCGGTTGCGGTGGGGTTCGCCATTCTCATCGGTGTCTTTCGCATTCTCCGGGGGTGGCCGGTCCACCTGCTCATCATCACCGGCTACATCATTGTCGTGGCCATGACCTTCGTCGCCCCGAATGCGATCGTCGGCATCGCCTTCGACTCCGGCGGGGTGACGACCTCGACGGTGACGGTTCCATTGGTGACCGCCCTCGGGGTCGGTCTCGCAGCGTCAATCCGCGGCCGCGACCCGCTGATCGACGGTTTTGGCATGATCGCCCTGGCATCGCTGACGCCGATGATCTTCGTCATGCTCTTCGGTATCGTGCGGTTCGGCATCCGCGCCTCGGGAGCCGGCTGATGCGCCGGCCCGAGGAGGACCTGTGATCGACGGTCTCACCACCGCGCTGATCGACACCAGCCGCGACGTCTTCGCGGTGAGCGCGCTGCTGCTCGGGTTTCAGTACCTGGTTCTGCGCCAGCCGATCCCGCACCTCCGCCGTCTGTTGGCCGGTCTGGTGATGGTGGTCGTCGGCCTCGCCTTTTTCCTGATCGGGCTCGAGCTCGCCCTCTTTCCGCTGGGCGAGCTCATGGCGACCCAGCTGTCGTCGGCGCAGTTTGTCTTCGGCAGCGAGACCGTTCCCGCCTCTCCGCCGTGGTGGAAGTACGGCTGGGTCTATCTCTTCGCCGCCATCATCGGGTTCTCCACCACCCTCGCCGAGCCGGCCCTCATCGCGGTGGCGTTCAAGGCCGAAGAGGCGTCGCGCGGGACCATCCGCCCATGGGGCTTGCGGCTCGTGGTCGCCCTCGGGGTTGCGCTCGGCATCTCCCTCGGAGCATTCAGGATCGTCACCGGCGCCTCGTTGGTGCTTTTCATCGCCGTCGGCTATGTCATCGTGGTGGTTCAGACAGCCTTCGCACCGAAGTCGATCATCCCTCTCGCCTACGACTCCGGAGGCGTGACGACATCGACGGTGACGGTGCCGCTGGTGGCGGCCCTCGGACTCGGGCTGGCGGCCACGATTCCAGGTCGAAACCCGGTGTTGGACGGGTTCGGTCTGATCGCGTTTGCGAGTCTGTTTCCCATGATCACGGTGATGGGCTACGCGCAGCTCGCCGACTGGCGGGCTCGCCGCCGCCTCGTGCGAGGCCAGAAAAGGACGGAGCCATGAACTACAAGGTCGTCATCGCAGCTCTCAAACCGGACGTGACCGACGCCGTTGTCGATGCCGCGAAAGAGTGCGGCATCTCCGGCGCCACCATCATTCCCGGCCGCGGAACGGGTGTGCACGAAGCGAAGACCTTTCTCGGCCTCACGCTCGAAACCCACACCGACGTGGTGTTGTTCCTCACCGAGGAGGAACTCGTCGAGCCGTTGATGGCGTCCATTCAAAGCGCCGGCAGGCTCGACGAGCACGGCACCGGGGTGGCTTTCATCCTGCCGGTCGAGGGCGTTGCGGGAATCAAAGAAGAGATCGTCCGCCGCGAACGTCATTGAGCCGGCGGCAACCCGGCGGGAGGCCAGGCCGGAGTGGCGTGGCGAGCGCTCGACCGCTGTTCAGTCGGCCTGTTCGGTTCCGGGTTTGGTGAACAGCCAGCGGAGGGCGTGCTCTTCGTCGCCAAACGACCTCACCGCGAGTCCGCGATTGACCGCGACCGTCTCGAAGAAACGGATGCGTTCGAGATTCTCCGGGCGGTCGAGTATGGCCAATCGAGCGAGCTGTCGAGCGCCGTCCTGGCGGGGGAGGGAGTGACCGGCGATCTCGTAGGTCTCGATGGTGTCGAGGCCGCCGCTGGAGGGCCGGAGATCGAGGAGGACGAGTGACATCTCGTGCTCTCGGCAGTGTCCGATGGTCGCCGTGGCAACCTCGAGCAGGGCCTCCGGAGTCCGGGTGCCGCTGAACGTGGCAACGACGTGCCTTTCGAGGTTTTTCAGATCGAGTGTGCAGCTCATGTGTTGGCACGTCAGCCCACGAACGCCGGCGGCGGCGCTTGCGGCGAATGTCCCCCTCCAGCTTTCAGAGTATCAGACTTGCCGGCCGGCCGGCGATTGACGGGTCAGCGATCCGGTACGGCACGGGGGCGGAAGTCGGCGTATACTCGTCAACAGAGATGCCGCGGGACATCGAAACGGATCGTCCGCAGTCGTCAGCACTGCTCGCCAACCTCGAGGAGACCCGCCGCGAGGTTGTGATTCCCGAGGAGTATCAGGCCCTGCTCGAGACCGTGAGACGCTACTACGGCGTCCGTCAGGCGCTGGAAAAGCTGCTCATCGAGTTCTTCCACCCACTGCGCAATGTCAAGACGGTGGTCAGTCAGCTGCGCAGCCTCTGCGGCGGGATGTTTCACTATTTCGAGCGGTCGGACGAGCGGGCCGCATCTGCGGCGCTCCTCAATCGGCTGTTCTGCATCCTCTTCGACACCGAGCTCGACGGCGACGAGCAGAGCCGGCTGGTGGGCACCAATCTCCAGTTCATCGAGACGATGAGCCGTTCGGGCTTTGCTGCGGAGTACCGTCAGGTCATGCTGGAGGCGCTGGAGCGGCTGACCCGGGTGCAGTCATCTGACGGCCGGAGCTTCCTGCCGTTCTCCGGTCTCTCCAAGCGCCTCGGAGGACGACTGGTCGGCGACGAGGTGATGGGAGCCCGCTTCAGCGGACTGTACGCCGGTACGGTCCGTTTCGGCGTTGATGTCTTCGCCGAAACGATCGCCCTCGGAGAGTGGTGCTCGAGTCAGCCGGTGGGAGAGCCGAGCCACTGCCGCTCGGCGGTGGTCGACCCTCTCGAAGAGGCCCTGCAGCGGGCCTCGGGAACCCTCGGGAGGGCAACGCCCGAGGAGATCCTCGAGCTGCCGAATCTCGATGATCTGTTGAACATCGCCCTGGCGGGTGCACGACAGCTGGCGAGTCCCATCGAGCGTATCGGACTGTACGTCTACCTGGCCGGGGTCCCCGAGCTCGAGCACCGAAACATGGAGATTCTTCGCGCACTCTACTACTCTATCGACACGCTCTGCGCCGAGGGTTCGGACGAGGACGTGAGCCGGGCCGTGGACCTCATCACCGGCCACCTCATCGACTGTGAGCCGTCGCACAAGAATCTGCTCTACCGTTGTCTCGAGCAGCTCGGACGCGGCATCGGCAGGCGCGGTGGCGACCGGCTGGTGGACCACTTCGTCGAGCGCACCATCGCCACCGGATTCGAGGGGCCGGAGGTCAGCGGTGTGTCGGAGGAGTGGGAGACCCACGTCAACCCCTACCACCTCCCGTGCCTCCGCACCTGGCTCGCCATCATCATGTCGGACCCCTTCCGCTTCGAGCAGCTGCTCTCGGCGCTGGTCATCAACATCCACTTCAAAGGCCTTTTCGTCTCGGACACCGATCTGTTTCAGCGTGACGTCTCGGCCCTGCTCAACTCGGACATCGCCGACGCCTTCGCGTTGATCATGCAGGTGGTGACTCACGTACCGGTCTTTTTCAACGAGGTCGGTTCGGAGGGCGAGCTGCGGGACGTCTCCACCCGGATCGACCAGATCACCCATCGGCGAGATCCGGTGATCCACTACTTGCGTAAGCAGTGCCACGCCGAGTCCAACAATCGGCTCGTCGGGTTCGCCGCCAACGTCTACCGCTACTGGGAGACGGGGGACCTCGACGGACTCCAGCCCTACTTGCCCGACAGCGTGTTGGCCTCTCTCCAGCCCGAGGCCGACTGGTTCGCCGGTCCGCACGCTGTGGCACGGGATCTGAAGCGCCGCGGCCGCGACCTGGCCGAGCTCCAGAAGTTGGAACTCGACGAGCTCGAGACCGAGCTCGCGGGGCTCGATCACGGCGGCAGAGCCGATCGCGATCGGGTGATGCTGCTTATCCGCCTGTATCGGCTGCTCAAGACGAAGTACTCCAACTCGCCGGAAGGAATCTTCGAGGCATTGGAACACTCGCCGCTGGTGAAGGCGGAAACCGTGGCCGCGTTCGCCGAAGCCTGCGACCGCGGCGAGCCGCTCCCGGTGGTGGCGGCTGGCAACAGGGTACTCTCCGAGCTCAAGGCCCAGATCGTCTCGTCGGAGGTCACCGAGGCATTCGAGAACATTTACCACAAACGACACATCGCGGCGGGAATCCCGTCGATGTACGGCACCTACCGCGAGCCCAAGTTCGACGCCATGGGTTTGACGCTGCGGGTGATGAGCTTTCTCAAGCCACGGCTCGAGGCCTGCGTCGCCGATTTCAACTATCGCTACATGACCCGAGAGTCGATCGCCGAGGCGCACAAGATTCTGAGCGAGATGCTCACTGGTCTGAAGATCGCCGGTCTCCGGGTCCAACATTTGTCGACCAAGCTCGAGATCCTGGGTCGGATCATCGAGCACGGAACCCTCTCGGCGGGGCAGTTTCTCAATATTTTCGACTTCATGTCCGAGGCGCTCAGCGATGTGGTCGAGACCAATTACATCGCGTTGCACAATCGCAACCTGGAACGCCTCCCGGTCACTCACGAAGGCGCTCGGGGGCGCGGGGTGCGTACCGCGGGCCGGCGGTCGGAGCGCTTCCTGCGTTCGATCATCGCCTCGACCTACTCCATTCAGGAGCTGGATCTTTTTCTGCGGCGTATCGGCGAGAGCCTGCGGAGGATGACCGCCACGCTTTCCGAGGAGGCGTGCAGTGTCGTCCTCGGCTACAACCCGGCGCGGCTCGTCTGCTTTCTCCACGGTGAGGACGAGGAGGACGACCAGCTCGCTCTCGGTTACAAGGGCTACTCCCTCAAGCAGCTCTGCGCCATCGACATGCCGGTTCCCGAAGGCTTCGTGATCTCCACCCAGCTCTTCGACATCCAGGGTGCGCTCGGTTATCAGGACTTGAGGAAGGACACCCGCGAGCGGATATCGGCTGCGGTGGAACGGTTGGAGCAGGAGTCGGGGCTCGAGCGCGGCGACCCGAAACGTCCGCTGGTGCTTTCCGTTCGTTCGGGCTCGGCCTTTTCCATGCCGGGAATGATGGACACGATTCTCAACGTGGGGCTCAACGTGCCTCTGCTCGAGGCCATGGACGACGGCGGCGAGCGCGCATGGGGTGCGTGGGATTGCTACCGTCGCTACCTGCAAAACGTGGCCATGTCCTGCGGCGCCGACCGCGACCTCTTCGACGAGGTGATGATTCGCCACAAGGAGGCCCACGGCGTCGACTTCAAGCTCGATTTCACTGCAGCGCAGATGAAGGAGATGGCCCTGGAGTACCGCGAGATGGGCGAGCGCCAGGGCGTGCGCTACCTTGACGAACCCTTCGACCAGCTCATGCAGGCGGTGTTTCTGGTGCTCGACTCCTGGGACTCTGAGCCGGCGCGGTTCTACCGGCGCCAGGTCGGGCTCGCCGACGGATGGGGGACGGCGGTCATCGTCCAGCGCATGGTCTTCGGCAACATGAACCGGTCGTCGGGCTCGGGCGTCGTCTTCACGACCAACCCGCGGTCGTCGACAACGGTGATCGGTCTCTTCGGCGATTTCACCCGCTGCTCCCAGGGGGAGGACGTGGTGGCGGGTCTGGTGTCTCCGTCGCCGATCAGCGAGCGTCAGCGCACCGAGTATTCGCCGGGGGTCGAGGGCTCGTTGGAAACCGAGTTTCCGGAGATCTACAAGGCGATTCGCGGGGCCGCATTCGAGCTCATCAACGACCACGGCTACGAGCACCAGGAGATCGAGTTCACCTTCGACTCCGGCGAAGCGGACGGACTCCACCTCCTGCAGACCAGGCCGCTGCGCCACACCCGCACCGACGACGTGAAGATCTTCGCCCACCCGGAGCGCCTCGACGAACACTTGCTCGGTTCCGGGATCGGGGTCAGCGGCGGGGCCATGGCGGGGAGGGTGGCCTTCTCGCAGGTCGACGTGGATCGACTCAGGAGCTCCCAACCCGACGATCCGGTGATCCTGTTGCGACCGGACACGGTGCCCGAGGATATTGGTGTCGTGCTCTCGGTGGACGGGCTGCTGACGGCCCGTGGCGGTTTCACGTCGCACGCGGCGGTGACGGCCAAGCGGTTGGGCAGGTGCTGTGTGGTCAACTGCAAGGATCTGGTGGTGGATACGGCAAACAACGTTGCGAGGATCGGCGACACGCCCATCCTCGCCGGAGATCAAATTTCCATCGACGGACATTCGGGCCTGGTCTGGGCCGGCGCGCACGAGATCGCCGGTGCGCGTGACCCGGTCAGGTTGATTTGAAAGGGAGAAGAAGATGGCGGCAAGCGGAGCGGACGGCGTCCTCGGAATCAACGGCCTCGGCCGGATCGGCAAGCTCACCCTGTGGCACGAGGCGGCCAACCAGCGGTTCAAACGTCTGGTCGTCAACACCGGCAGGCAGGTCGGCAACGGTCTCGACGGCGTGGTGCGTTACCTGTCATCGGACAGCACCTACAGCAGCCTCGGGCGCTTCCTCTTCGGGCACAACGGTCCGTGGCGGTGCATTGATGTTCTCGATGCCGATGAGCAGTTGCTGTCCATCAACGGTGTCGAGATCAAGGTGCTCACGGAACATCGCAACCCCAAGGACATCGGTTGGGCGGACCACGACGTCAAGATCGTCATTGACACAACCGGGCGGTTCCGCGACCCCACGTTGCCCGCAGGGCACCCCGGCGGCAGCATCCAGGGACATCTGGAGGCCGGCGCCCAACTGGTGCTGGTCAGCGCCGCTTTCAAGATGAAGGACAAGTCGGCGCGCATTCCCGACGACGCCGGAATGTTGATCTACGGCATCAACCACGATGCCTTCGAGCCGCGGAAGCACTGCATGATCTCGGCGGCCTCGTGCACCACCACTGCGTTGGCGCACATGATGCTGCCACTGCTCAACCACGAGCTGACCCACACCATGCTCACCGCCTCCATGTCGACGGTGCATGCATCGACCAACTCACAGAGCGTACTCGACTCGGTTCCCAAGTCGGGGGCGAAGGACCTCAGAAAGAACCGTTCGATCTTCAACAACATCATTCTGACGTCAACCAACGCCGCGGCGGCGCTGGAACACGTGATGCCGGAGATCGCCACCATCGGATTCCTCGCCGACTCGGTGCGGGTGCCGCTCAACACCACGTCGTTGATCATCCTCAACTGCACCTTCCAGTCCAAGCTCGACGAGTACGGCAACTCGCAGATCAACCGCGAGTCGGTCAACGAGATCTACTCCGAGTACGCCAAGGCGCCGGACTCGGGGGTGCTCTTCACCATCGAGCAAAGCGTCTCGTCGGACATGATCGGTGAGCCCTACGCCACCATCATCGAAGGGTCGGAGACCCACGCTCGGACCGGGTTCACTCGAGTCAACCTGGCCGAGTTGGGGCTCTCTGAGCTCGATCCCGAACACCTGGAGGTCGAGGTTCCCGTCACCCACCTCAAGGTCTTCGGTTGGTACGACAACGAGCTCGGCTCCTACACCCGGAGGATGTCGCAGCTGTGCCACTACATGGCGGACCGCCTCGGCTGAAGCCTCGGCGATCGGATACTGGATGCATCGATTCTCACGGGATCGGGATCGGGATCGGGATCGAGTCGAATGCAGGCCTACCCGAACAGCAGCGCCCACCCCACCGCGAAAACCGCGACGTCGGCAATGATATGGCTGATCCAACCGGGCCAGATGGAGCGGTAGCGCGAGTAGAGCAGCGACCAGATAACGCCGCCCGAGAAGACGCCGAGCGAGGCGAGCGCAACCAGGTGCCAGGGAAGGTAGGTGCTCAGCGCAATGATGTGGTGGGCGGTGAAGATTCCGGCCGAGGCGAACACGGCAGCGGTTCGCGGGACGAGCCGCTCGCAGTGGCTGAAGACGAACCAGCGGTAGACGTACTCCTCCATGAGCGAGTTGACGAAGGTCCAGCCGAGGGCTCCGAGGAGGTAGGCGCGCGGCGTCGTGAGGCCCATCTCGTCGATTTCACCGGCGAGTTCTCCCATGTCCATGTCGAAGACGCCGAGTGCCCACGCGGCGAGAACGATGATTGCTCCTGCGATCACGCCGGTGAAAAAGCCGGCGCCGAGGCCACCGCGTTTGACGGGCGAGGTGCTCGGCCGGCCCTTTTCGATCACCAGATACCAGGCGACCGGGAAGACGACCAACCACACCTTGGCGGCCATGAACAGCCCCTGGCCGAGGGGTCCGGGGACGACGATCATGGCCGAGGCCACGCCGATGCTGGGCACCGGAGCCAGCAGGGCGAGGGCCAGCAGGGCGCGGCGCCGTTCGTCCCGCGATGCGGGGTTCCCGTCGATCACAGATCGGGGATGCCGAGGATGAGATTCGGGTCAGGGCAGAGCTCCAACCAGCGTTCGCGCTCGGACGGCGCCGCAACGCCGGGGTAGTCCCCCGAATGGTCGCCGATCTCCGAGATGACCTGGAAGTGGAGGTGCGGCGGCCAACTGCCGTTTTCCGACTGGTCTCCGACCTCGGCGAAGATCTCGCCGGCGTCCAGCGGGGCGCCGATCTCCAAGTGCACCACCGATTGTCTGGCGAGGTGGCCGTAGAGGGTCCAGAATCGGGTTCCGGCGAGCTCGTGCTCCAGGATCACCGTCGGGCCGTAATTGCCGAGGCCGGCATTGTCCGCCACCGAGTGGATGCGGGCGGGCAGCGGCGTCATGACCTCGGAGCCTTCCATGACGAAGAGGTCGATGCCGAGGTGGACGCTGCGGCGCTCTGTCTCACCGTCAAAGAGGGGGGAGTGGCGGTAGAGGGTGCGGTCCTCGTCGTAGCGGCCGATACCCACCGGGAGCTCGGCGTCGGCGATGCGGGCGAAGAGCCGCTCGGTGAATCCGGTGACGTCGTTGATGTCGATGCGGGTGAAGTCCGCGCCGGAGTCCGTGAAGTCGAAGACCACGTGCCCGCCGCCCTGCAGATCGAAGGAGATCACCGGGTGGAAGCGCCAGGGGTAGGATCCCAGTAGGGATGCGAGCTCAGTCATGCGGGGCATTGTAGCGGCTCCTCGAGGTTCTGAGCGCCAGGAGGAAGAGTTCCGTGTCGCCGGCCTGCAATTGGACCGCCGAGCTCCCGAGAACGTACCACCTAGAGCATTGTTGGCCGAATGACATCCAGGGCTTTGTCGCACAACAGAACAATGCAAAAGGTGATACGGGCGCTCTCGGCCTGTGACGCGGTGGGGCGCTCGGGTTGGGGAGGCGCTCGATGCCGAGGCTCCAGGGTTGTTGTTCGGAGCCGGGAGGCGATCTGGTGGGCCGAGGCCCACCCTACGGCGCTGCAGTGAGGGTCGGTGCGCCGGGCCGTGTCACAGCCATAGGCACAGCCACGGTCTGTCCCTGGTCGATTTTTTTGCGGTCGGCCGGGCAGCCGGGCAGGCCACTCGTTCAGTGCTCGTCAGTGTCGATGACATGGAGGTGCTCTGCAGCTACTTCCCCATGCCCTTCTTCCGCTCGGCCACGGTCAGCCTGATCCTGGAGGGCGACGAGCGAGTGCACCTGGACGGATCCCGGCACCCGGCCCACTACGGCACCGGGGTGGAGGCGCTCTTCGAAGATGAACCGCCGGCTGCGCCGCCGGCGACGGAAGGCTTTACCGAGTCGAGCTGGGAGCTCTGGGCCGGGTTTCCTCCCGGAACCTGTGACCTCGTGCTCGACGGGCGGTGCGATGCCGGCGACGTGGCCGAGGCCGTGCGGCTGGTT
>JAZBOQ010000151.1:0-9747 GCA_036351195.1 Thermoanaerobaculales bacterium | reverse complement strand
GGCTCTCGCTTTGCTCGCGCCGGTGGAGCTTGATGCTGATGCCCCAGCCTCCGGCGCTTCCTTCAACGCGACCGCGCACATCGGCGTTCGGCGGGGCGTGCCGGGTACGGCATTGTGCTCTCCCTCGACCTTCCAGCACGGAGCGCAATGTGCACAATGCCGCTACCGGGCAACCCACGACGAGCGCATCCCGGGTACGTCGCTGAAGCTTGCAGGCAGGCCGCCGCTCGTCTGTTCAGCACGGTCAATACCGTTCTCCTCTCCCATTGTGACCGTGCTGAACAGACGACGCTGGACAACGACGCCGGTAGGCGGAGGCGTCCAGAAGGCCGATGCATCGGTTCACAAACCCATTGCGCTCCGAACTTCAAGGCTCTCCCGACGGCAGGCAGAGATGCCTGCCGCTACAAAGGCGGCCGCGACGGTATTGTCCCCGTTGAGGGAGCACGACCACGCATCAGACCCCAACACGACCCAATGCCGAGCTGCAGGCTTCGCTTGCAGCTTCGCCCGGCCAGGGGAGCTCGGCGGTCCTGGGCGCTGCGGACCCACCAGGCGGTGCCAACCCAGCAGGCCGGCGTTGCGGGTGCCCCAGCCTCCGGCGCGCTTCCTTCAACGCGACCGCCCTCCGCGCCCAGCCCTCAACGCCGGCCTTCTGACCCACCACCGCCTGAACGGCAGCGGCGGGTCAGCGTCGCCCGATCAGCGTGGTCATGTGAGGAACGAGAACACGGTGACCACGCTGATCGGGTGAGCGACGGCCTGCCTGCAGACTTCAGCCCAGCTGTCAGCGGCTGGGCTCGGCGATTGCGTTCACACTTATCAGAGCGGGCTGAGCGATCGGTACGACAATGAGCGATAAGTGTGAACATGGCACGTCCGTCCCAACGCCAATGTAGGCGGTCGGGTTGCAGGAAACGCGAAAGTAACCCGGGCAGTGAACGGATCCAGCCTCGGTTGCTGCCACGGACACGGGTACGGGCACGGGACGGCGGAATAACCTCCCGGAACGGAACATCGTATGATTCCCCCGACCCGTAGGAGGAACATGAACGACTCGATCCTGGAAATCGCACACGTCAGCAAGCGCTACGGCGAGGTGACGGCGGTGGACGACCTGAGCTTCGACGTGCCGCGGGGCTCGGTCTTCGGTCTGCTCGGACCCAACGGCGCCGGCAAGTCCACCACCATTCGGATGATCATGCGCATCATCATGGCCGACGAGGGTACGATCCGACTCGACGGCGAACCGGTGGACGACGACCGGCGCCGGCTCATCGGCTATCTCCCGGAGGAGCGTGGGCTCTACAAGAAAATGAAGGTGCTCGAGCACCTGGTCTACCTGGGCACCATCCGCGGCATCAAGCCCGGTGAGGCCAAGAAACGCTCGCTGGCCTGGTTGGAAAAGTTCGAGCTCGGCGAGTGGGCGACCCACAAGGTGGAGGACCTGTCCAAGGGGATGCAGCAGAAGGTGCAGCTCATCGGCACCATCCTCCACCGGCCGCAGCTGCTCATCCTCGACGAGCCGTTCTCGGGGCTGGACCCCATCAACACCCGGGCGCTCAAAGATCTCCTCAAGGCGATGTCGGACGAGGGCGTGACCATCGTGCTGTCGACCCACGTCCTGCCCCAGGTTGACGAGCTGTGCACCCACATCTGCCTCATCAACCGCTCGCGGGCGATCCTCGTCGGCGCTCTCGAGAGTATTCGGAGAGACTACGGCGGCAACGTCTGGCGAGTGACCAGCGACCTCGAGGAGCCGGCGCTCACCGAGCTCCCGGGCGTCGTCTCGGCCCGCGCCCTCGGCGACGAGATGCTCGTCGAGCTCGAACCGGACCGCGGGCCCCGGCAGACGGTGCAGGCCCTGGCGGCGCACGGGCTGGAGAGCTTCACCCGGTTCGTCCCCGATCTGGAGAATATCTTCATCCGCGCCGTGGAGGAGGACCGCCATGCTGAATAGGATCCTCGCCATCATGCGCCGCGAGTATCTCGAGCGCGTCAAGACCAAGGCGTTCTGGATCTCCACCCTTCTCGTCCCCGTCTTCCTCGGAGCGGTGATGATCATCCCGGCCTGGCTCGCCGCCCGCGGCGGCGGCGATTTCACGGTCGGGGTGCTCGACTTCACCGGCCGCTTCACCGAACCCGTCCGGGTCGAGCTCGGCGAGATGCTCGAGCGACAGACCTCCACCACCGCCGAGGCGCTGGAGGAGTCCGGCGTCGTGCACGGCGAGCAGGCCGAGGCCATCGGCGAGATGACCGAAGAGTCGCTCCTCAAGCTCGAGCTGGTGTCGCTGGAGCCCGGCTCCGATCCCGAGGCGGCCCGCGAGCGGGCCAAGCAGGATGTTCAGAACGGCCGGCTGGACGGCCTGCTCGTCCTCCCCTCCACCCTGCCCGGCGAGGGTCAGGCGGAGTACGTCTCACCCAACGTCTCGACCTTCCAGATGCTCAGCGTCCTGGAGCGGGCGGTGAACAACGTCATGGTGGCCGACCGCTTGACCTCGGCCGGCCTCGACCCCGAGGCGGTGGGCGAGCTCACCCGTAGGGTGGACCTCAAGACCATGAAGCTCGGCGCCAAGGGGCAGGAGACCCACGATCAGGGCCAGGGGTTCCTGGTCTCCTACGTCTTCATGATGATCATCTACATGACGGTGCTCATGTACGGCATCTACGTCATGCGCGGCGTGCTCGAGGAAAAGAGCTCCCACATCGTCGAGGTCATCATCTCCACCGTCAAGCCGTTCGAGCTCATGCTCGGCAAGATCCTCGGCATCGGCGCCGTGGGCCTGACCCAGTTCCTGTTGTGGTCGCTGCTCATGTTCGCCATCTCGGCCCCCGGGGCGGCGGCGGCGGTGGGCATGGGCGGGCTGGAGCTGCCGGCGGTGCCCGCGATCCAGATCGTCTTCTTCGTGGTCTACTTCGTCCTCGGTTTCCTGCTCTACGGCACGCTCTACGCCGGCATCGGCGCGGCCTTCGACACCGAGCAGGAAGCGCAGAATTTCCAGGGCGTCATCACCATGTTCCTGGTGGTGCCCCTGGTGCTCATGATGTACATCCTCAACCAGCCCGACGCGCCGCTTTCGGTGGCGTTGTCGCTCTTTCCCTTCTTCACCCCGATGCTCATGTTCCTGCGCATGACCCTGACCCAGGTACCGGCGGTGCAGCTGGCGGCCTCGGTGGTGATCATGGGGGCCACCATCCTGGCTGCGGCATGGGTGGTGGGAAAGATCTACCGGGTGGGAATTCTGATGCACGGATCCAAGCCCAAGCTCAAGGACATGTGGAGGTGGATCCGGGAGGCGTAGGCTCGATCCCGATCCCGTTCACGATCCCGTTCACGGAGGCGTTCGAGTCGGGATTGGGATCGGGATCGAAGGAATGTCCGTGTAACTGTTGACGATGCGATCACCGTTGCTATAATGCCCATCCCCTGACGGGGTTCTGCTGGGGTGTCGTCCAATGGCAGGACATGCGGCTCTGGACCGTAGTATCGGGGTTCGAGTCCCTGCACCCCAGCCAAAGCAACTTTCAGAGAAGCCTGGCAGCTGCCAGGCTTCTTTGTGCAGAGGGGTCGAGGAGTCCAGCGGTGCCGTTTCTCGGAGAAAGCGCCTGTCTGACCGCCGCCATGATGTGGGCGGTGGCGGTGGTGATCTTTCGTGGGCCGATCGCGGCCTGGGGGGCGCGCACGGCGAATCTGGTCAAATGCCTCGTCGCCACGGGTCTGTTGGTCCTCACCTTGCCGTTCTTCGGCGGGCTCTCGGCCTTCGCCGGAGTGCCCGCCCGCGACCTGCTCTTCATCGCCGTCTCCGGCCTGGTCGGGCTGACCCTCGGCGACACCGCGCTGTTCGCCGCGGTGGCGCGGATCGGCGCCCACCGAACCCTCGTGCTGCAGACCACGGCCCCGCTCTTCGCGGGCCTGCTGGCGGCGGCTGCCGGTGAACGGCTCGCCGTTCACGAGCTCGCCGGCGCCGCCGTGATCCTCGGTGGCGTCGTGATGGTGGTCGCGAGCCGCGACGCCAACGACAGCAATGCCGCCGCCGTCGCCGCCGGTGGCATCGTTCTCGCCCTCGTGGGCGCCTTCGGCCAGGGGGCCGGTGTGGTGCTGGCGAAACAAGGCCTCGACAACATCGCCACCATGCCGGCGACGCTGCTGAGGCTCGGCGCCGGCACCGTGGGCCTCTTCGCCGCCGGCGCCTTCTCAAACGGCGTCGGCCGCCTCCGCCGGGCCCTCGTCGACGGACCGCGCATGCGCCTCATGGTGCCGGCAACATTCATCGGCACTTATCTGGCTCTGCTGCTCATGATGACCGGCGTGGCCATGGCCCCCGCCACGATCGCCGCCGTCCTGCTCGCCACCTCGCCGATCTTCGGTCTCGTCGTCGAGGCGGTGGCCGATCGTCAGCGGCCCACCGCCGTCGCGGTGATCGGGACGGTGGTCGCGGTTGTTGGGGTGGCGATCCTGGTCGGTGGCCTCGACGTTCTTCTTGCCGTGATCAGCTCCTGACCGGAATCCGGACCAAAACCGCTGTACCGCTGTTCAGCAACGCCGGCCTTCTGGTTCGGCACCGTCTCACGACGGAGCCGCCCAGCGTCGCTCGATCAACGCGGTCATTTGAGTGTGCGAGAACGGCAGTGACCGCGCTGATCGAGCGAGCGACGGCCTACCTTGGCACCGAAGCAACTGCTTTCAACGGCTGGGCACGGGATTGCCCGGCAGCGGCATTGTGCGGATTGCGGTTCGGGCTTGGATGAGGTTGTAAAGCACAATGCCGTGCCCGGCACGTCCGCCGGAGACGCGTTAGAAGCGCTCGCGAAGGTCATCGCGAAAGCAGCGGACGATAACGACCGCGCCGCCGGTGCTGCGGATCGTCACCCGGTCCGCCACCGCCTCGTTGGAAATCGAAGGCGCCCCGGCAAGGTCGAGGGCACGGTCGTCCACCGGCCAGCGAACCCCGCCGAGGGTGACCCGGACTCCGGGATCGAAGGTGAAGAACGACCAGGTCTCGCCCTCCGCGGCCTGGAGAACGGCCTCGCCGGTCACCGCGAGCGTTCGCCGCCCCTCCTCCAGGAAAACCAGGTCCTCGCCCCTGGAGTAACGGGCGAGCAGACCCAGGTTGCCCACGGCGTGGTCGAGACGGCCTCCCGTTGCGCCGAGCACCGTCAGCCGGTGGAGCCCGAGCTCGGCGAAGGCGTGCTCCAGGGACTTGTCGAGATCGGTCCGGTCCTGGTCCGGACGGCGGACCATGCGCTCCTCGCCGACCCACTCCCGCACCCCGTCCGCGATGGAGTCGAGGTCGCCGATGACCGCGTCGGGCCGGAGACCGATGCGGGCCAGGTGGTTGGCGCCGCCGTCGGCGGCCAGCAGAGGGGCGGCCCGCTTTGCGGCGGCGGCGAGGCCTCGCGACCACTGCAGCTCACCATTGGCGACGAGAAGACCCGAGGGCGTCGACATGCCCGCATGCTACACCTTCACGGACGATTCACACCGCGATGAAACGCTGCGAGGGTGAAAAGATCCCTCTCGGCCCAATCGCCCCTCGCCGTCTCCGAAAGGTCGCAACGATTCCCGATTCTCGATGGTAGACTCGATCACGGAATGCAGATCACAACTGACGATCTTTCAGGCACTGTCTACGTCCCCGACACCTCGGCCCTCATCGAGAACCCGGACGCCCTCGACCGGCTGCTCATGGACGGCAACATCGTCGTCCTGCTGCACAAGGTCATCGAGGAGCTCGGCCGGCTGATGAGCTCCCGCTCCAAGTCAGACGGCGTGCGCCACGCGGCGCGCAACGTCACCCGCAAGATGCTGGAGTACCGGCGGCAGCACCTCATCCACCACGGGGTGGAGCGCCTGCTGCAGCACCAAGTGGACTCCGATGAGTTCCAGCGCACGCCCACCGGCGGCGTCCTGGCCTGGGAACCGGAGGGCGCCACCGTCGACCCCTATCCCACCGATTCCGGCGACAACCACATCCTCGCCAGCGCCCGGCGCATCGCCGAGGTGGCGCAGTCCAACGGGCTTCCCCACTACCAGGTCGTCGTGATCTCCGAGGACTCCAACCTGCTGCTCAAGTGCGACGCCCTGGGCATGGGGGCGGAGAACCTGCGCTACGGCAAGGTCTCTCTGGACAACGTCGACGAGGTCTACCGGGGCATGATCACCGGCGAGATCGACGAGGACACCCTGCAGGGCTTTCTCGACAGCGGCGCCCCCGGCGAGCGGTGGGTGCCCCTGCACGCGATCAGCTCCGAAGAGCCCGCCGAGTACCTGTGGAACATGGGGGTGGTGCTGAGCTGCGGCGAGCACCGGATCCTCGGCCGGGTCAACGCCGACACCGGGCGGATGGAGGACCTCCGCTTCGCCCAGTACTGGGACCGCAAGCGCCACGAGTACCGTCCGCGGCCCATTCTCGGGTTCTCACCGCGCGACCCGCAGCAGATTCTGGCCATGGAGTTCCTGCTCGATCCGGAGGTCCAGCTCGTCGTCCTCGACGGACCGGCGGGCTCGGGTAAGACCCGAATGATGGTGGCCACCGGCTTGTACATGCTCATCGGCCAACCCACCACCTGGCGGGTGGCCCCGACCTCGCAGCCGCTGACGCCGGAGTACGGCTACGACCACGGCATGCTGCTGCTGCGGCCGGAGCACGCATCGAGCCAGTACGACCTGGGCTATCTTCCCGGCGACTACGAGTCCAAGCTGAGCCCCTGGTTGGAGCCCTTCTTCCAGGCCGTGCGCTCGCTGTCGCTGGCCAACGAGCACGACTTCCTCGACGAGCTCCAGTCCACCGACCGGCTGACCATGGTCTCGACATCGATGCTGCGCGGCCTCGACATCGAACGCTCCATCGTCCTCGTCGACGAGCTGCAGAACGGCGACCGGCACCTGGCCAAGACCCTGATGTCCCGGTTCTGCGCCAGCTCGAAGGTCGCCCTGGCCGGCTGTCTCGACCCGGTGCAGATCGACAACCCCTACGTCGACTGGCGGTCCAACGCCCTGACCCGCATCAAGGAGACCTACAAGGGCTTCGGCCCCGAGGTCGCCCAGGTGCGGCTGGTGCACAACTACCGGGGACCGATCTCGACGAGGGCCGATAAGCTCTGAGTCGTCGCAGAGTCGACAGTCGACAGTTCACAGTTGAGCCGCTTGCAAAAATACCGGGTTCCAGGAGAGGACGAAGATCGAAGGCAGATCGCCGGCGAGGGCGCCGGCGCTACAAAGTACTGAGCTCTCTTGTAGTGCCGGCGCCCCCGCCGGCGTGATCTCTTCCCGGTAAGGCCATCACTCGGACGACTCACCGGATTTTGCATGAGGCTCAGTTCTTAGTTACATCGCAGTGTTCATTCGCGTTTGTAGTGGCAGCCATTCAGGCTGCCGTTTTTTTTTGAGGCGGTGGGATTGTCAGAGTGTTCCAGCCGGAATGGTCGCGACGTTCTCGGTCAGCGGGAGGGAAGTGTTCGCCAGGCACACGATGCCGCCGGCGCCGACGGGGCGATCGAGCTTACGTAATGCGCCGAAGTGCTTTGCCGCACGGCGATCCGGCGATGCGGATTTCTTGAATTCGACCGGGTGAATCACAGCGTCGCGGACGATGAGAAGGTCGATTTCTTTGCCGTCCTTGTCGCGGAAGAAGTAGAAGGGGGCTCTCTTGCCGGAGTGCCACCACGATTTCAATATTTCCCCGAGCGCCCACGTCTCGAAGATAGCGCCGGAAGCAGCGCCTGCTTCGAGGGTTTCGGGGCTCGACCATTCCGTCAGCCACGAACAGAGCCCGGTGTCGAGGAAGTAGAGCTTGGGTGACTTGATCAGGCGTTTGGTCACGCTCGTGTGATAGGGCTCGAGAAGGTAGACGATTCCCGAAGCTTCGAGAATAGACAACCAGTTCTTGGCGGTGTTTGGGGCGATGGACGCGTCCCTGGCGAGCTCCGCCACGTTGAGCAGCTGGGCCGTACGTGCCGCGCAGGCCCGCACGAATCGGAGGAAGGCGCCCTCGTCCCCGACCCGCGCGAGATCCCTGACATCGCGCTGGAGGTAGGTTTGCACGTACGAGCTGTAGAACAGATCGGCGTCCAAATCCGTATCGGCGCTGAGGGCAGGGTAGGAACCGCGCCAGATGCGGGCATACAGATCGAGCAGCTGCAGGTTGACGGGCGGGTCCGATCTCGCGGTGAGTTCGGGAGGAGTCGGGAGGAACGGGCCGGCCTTGGCGCCTTGCTGGTCCTGCTCCCGTCGCGATAGGCCCATCAGGCGCACGACGGCAACACGGCCGGCCAAGGATTCGGAAACATCGCGCATCAGGTGAAACTGCTGTGATCCCGTCAACCAGAATCGTCCAGGCGTGCGATCATCGTCCACTTCCATCTTGATGTGTGGCAACAGGCCCGGCGCGTACTGAATCTCATCGATGAGAACGGGGCCCGGATACCGCTGCAGGAACAGGGCCGGGTCGTCGCGGGCCAGCTCGAGGACCCGGGGGTCGTCGAGAGTGGCGTATGACCGGTCTTCATCCGCCAGGTGCCGCAGAAACGTCGTCTTCCCGACTTGACGCGCACCGGTGAGCAACATCACCGGGAAGTGTCCGGATGCTGCCAGGAAGGATTTTTCCAGGGTTCGTGAGAGGTACATGTGATCTCCGATATCGGCTATTATGCAATTATACTGCATTCTGGACGAATTTCTCCAATGGGACAAGGCCTATTGTCATCCTGAGCGGAGCGGCCGCCGCGGCCGCGCAGCCGAAGGATCTCCAGAGGGTGCGTTATGCAGCAGAGCGGCGGAAGAGGCGCTTGACGGCGAGGGTCAGCCGTTTGCCGGCCGGAATCTTCAGGTCCAGCCACTGGTCGATGCCGAGGCGGATGGCGAGCTCGGTGGGCGAGGTCGCGGCGTTCATGGTGCGGGCGGCGGCCTCGGCGTGGTCCCACCGGCCGGCGGTGGCGGTGCGGTGGGCGGCTGCGGTGAAGAACAGGGAGCCCAGATCGAATGACGTGAGGTCTTTGGCCCGGGTGCGGGCGATGATGATCTCGGGGGCGGGCACCAGCACCTGGCGGCCGCTGAGCTCGGCTGGGGTGCAGCAGTCCTCGAGCAGGTCGGCGTAGCGGCCGCGGTCGGCCCAGATCACGCCGCGGTGGATGTTGAAGGCGGTGGACGAGGGCAGGTTGCTGTTGTCGTCGTGGAGGGCGACCAGGACGCAGCCGTTGGCGGGGACGGCGTTCCAGCTGCCGAACAGGGACCGGGTGGCGCCCAGGAGGCCGAGGACCAGCACCGGGCCGTCGACGTTGTCGATCTGGCCGGCGACGTCTTCGAGGATCAGCGAGCACGAGTGCTGCACCGAGGCGGCGGCGGAACGGCACTGGGAGAGCTTGTCGGTGGCGGGGATCTCCCAGCCCGCGGCGTGGTGGCAGTCGCGCACCAGGTGCCAGGCCATGGAGCGCATCCACAGGGGGGTGTCGGCCTCTTCGTGGCAGCGGCGGGCGATGTGGAGGGCGCGCTGGAGGTCGGCGCTCTGGGGCGCCGACTTGCGGCTCCACAGCTCGATCATGGTGGTGATGTGGGTGACCTCCGGCTGCATGACTGCATGCTACGAGGGAGGGGAGGGGCGGTCAAGACGGGGGGCGGGGCGAGTTGTGAGTTATGAGTTAGGAGTTAGGAGTTAGGAGTTATGAGTTATGAGTTATGAGTTATGAGTTATGAGTTATGAATTTAGTTAAAGAAAGCCTATTTATATCAGAAAGTTGCTAGACTTTATT
>JAZBOQ010000150.1:0-5487 GCA_036351195.1 Thermoanaerobaculales bacterium | reverse complement strand
TGTCGATGAACTGGACCGGGTCGTCGGGGTTTCCGGGCGCCATGACCTCGCCACCCCGATGGATTCGCACCGGCCAGTAGGTGAAGCGGTCCGACCGGTCGTACTGACCGACGATGAGGCCCGGCCGGACGACGATGGTCTTGTCGGGAAAAGCCTTCCGCGCTTCCTCCTCGCAGCGGGCCTTGAGGGGGCCGTAGTTTTCTCCGGTGATGTCTTTCGTGGTGGCGACCTTGGCCTCGTCCTCGGCGGAGATCTGACCCAGGGCGGCGGTCTCGTCGGCGCCGGGGGTCGAGGCGTCGGCATAGGCCGAGATGGATGAGGTGTACAGATAGAGATCAGCCGCGTCCGCGAGCGCGCCGGCGGATTCGGTGACCCACCTCGGAATGGAGGCGGTGTTGTCGATGACCACATCCCAGCGCCGGCCGTCGGCGACCGCCTTGGTGATGGCGGAAATGTCGTCGTTGCGGTCGCCCGTGAGCTTCTCCACATCGGGGAAGAGATGGGTGTTGGTCTTGCCGCGGTTGAAGAGGGTCACCTCGTGTCCGCGGACCAGGGCGTGCTCCACCAGGGGCGGGCCGATGAGTCCGGTGCCTCCGAGGACCAGGATCTTGAGTTTTTCGGTCGCTTCTCCGGCGGCGGCTTTGCTGGTTCGAGCGGCCGCGGCGAGGCCTGCGGCGCCGGCGGTGAGGACGGAAAGCTGAACGAACTCGCGGCGACTGGTGGGCATCTTTGAGTCTCCTTCATCGGCCGATGGGGCCGAAAGAGTATACGGGCATCGTCGCGGCGGGTTCCGGCGAGAAGAGCGGGGTGTGGGACGCGAAGCTGAACCGCGATCGACCCGGGCGTGTCAACGCCCGGGTCTCCGCGCCATCATCCTGCAAATGGAATGGAGGTGTTACGGGGCGGTGTCCGTCCAGGCGGCGGTGGTGCCGCTTTCGAAACCGTCGGCGAAAACCAGGCTCTCCGGTACCGACTGCAGCGGAACTGCCGCCAGCGCCCAGCCGAATCGGTCGTTGGCCTCGTAGGTGGCGGTTGAACCGGCCGAGCCCTGGTGCACGGTCATGTTGAAATGCGAGACGTTGCCGGAGGTGCCGAAGAGGATCACCACCCAGCCGGCATCTTCGATCATGTTGATGTCCTTCATCGGGACCCCCACGGCGATGTCGTCGTAGCCGTCGCCGTTGAAGTCCGACGCGGCGACCGCGTGACCGAACTCGTCGTGATCTTCGGTGTCACCGTTCTGGACGAGGTCTTCCTGAGCAATGCACTGGTCATGATCATCGACCCCGGCGAAACCGCCCCAAAAGATGTGGATGATGCCCGCATCGGGCACGGCGCCCCAATCCTCCTTGGGAACGCCGACCACCAGATCGTCGTATCCGTCATCGTTGAAGTCGCCGGTTGCCAGCGACAGACCGAACTGATCTTCCAGTTCGCAGGAGTCCGAGGTGCTGCCTCCTCCCTGGTGGAAGGCCTCGCTTCCGGTGGCGGTCAGACCAGCCGACGATCCGAAAAGAACGTGAACGTACCCGGCGTTGGAAACGGCTGGGCTTCCCAGATCTTCACCCGGCACACCGATGGCGAGATCGTCGTAACCGTCGTCGTCGAAGTCTCCCGCTGCGAGGGTGGCGCCGAACGCGTCGTATGGCTCGGCTGTGCCCTCGATCCCAATGCGATCCTGGTGCCAGTAGTCGTTGGTCGGACGCGTGGTCAGTCCGCCGATGCTCCCGAAGAGGATGTCGACGCTGCCTGAGTTGGTGACGGCTCCGAGGTCGTCCGAAGGGGTTCCTATTGCGAGGTCGCCGTAGCCGTCGCCGTCGAAGTCCCCGGTGGCGAGAGCCCACCCGAAACGGTCGTCGGTTTCGTTTTCGTTCGTCCCCGAGGCGTCGTTTCTCGTCCAGGCTTCGGTGTGGTCGACATCAAGACCGCC
Organism: Thermoanaerobaculales bacterium; assembly: GCA_036351195.1. Lineage (GTDB taxonomy): Bacteria > Acidobacteriota > Thermoanaerobaculia > Thermoanaerobaculales > Sulfomarinibacteraceae > JAHECW01. The sequence goes on along the minus strand of JAZBOQ010000150.1, from coordinate 3,557 downwards.
GGCGCCGCCGAAGATGATGGTGACGTAGCCGGCATCGATGATCCCGCCGATGTCCTCGTACGGGACACCGATGGCGAGGTCGTCGTAGCCGTCGTCATCGAAGTCGCCCGCCGCCAGGGCGAACCCAAAACGATCTCCGTCCTCGACGTCCCCTGGGATTCCACTCGAACCCTGGTCAAAAAACTGGCTCCCCGCCAGCGTCAGCCCGGTTCCAGAGGCCCCGAAGAGAACCTGCACCATCCCGGCATCGGGGTGGGTGTCCCCGTTCCAGTCTTCATGCGGAACCCCGATCGCGAGGTCCCAGACACCGTCGCCGTTGAAGTCGCCAGTGGTCAGAACTTCGGCAAACTGGTCGTCGGCCTCGGAAGTGGTCGATCCGGTCGCGGTCTGAAACCAGGTTTCTCCGGAGGACGGCATCCACGTGCTGGAGTCCCAACAGAAGGCGCTCAAAGCCCCTACGCTCTCGATGAGGGGATTGAGGTCCTGGCCCGGAGCGCCGACCGCAAGATCGGCATATCCGTTGCCGTCGAAGTTTGTTTTGAGGCCGGTTTGGTTTTCGAGTATTTCAGCTTCGTCAGCCCACCGTGGCATTTCGAACTCCGCGGCCGAACCGGTTTTCGGTGCGACCATCGCCACGAGCAGTGCCACCGCTGTATTCACCAAGCGTTGAAGTCTCATCTGTTGCATTCCACACCTCCTGTGGTGTTCGTGCGCCCGCCAGGCTCGTCGCGGCTGCTCGTGGGCGCCTGATTCATGACTCCTCCAATCTCGGGTCTCAGGGCGGCGAAGTCCTGAGGGACTTCTGAGCGGACTCTGAGGGTTTTCAGGACTGCGGTTTGTTAAGATCGCGAATGAGATTTCGATCATGACAATGAGACATCGCAGGGGTGGGCCTTTTCGCGTTGGTCGGTGGTTGGTGGACCCCGATTCCGGCACTCTGTCCCGCGAGGGTTCGGCTCAACGGCTTCAACCCCGCACCATGGCCGTGCTGAAACGGCTTTCTGACAGCGCCGGCGAGTTGGTGTCGAAGCAGCAGCTTCTGGACGAGGTGTGGGAAGGCGCTTTTGTCGGCGACGATGTCATCAGCCGGTGCATTGCGGACATCCGCCGGGCGATGATGGACGACGCCCGCAAGCCGACGGTGATCGAGACCGTACCTCGCCGGGGCTACCGACTGATCGCCAGGGTTGAGCGGCCGGCGCTTCCAGTGCGGACCATCGCGGTACTTCCCTTTACCAACATGACCGGCGACCCAGGAGAGGAATACCTCTGTGACGGAATGGCCGAGCTGCTCACCGCGGAGTTGGTCCAGATCACCACATTGAGGGTGATATCTCGGACGTCGGCGAGCCGTTTCCGGGATTCCGTCGAAGGCATGACCGAGATCGCTCGCCAACTCGGCGCCGATGCCCTGGTCGAGGGCTCGATCGGCCGTTCGCTCGATGGTTTTCGGATCACCGTTCAGTTGATCGAGGGAAGCACCGACACCCACGTGTGGGCGCGCAGTTGGGAAAGACCCCTCGAGGATCTCCTCGCCCTTCAGCCCGAAATCACACGTTTGATAGCAATCGAACTCCGTACCGTCGTCGCACCCAAGGAGGAGCGCCGTCTCCAACGATCTCGCCAGGTCAAACCGGAAGCCTTTCGGGCCTATCTTCGTGGCCGCAACCTGTGGAGCCTTCGTGACCCGCGGTCGATTCGCGAGGCGTGCACTCTCTTCGAGGACGCGATCGAGGCTGACCCGCAATTCTCGCCGGCCTGGGTCGGGAAAGCCGACTGTCACATATTGCTCGCTCTGTATGGAGAGGAGGAACCGACAAAGGTTGCCGACACCGTGTCACTCATCCTGCACTCGGCAGTGGCCCTGGATCCGGACTCGATGGAGGTCCACACCTCGCTGGCCGCCCTTCGGCTCTATTTTGAGTGGGATTTTCGCACCGCGGAAATCGAAATCAGACGCGCCCTCGCCATCAGCCCGAACCATCCCATCACGCACCTCGCCCAGGCTGACTTGTTGGTGGCTACGGGGCGGTCTGGAGAAGCGGTGGCGGCAATGCGCAAGGCGGTGCGGCTGGATCCCCTCGACCCCGGAATGCAGATGAACCTGGCCGAGCGCTTGTTTTCGGTGGGCCGCCACAAAGAGGCCATCGAGACGTATCTCGAGATCATCTCCCACTACCCGTGGTTTTCGCCGGGGCGAGTCCGGCTCGCCCTGTGCTACGCAACGCTCGGTCGTTCTGAAGAGGCGCGCGTGATCCTCGATGAACTTCCGATCCGCCCCTTGAGCGCGCATTCCCTTGCCAACCGAGTCATCGCGCTGGCCAAGGTGGACCGGCAGTCAGAGGCGGAGTTTCTGCTGGCCGATCTCGAGGCCATGACCCTCGATCGCTACGTTCCGGAGTATCAGATAGCCCGCGCCAAGGCGTCGCTGGGTGATCTCAACGGTGCCATCGAGGCGCTCGATCGGGCAGTTACAAGCCGCGACTGCTTTATGATCTTCTCAGCGGAGGATCCGGTTTTGGCTCCGCTTCACGATCAACCGGAGTTCCACGACATCATCGAACGGGTCGGCCTCTCGTCGGTCGGAACGAGCGCGACACCCTGAGAGGAGATTCGAAATGAGTAGAGGGCTTGACGGGAAAGTGGCGTTCATCACCGGTGCGTCGTCAGGTATCGGAGCTGCAATGGCGCGCGACTTCGCCGGCCGAGGCGCCGACGTGGTGCTGACCGCGCGCCGTCGGGAACGGCTTGAGGATCTTGCCCTTGAGATCCGCGCCATAGGGCGGGAAGCGGTCGTCGTCCGGTGCGATGTGACCGTCGACGGCGATCTCAAAACGGCGGTTGAAACGGCCCTCGACGAGCTCGGCCGTATCGACTACGTGATCGCCAACGCCGGGTTCGGGGTTGCTGGGTGGTTTCACCGTCGAAGTCTCGACGACTATCGCCGACAGTTCGAAACCAACGTCTTCGGTGTTCTCCGTACGGCCTGGGCCACCATGGATGCGCTTGAGACGACCGGCGGCTGTTTTGCGATCATGGGATCGGTGATGTCCTATGCCGCCCTGCCGGCGGCCTCGCCCTACTCCATGAGCAAGCATTCGGTACGGGCGTTCGCGGTTGCCCTTCGTCACGAGTGGCGAACACGCGGGATCGCCGTCACTTTGCTGGCTCCGGGGTTCGTGGACTCGGAGATTCGCCAGGTGAACAACGATGGCCGCTTCAACCCGGACGCGGAGGACTCGGTTCCTTCCTGGCTGAGCATGGACACGACCAAGGCGGCCCGCAAGCTGGTCTCGGCCACTGTTCGTCGCAAACGCGAGCAGGTCATCACCGGTCATGGTCACATCGCGGTCTTTTTGGCGCGGCACACTCCCGGGTTGCTCGATTTCCTGATCAGTCGGACCGCGATCAAGGGGCGGAAGGAGCCGGGCGCGTAGGCCGCATCCGCATCCGCATCCGTGACCGTGGCCGCCGAGCGCCTCCGAATCGGTCCCGATCCCGTTCCCGAAACTATGCCAGAATCCGTGCCCGCATCCCGAGCAGCATCCGTGGCCGTG
>JAZBOQ010000149.1:0-7635 GCA_036351195.1 Thermoanaerobaculales bacterium | reverse complement strand
GGCGACGCGGCAATAGACGTGATAGATCGCGTTCGGGAGAAAAAGGCGGGGATGTCTCGGCATAGGATTCCTCCTATGCGCGGACGGGACAATCAGATTCTACCTACTCAGCCCCACAAATCAACAAATGTGAACGTGGCACCCATCTGGCACCCATCCATTCATCCGAACTTCATTGTCCGCTGGGGTTCGCGGATCGAGGTCGACGCTCCCATCGTCGAAGCGGTTATGATCGGCGTCGCCGATGGCCAGGCGATCTCATTCGTCAGCCCTTCTCGTGAGATCACCGAGTAATCCACCGCCACCAACCCGTCGATCCCACTACCGACATCAGCGCTATCTATGCGTGCAGCCGAGGAAGATCCTCGTCAATCGTTGCGTGGTGTAGGTGGCCCCGGGAACACCCAGGTGCCGTCGATGATCTCTTTACTCGGCTCGTACATGCGGACGCTGTAGTTCCAACCTTCCATGATCGGCAGGCAGTTCTCGGTGCCGGCGGTGCAGCCCCCGAATCGCACGGTGTATGACCCGTCGCTGTTCGGCTTCGCGGTCAGATTGTTGAGACTGTAGGCGTTGATGTCGTTCTCCTGAAAATAGCCTTTCGCGTTGTAGAGGCTGATCGACCAGAAACCCTTGACCGGCACATCCTTCACCGTGAGCTCGTACTCGCCGACCGGCAGATTGGGCTGCACATTGATATACACGGCCGCCGTATCCGGCAGGCCACCCCAGGCAGAGGCGTTGCCGATCAGGAAATGGACCGGGTTGACCTCGGTCTTGGAGCCGAAGGTCTGAGTATACCGTTTGAGCCCCTTTGCGAGGTCGAGGATCGGCTCGAGCGTCGCTTGATAGCTTGCCTTGTCGTACTTTGGCGGGACAAATGGATCCTGGGAACCGGCGACAATCTTGATCTTGTCCTGAAGCTCGTGGGCTGCTGCCAGATCCGTCGCGTCTTCCGGGTTGGCGAGGGTGCGGATGACCACACCGACAAACGGGGTCTGGAACTTCTCCATCGTCAGCTCATAGCTGCCGCCGCCGTAGTAGACATCATTGACGTAACCATCGTTGTTGATGACCATCAACGACATGTAGCGCTTGCCGGTCTCCGGCAGGGTGACGGTCGCGCCTTTTGAGATGTTGACGACTCCCAGACTGTAGAGCGTATCCCGGTTCATGCGGATGACGTTCTGCTTGTCGACCGGGGTGGGGGTGCGGTTGCTGTGCAACGTGTTGATGCCGCCTGACAGCTTCAAAATGCCTTCGAATTCAGAGTCGGTCTGTGCCTTGTTGAAGTTGTCGATATTGACGACGATGGCTTCTTCAGCCATTGCTGCCACGGGAAGCACGGCGAACATGCACATCGACGCCATCGTGGTGCGCAGAATCAGGTTTTTCATTTTGACTCACTTCTTATCGGTTCGAGCATTGGCGAAACTACCGGCGTGTCAATCGGCTACCACGACACCCGGCGGCTGCCAGGTGCCCTTGCCTGCCGGCAGGATCGACGGATCCTCGGTCGCCGGCTTCGGCCAGTACAGGCGCATCACCAGGTAGATCTCGTCGTTGGGGGCCGGCAGCCAGTTCGATTCCTTGTCCTTCCCGGGGGAATCCTTCTGGATGTAGAGGGTCAGGGATCCATCCGCGTTCTTTTTCATGCTCGGTAGCATCGGCGAATTGATCAGGTATCGATCGATCGGGTTCTCGATCAGATACTGGGTCTTGCCGTCGTACATGGTCACCGACCAGAAGGCGTTCACCGGCGGCAATTGGCCCGCGGAGAAAGACAGGGTGTAGTTGTGCGTGCTGCCATCGAGCGTCTGCCCACTGCCATCCACGCGGGTGAGCGGATACATGGCCTCAGCGGCATTGTTGCCGTAGAGACCCGCCTTGGCGGTGGCGGCACGCTTGACCCAGTCGCCGTTGTAGTGGGCCTTGTCGCCCGGCAGCGAGCCTACCTGCCAGCCGTTGATATCGGTCATACCCGAGGCCAGAAATTTGGCCACTTTGTCATCGCCGGCCTTCATCGCTTCGGCAATGGCCTGCTTGTGTTCCGGTGGAAGATCTTTGAAATCAAATGTCCTGCCGGGACCCACGCCCATCGTGGCCAGCTTGCCGCGGATCGCCCGATCCTCGTCAGCCTCCGGGATGTATTCGAGCGCGGCGTCGAGGTAGCTCCAGAAGTTTTCCTTGATTCCGGCGGTGGTGGCCGGCAGAAAGCCGATCTTGGGCGCGGCCGGCGGCCCGGCCTGACCCAGGAATGCCGACAGCGGCTGGGCCTTGTATTGCGCCTGGATCTTCTCGACGTTCGGCAGGTCGGCCGCGTTGAAGAGCTGGGTGCGGAAGACCGCGAGGCTGAACGGCGTGGCCGACTGGAAGACCTTTTCGATGCCCGCGGGCTTCTCGCCGGCCCAGTCGGGGCCCGCAATCATGTAGTGACCCGCCTCATTACCAGTGGCACGACTCCCGATGTAGCCGTAGTTGTAGGTATGGGAGTCGGCCAGCATCACCGAGTAGTAGCGATCCTTGGGGATGGCCGGTACGGAGACCACAATGGGTTCAGCGCGAAGATCCAGCCACAGGAACGAATACGGCGTGTCGCTGTTCGGGGTGATGACAGCCGTGTCCTTGTAGGTGAACACTCGCGCCAGGTTCTTGAGCTGGTTGAACGGCGCCTTGAATTGGCTTGAATTCGGGTCGACCGCGTACTCGTTCATGACCGCGTAGTTCATGACCAGCGGCAGGCCGTAGATGTAGCCTTCCTCGGCGATGGCCTTCAACTCGTCGATCCCCGGCGCGGCTTCATGTGCCGTGGAGGAAGCATCGACTGCCTCCTTGTTGCAGGCGGACAAGACGGAGACCGCCAGAAGGCCGGCTACCGCCAAACGGATGGGGGCGTGGGGAGACTTGCTCATGTAGATTCCTCTCGATTCATGACTGTGTTGACGCTGTCACGGATCGATCGTGATCCGGGACAGCCCGATATTGACTTGGGCACTCCACTCGCACGCGCGCACTGCGCGAATGCGGGGGGGGGTGCTCACCTCAACCTATTCGACCAGTTCAATCTCGCTCGGCCGCCAGGTCTTGTTGATCCATGGCTCGAGCGGCCCGTACATGCGCAGGATCATGAACCAACTCTTGCCCGGTGCCGTCGCCAGCCAGTTGCTTTCTTTGCCTGCCGGTGCTTTCGGTCCGAAATAGAGGTCGTAGGAACCGTCCGCGTTTTTCTCGATGCCATCGGACTGGCTGCCGACCGTCGGGAATTTTTGGCTGGTCTGCAGTTGCGAGCGGGTCTGGGTGTCGTACAGCGTCACCGCCCAGAAGTCGTTCACCGGCACGTTGCGCGGAAGGTACAACTTGTAGGTCTTGGCGCCGTCGAATGCCTGTTTGTTGGCATCGAGGACCGCCAGCGCATAGTCGGAGCCTGCACCGGCCCGCGTGACCGCCATGGCCGGGGTCACGCCACCGGCGTTGAAGTAGTACAGCGCGCGGGCGTCGAGACCCATGGCGCCGTCGGCCTCGAAACTGGTGTTCTTGTTGGCGAAGGCCGTGGACCAGATACTGTTTGGGTCGTCCGGATAGATGTTCACGCCCGCAATGCGGGGATGGTAGGTGATGACCCGTGACGTCGCGGCCCCGAGCGTGGCGGCTTCGCTCAGCAACTTCTTCATCCGGGCATCAGGCTTGAACGGCTGACCCTTGACGATGCCGATGGCCGCAATCTCGCCGCGCACATCGGGGCTGATGGCGTCGATCGGCTCTTCCTGGATGATCTTGTCAAGATCTTCGAAATAGGTGAAGTCGCTGGGAAAGATGGTGTTGAAGGCCTTGCCCGACACGTTCACGTATTCGGTCGGCGCCGGATTTGCGGCGTCCTTCAACGGATAGACCTTCAGGCCGGAGGTGATGTTCTCGACCGCCGGTCCCAGCCCATCCTTGATCGAACCGCGCAGGAACAGGAAGTTCCTGTTGGTCGGTGGCTTGAGCAGGAAGTAGCCGTCGGGCGCTTCGCCCGCACAACCCGGCGGCAGCACCAGATACTTGCCGCCCTTGCCCTTGTCCGGCCCGGTCACACCGATATTGCCCGCGAAACGCTGCCATGCGTCGTTGAGAAAACCGAGCATGCCTGGTGGGACCTCGATAACGGTCGGGCCGTCGTTGGCGAGATCCGTGTAGGTATAGGCGTAGAGCGTCGATGTGTTGGCGGTGACCACCAGGGTCTGCGAATCCATCAACTGTTCAAAGACGGCGATCCTGTTCGCCCCCTTGGCCCCGGCGTCGGCCAGACCCTTACGAACGTTGTACATCGACACGGCGCCGATATTGTCGAGAAACACCTCGGTTCCACGCATCCGGTCGAGGTTGTCATAGACAGCGGTGACCGTGGCGTCCTTTGGCACGCCATCGAAGAACTCCAGCTTGCCGATCGGGGTCTCTACCGAGTCTGGGATCGAGATTGCCTCCAGTGTTTCCCGGGACACCTGCGCCCGTACCGAGTGCGTACTGAGCAGGACCAGAAGGGTGGCGACGACAAGGGCTTTCGTTGGGTAACTGCCACGGATCATGGTTTTCTCCTTCAACGGTCGAGGGACGACCGCTGTGAGAAACAAGATTGTTCCGGGTTTCAATCCCAATTCGGCCCGTTTTTTACGCATGCGAGTGAGCCTGGAAGGTGGGCGTTGCCTCTATTGGTGCCAGGTACGGAGTTACGGAGTTGTTTGCCGCCACGGCGTAACCCCATGCCCGGCACCGATACGTCGCCTCAACAACCAAACCATGGCGACAGTTTCCAACTCATGGCCCGAACAACCAACTCGGCGATACATAGGTGCCGGGTACGGAGTTATCTCGAGACCAACTACGATCACGCGCTGAACAAGCCTGATCGGAAGGTGCGGCGGCTGAAGATGGCGGGGTGAGCCACCTTAGAAACGCCGCGAACCTGTCCAAGGATTGGGGTTCACCTCTTACCACTGCCAACGGCAAAACATCACAATGTGATACGTGGTACCGATCAGAGGAAAGCCTGGCGGACTACCAGGCTGGAAAGATGGAGGAGATCGTCAAGAAGTACCCGTTGATCGCTCCCCGGGACATCCCCTGGACACCCTATCGTGGGGCGTTGTCGGAGAAGACCGTTGCGGTGCTGACCACCGGCGGTCTGTATCTGAAGGCCGGCCAACTCCCGTTCGACAAGACGTCGATCCACGGCGATCCATCGATTCGAACGCTCCCGAAGACCGTCAGAGAGGAGGAGATCGGCATCGCCCACGCCCATTTCGATCACGATCTGGCCGAGCGGGACATCAACGTGATCTTCCCGGTCCATCGCCTGCTCGAGTTGGAAGGAGAGGGAGTGATCGGTTCCCTGTCCGAGACCCTTTACAGCGTGAGCTATGTCAACAATGTGGAGGAAAGGAACTTCCTATCCGTCCTTCCGCACCCTTCTGCTTCTGTGTTCAGGGCTGTTCGTACAGGGGCACCGTACTGGGGTCGTCGGAGGAGTCGACGAGGACCAGAGTCGCGGCGATACGGCCTGCGCCGGCATCGTGGCGCACTTCAACCTGACCCTCGCTCAGTGACGTCACACCGCCCAGTCTCGACGCCAGATCATTGATCTGGTGATTGGAGAAGGGGGCCAGGACGACTCGCCTCGTGCCCAAGACCACCCCGTCACGATTCTTGAGGATGACGAGGGCGGCGGCCTGCTCGCCCCAGACCTCGTTGAGGGCGAGATTCGAACGGGCGCCAGGCGCCTTCATCACGCCTCCGCCGACGGCCCTGTCGCCCACCGAGCTCAGCACCTGGTCCGACGTGATGGGTGAAAGGCCCTGACCGTAGGCTCCGCCGCCGGCAGCGGGTGTGGAGATTCGGGATGCGACCACGAGGGAGGACGAGGCCACCTCGAGCGAACCGGCGCCCGTGGTTCCGAACAGCTCGTGGACCACGTCGTTGAAGACCCGGCAGGCGCCCGCCGGGACCTCGACCTCGGTTTCGATGTAGTCGGAGAGGCCGTCGGCTTCGCGCGGTGTGTAATACAGGGTCGTGGTGAGGTCGCGAGCGGTGGGATTGGTCAGGATCAGGTCACTGGTCCAGAACGAGGCACCGACACCCTGCACCCGGGCGACCTGGGGAACGATCCGGCCGGGGTTGTGGGCGACCCGGCCCGGGCCGCCCGCGTTGAAGGAGAATGCGTTTCGGCCGCAGCCGTCCTCGGCGTACAACACCAGCGGGTTGGCGCTGAGGAGCTCGTTCCGGTTGTCGTAGGCGAGGATCGAAACGTCGATGTACTCCTCCCCGGGGATTTGAAGCTGGCAGATGTCGATCGTCGATTCGTTGGTCGAGAGGCGTGAGGTTTGCAAGGCGCCGGCGCAACTCATGTGCCGGACCTCAACGCCGTAGCTGGTGGCCAATGGAACCGGTGCCCACTCGATGGTGAACTCCACAGGCTGGACAGCGCCGATGGGACACCCGGTGCAGCCGTAGCCCGGCCAGGTCTCCGTGCTGTCCAGTGGCTGGGTGACGCGGGGAAGGTAGAGCATCTCCACATCGAGGGTGAACGTGGTCTGGTTGGGAACGTGAACCAGGCCCACTGAACGGTAGAGGTCTCCCGACCGGTAGGTGAACCCCGTCTGGCCGGCTCGGAGCGTGAACATGATCCAGAACCGGTACTGGCCCGCCGGGAGATCAACGGGGACCTGGTAGCTGTCACCGAAATCGATCACGTAATTCGTCGTCTCGTTTTGGTCCAGGGAGCGGACCTGGAGAACACCCGACTGCATCCCGCTGAAGGTGCTTGTCAGCGGCAGACCGCCGTAGGTCAGGCTGCCGCCGACGGTTGTTGCTGCTGCTGGCGTGGTTGAAAACCAAGCAACGGTCGCGATTGCGACGAGTAAAGCCGAACGCCTCATCTCGGACCTCCTTCACGGCCGCGGCGCTCTCCAGCGCCCTTTCGAGCTTGATGTTTGACTGAAGTGTACGTCCGGGAGCTTGTCGCCGCAAGCGTCGACGCCGGCAGGGTTGGTGGACCAGTCAAGCGCGAATGCGAAGTCTGGCAATCATCTGTCGCGCCCATCCGCTCAGGAATTGTTCGGATGTGAACCTGGCACCCACTGCGCTAGTGCCTCATTCGAGTCGGAAAAGATGGGTGCGATGGGTGCCACGTTCACATTTGTTGAATTGTGGTCGATTCAGCCTCCCGCAGTTTCCTGATCGACGTCCGTTGATGGCGCCCTCTGCCACGGCACATTTGTTGATTTGTCTGTCTGCCGAAGAGATGGCTGCGTCGATGAGGTGAAGTCGATCCTTGAACGCCGGATCGTCTCGCTCGAGAGGAAGCCCCTGGGTCAGCCATTTCGTGATCGAATTGCCGTGCTTCTCTAGCAGCGTAGCGACATCACGTCCACGAAATCCGTAGCGCGGCAGTGCGAGCGTGACGAACTCGATTCGTCCACGAATCTGATGAGTCTCGCGATACCGGGAGGCTAGATCTTCCAGGTTGTGGCCGGACGCTGCCTCGAAGCGTGATGCGAACTCCATCGCCTCGAAGTCTTCATCAAACACGAACTCGCCGCGGGCGACGCGGCAATAGACGTGATAGATCGCGTTCGGGAGAAAAAGGCGGGGATGTCTCGG
>JAZBOQ010000148.1:0-2056 GCA_036351195.1 Thermoanaerobaculales bacterium | reverse complement strand
GCAGCACCACGTCGAGCAGGTAGAGAATCGGCGCCACCCGCGCCGAAATCCACGCCGAGTGCCGTTGCGCCAGGGTTTTAGGGGTGATCTCACCGAAGACCAGAATGACCAGGGTCATGATTCCCACGACGACTGCCAGTCCACCCTCGCTGGTCAAGCGGTAGGCGATCTGGGTGGCCAACGCCGAGGCCAGCACGTTGACCAGGTTGTTGCCCACCAGGATGGTGATCAGCAGCTCCTGGGGCGCGGTGGCCCAGCGGTCGAGCCCCGCCCGCGTGAGCCGCCCGCTCGATTGCCGCAGCGCTTCCAGCCGGGTGATGGGCAGCGACGACAGAGCCGTTTCCGAAGCCGAGAAAAACCCCGATCCGACCATGCACAGCACCACCCAGACGAGATCAGAACTCACAGTTCATCCCAGTCTCTGCAGGCTCGGGGTGGTCGTCCATGTCGCTGAATCGTACCATGATGCTGGCTTGCGAACGGCGTGCTAAGCTGCCGCAGAACCGGATCAGACTACCTAGAGGAGGATGCGATGAGCAACAAAACCCCTCAACCTCAGAAAAAGGGCCTGCACCCGCTGGCATGGGTCGGAATCGGCTGTGGCGTGATCCTCGTCATCGTCGTCGTCGTCATGATGGTCGGTGGTTTCTTCCTGGCGCGGGCGGTCAAGGACGTCGCCGGCGACTTCGAAGACAACCCCGGCCTCGCAGCCGCCAGGCTCATCGTCAAGGCCTCCCCCGAGCTCGAGGAGGTCGACGTCGATGAGGACGCCGGCACCATGACCGTGCGCAACAAGAAAACCGGCGAGCTCGTCACGGTGAACCTCGAGGATATCGAGCAGGGCAAGCTCAGCTGGACCGGCGAAAACGGCGAGGGCGTCACCGTCGATGTCAGCGAGGCTGAAAGCGGTACGGTGAAGGTCGAAAGCAGCGATGGTGAAGGGTTCCAGCTCACCACCGGAGCGGCGGTGACCCAGGACCGTCCCGACTGGGCGCCGGTCTACCCCGGCACCGAGCCCAAGGATGTGGGCACCCTGACCACCGACGATTCGGCCCACGGCAGCTTCAGCCTGCAAACCTCCGACAGCGTCGCCGAGGTCCGCGACTTCTACTCGGAGATGCTCAAGGAGGCCGGGTTCGAGGTCAACGTCAACACCTTCTCCGGCGGCGGCACCGAGGGCGCCATGGTCAACGCTTCATTGGAGGCCGAGAACAAGAATGTCATTGTGATGATCAATCGCGAGGACGGCGAAGCCACCGAGATCGGGGTGACCTACACCGAACGGAAGTAACGGACCGCCGGCTGTTTCGTAACGAGCTACTCCGTCGCCTTCGCGACCTTGTCGGCGATCTCGACGAAGGCCTTGGCGGAGGCCGACTCGGGTCGCGCGATGACAACGGGCTTGCCGCTGTCGCCGCCGGCGACCACATGGGGGTCGAGCGGCACCGATCCCAGCAGCGGCAGACCGAGCTCGTCCGCGGTCTTGGCGCCGCCGTCCGAACCGAAGATGTACTCCACGTGACCGCACTTGGGGCACTCGAAGCCGGACATGTTCTCGACGATGCCGAGGACCGGAGAGTCGAGCTTGGTGAGCATCTTCAACCCCTTCCGGGCGTCGATCAGAGCCACGTCCTGGGGAGTGGTGACGATAATGGTCCCGGCCAGGGGCACGTTTTGGCACAACGTGATGGCCACATCGCCGGTCCCCGGCGGCAGGTCGACCACCAGATAGTCGAGCTCGCCCCAGTAGACATCGCCGAAGAACTGCTCCAGGGCCTTTTGCAGCATGGGTCCGCGCCAGATCACCGGCTGGTCGGCATCGACCAGAAAGCCGAAGGACATCACTTTGACGCCGCCGGGCGCCTCCACCGGATAGATTCCCTTTTCGTCTCCCTCGGGCTCATCGGTGGCGCCCATCATGAGCTGCTGCGACGGACCGTAGATGTCGGCGTCGAGCAGGCCCACCGAGAAGCCTTTCTTCGCGAGGGCCAGGGCGAGATTGGACGAGACCGTCGACTTGCCGACGCCGCCTTGCCCCGAGGCCACCGCCACCACG
>JAZBOQ010000147.1:0-2091 GCA_036351195.1 Thermoanaerobaculales bacterium | reverse complement strand
TGACGGCGAAACGACCGATGCGGTGATCAGTTACAATCAGATCGTGACCAACGCGACCGGTGTGTACATCGGGTCGAACGCGACCCTCGGCAGCTCTTCGGGCGCCAACTGCATCATGGAAAACTACAGCGGTGTGACGCACAACGGTACAGCCGCCGGGCTGTGGTTGGAGGACAACTACTGGGGTGCTGCCGACGGACCTTCAGGGGCCGGCCCGGGCGGTGGTGACTCCATCGACGTTTCGGGTTCGGGTTCGGTGGATTTTACTCCTTGGCTGAACTCACCCAGCGGAATTTGCGTCTTCATCTTCGTCGACGGATTCGAAAGCGGTGGCGCCGATCAATGGGACCACGTGGTCGCCGGGCGGTAACCCCCGATACCGAAGGAGCGCACCGATCCGCTGCAGTCATCGGTGACGCTCAGATCGTCGATGCCAATCTCGAAGGCTCGGCGGACGGGGGCGATTTCGGGTAGCCCAGGCGTCGGAAGCCGTCATCGCGGTGCCCCGACGAGACGCGAGTCAACAATGATGAGTTGCCTTGCCCAACGCGCTTGTTGGAATGAACGGGTTTTGCAGCGAATCTCAGAATTCAAGACTGGGCCTCTTGGAAAAGACTCTTGATGGCAGGATAGGGCGCTGTTCGACGCCATCACGCCGGCGCACCCGCCGGCGAACGAACCTCTCATCAACGGCGTCAACCCGCTCAATGAACCGATTTTTGCACGAGGCTCAACTGAGAGCTCAGCATTGAAGCGGGAATCACTCTCCCGCGAAGACCGCGTGCAGCAGCTTGAGCAGGTCCTGCTTGCCGAATGGGACCAGGGGGCCACCCATGTTGTCCACCGAGCGGTAGCCCCACTTCGCGCCGCCGCCTTCCGGAATCAAATAAAGGGTTTTTTCGACCATGAAGGGGATCGGCCTCGAGGCCGCGATCTCCACCTGGCCCATGGCCGAGAGCAGGGCATTGGCGGTGGGATCGAAAAGGAGAAAATCCTCTCCGCGGGTGATCCGCAGCCGCTGGTCGTGGATGTCGAGGCGGCGGCCCGGAAACCCCGGCGCAGTGAAGGTCTCGACCTCGTCTTCGAAGACGCACTCGAGCTCGGGGACCTGCTCGACGACGGTGCGGATCTGCTGCACCAACCGCGCCACCGCCATTTCGAAGCGGCGGGCCATGAGCTCGAAACGCTCGGCCTGTTCGGCGTCTCCGTTGTCGCCGGTCTTCTTGATCGCCGCGCGCAACCCGTCGATCGTCAATCCGCCTGCCATCAACTCGCCTCCCATAGCTTTGTCGATCAGCGTCCGTGATGCCCGTTGCCGTGTTCCTTCAGCTTCCTGTGAACCTCACGGTTCTCGATCCACGGCTTGCGCTGGAAGTAGCTCTTCGTCAGCTCGGCGACCTTCGGTGAGAGCAGCAGCAGCGCCAGCAGGTTGGGCAGGATGACGATGCCGAGGAACACGTCTCCCAGCGTCCAGGCCGCGGACAACGAGAGCACGGCTCCGACGAAGTGCATGAAGACGAAAGCGGCCTTGTAGGGCAGGATCATCTTGCGGCCGAAGAGATAGTTGGCGCAGCGGTCGCCGTAGTAGCTCCAGGCGATGGCGGTGGAGATGGCGAAGAGGAAGACGCTGATCACGACGATGAAACGCCCGGCTCGCCCGGGGAGACCGCGCTCGAAGGCCACCATGGTCAACGGCGCACCGCTCTCGGCGGCCATCCCATACAGTGAACCGAGCTCGGTGCCGTCATCGGCCACCGCGACGCCGCGACCGGTATCGACATGACCGGTGAAGGGGCGCTGCATCTCGGGATCGAGAAAGAGCTTCTCGATCACCACCTCGTGCCAGGCGACCATCGGGGCCGCGATCGATTCATCCGCATGCCGGCCGGCGTCGATCCGGATGCTGGCGGGCTCGCCGATCTCGGCAAAACGCCCCTCTTCGTACTGCTGGACATAGGAGATGTCGCCCGATGCGAGGCTGATCTCGGTCGGAACCGTGGCGCTCCAGACTCCGGTGAGGATGATCACCAGCCCGGTGAGGGTGCAGATGACGATGGTGTCGATGAAGGGCTCGACGAGGGCGACGACGCC
>JAZBOQ010000146.1:0-2359 GCA_036351195.1 Thermoanaerobaculales bacterium | reverse complement strand
TGAGGCGACCCATGACCGCCTCGAGATACGCCGACGGCGTGCCGATCTCTCGCCAGTGGCCGGAAACCGGTACCCCGCCGAGCTTTCTTGCGGCGAGAGCGGGGCCCCACAGCTGCTCGGGAACGCCACCTGGTCGGAGATCGATGGAGTCCAGCGTCTGCCGTGAAACCAGCATGACTCCGGGATAGAGAAATGTGACTTCGCCCGGTTTCGGGTCGCCGGCGGCAATGATCTTCGCCACGCTCTGATCGGCTTCGAGCACAATCCGCGACCACCGTTTCGGATCGAGATGGGGTAGCAGGGCGAGGCTGATCAGATCGCCCGAGTTCGCCATGCGCTCGAAGAGCGGTTTCAGATCGAGGTTGAGCAGGCCGTCACCGTTGATCACGAGGACTGGCCCGTCATCCCCGAGGAGACCTCTCTCCCGGGCCAGGGCCAGCCCGCCGGCGGTACCCATGAGCTCGGGCTCGCGGGAAACGGCTACCGGAGTTGAGGTGTCAATCTCTTCGAGGGACCGCTCCAAGAGCTTCGTCAGATGCCACGCGTTGACGACGATCCGCCGACAGTCGGCGGCTGCGGCGAGATTGATCGCGGAGGCGATCACCGGTTGTTCGAGGAGGGGCAGGGCCGGCTTTGGCAGCACCGCCGAAAGCGGGCGCATGCGTTCGCCGCGTCCGGCCGCCAGAACCATGGCGATGGCGGTCATGGATCGAAGATCATGTCGCGGCCGAGGCCCGGCTGTCGTTTTCGATGTTCGGTCCAGAGGCTGATATAGGACCCGGCGACGGCATCGTCCGGTTCGAGACCGAGCCTCCGGGCGGTTGTTTCGAGGCGGTCGGGAGGGCCTTCGATCTCCACAAAGTCCCCCATGGGGGTGTGGTCGAGATCGACGTGGACCTCACCGAGGGTCCAGTGCTCGCGGATTTTCTCATAGCGCATCCAGGGTGCGTAACCGAGGGCGTTGAGCAGCTCGACCGCGGCCTCGTTCGATGACGCGTCGAACTCGATCTCCCGGCGGTGCTTGACCGCTCCGGTCCAGTGTGCCGGGCCCTTGAAGGTGATCACGGTGCGATCGCCGAACCGGCGAACCCGAAGCACCCGATGCGTCGAGGCGAGCTCACCGTCGGCGGTGTCGAAGAGGATGTTCACTTCGAGCCGGGCTGAGGTGACGCGGCAAGCGCCGACCTCATCAAGTCTGTCGCGCGTGCGGTCGAGACCGGCGACGGGGATCTTGAGTTCGCTTTCGATCACCCGAAGAGCTTATCGGGTCGTGCTCCGTCGGCCAAGTGACCATGGTCAACCGTCGGCAGAAGGTCGGATCGAGGCGTGTGGCTATCTCGCTGCCGGGCGGAGTCTGTACCATGCCTCTATGGAGCATGTTGTATTCGGCACCGCGGGCCACATTGACCACGGCAAGACCACCTTGGTCAAGGCACTCACCGGGACGGATTGTGACCGTCTTCCGGAAGAACGGGATCGGGGCATCACCATTGAGCTCGGGTTCGCCCACGTCTGCAGCGATTCCGTCGAGTTGCACTTCGTCGACGTTCCCGGTCATGAGCGCCTGGTTCACACGATGATCGCGGGAGCTTCGGGTATCGACCTCGCCCTGTTGGTGGTCGCGGCCGACGAGGGCATCATGCCCCAGACCCGCGAGCACCTTGAGGTGATTCGTCTGATGGGCGTGCCGGGCGGTGCCGTGGCGCTGACCAAGATCGACTCCGTCGATGATGAGCTCGCCGAGCTCGCCGCCGAGGAGCTCAAGGAGTTCCTCGCGTCGACCGCCTTTGCCGACGTACCGGTGGTTCCGGTGTCGGCGGTGACCGGGCGCGGCCTCGACGAGCTGCGCTCGGTGCTCGTGTCGCAGTCTCGCGCCGTTCGTCCGAGGCAGATGACCGAGCGGCCGTTTCGCGAGGCGGTGGACCGGATCTTCAGCTTGACCGGGGCCGGGACCGTGGTCACGGGAACCTCGCTGTGGGGCCGTCTCGATGTCGGTGCGGAGGTGATGATCATGCCGTCCGGGCGCCGAACCCGGGTGCGCCGGCTGCATGTTCACGGCGAGGAACGGCAACAGGTGGAGGCTGGTGAGCGCGTGGCCATGAACCTGGTCGGCCTCGGTCGCGAGGACCTCGATCGCGGCAACCAGATCATGACCGTGGGTGATTGGCGACCGACCCGACTCGTGACCCTCAGGCTCGAGCTCCTCTCGTCGGCTCCGAATCCCCTCGGCGAAGGTGACGAGCTCGAAGTCCACGCCTTCGCCGATCGGGTGCCGGCGCGGGTGGAACGTCTGTCGTGCGCGACGCTGGCGCCCGGTGAGACCGCCGTGGCCCAGCTCGGTTTGCGCCGAGAGCTGCAG
>JAZBOQ010000145.1:0-2488 GCA_036351195.1 Thermoanaerobaculales bacterium | reverse complement strand
CTTCCCTCCATCCCCTCGGCGGACGCGCCGTTGTCCGAAAGAATGTAGATCACCATGGTGTTATCGCGGATGCCGCGGGCCTCGAGTTCGTCAATCAAACGGCCGACCTGGACATCGGTATGCTCAAAGAAGCCGGCGTAGACTTCCATCAACCGCGCCTGGAATGCCTTCTCGTCCTCGGGGATATCTTTCCAGGCCGGCATACCTTCCGGTCGCGGCGCTAGTTCTGTGTCCTCGGGGATCCAGCCCATTGCCTTCTGGCGTTCGAATGTACGCTGCTGGAACGCATCCCAACCGTCGTCGAACTGGCCCTTGTACTTGTCCGCCCACTCCTTGGCGACATGATGGGGACCGTGCACCGCGCCCGGCGTCCACCACATCAGGAAAGGCCGATCCGGATTCACGGCCAGGTGACGGCGCATCCAGGTGATCGCCTTGTCGGCCATGTCTTCGGTGAGGTGGTAGTCCTCGTGGTTCTCCACGTGGGGCGGTGAGATCGGATTCGTGTTCTCCCACAATGCCGGCTCCCACTGGGAGGTTTCACCGGCCATAAAACCGTAGAAGTAGTCGAAGCCCCGGCCCGTCGGGGTGCGGTCGTAGGGTCCGTTGGCAAGCTGGTCGATCGGCGTGTTGTGATCCTTACCGAAGGCTGAGGTCGCGTAGCCATAGTGGCCGAGCACCTCGGCAATGGTCGCCGATGATTTGGGAATGACACCGGTGTATCCATCCCAGTCGTTGGCGTACTCGGAGATCATGCCGGCGCCAACCCGGTGGTGGTTGCGCCCGGTCATCAGGGCGGCGCGGGTGGGCGAGCACATGGCGGTGGTGTGGAACGCGTTGTAGGCGATGCCCTCCTCCGCCAGGCGGGTGAGCGTGGGCGTGTGGATCTCACCGCCGAAGGTATCGGGCTGCCCGAAGCCCGCATCGTCCAACATCACGATCAGGATGTTCGGGGCGTCTTCCGGCAGGTAGCTCGGCGTCTCGCGCCACTTGTGGACGGATTCCTGCATGGTCGGCCCGACCTTGCCGCCCGTCGGCGGGTCGGGAAACGGCAGCACCTCCTGGGCCGGCGCGGGACCGGCGGCAAGCACAAGGAAAGCCACGAGAGCGCCGGTCATGGCGACGCACTGGCCGGCGCGCGGGACGGTCTCTTTCATCTGGTAAAACATATTCATGGGAACCTCCGTCGTTCGTGAGTTTCTGGACATCTAGAGCTTCTCGGCCTTGGGCGGTTCCCAGGTCTCGAACTTCTCCAGGTCCGGGACATAGAGGCGTAGGACCACGTCGATGCCGTAGTCGCCTCGGTTGAGCGGTAGCCAGTTCTCCTCGGGCACGCCTTCGGGCTTCTCGGCGGCGATGGTGACGGCGATGCCGCCGTCCTCGTCGAGCTTCATGCCGCCGTTCTCGCCGACGCTGTACTTCTTGCGGTCGTTGGGGATGAAGAAGCCGTTCTCGGTGTCGTAGAGGGTCATCGACCAGAAGGCCTCGGCGGGGGGCATTTCATCCTTGCTCATGCGGATGACGTAGTCGTGCTGCGCATTCATCGGCGCCCCGTCGGTCGTCGCGATGGCGGGATACACGGCCTCCACTGCCGGCTGGCCGATGGGGCCGAAGACGGACTGGAAGAGCAGCAGGTCGAGGCCGATGTCGCCCTTGAGCTTGAACATTCCCGTGCTGGCGGCCAGCCGGTCGGCCTTGGCCATCTCCTCGGCCTCGATGCGCTCGGCCACCTGGCGGACTCGCTGTCCGTCGAGCGCCGCGACCCGCTCCGGGTCGAAGCTCTGCCCCGGCGCCAAGCCGAGCGGCTCGTAGGCCGCCAGGACCTTCTGATCGAGCTCGCTGGCCTCATCGAAGGTCGTGTGGTTGAAGACGAACTGCATGACCTCGAGCAGGTTGTTCTCAAAGAGGTCCACGTCTGTCTTGCCGACCGGAGGAAAGTCGGCGTCGTTGATCGGCAGGGCCTCGCCGCCCCGGTACTCCGACAGGGTCAGCAATCGCACCGACTGCATCTGCTCCGTGATGCGCTCGAAGCGCTCCGGCTCGTTGGCATGGGGCATGACGCGGAAGACGGCCGACAGGAAGTCGCCGGTGGCCTCGAAGGTGCGGTCGATGCCCTCGATCTGCTCTCCCCTCTCGTAACCCTCGGTGCGTTCACTGAAGAAGAGCATTGTCTCCGGCTGGTCGAAGTCCCCCTGCCGGGTCGACATCGGGATGTTGACGTAGTGGTCGTAGCCGGTGACCATCAGCGACACGTACTTCGAGTCGAAGGCCGGCATGTCGAGGATGACGGGCTCCTTACGCAGGTCGAGCATGGCAGTGATGTAGAGCGAGTCGTTGTTGGGCCGCGCGATGACCTTGAGCGTGTGGTCTTTGAGCTCGGTGTCCACGTCGACGATGTTCCAGCCGCCGTACTGCATGGCGCCCTTGTTGTTGACGTTGTACATGGCGACGTACTGCCAGGACCGTTTGACGACGTTCTCGATCTCCT
>JAZBOQ010000144.1:0-2128 GCA_036351195.1 Thermoanaerobaculales bacterium | reverse complement strand
TGCTGGCCGACGGCCATGAGCTGCCGTTCGAGCACGAGTTCGATGCCGTTTTCTCCAATGCGGCGCTGCACTGGATGACCCGGCCCGACGCGGTCATCGCCGGCGTCGTCCGAGCACTCCGCCCCGGCGGCCGATTCGTGGCCGAGCTCGGCGGCATGGGCAATGTCGCGGCGATCACCACGGCGCTGCGGGCCGTGCTGCGCCAAGCCGGCATCCCGGCGCTCAGCCTTCGACCCTGGTTCTTACCGAGCCCAGCCGCCTACGCCCGCCGCCTCGAACGGCACGGCTTCGAGGTCGCGACAATGGAGCTGATTCCCCGCCCGACGCCCTTGCCGACCGGCATGGCCGGCTGGCTCGAGACCTTCGGCGACCCGTTCCTGCGGCACGCGCCGGCAGAGCGGCGTGCCGATCTCGTGCAGCGCGCCGTGGCTCTGCTGGAACCGACGCTGTGCGACGCCGAGGGCAACTGGACCGCAGACTATGTGCGGCTCAGGTTTCGAGCAGACCTAGTTTGAACCGCCAAAAAGAGAATTCAACCAAAGGTTGATTTTTCTGAACGAACTCTGGTACTTGCCTTTGTTAGAGGGCCGTACGCCGGTTTGACCGAGAAGGCCCCGAATGGATATGAGAGGACACCATAATGAGCGAAGACTCCCTGGTCTCCGGGCAACAAAACATTGACGTCTTGAACGACGAAGGGACGGTTGTCTACCCGGTCCACCAAGGTCACTACGCCGACTTGGCCGAGGCACCAGTGGTCGCCACCTTCGGCAAGCTCACCGCGTTGACCACCGACAAGACGCAGGACTGGGACCATTGGCGCAAACTACGCCGGAAGTTCCTTGATGGCGGGTTGGAAGCGCTGACCGACGTCGAGATCCTCGAGGTTTTTCTCGGTATCTCCAGCCCTAAGCCCAAGCGCCATCACGACCTCGCCGTCAGCCTCATTTCTCGGTTCGGAGGTCTCGCAGGCGTAGTGCACGCCAACCCACGCGACTTAGTGGCCTTTTCGGCCGATAGCAGACGCGCTACATACATGGCTATTGCGGTGCTGAAATGCGTACATGTCGCGGCGGTTCGGCTGCTCCGTCATGATGTTGTCGATCGACCAATCATGTCATCGTCGGAATCGGTGCTGAACTATTGCATGGCTCGGTTCTCTTATCTCCAGCATGAGGTGTTCCACGTTCTCTTTCTCAATCGAAAGAACATGCTCATCCTTGACGAGGCGCAGCAGAGAGGCACTGTGGACCACGTCCCGCTCTACCCACGCGAGGTCGCCAAGCGCTGCCTGGAGGTGGGCGCCTCGGCAATCGTGATGGTGCACAATCACCCGAGCGGCGACCCGACACCGTCACAGCCGGACATCGGCCTCACGCGCAAGATCATCGACGTTCTGAAGGTCTTCGATATTCAGGTCCACGACCACTTGATAATCGGGTGCGGACGCCATGCGAGCTTGCGCGGGATGGGGCTTTGCTGATCGTCGCTACACGTCTAGTGAATAGTCTCCAACGTTTGATGCCGGCGCTTCACGGCGGCGATGATGTCCTTCGGAGCGGCCTTGCAGACGAAGGGTGTGGGTCTCTGGTTGTGCTGCTCGACGAAGTCGTTGATGGCGCTCTGCAGTGCCACCACGGAATGGAAGACGCCGCGCTGGAGCTTTCTGCGGCTCAGCTTGGCGAAGAAGCCCTCGACGGCGTTGAGCCAGGACGCCGAGGTGGGCGTGAAGTGAAAGGTCCAGCGCGCGTGCCGGGCGAGCCAGGCCTTGACCTTGGGATGCTTGTGCACGGCGTAGTTGTCGAGGATGACGTGGATGGCCTTTCCTTCGGGCACTTCGCGCTCGACGGCGTTGAGGAAGCGGATGAATTCCTGATGACGATGCCGTTGCATGTTGCGACCGATCACCGAGCCGTCGAGGACATTGAGCGCCGCGAAGAGCGTGGTCGTGCCGTTTCTCTTGTCGTCATGGGTCCCTTGCGGGGCTGTGGGGACCCCGCACCCCACATGGGTGCCGAGCCGACCGCGCTTCATTGGCAGGCCGGGCTGGGTGCGATCCAAGGCCTGGATCTGCGACTTCTCGTCGATGGACAACACCACTGCATGCTCCGGCGGGTCGACATACAGA
>JAZBOQ010000143.1:0-94680 GCA_036351195.1 Thermoanaerobaculales bacterium | reverse complement strand
GCAGCGACAGCGGCAGGAAACAGCGAACGGCGGCAGGAAACAGCCACAGGAGACGGTGACCGGGATGCGCTCGGGGCCCGTCGTTTTTGGTGAAGCCGGGGTATTCCGAAGGAGATGGGTAGCCGATGGGGTCTTCGGCGTCAAGTGGTGAAATGTGTCGCCCGCTGCCGCTCGATCGACCTCGGTACAGCCGAGCTCGGATCAGATGTGATTCTGCTGGAACATGTCACGCAACGCGAGCAGGATGGTGGCGAACTTGGAGTCGTTGAGGAAGCTCTGGATCTCGGACTTGTCGGCGCCGGCCTGGCGCTTCTTGCGGACCTGGGAGATCAGCTCGTAGAAGTCGGAGAGCGGTCGCAGCTCGAGCTTGCCGAAGTTGGTCTCGTACCACGGAGTCCTGGAGACGCGGTCCCAGATACCGGTGGTCGGGATCTCGTTGGTGGTCCAGATGACTTCGGCAATGCCGGTGACCTCGCGGTAGAGCTCGCGCAGGATCACCTGTTCGTCACCGGCCTCCAGAGCACGCTTGACGGCCGCGGCAGGGGTCTCGCGCTTCGGAGTCGGAGTGTCGTCGGATGGTTTTTCCTCCGCCGCCCCCTCGGTTTCGGGCTCCGGCTCGGGTTCTGGCTCGGCGGACGCGGCGGCCTTCCGCATGGGGGGACGCGCGGGACCCCTGCCCCCGGAAGAAGGCTGCGTTGGGGAGTCGTCAGTGGGAGGAACCTCTTTGGTCTGCTCCTCGGCTTGGCCTGGATCGGGGACCTCGATCTCGACGTCTGCCTCGTCCGCACCGGGAGCGGGCTTATCGACGCTCGGGATCTCCTCTTCGCCCAGAAGCTCCTGGACGGCGCGGCGGAATCGGAGGTGAAACGAGGTCAGGAAGTTGATTTCGGCCTCGCTGATTTGCCGCGCGCGGCCGATCTTTGACCGCATGACCTCGAGCTCGAGAAAGCGCGTGTTGAGCAGAGAGGCGCTTGGAGCGAGCTTCATGATCGGCTCGAAGAGGCCGGGATTGGCGATGATGATCTCGAAAAGGTCGGGAAATACCGCGTAGCTGATGACCTCCTGGTAGCGATTTTCGTACCAGTCGATGGAGGCCTCCTCTTCCTTGTTCTCGATGAGGTGTTCGAAGATGGCCTCGGGAATGCCGTCCCGGAACCACTCCTTGCCGTGGGCGGCCTCCAGGCGCTCTCGAACGAGGGGGCGCAGATCGGTGAGAATCTCGGCGATGACACGGTAGGCGTCGAGGTTTTGATCGATCCAGTTCATGGTGTCCGTTTCTTTCTCGTAAAGCGCTACTTTACCACCGCGTTCAATTCAGAAAAAGGTCCTTTTAGACAGCTCGGGCGAAGCGGCGGTTTTGACAAGGAGGCGCTTGTAAATTGAGATCAGTACGCAATTTAAGGGCGAGTGGATGACTTGAGTATTTCACTGTTCAGCGATATTGTTTCTCCGGAAGGAGACGTGATGAGGCATTTCGAGGGCTGCGAGGTCTCTTGGCAGATCTGGATCGTGCTTCTCACGGCGTTGGTCGCAGTCGCGGCCGCACCCCTGGGGGCGCAGGAGAACGACGACTGCTTCATGTGCCACGAGGATCCCGAGCTCGAAGGGCAACGGGCGGGTAACGAGATTTCCGTGTACGTCGATCCGGACGCCTACGCGGCATCGGTCCATGCGGATTTCGCCTGCATTGACTGCCACATGGACCTCGACGGCGCCGAATTGCCCCATGAGGATGAGCTGGAAGCGGTGGACTGCGGCATGTGCCACGACGACGTCGCCGAGGACATGGCAATCGGCCCTCACGGTAAGTGGGCCTCGGATCCGTCGTCGCCGTCGGTCGCCTGTGCCAGCTGCCACGGCGTCCACGACGTCCGAGCGGACATCGATCCGGAGGCCAGGACGGCCCGGAGTCGAGTCAACGACCTGTGCGCACGGTGCCACGCCTCGGACCTGCGTGAGGTGTCGGGAAGTCCGCACGGCCGCATGCTCGGCGACGCTCCCGCAGCGAGCTGCGCGGACTGCCACCACGGCCACAACGTCACCGCCCCGACCGAGCCGCTGGCCCAGCTCGAGGCCTGCGGCGACTGCCACCAAGACGTGGCGCAGCAGCACCGCGGCTCCCTGCACGGCCGCGCCGCCGTCAAGGGCGACCCTGCGGCGCCGAACTGCATCTTCTGTCACGACCACCACGACATCAAACCCGCCGACGATCCGGCCTCGCCCACGGCAACCCAACACATTCCGCTGCTCTGCGGCCGGTGCCACCGCGAAGGCACCGAGGTCACGCTCCAGCACGACATCGATCAGGACCGCATTCTGGAGAACTTCTCCATGTCGGTGCACGGAGAGGGCCTGTTCCTCAAGGGCCTCACCGTTACCGCGGTCTGCACCTCGTGCCACACGGCGCACAACATTCTCGATCACAACAACCCGGCCTCGAGCATCAATCGTGCGAACGTGGCCCAGACCTGCATGAAATGCCACGCCCGCATCGAAGAAGTCCACGTCAAGGTCGTCGAGGGGCGGCTCTGGGAAGAGGAGCCGCACAAGGTGCCGTCCTGTGTGGAGTGCCACCAACCCCACGAAATCCGGCGCCGGCCGGTGACCTATCAGGAGGCGACGTCCCAGAGCTGTCTCGAGTGCCACGCGGATCCCGCGCTCGAGGTCGAACGGGATGGTGAGCTGATCTCTCTCTGGGTGGACGAGCAGGCCTTTGGCCTGTCGTCGCACTCGCGCACCGCCTGCGCCCAGTGCCACACCGAGGTGAATCCGAATCACCCGGAGCGGGCCTGCGCCACCATCACCACACCGGTGGACTGCAGCATCTGTCACGCGGAGCAGGTGCAGGAGCAGGTACTGAGCCGCCACGGGGAGCTCGCGGCCGAAGGGGATCCCGACGCGCCGACCTGCGCCACGTGCCACGGCGATTCCCACGCGACCCTCGGGTATCGCCTGCCGACCTCGCCGACCTACTCACGAAACGTCCCCGAGCTCTGCGGCAGCTGCCACGCCGCCGGAGCGCCGGCTGCGGCGCGCCTCGACGATGATCGGGACATCGTCGCCAGCTACCTGGAAAGTACCCACGGACGCGGACTCATGGGCAGCGGGCTCGTGGTCTCCGCCAGCTGTGTCGACTGCCACACGGCACACAAGGCGCTGCCCCAGGAGGACCCGCGCTCGACGGTTCACCAGGACAACGTGCTCGACATGTGCGGCAGCTGCCACAAGGGCATCGAGGAAGAGTTCCGCGCCAGCATCCACCATAAGGACAATGTGGTGACCAACGACGAGCTCCCGACCTGCGAGAGCTGCCACACCTCGCACGAGATCAGCCGCATCGACGCCCAGGGCTTCCGGTTCATGATGATGGACCAGTGCGGCCACTGCCACGAGGACTTCGCGGAGACCTTCTTCGACACTTATCACGGCAAGGTCACCAACCTCGGTTCGGAAGGCGCTGCCAAGTGCTACGACTGCCACGGAACGCACAACATCCTTCCCTCCGACAACCCGGACTCGTCGCTGAGCAAGATCCACGTCGTGGAGACCTGCGGTCAGTGCCACCCACGGGCCCACCTCCAGTTCGCCGGATACCTGAGCCACGCCACGCACCACGACAAGGACAAATACCCGTTTCTCTTCTACTCCTTCTGGTTCATGACCATTCTGCTCGTCGGCACGCTGAGCTTCTTCCTGCTCCACACCCTGCTGTGGCTCTTCCGACTGTGGCGGACCCGCGAGGTGTGGATGCCGATCCGCGAAGAGGCGCACAAGGAGGACCGTTTCTACATCCGCTTTACCTCGAAGCAGCGGATCATGCACTTCATCATGATCCTGAGCTTCTTCACGCTGGCACTGTCGGGAATGGCGTTGAAGTTCTCGTTCATGACCTGGGCGCACTACCTGACGCAGATCCTCGGCGGCTACGCCACGATGGGCACGCTCCACCGCATCGCCGGCGTCGCGCTGCTGACCCTCTTCGCGTACCACCTGGTCGATCTCGTCAAGATCAAACGGGCGTCGAGCGACAGCTGGATCCGATTCATCTTCGGACCCAACTCGCTGATGTTCAACCTCACGGACATCACGCAGTTCTGGCAGAGCGCCAAGTGGTTCCTGGGTCGCGGGCCGCGTCCCCACTACGGCCGCTTCACCTACTGGGAGAAGTTCGACTACTTCGCGGTCTTCTGGGGCAACTTCATCATCGGCTCCACCGGCCTGGTGCTCTGGTTCCCCGAGTTCTTCACTCGGTTCCTGCCCGGCTGGTCGGTCAACGTCGCGACCATTGTCCACTCGGACGAGGCGCTCCTGGCGGTGGGGTTCATCTTCACCATCCACTTCTTCAACACCCACTTCCGGCCCGACAAGTTCCCCATGGACCCGGTGATTTTCACCGGCCGTGTTCCATTGGATGAGCTCAAGCACGACAAACCGCGCGAGTACGAGGAGTTCTTCCACGGGCGGCGTGGGGAAGACTTCGGTGGACGGGTCAAGGGCCCAGCCAAGCCCTGGATTGATAAGGCGGCCAAGATCATCGGTTTCACCGCTCTCGGGATCGGGCTCACGCTGATCTTCCTGATCGTCTACACCATGGTCTTCGGCTACCGATAGACCTGACGGGTCAACGAGAACGAACACGCCCCCCGCGGGGCGTGTCTCTTTTTCGTGGGTGACTCGCGACGTCGCCACCTCTGACGTGAGATATCCGACGCCGCATCCCACGAATTTCGGGCTATCCGCCGTGATCCGTCCGGCAATGCACGACCGAACCGCAGAGACCCGCGTTGGTGTTGGGTGGTGCGATGGATCTGCGCCGATCTGCGCGATCTGCGGTTTCCGGGATGAATGCGTTGCGGTGCGGCCTTTGCGTCGT
This sequence comes from Thermoanaerobaculales bacterium, assembly GCA_036351195.1. GTDB lineage: Bacteria > Acidobacteriota > Thermoanaerobaculia > Thermoanaerobaculales > Sulfomarinibacteraceae > JAHECW01. The sequence goes on along the minus strand of JAZBOQ010000143.1, from coordinate 89,807 downwards.
GGCGGTGGAACCTTTTCCTCAGCCGCTGCCGTGGTGTTCCGGCGCTTCGGAGGCGGCCGCGCCGAGGTTGAAGATCCAGGTCAGACCGACGGCGAAGAGGGCGGCGGTGATGCCGAGCCCGGCGTCGATGAAGCGCGGGGCGGTCAGGGCGAGTCGGATGAGGACGGTGGCCACCGCAAAGCCGAAGTAGCGAAAGACGATGGTGTAGGCGATGGTGTACCGCATGGAGATGAGGACCAGCAGGACGTCGGCGAAGATGAGCAAGGTGTAGAAGATCTCGAAGAAGTCGTCTGAGAAGGCGTTGAACAGGGTTCCCGGAATGATGCCACCATGCCAGCTCAGGACGACATGGAGGCCGATCACCGCCAGACTCGCCAGGAGCAGCAGGGACACGAGCTTCTTGGCGGCAATGAAGCTCGTGCGCTCGGCATCGTCGTTGCTGATCGGCTGGTGGCGCTGGAGACGCGTGAAGAGCACCAGCAGCGCGAAGATGACCAACGCCCCGAAGGCGTCCGAGAGGATATAGAGCACTTGTTTCTGAACCGTGTCGGACCACTCGATGGGCTCGGAGAACGTGGTCAACTCCTTGAACGACTGCCGGACCAGGATCAGCGACATGATCTCGAGCTGCTTGCCGACGGCGGTCGCCACCGATTTCGCCAACGCGAAAATCAGCGATACCACCTCGGCCAGCAGCAGCAGGGTGAAGGCCCACAGGATAGCGTCGAAATGCTTGTACGGGATGTGTTCGGAGAGGCCTCGGGGAAACCAGCCACGGCGGTTGGCTTCAATGATGAGCATCCCGACGAGAAAGACGAAGGTGAGCACGGATGCGACCCAGCGCTGGGTGGAAAGGGTCTCCCACCTCGCCTCGAGACTGTCGAAAACCAGCGATGACCGAGTCAGCAGCGTTCTCTTCACGTTACTCTCCGTCCTCGTGTTCCAGCGATCGAACCAGACCAGCGTACCGCCTCTCGACCTTGAAGCCGAACCGGTAGAAGAACTGGGGCCGGAAGAACCCGGTGGTCAACCAGCGGTAGTCCTCCACCCGAAGGCGGTTGAAGAGCTCCTCGAGGAGGTTGCTGGCGACGCCCTTGCCGCGGGCGCTCTCGGCCACGACGACCTTGTCCATGTGCGCAGTCTGCGCCTCGGTCTCGACCTCGTAGTAGAGACCGCCGAGGAGGTGGCCTCGGTCCGAGACGGCGACCAGGAATCGGTGCTCCGGTCGAAACTGAACCGGCAGCCGGGCGGCCAATGACAGCCGGTGGAGTCGAGCGATCTCTTTGGGATTCAGCGCGTGGCGGATTCGGTAGGGGTGGCCGTCCGGATCCTCGAAGGTGACCACCATCTCGCTTCGTTGTACGCCGCTGCTGATCGCGTCGACGTAGACCGCGTCCGTCTCGGGCCTGAGGTAGGGGTAGGAGAGCCGAGCGAGGAAGAAGTCGTACTCGGCGGGGAGGTCGAGGTGGGCTCTGAGGTCGGCCACCGCCGAGCTCAGCTCCTCCACCGGAAGATCGCCCCGACGCAACCCGGTGATGATCTCTTCAAGGCCCGCCGCCAGAGTGTCGGGGGCGTCGCGGAGGACGGTTTCGCGGAAGAAGCGTGCCCGGCTCTCGGGATAGGTTCCTCGGAGATCTTCCAGACGGTATGTCTCATAGAGCTCCCGCAGCGTCCGCGCCCGCACGGTGTGGGTCGCATCCGGAGCGAGACGGTCCCAGGTGCGGAATCGCTTGGCGGCGAAGAACAGCCGGCGGGGGAGGAAGCCCCGGAGCGCCACCACCTCGAGGTAGTTCGCCAGCTCTTCCGCGTACTCGCGTCCTTCAGCCAAGGCGTGCTCGAGAACTCCTGAAAGGAGCTCGCGGCCCTCGTGCTCACCGACGATCTCGAGCAGGGAGGAGAAGACCACGTCCCACCCCACCACACCTTCGAGGAGTGGCACGGCGGACTCCACCGGTGAGATGAGCTCGCGACGGAGGCTTTCGAGCAGGGCGGGCAGGCCGGCAAACGGACTGCGATCCGCGATGGAGACCAGCCGCGCTCCGGTGTGGTAGTCGTGAGTGGGAACGATGACATTGCCGGGCGAGGGTTTGGAAACCACCAGACGACGGCCGGTTCGATTCCAGAAATCCACGTAGGCCGACATGGCGCTCCACGCGGCGAAGGGCCACAGCGCCTCAAGCCGATCCCGGTCGGGCTCCGGGCGCGAGAGGCGCAGGATGCTTCGGTCGAGGGTCTCGCCGGGGATGAACTCCTCGGACCAGAGTCCGTGCTCTGGCCAGTAGCCGCCGTAGTCCTCGACAAGGGGGCCGAGGTCACGATCCTCGGCGCAGATCACGAGCCAGTCGATCTCCTCGGTGACGGCGCGCTCGTCGAGATCTCGGTTGAGGTTCACGGCGAGATCGTACTGGCCTCGGTTTCGGGTGCGAATGTCAACCCGGAAGACCGACTTACCGTGTCCGGATCCGAGATGGCGGACCCAGATCCCGCCGGGAAGAATGTCGTCCAAACGGACGGAAATGCCGTGGGAAAACAGAAAGACCCCCTCGCGCACGAGGGTGGTGCTCTTGATGGCAGCCATGATGCGTCGTCGCGCCTCGTCGTCCACCTCATCATCGAAGCCGACCACGTCGTCCCACCGGTACTCGAGGCCGGTCTCAGGATCGATGGCGATTCGCGACGGCGGCCCGAGCCAGGTCCGAAAGCCGTCGTTGAGACGTTCCAGGGACCGGCGGGCGCGATCGGCATCGCCAGGATCGTCGGAGGTTACGGCCATGCGCGTCAGGAAGGCGCGGAGCTGGCGGTAGCGGGCCGGGTGGAGGGCGCCGTATTCGGCGAGAAAACCTAAAATGGAGCCCGCGGTGGGGTCGCCGGCACTCATCCGGCGCTCGGCTTCGGACACCAGAGCGCCGATGGTCTCCGGCGGCAGCTCGTGCTCGATGAGGGACGCTGCGGTGGCGTCGTCGAAGAGCTCTGGTTCGGCGTCCACGAAAGCGCGAAGGGTGGCGGAGAACTGCGCTGGACGCTCGGTGAAGATGAGAACCAGAAACGCCTCTCGAACCACCTCGGGGAGGGCGCCGGCGGCGGCGTGGCGGAGGAGCTTGAGCACGATTCCGGTCAGCTCTCCTTCTCCCTGCTGCAACACCCGATCGAGGATTCGGACGGCGGTGCGGCCCGCCTCGGCGTGATCGGCGTTGAGCAGAAGCGAGGCGAGGTGAAGCTCCAGAAGCCCGATCTCGTCGCTCGCCAGGGCTTCGGTGGCGGCTGCGATCTCCTCGTCGGTGACGTGGTGGGTGCTGTCCCGGTGCAACCACTCGAGACCCGTGAGTCGGTGGCGCCGGCGGTCGCGATGCTCCATGTCCAGCGGCGCGAAGCGAACCGCCTCGTCGTTGCCGAGCCACAGGGAGGGAGTGGAGAGGATGAGCCCGAGGGGAAGCGGTACCCGTTCGCTGTGTCGGTAGTGCACCGATCCCACTCGAACCTCGCTGTCTTCCATGGCCCGAATGGAGATCGGTTCACCGACGCTGCCGAGACTGAGCTCGTCGCCCTCGACCGTGAGCTCCTGGGAGGTGATGCCCATCGCCTGAAAGAGCCAGTTGGGCACGGTGACCGGCATTTTCCCCACAGTGATGGTCGTCCGGCGGTAGAGCAGCTTGATGGAGTCGGCGAAGTTCCGTTCGATGACCTTGCGCCGATAGGTCCCCTTGGGCGTCAGCTCGCCCAGTTCGGGGTCGAAGTCGCGGTCGATGATCGCGAAGTCCAAGATGCGCTCGAAGGGGGCGAGAAAGGTGTTGGCGCTGACCACCAGTGAGCGAAAGTGCGCCTTGAGCTCCTCCGGTTCCAGAGCCGAAAGATCCTCCTCCTCGAACTCGTGATTCGGGTAGATCAACAGGGTGTTGAAGGGCCGGTGGTCCCCCACGAGGAAAACTCTGGCCACCGAGTCGAAGTCGCGAAAAAGATTCTCCACTTTTTGGGGGGCGATGGTCTGACCCTTGACGTTCTTGTAGATCTCTTTCTTGCGGTCCACCATGTGGAAGTGCCCGTCGGCGCTCTGCTCCATGAGATCGCCGCTGTGAAACCAGCCGTCGTCGTCGAAGGATGGACGTCCCTCGGGATCGTCCAGGTACCCCATCATCACGTAGGGTCCCCGCATGATGAGCTCGCCGTCGTCGGCCAGAGCGGCTTCGATGCCGGGCAGCGGCGTCCCGAGGGAGTCCTCCGAGTAGTCTCCCGGCTGGGTCATGGTGATGCCGCCGGTGGCCTCGGTCATGCCGAAGCCGCTCATCAGCTCGACGCCGTACCGTTGGAAAAAACGAAAGACCTCGGGATCGAGATAGCCGGCGGCGGAAAGCCCCCATCGGAGGGCGCCGCCGGTCATCCGTTCCACCACGGGTGCGATGACGTCGTCGGGGTCCGACTCCAGCGTGACATCGCGGCGGATGAGATCGAGCAGCTGCATCCACTTCATGGGAATGCTGATGAAGACCGTGGGGCGGTAGTCCCGCATCTCGCGGACCAGGCTGTCGATGTTCGGACTCTCGGCGAATCGGTAGGTAGCGCCCCAGAAGATGCTGCCGCAGAGCTCGAGAAAGCGGCCGAAGGTGTGGAAGAGAGGGAGGTAGGAGAGCAACCGGTCGCCGTCGCCGATCTCGGGCAGGGCCAGGGCGCGGGCGAAGCGCTTGAAGACAATGTTCCGCTGGGAGAATCGAATGCCCTTCGGCCGGCCCGTGGTGCCGGAGGTGTACATGACCGTCGCCATGTCGCCGATGGCCACCGCGGCGCGGCGGTGGCCGACCTCCTCCGCGCTCACCTCGGTGGCGCGGCGGAGAACCTCGTCGAAGGCGAGGGTGTTGGCGTCGGCGTCGGCGGCCGAAACGGTGACGACGCGGCGGAGCTCAGGAAGCCGCGCGCGGCATGCATGCACTTTCTTCAGCTGGGTCGAGCCGGAGACGATGACGGTTCCGGCCTTCGAGTGGCCGAGGATGTACCCGACCTCGGTGTCGGTGGCGGTGGCCGGAATCATCACGTTGACGATCCCCGTGGTGAGGCAGGCGAGGTCGGTGAGCGCCATCTCCAGGGAGTTCTCCGAGAGGATGGCCACCGGCCGACCCTCGTCCTCGGCGGTCAAGGCGAGGAGTCCGCGGGCGATGAGACCGACCCGGCCGGCGGCCTGGTGCCAGGTGATGCGGCTACCGCCGGATTCGAAGAGGGTCTGTGCTCCGTAACCGGCGACCCGTTGCTCGAAGAGCGGACCGAAGGTGAAGTTGGAGGCCTCGACGAGATCGAGGATGAGGTCCGCCCAGAGGTCCACCTCATCGGCAGCCGCAATACGCACCAGCAGTGCGGAACGCCGAAGCGTGTCGAGAAGGGACCAGGCCTCCCATCGACGCTCGTCGTCAGGCCGCAGGTTGCCGGGATCCTGACGATCCGTGACCCGGCGGGTCAACGCTTCGAGAACACGGAGGTCGACGTGCTCGAGGAGACCGTCGCCCATGAGACGGTCCTCGAGGAGCTGAACCGCGCGCGAGTCGGCGGCCTCTCGTGTATCGGTGTCGGCGGCGAGGAGTCGGGCGAGCTCGGCAGCGGCGGCCTCCGGGTTGGCCTCGAGGAGCTCGTCGAAGGGGTCCGAAACGGTATCGAGTGTTGACATGACCTCACTCTAACTGATTATCGGGTGCCGACTCCACCGACGGCGTTGTGCAAAACCGGCGGAACGGGGCGATACTTGGGTATGGCGGAACCGTGGACTCTCCGACGGCGAAAGCGGCCGGTGTGGTTTCGGCCGCTGGTGAGCGCCGCGGTGCTCTGCGCTACGATCTTCGTCACCATGGCGTGGTTCGAAGAGTCGTTGATCTTCTTTCCTGATCCCTACCCCTCCGGGGAGTGGGACACCGCCGCAGTGGCGGCGGGTTCGGGTGCGATCGTGACCGACCGGTTCTTTACGGCGGAGGACGGTACCCGCCTGCACGGGTGGCTCTGCCGCCCGGAAGGCGTCGGCAAAGATCGACCGGACTCGCCGCCGATGACCTTGCTGTGGTTCCACGGCAACGCCGGCAACCTGGCCCACCGCGCCGATGTCATGCTGATGCTGTCCCGCCTGCCGGCACAGGTCTTCATTGTCGACTACCGGGGCTACGGCCGCAGCGAAGGCCGGCCGACGGAAGGGGGCCTTTACCGGGACGCCCGGGGTGCGTGGAGGCATCTCACCGGAGACCTGGGCGTTCCACCGAAGCGGGTCGTGATCTACGGAGTGAGCCTGGGTGGTGGCGTGGCGGTGGACCTTGCCGCTGAGGTCGAGCCGGCCGGTCTCATCGTGCAGTCGAGCTTCACGTCGGTGCCGGACATGGCGCGGCGCCACTACCCCTTCGTTCCAGGCTGGTTGATCAGAACCCGCATGGACTCGAAGGAGAAGATCGCCCGGGTGTCCTGCCCGGTGATGGTCGCCCACTCACCTGCCGACGAGGTGGTTCCCTTCGAGCTCGGCCGCCGGCTGTTCGAGGCCGCTCGGGGAGATGTCCGTTTCGTCGAGATTCCGGGGGCGGCCCACAATGAGACCTGGCTGCGCGGCGGTGATCGGTACTTCAACGAGATTCGAAACTTCGTGGCGCACTGCGGGGCGGGACGGAGGGAGGCTGAACATGGCGGTGAGTGAGAGCCCGGTGGCGCTGGTCACCGGATGTTCGTCGGGAATCGGGCGGGCACTGGTCGGCGCCTTCGTCGACGCCGGGTGGGGGGTGGTGGCCACGGCCCGGCGCCCGGAGTCCATCGAGGATCTGGCCGGCCGCGGGGTGACGTGCCTTGCCCTGGACGTGACCGAGGCGGCGAGCATCAGGTCTGCGGTGGCGGCGGCCGTGGACTCGATGGGGCACATCGACGTGCTCGTCAACAACGCCGGCTACGGTCTCATCGGACCGGTGGCCGAGCTCGAGGCCGAGGATCTTCGGCGCCAGCTGGAGACCAACGTGGTCGGCGCCGTGGAGATGATCCGCGCGGTGGTGCCCCACATGGCGGCGCGAGGCCGAGGGTGCCTGGTCAACATCGGTTCCGTCTCCAGCCTGCTCGCCACCCCCTACGGCGGCGCCTACTCCGCGAGCAAGGCGGCCCTGCACCTGCTGTCGGACGCCCTCCGCCCCGAGCTCGATCCGTTCGGTATTTCGGTGATGGTGGTGCGCGCCGGAGCGGTGGCGACGAGCTTTCCGGATTCGGCAGCCCGGGGCCTCGATCGCTACCGGGACCCGTCGTCGCTGTACAGCGACCACGTCGATGCCATGGTGGAACGGGCGGGAATGTCGAGGAACATGGCCATGGCGGCGGACGATTTCGCCCGGAGGGTGGTCCGGGCGGCGACGAAGCCGAACCCTCCGGCTCTGCTCAAGATCGGCGGCGGCGCCTGGCTGGTGCCGATGATTTCACGCTTGCCGAAGAAGCTCCTCGCAGTGATTCTCGGGCGCAGGTTCGGTCTGCGTTAGGCGTTTGTCCTCATGGGCCGACGTTGAACGAAGAGGTGACGGGGATGCCGCCGCCCGAAACCGTGACGGTGAGGGTGTACCGGCCGGGGCCGTTGACCTCGATCGCCGCATCCACCCGCCCGTTGGCGGCGGGAATTTCGACCTCGGCATCGTCGCCCTCGAAGTTCCCGGGGGCAATGGCCAGATAGATGAAGATCCCGTCAGGCGCCGGACGCCCGGTCTCGAAGTGGGTTACTCGGACGCTGGTGTTCACGAAGACGGGGTAATCGACGACCTCGTCGGGGATGCCGCTGAAGTCGATGGCGATGAGCCAGTCGTTGGCCCGGCGGGGCAGGTCGCAGCCGCACCCACCACCGCCGCCGCAGCCGACCATCACCACCACCGCGACGGCAGTAACGACCAAGAGTGTCGATGCCTTCACACAACCTCCAACGAGCCCTCACCAGATTCTAACGCGACCGAATCGGATCCGGACTCATCGACTCCCGGTAGAGTCGTCGCGGGTGAAGACCCGGCGATCCCGATGACCGGCCGGTTACAATGAATGCCATGAAGTCCCTTCCGAAAAGTGCGGCGGAGGTTTTCCTGGATGTCGCGGAAACGGTCACGCCCGAGGTTGCGACCCTGGATGCTGAAGGCCGCAGCCGAATGATCGGCATCGTGGACGCGGCGCTGATGGACCGGGACTCGGGCACGAGACAGCAGATCGGCACGTTCTTGAAGCTCATCCGTTTCGCTCCGGTGCTGCGCTACGGGCGCACCTTCGACCGGTTGGGTCCGGAGCGCCGAGTCGCTGTTCTTCGGTGGTTCCAGGACGGTCCGGTTGGGCTTTTCAGGCAAGGTTTCTGGGGCCTCAAGGCGATGGTCTTCATGGGCTACTACGGCCGGCCCGAGGCTCGGGCCGAGGTCGGGTACGCGCCCGAGTTCGACGGCCGCGGAGGACTCGGCCGTGCGTGAGAGAGACTTCGACGTCGTCATCGTGGGCTCGGGGGCGGCCGGCGGCACCCTGGCCAAGGAGCTGGCGCCTCTGGTGGAGGCCGGCAAGCGCATCGCGGTGTTGGAGTGGGGACCGAGGCTGGCCGATGACGCCTACACCGGCCACGAGGTGGAGATGGCGAAGCAGCTCTACTTCGACTCGGGCGGGGTGCTCACCCGAGACCGGACCATGACTCTGGCCTACGGGCGGGCCTACGGTGGCTCCACGGTGGTCTACACCGGCACCTCGCTGGTGATGCCGCGGGAGGTCGTGGAGCGCTGGGACGTTCCCGGCATCGTCCACGACGATCTCCAGCGGCGTTCGGCCAAGGTCCTCGAGGAGAACAACGTTCACCTGTTGGACGAATCGAAGATCAACGAGAACAACCTTCTCTTCCGCGCCGGGTGCACGAAGCTCGGTTATCGCTGCCGTCAGTTTCCCATCAACGTCAAAGGGTGTCGCGCGTCGAGTCTGTGCAACCTGGGCTGTCCCAACGGCGCCAAGCAGGGCACCCACAAGGTCCAACTGCCGGTGGCGGAAGCGGCCGGGGTCGAGGTGGTCACCAACTGCCGGGTGACCCGGGTGGACGAGGAGGGCTGCGATGCTGTGGTTGCCGATCCCGGTTTCGGCCTGCCGTCGGCCTGGGAGCCGGGAACCTACCGGGTGACGGCCCGGGTCGTGGTGGTGGCCGGGGGCGCGGTCAATTCCACCGCGCTCCTGCTGCGATCGGGCTTCGGCGACCATCTGCCCGTCCTCGGCCGCTATCTGACGCTCCACCCCGCCCTGATTCTCGTCGGAGAGCACCCGCGGGAGATCACCAACGACCACGGGCACCCCAAGAGCTTCTACTGCGACGATTTCGTCGAGTCGGAGCGCTTTCTCCTCGAGACCTGCATGTACTTCCCCTTCACCACCGCCAAGAACCTCATCGGATTCGGCGCCGAACACTCGGAGCTCATGCGCGCCTTCCCGAGACTGCAGATGATCCTGGTGCTCGCCATCGACCCGGCGCTGTCCTCCAACCGGATCGAGCTGAACGGCGACGGTGAGCCCGTCGTCGACTACACGATGACGCCTGCGGTGCTGGACTCCCTCCACCGGAGCATGGTCGAGAGCTCGCGGATCTTCTTCGCGGCGGGAGCAAGGCGGGTGCATGCGCCCGCCGGATCTTCGTTCTTCATCAACGCCGAGGACGCACATCGCGTCGATGAGATGATCCCGCGTGCCAACGTGGTCCCCGGTCGCATGTCGGTGACCAGCGCCCATCTCATGGGCGGTTGCCGCATGGGTCGCGGCGCCGGCGACTCGGTGACCGATGGCTGGGGGCGAGTCCACGGGACCACCAGACTCTTCGTCGGGGACTCGAGCCTCTTCCCGCAGTGCTCTGAGGTCAACCCCTACGTGACGGTGATGGCTCTCGCCGACCGTACCGCCGAGTTCATCCGAGACAACGCCGGGGAGTTGCTGACATCATGAAGACGCGCGGATCGAAGCTCGTTGCCCGCGCTCTCGCCGACGAGGGCGTCACGTTGACCTTCGGCATCCCGGGGACGCACAACATCGAGCTGTACGACGCGCTCGAGTCGGAGCCCGGCGTGGAGGCGATTCTGGTGACCTCCGAGGTGGCGGGCGCCTTCATGGGCGACGGCGTCTCCCGCACCTCGGACCAGGTGGGCGTGCTCAACGTGGTGCCCGGCGCCGGGGTCACCCACAGCATGTCGGGCATCGCCGAGGCCTACATGGATCAGGTGCCGCTGGTGATCCTGGCGTGTGGCATCCGCCGGGACACCGGAGCCGCCTACCAGCTGCACGACATCGACCAGCTGGCGGTGCTCGCGCCGGTGACCAAGAGCGCGGTTCGGGTGGAGACGGCCGAAGAGATCTACCCGACCATCCGGCGCGCCTTCCAGATCGCCCGGCGGCCCCCGGCCGGCCCGGTGGCGGTGGAGATCCCGGCCAACTTTCTGATGCTGACCCAGGAGGTCGCCCAGGTGGGGTGGGTTCCCGATCCGGAGCCCGAACGGTATCTGGATCGCGAGCTCGTGGAACGGGCCGCCCGCATGCTCGGAGAGGCATCCCGACCGGTTCTCTACCTCGGGGCCGGCGCGGCCGGTGGTGGCGAACGCCTGGTCCGGCTTGCCGAGCAGCTCGGCGCCCCGGTGCTGACGACCTTTCAGGGCAAGGGCGTCTTTCCAGAATCTCACCCGCTGTGGGTGTGGAATGGCCTCGGCCGGGCGACGCCGCCTTTCGCCAGGGCGATTCTCAAGCGCTGTGACTGCCTGCTGGCGGTGGGCTGTCGATTCGGCGAGGTGGCGACGGGCTCGTACGGATTCCAGGCGCCGGAGACCGTGATTCACGTCGATCTGGACCCGGAGGTGATGGGGCGGAACGCACCCGCCACTCTGGCGGTGGTCGCCGACGCCGTCGAGTTTCTCGACGCCCTCGGCGGAATGATCGAGGGGCGGACGCCCGCCGAAGAGCTCATCAGGGAGATCGCCGACGGACACGCCAGGGTCGCGCGTGGTTGGACGAAGGGCCTGTCCAAGAACCGGGTCAGCCCGGCGTCGCTGTTTCAGGCCCTTCAGCGGCACTGCGGGGAGGACGCCATCTACGTTGCCGACAGCGGCAACGGCACCTTCCTCGCCGCCGAGCACCTGCGGCTGGAACGCCCCGGCCGGTTCATTGCGCCGGTGGATTTCTCGTGCATGGGCTACTCGGTGCCCGCCTCCGTCGGGGCGGCCTTCGCCAACCCGGGGAGGGACGTGGTGACCCTCGCCGGCGACGGCGCCTTCCTGATGACGGGTCTCGAAGCGCTGACCGCGACAACCTACGGCGCCGCCCCGTTGATCTGCGTCCTGAGGGACGGCATGCACGGTCTCATCTCCGAGTTCCAGAAGACGCCGCTCAACCGGCAGACCTGCAGCACCATCGGCGACTACCATGTGCAGTCCGTGGCGGAGGCGGTGGGCTGCCGGTACTTCCGGGTGATCCGCGACGGCGAGCTCGACGCGGTGATTCCCGCGGCGCTGGCGCTGGTTCGCCAAGGGACCCCGGTGATGGTCGAAGTGTCGGTGGACTACTCGGAGAAGACCTACTTCAGCCGCGGCGTGGTGGCCACCAACTTCTGGCGCTTCTCGTGGAGTGAACGGCTCCGGATGCTGGCGCGGGCACTGGCGCGGAGGGTCGGTGGCTGACGAGACGAGCGGCCGGCGGGCTAAGCCCGGAGGGGGTGGGGACATTTCCCTGACCGAGGTTCCTGCGGGCCGCGGCGAAGTCATCGACCCCGATCTCGACCTCGGACCAGCATTCAACCCGGGCGATCTCATCGCCCAGCGATATGAGGTGGAGGGTTTCCTTGCACGTGGCGGCATGGGAGAGGTTTACCGGGTGCACGACCGCGAGCTCGGTGAGTCGGTGGCGTTGAAGACCATCCTGCCCAAGGCGCTGAACGACCCCACCACTTTGGACCGATTCCGGCGCGAGATTCAGATTGCCCGCCGGGTGAGCCATCGCAATGTGTGCCGGATCTTCGATCTCGGCCGCCACCCCACCGGCGATGGCGATGATGTGGTCTTCCTCACCATGGAGCTGCTGCAAGGAGTGTCGCTGCGCGCCCGGCTCGCCGACGGCGGCCTGAGCCCGGGCGACGCGATGGAGGTGGTCAGGCAGCTCTGCGACGGCCTGTCCGCGGCTCACGGGCAGGGGATCATCCACCGCGATCTCAAGCCTTCCAACATCTTCCTGGTTCCCGAGGAGCATGGCGATCGGGTGGTGATCGCGGACTTCGGCCTCGCCAGGCGCGAGTCGCTGGGGGACGAAGACCTCACCGTGACCCGTACCGGAGAGCTGCTGGGAACTCCCGCGTACATGGCGCCCGAGCAGATGGAGGGTCTGGAGGCCACCACCGCGTCGGACATCTATGCCCTCGGTCTCGTGATCTACGAACTGCTCACCGGGGCGCGGCCCTTCGAGGGATCCAGCGCCTTTCAGATGGCTCTGAACAAGATGCGCGAAAAGCCCTCCGGCCCGAGCTCGCTGGTGCGCGGTGTACCCGCCCACTGGGACGACGTCGTGCTGCGCTGCCTCGAGACCGATCCCGCGGACCGCTTCGAGCGGGTGGAGGAGATCGCCGTCGCCCTCTCGGACGAGAGAGCTCTCGGTCGTGCCGTCAACCCCGCGAACAGACGGCGAATGGGTTACGTGGTGGCGGCGGGAATGCTGCTGGCTGCGGTGTCCCTGGCCGGGCTGAAGATCGCGGGCGTGCTGGACCGGAGACCCGTCGTCCCCGCACCACAGCAGCACGAAGCGAGAGCGCCGGTAGAATCCGCCGTCGCCGACGTCGCGGCGGCGGTGTCGGTCCTCGGTTTCGAGAACCTCACCGGCAATCCGGCGGCTGCCGGGGTCTCGGACGACCTGTGCCGGTTGATCGGCGACCGTTTGGTGGTCCCGGGGGTGCTGACCGTGGGGTCTCTGGAGGATGTCCGGCGGGTTCGTTCGGAGCTCAAGATCGACCGCCTGACCACCCTCGGGCCGGAGGACCTCTCCAGGTTGCGCGAACGACTGGACGCCGACTTCGTGGTCCTCGGCTCCTATGCGGTCTTCACCGACGAGGGGACCGTCCGTCTCGATGCCCGCATCCAGGACATCGAGGCCGACGAGATCCTCATCGTGCCGACCGTCAAGGGCCCCGCCGGCGACCTCGACGCCGTCGCCGATGATGCTGCGATAGCCATCCGGTCGATCCTCGGCTTCGACGAGGCGGTCCCGGAAGAGGTTGAGTGAGCCGACCATGCGTGTGGGTGTCGATTCGGGTTCGAGGAGTCTTCAGAGTTTGCGGAAGCAGGTGAGGTGGCCGTCGGAGTAGAAGCGGTGGAAGGACGACGGCAGGAAATCGCCCAGGCAGTCGGCGATGCTGAAGACCACCACCTCGCCCGGCTCGGCGTGCAGGGCGGCCGCCAAGCGCTCGTAGAAGACCCGGCCGGGGCCGTCGGGTCGCACCGGTCGATAGAGGTAGACGAAGTCCCATCCCCCGAGGGGGGTCTCCAGGACGTCGTCCACCCGCCACTCTACGCAACCGTCGGGGATTCCGAGCCACCCCTGCAGTCGGCGTCCGATCTCCACCGCCGAGGCCGAGATCTCGACCTGGCAGCAGCGATCGTGGGGATAGAGCCGCTGCATGAGCAGGGCCTGAAGACCGTTGCCGGCCCCGAGGTCGACGCTCCGCGATTCGGGGGCGAGCCACGGTCCAGCCCTGAGGATCGGGCTCAGTCCGCCCGCGTGGGCCCAGTAGCCACCGGTGGAGTCCATTCGTCGCCGCTCGCAGGGGGTGTAGCTGGCCTCGTGCATGTGCAGGTGGGCGTAGAGCTCGAGGAAGGACTCCTCGAAAATCTCGGCGTCCTCTCCGCCGCAGGAGCGGACGAAGGCCTCCTTGAGCTCGCCGTAGCGCGGGAAGTCGTCGTCGACCCGCGGCGGAGGCGGGAGCTCGATGAGAAGCTCCATCAGTCGCAGAAGGGATGGCCGCTCTTCGTCAGCGACGGTGATCTCGCCGATCAGCCGGTCCATCCTGAGGCTGTCGATCGCGGCGCCGCCGGGGGTCGAGACGCCGGCATTCACCGGTCGCTGCCGCCCTGGAGGAGGACCACCAGGTTGGACCCTGCCGTTTCGAAGCGCCGGACCTCGACCGTGTCCGAGGTCGGTGTGATCAGCAGGTGGAGCTCCCCCTCGGTGGTCCCGGCGTCGTGGACCAACCGGATGCGGTGGATGTTGCGGTCGTCGAAGGTCAGGGTCCGGGAAAGGTCGGGGGCACTGAGGCCCCGCAGGGTGACCACGATGGCGGGTTCGGTTCCGGCGATGTTCATGTGCCGGGCACAACCCCGTGGAAGGCGCCCGTTGGCGGACACCAGCAGGAGGGTCGCCCCGTCACTGCGGTTGCTCAGCGTGATCTCTTCGATCCGGGAGGCGGCTTTCTGGACCGTGGCGGGTGTCGCGATCGGTGGCGGGAGCGCGCTGGATGGCGTGGCGGTGCTCGATGGTGTCGGTGACGGCGTGGGCGACGGTTCGAAGGTGGCGGTAGGTGGAGGCGCGGCGGTGGGCGTCGGGGGTGGGCTGATGGACGCTGGAGGCGTTGCTGTGGGGGTGGTCGTCGGAGTCGGTTCGGGCGCCCCAGTCGCCTGCGGAGTCGGAGTGGGGGAGGGTGAGGTGGGGGACGGCGGAGGCGTCGGGGCGGTGGTCCGGGATCCGACGGCGATCTCCACCCGGCTGCCGTCGACGCGAAGATCGGAAATTTCGGACTCGGGTCCGGTCAGGTCCATGACCACGAGAAGCTCCGGCGGAGTCCGGTCGGCGTGGTGAACGAGGCGAACCCGCACCACGTGGGCGTCGCCGATGAAGAGCTCACCGGGGTCGAGGCTTCGGTGGATGCCCTCGATGGCGACTGCGGCGCGCGGTGGGTCGGCGATGTCGAAGCGCCGCACCAGCTCTCGGGAAACGGGCTCGTCGAAGGTGGCGGTGATGATCGTGCAACCTTCCGCGTCGTAGCCGCGGCTGAGGGAGGTGATCTGGTTGGCGGCGGCTGAATGAAGGGCTCCGGCCGCCAAAAAAGCGGCGATGACGGGAGCGAGTGCGGCATTCCGAGCGGCGGGTGAGGACCTCCGGAGCATGGCGCATGATAGCTCAAGATCCAAGGTTTGAGGCGGTTCGCGTAGAATGACCGGCGATGACCGACCTGAAGACACGGTTCGACGGCATCGGCCCGGCATCGACGATTGATCCGGAGGGCCTGCCGGTGAGCGACGACGAATTGCTGGCTGGCGAGCGGGTTGCTCTGGACGCCTTTTTCGACGTGACCAATGCTCGCCGCCTGGCATTCACCCTCTGGGTGCTCGCATGCGTCATGGCCATCTACGCCGTGACGATGTTCAGCTCAGGTGCTGTGACTCGCGGAGTCGTGGCCGGCCTGGTGGTGGTGGGAGACCTGCTGCTCATTCGGCAGAGGGGAAAGCCGTGGCTCTCGGCCAACATCCGCCAGATCGGGGCGGCGGTGCTCATCGGCCACCTCGTGGTCCTGCAGATCTTTCACGGCTCTGCCACCGGCGGTATCGGCTTCTGGTTCGTCGTTTTTCCCATGGTGGCGGCCCGATTCAGGTTGGCCTCGGGGGAGACGGTCGCACTCTTCGCCTCGCTTTTCGCGGTGGTGGCGGTTCGACTGGTGGGGGAGAGCCTGGTGCTGCGGCAGTCGCCGCCGTTTCTCAGCCTCGCGCTCCTCGCCGTCCTGTTCACCGTTTGCTTCACCTTTTCGTGGGCGCTGAGCCGTCGTCAGGAAGCGCGCTTTCTGACGCGCTGGAGGTCCGAGTCGGCGCGCCACCGAGATCGGTTGCGGATGAAACAGGAGCTCGAGTACGCGCGCGAGATCCAGCTCAGCATGCTGCCCCGGTCGGCCCCGAAGCTGGATTGGCTCGAGGTGGCGGCGCTTTCGCTTCCGGCCACGGAGGTCGGCGGGGACTACTACGACTACTTCGATCTCGGCGCTGGCCGGATTGCCATGGTGGTCGGCGACGTGACCGGGCACGGGGTCGCCAGTGGCCTGGTTCTCTCCGGGGTTCGCTCGAGCCTCAACCTCCTGCGCGACGACATGGCGTCCCCCGGCGCGGTCTTTCACCGGGTGAACCTGATGCTCAAGCGGACCTCGGCGCCGCGCATGCACATGACCCTCGCCATGGTGGTCCTGGACCGGGACGAGCGCAGCGCGGTGGTGTCCACCGCCGGGCATCCTCCGGTGCTGGTGCGCCGCGGCGACGGGAACGTCGATGAGGTGGGTGCGGGCTCATTCCCCCTCGGGGCGATGGCCGACGCCGAGTATCGGGAGGACCGGGTGGCTCTCGATCCCGGCGATGTGCTCGTGATCTACAGCGACGGGCTGGTCGAGTCCGTGAATGACGCCGGTGACCAGTTCGGATGGGACCGCCTCGAGCGCCTCCTGGAAGATCTCGAAGGCGGAGAAGCCGCCAACGAGATCCGCGATCGCATTCTCCGCGAGGTCTGGGACTTCAAGGGGCAGGCGGAGCAGGTCGACGACGTCACCATGGTGATCGTGAGGTGCTGCCCGACGGGGGTCAGTCGAACCTGAGGAACCTCGCCGCGACGGCCGAGAGCATCAGGCCGAAGCCCGCCAGCACCGCGATGGGAAGCACGACATCGGGGAGATTCCGGCCGAATGAGATGGTGTCGTGGAGCGCGGTCATCGCCCAGCCCGAGGGCAGGGCGAGGGCCAGTCGTTGAAGAGGCTCGGAGACGACCTCCAAAGGCCACCAGCATCCGCCCAGCGCCGCCATGACCATGGTGGCGATCACGCCGACACTGGATGCCCGGTCGGGATCAGCGATCCAGCCGCCGAGGGCGACGCCCAGGGGCGCGACGGCGAAGGCGAAGACCGCCAGGATGAACCAGGCCGTCATGAGGTTGCCGCCGGTGTCGATGCCGATGAAGGTCCGGGCGAGAAGGGCGACAACGATGAGAATGGTGATCTGGAGCCAGGCGATGACCAGGCGTCCGGCGATCTTGCCGGCGACGATCTCGAAACGTCCGGCGGGGGTGGTCGCCAGTCGCCGGAGCATCCCGGTGCTGCGCTCACCACTGACGGCCGCGGCGCCGTAGGTGAGCGCCACCAGCATCACGAACATCACCGCCATGCCGGGAACCGACTGTGAGAATCCGCCGGGCGCGATCCGGGCCTCGCCGGCGAAGCGGCTCGCGACCTGGACGAGGTCTTCATCCGACTCGTGGGCGAGGAGATCGCCGGCGTTGGGGGCCTCGTTCACGGCGAGCTCGGCCCGGAGCTCGACCAGACGTCCGAGAAACGCGGCCACAGCCTTGATGATCCGCGCCCGGGCGACCAGCGTGGCGTCGGGAGAAGCGCCGGATTGAACGTCGAGCATGAGGTCGCTCCTGCGGCCGGCGAACACCGCCTCGGAGAGTCCTTCGGGCAGGGTGAGGGTTCGCAGTGGGGGCGCGTCGGGGTCAATCTCCTCCGGGTTCACCGGAACCAGCGAGAGGCCGTCGCCCTCGAGCTCCTGGATGAGAAACTCTGCCACTGGTCCGCCATCGGCATTCAATACGTGCAGCTGGGCG
The DNA here is from genome assembly GCA_036351195.1 of Thermoanaerobaculales bacterium. Classification (GTDB taxonomy): domain Bacteria; phylum Acidobacteriota; class Thermoanaerobaculia; order Thermoanaerobaculales; family Sulfomarinibacteraceae; genus JAHECW01. The sequence continues at coordinate 72,239 of JAZBOQ010000143.1, read as the reverse complement.
GCGGCCTTGGTGGGGTCCGAGCCGCCGCGCGTGACGAGGCCGAAAAATCCGGCGAAGACGATGGGCAGGAAAAAAAGCCACATGACCGCGCTGCGGTCGGTGAGGACCAGCCTGAGGTCGTGCAGGGCGATGGCGGTGACGCGGTGCATCAGACGCCTCCCCGTCGGATCCGCCTGCCGAGAATCCCGGCGCCGGCCAGGAGAAAGAGGGTCCCCACACCGAAGAGGACCGCCAAATTGAGCCTGATCTCGTTCAGGCTGCCGTCGTCGAGAATGAGGGTGTTGCAGGCGTCGATCGCCCAGAACGTGAGGGTCGTGGACGACAGGGGTTTCACGAAAGCGGGCATCTGAGACAGGGGCATGAACACACCCCCGAGCAGGGACCAGACGATGATGACGATGGTGGTCAGGGCGTCGCCCTGGCGCTCGGTGCCGACGAGGCTCATGATCAGCAGCAGCGTTCCCGATGCCGCCACCGAGGTCGCCGCCACGAGGACGGCGACGGGGGTGGGCGGCCCCCACGACAGCCCGACCACGGCGCCAACCCCGATCAGCACGATGAACCCCACCGCGCACACCAGAATGACGGTGAGACACTTGGCGAGAAGCACCTCGACCGGCGACACCGGTGCGGTGAGCAGATGGCGAAGCAGGCCGGTCTCCCGATCGCGGAGGATGTCCCGGGTGGCGCTCTGGGCGATGAAGAGGACGCCCATGACCGCGAAGCCCGGCAGGAACAGCGCCAGAACGCTGCGGGTGGCGCTGGATTCATCGTCCTCAGCATCGAGGTGCTGGTCGGGCTCCGGTGTCTCGAGCCCGATGAGGGGGGGGAAGAGGGTACCTTCGAGCTCGGAGAGCCTCGAGGTGATGCCGGTGCTGAGAGCTGCAACAGCGGGATCGGAGGGGAATCCGTCGGTCCTCCGCATGGCGTCGATCTGCTCGAGCTCGGGGCGGAACATTCTCGATCCCACCGAGAGCACCCCGGCGCCCAGGTGGATCCCCTCGTCGACGAGCTTGGGAAGGAACCGCTCCGCAGGGTTCTTGAGGACCCCGAGGGTAGCGGGCTCCCCTTTCAGGTAGGCATCGGTGAACCCTGCCGGAATGTGGAGGAGTGCCGATGCCTCGCCGTTCTCCATCATGTCCGGGCCTTCGCTGCCCACCGGAATGACATCCAGGCGGGCAGCCTCGCCGCTGCGGCCCGCGGCGCCCTCGGCGAGGATGGTCAGCAGGCTGTCGTCCTCGTCCCACAGAAGAACCCGGATCGAGACGTCTCCACCACCTCCGCCGCCGAAAACGAGGGCGAAGAGACCGGACATGACGAGGGGTAGGGCAAAGAGGAGAGCCGTTCGACCGGGATTGCGGCGATAGCGGTTGAGGTCGCGGCAGATGAGGGCGCCGATCGCCATCAGTCGCGGAGCTCGCGGCCGGTGAGAGCAATGAAGACACCCTCCAGACTTGGCCGTTGGATGGCCACATCATCCACCTCGAGAGCGAGGACGTCGGGCAGGACCTTCATCAGACCGGGTCCGTCGGTGTCGATGGAGAGGACCGCCGCGTCCTCCTCGGCGCGCAGGACCCGAATGCCGGACAGGCGGTGGAGGCGTTCGCGGAGGCTGTCGTCGGTGAAGTCTCCCCGCACCCTGAGTACTTCTGCCTCGCCGGCCCGGCGGATGAGTTCGCTCAGGGTTCCGATGGCGAGAATCCTGCCGTGGTCGATGATGGCGATCCGGTCGCAGAGCCGCTCGGCCTCCTCCATGTAGTGGGTGGTGTAGAGGACCGTGGTGCCTGCCGAAGCGACCTCGCGGATGACGTCGAGAATCGTGAGCCGTGCTTGCGGGTCGATACCTACCGTGGGTTCGTCGAGGAGGAGGAACTTGGGCCGGTGGAGAAGGCCCATACAAAGATTGAGGCGGCGTTTCATACCGCCGGAGAACGTCCTGACCGTATCCCCGGCTCGTTGAGTCAGCCCGACGCGCTCCAAGGACTCATCGATGCGGGCCTTGAGCTCGGCGCCCCGGAGACCGTAAAGAGAGCCCCAGAAGGAGAGGTTGTCGCGGGCGGTGAGATCGTCGTAGACCGAAATCTCCTGCGGCACCACGCCCAAGGTGCATTTGACGGCCTTCGGTTCGAGCCAGATGTCCCGGCCATCCACGAGAACTCGGCCGCCATCCGGCTGAAGGACACCGGAGATGGTGTTGATGGTGGTGGATTTGCCGGCGCCGTTGGGGCCAAGGAGCCCAAAGACTTCGCCGTCTCGGACCTCGAAGGACACGTCGTCGATGGCGGCCAGCTCACCGAATGATTTCTTCAGGCCCTCGATCCGGATCATGGAACCTCCACGGAGATGCTACTCGAACTTCTCTGGGATGGTGTATCTCGACCTGTATCCATGTGCCATACTCATCCCATGGGATCGGATTGGGCCCGGCTCGTGCTCGTTCGCCACGGCGAGGTGGAAGCCAACCGCAGCTACCGTTATCTCGGGCGACGGGACGACGTTCTCACGGACGCCGGGAGACGCCAAGCGGAAGCCTTGGCCGTCGCGCTCTCGGAGCTCCCCGTGGACGCCGTGATCTCGAGCCCGCTCAAGCGGGCGTTGGACACCGCCCAGACCATCGCAGGCCCGGGCGGTTTGGCTGTGGAGCTCGAGGTCCGCCTCCTCGAGTTGGACTTTGGCGATTGGGACGGCCGGTCGCGTGCTGAGGTGGTGGCGACCAGCGAGGGCGACCGGCGTCGAGTGCAGGCCTGGGAGGCCGATCCGACGTTACCGGTGCCGGGAGGGGAGTCCCTCGCCCAGCTTCAGGAGCGGGTCGTGAACCTCGCGAACGACCTGACTCGTGCGCGTTCGGGGAGCACTCTCGTACTGGTCAGTCACATGGGGCCGATCAAGACCCTCCTGCTGGCCGCACTGGGTCTCCCGCTGACCGCGGCGGCGAGGATCTTTCTCGATCCGGCAACCGTCAGCGTTGTGGACTGGAGCTCTCGGCCGGTGGTTCGGCTGGTGAACAGTCACGCCCATCTTGGTTTTGCCGGCGCCCGCTGGCTCGGCGAAGGGCGGTGACGAGCGGGACTGTGGGATGATGGGGGAGGACTCCCGCACAGACTCGTTCCAAGCCCGTGGTTGGTGGGATGCAAGGTGGGTTGATTCTGGCGGGAAATATGTGGGGATAGGTTGGTAGGTTGTTGACACGGGCTTATCGAACGAATCTGATGAACTCGGGATGAATCCCTATTCATCTGGGAGTCACTGTATAAGCATTAGGTTAATTTGTCAACGATATCAGTGAATTAGCTTTGTAAAACAATTGTATCGGAGCTGATTGTGAAATGTGGCACGTGGCGGAAAAGGGGGCTGAGATGCGAGGAACCGGAATCGTGTTGGTGTGCGTGGCGCAGCTCTGGGGATGTGGTGCGGGGGATCCGGGCGCCGATTCAGTGGCGTCGGGCGCGGCCGCAACCGACTGGACGGTGGTGGCTGAAGCGGATCTGAGTGCAACTGAGGTCGGTCAGCTCGAGCGCGCCAAGGCAGCGCAGAAGGAGTTGGCAGGCACCCTCATGGGTGAGCTCAAGAAAGAGCTCCAGGCGGGGGGGCCGGCGTCAGCGGTCACCGTGTGCCGGGATCTCGCACCGATGGTTGCAGTCGACGTGTCCGAGAAGCACGACCTCGGCATCGGCCGAACCTCCCACAAGCTCCGCAACAGCGGCAACGTCGCTCCGACATGGGCCGAGCAGACGGTGGCGGAGGCGACGGGCGAGAAGACCTACTTCCGCGGCCCTGCCGGCGAGCTCGGAGTGATGCACCCGATCAGGGTCGCGCCGCCGTGCCTGGCCTGTCACGGCCCCGCCGAGTCCCTGGACCCAACCGTGGCTGCCGCCCTCGCGGAGAGCTACCCGGACGACCGGGCGGTGGGCTTTGCCGAGGGCGACCTGCGCGGATGGTTCTGGGTTGTCGTCCCGCCGAGGGTCGAGGGTTAGAAGGTGAGAGGGTGAGAGAGTTAGAAGGTTCGGGAGCTCCAGTCCTGCGTACTTTCTGACTTTCTCACCTTCTAACTTTCTCCTCGCGACGCTCTACGGCGTGACCCGGCCGCCTCCACGCCTCGCGGATGCCCCGGTGGCGAGGACCTTGACGTTGTCCACGTACCACCCGTGGGCGCCGTTGCAGCCGTCGACGCCGAGATCGAAGCGGATGGAGACGATGTCGCCGGCCTGAACCAGGGGCGCCAGCGTGATCTGGGTCTGTCCCCAACTGCCGCTCATGGTTCCCTGGTCGGTTCCGGTCCACGCCCACTCGCCCGCCAGCGGGTTGCTGTTGGAGGAGTTGATCCTGGCGTTGTAGGGATTGTGGAGGAACTGCGAGCTCGGGATCGCGAAAAAGGGCCCGTTGTTGACGCTGAGCTTGACGTTGCCGCCGTCCCAGGCGGCCTCCGAAGCCATCCAGTGGTCGAAGGCCAGGAGCGAGTCAATGGTGCCCTGGGGGATGATGATTGGTGGGCTGGTGAGCCTCATGACGCCGCTCTGGTCGTCGCTGCCGGGTTGGCAGTCCCCGATCCGGACGCTGTCCAGGGCGAAGAATGCGCCGCCGTCGCCGCCGGGGGTCTCCTCGGTCCAGATCCAATCCCTGGGAGAGTACTCCGGGTACACGCCGCTGTTGCTCAGCTCCCATGCGTCGCCGGGATCGGTGTCGAAGAGTTCCGAGAAGACAACGATATTGCCGGGCAGTGGCGGCGCTTCGCCGTCGAGAAGGGTGTCGAAGTTGCACTGCACCGGGTTGTCTCTCATCTCCACCGCGGCCATGGCCGCGGCGACCTGGTCGCAGTCCGTCAGCCGGATCGTCTCAGACGAGAGCGTCCCGGTCGCCGGGTCGTAGAGCGGCTGCCCGATGAGGTCGCGACAGGATGCCTCGAGCAGGTCGGCGTGGGCTCGAAAACCGGTCACCGGCGTCTGGTACACGGACATGGCGCGCCAGAAGATGCGGGCGGCGCGGGTGGCGCCAATGGCCCCGATGGTGCGGCCGTTGAAGCTGCCGCCGTCGACCAGCAGGGCGAAGGCGTGGTTGGGAACGCCGCTGTTGGTGTGGACGCCGCCGTTGTCGGTTTCGTGGCAGTGGTAGTTGCCGCTGCCGACCCGGCCGGGATCGCCGAAACAGGTGGGTGACCACATGTCCCGCATGGCGCCGAGCTCGGCCGTGTCCTCCCCGATCAGCCAACGGAACGACCCGGTGAGCGAACCGTCGAGGGTGAGGGTGGCGTTGACGCCGCCGTCGAGAGCGCCCTTGAGCCGCTCACCGTCGGCGCCACCGAGGAAGACGGCGGGGATGCCAGCCGCGGTGGGGTCGCCGCCCATGTCGATGATGTCGTCGCCCTGGTTGTTGATCACGATGACACCGACGGCGCCGGCGGCGGCGGCGCGGACGACCTTGTCGCGAAAGTAACAATTGCCGCGGTCGATGAGAGCGATGGACCCGGGGGTGAATCCCGCGATCGTCTCGCAGGCATCGCTGGGAAGGCCGCTGCCGTCGTCCACCAGCTCGACATCGGCGGTGACCGTCCACGGCTGGGGCGGATTGAAGACCGCGCCACCCACGGGATAGGCCCCCGACAAGGGTGCCGGGCTGTTGACGAAGAAGGCCGGTCGTGGGCTGCCTCCGTACACCGAACAGCTTTCGGGAGGCCGAACACCTCCCGGACTGTCGGTTCCGCGGCCGTTGATCAGGTCGACGAGTTCACCGTAGATATCGGAGTAGGCCTCGTTGAGCGCTCCCGGCTGCCACTGGTAGACGAGACTGTGGGTCCACTCGGTGTAGGCGTGGGTCCACTCGTGGGCCACCACGTCGTCGCTGACCATGCCGGTGCAGTAGGCGGTGAAGCCGTTGGACTCCTGGGCGTTGGGGCAGTCGAGGTCGTCGGCGTCGTAGATCGCGTTCATGACGGCGTCGTCACCGTCGAAGCTCAGATAGGCGCCTCCGGTGATGTTGCGGAAGAGCGCGTGGGCGTCGCCGGTTGCGGCGATGAGCTCGTTGACCTCTGCCTCGCGCTGGACGCTGGCGTCGGCGTAGGGCAGGGGGTCTCCCTCCGACCAGATGACGTGCGGGTAGCTGCCGAGGTGGATGGAACGGTGGAGGTGGTGGATTTCTGATCGGCGGTCGAGCAGACCTCCGTCGTGAGCATCGATGTAGAGAACCTCGCGAACGTGTGGAGGACAGGCAACCTCGACCTCCCAGGCCAGGTGGTTCTCTCCGGGAAAGCCGCGGACGAGATTGGTGCGGTACACGAGGAGTCGGGCCGAGTTCACGTCGAGCGCGTCGGCGGCTCGTCGGACCTCCTTGGCCATGATTCGGGTTGCCGAGGTTTCGGCATCAGCAGCATCGACCAGGGGCACGGGATCGAGATCGATCTCCGAGACGAATGATCCGTTGACGGTCGTCAGGGCTCCCGCAGAGTCGAAGTGCACCCGTATCAACGTCCCGAAGACCGGGAGGCCGTGATGGACCTGTTGAAAAACGGCCTGATTGCCGCCGATGGGGTCGGTTCGGGTGTCGACCAACCGGAGCTGGGCCTCAGGGTCGTCGATGCCGAGGATTGCGCGGTTCTCCACCAGCACGGATCGTGCCCGCACCGCCGTGTCGGCGACCCCGTTCGCCGGGGGCGCGCTTGCGAATCGGAGGTACTGGGGATTGCCCGTAGCCGGATCGGTGACGAGACTGGAAATCCGGGTCGCAGTCGTCAACGCCGAGACGTCGTCGCCGGTTCCGGCGGCGGCGAGTGGAATGACTGCAATGACTGCAAACAGAGCGGAACATACAGGTCGATGGAAGAACAAGCGATAGCCTCTCATCACGAAATCGTAACAGACGCGGCGCCGAAGCGACCCGGCGGGCGACTCCGGGTACACTGGCGCGGATGGGAACACCACAGGTGCCGAAGCTCGGCGGTTCGACCCCGCAACGCGGGAATGCTCTTTCGGCGGCACTGGGACGCTGTGCGCTGCGGCTCTCCGGGTGGCGATTCGACGGCGCCATCCCCGACGTGCCCAAAGGAGTGGTCATCGTCGCCCCCCACACCTCCAATTGGGACTTCCCACTCGGGGTCGCCGCCATGTTCGCCCTCGGTCTTCGGGTCACCTTTCTCGGCAAACACACCCTGTTCGGTCGAGCCCTGGGCCCGACGATGCGGTGGCTCGGCGGTATTCCCGTCGATCGGAGTGCGCCGAGCGGGGTGGTGGGGGAGACGGTTCGATTGTTCAACGATCGCGAAAAGATGATCCTGGCCCTGTCGCCGGAGGGCACGCGGAGCAACGTGAAACGTTGGAAGACCGGGTTTTACCGTATCGCTGTCGACGGCGGGGTCCCCATCATCCCCGTTGCGTTCGACTGGGGCGCACGGTGCATCTGGCTCGGGCAGTGTTTCGAGCCCACTGGCAACGTGGTCGTCGACCTTCGGGCGCTCGAGGCGTTCTACGAGGGCATCCACGGTCGGCGCCGAGGTTGAACATGCCGCCAGCCGCATCGAACGCTCCTCGAACGCCGACATCGAACGTGACCTCCGTTTGTACGATGAGCCGGAGGACTATGACGAAACCAGCCGGGACCTCTTTCTCCAGTTGCTGTTCTCGTACGAGGTCAATCCCCGGACGGTGCTTTTTCTCGGCTACAGCGAGACCGGGTTCGAAAACCAGGATGTCTGGCGAACCGCAACCGACCGAACCTTGTTTCTCAAGCTCGGTTACGCATTCGTCTGGTAGCTCCCGCCAGATTCAGTCGCCCGTCAGGTCAATCGACGTGGGGTTCGAAGATGCAGCGCACGTGATCGGAGTAGGTGGCCATGGCGTCGATCACCTCGGGAGCCGGCGCCTTGAGCGCTTCTGCCGCGAATGCGGCCTCGATGACGGCCCGGTTCGCTTCCCCGCTGAACGGTTTCATGACGGCGGGGCCCTCACCATCGGCCAGCAAATCGGCGACGACGGTGTGACCGCTGCATTCGAGGTCCACCCCCCGCATGGTGAAGGTGCGGGTCTTGGGGTTGGCGGCCGTCCGGTAGTGGACGGTGCGTCCTCTGAGGTCGTAGACGATGCTCCACTGGGTGGAATCGGGCTGAGCCACGTCGGCCAGGACCGCGAAGGCGTCATTGATGCGGTTCCCCCCGGGGGTGGTGCGAGCGCGGTGGGAGCCGTTGGCCGCCCTCGCGAAGCGCGCCAAGGAGCCTGTCCCCTTTGGCTCCACGGGCTCGCCGCCGTAACCGAGGGTGAGGTTGAGGTAATCGAGGGACTCGGCGAAGGTGTTGTTGGTGAGTACCGGCAAGGGAAGCGTGCGCTCGCTGCGCGAGACCAGCGTGCCGTCGAGGAACTCGATGACGGCGCAGTTGGCGGTGGCGTCGCAGGCGAGAAAGTGGACGGACGCGGTTCCGCTGATGGCGAGCTCTGACGCACTGGCAACCACGTCGTCCACCGAGCGATACGAGTCAAGGCAGTACTGGACCCACTGCAGAGTGCCGATGGAACGTCGTCCGGCGGCGTCGGGATACTCAGTGCCGTCGAGCCACAGGACTTCCATGGCGAGTCCGACCTCGTTCATGCCCCCGAGGGGAAACTCACGGCCGTACTGGTTGAAGGTCACGCTGCCGTAGCGCGAGGACCACCGGACGGGCGTGAGGCCCTCGGCGACGAGAGCCGTCTTCGAGAGAGATCGAGGGTTGACCACCAAGAATCCGTCGGCCACGTCCCAGTCGTAGTTCTTGGCCATCAGTGGTCCATCGGGGTGTTTGATGAGAAACGAGGTGCAGGCGTCCGCGGGAATCGCCGGCACGATTGCAGACAGCAGGAAGGCGAAGCAGACGATCGATGTGGTGGCTGAACGCATGTGAATCCTCCGAAGGGTGATTCTAACAACGGTTGAGGCAGCAATAGCAAGCCGTCTTCAGGAAACGAGCGCGGGCTCGTCGTCGTCAGGATACGGGATCCTCACCTGCAGGCACACGAAGAATCCGATCAGGGCGATGGCGCCGGCCAGGATGAACACCCACCGGAAGCCGTAGGCCTCCCAGATGTAGCCCGACAGAATCGGCAGGGTGGTGGCCACAGCGTGGTCGATGGTGATGCCCGCCGAGATGGTGGGCGTGATGTCCGACGGGTCCTCGGCGATCTTCTTGAGGTAGGTGGTGCGGGCGACTCTCAGGGCGAAGAGAACGCTGTCGAAGATGTAGGCGGCGCAGAGGAGCCACAGATCGTATGGTGGGGCCAGGAGGTCGCTGGCGAAGGCGTAGGCGAGGCAGATGGTGAGCAGGAGCAACTCGTCGACGGCCAGAACGGTGCGCTCGCCGAGCCAGTCGATGACCTCGCCCAGGAGCGGCCGAAAGACCACTCCGAGGGTGGCGGCAATGAAGTAGAGCAGGGCGATGGTGCTCACCGGCACGCCGTGGATCTCCACCAGCACCCAGGCGCCGAAAGCGAGAAAGATCTGCTTCCGGATGCCGAAGAGGGCGGAGATGGCGTAGAAGATCGAGTACCGACGCTTGAACACGAGGCGCCGCGATGGGGGGTCGCCATCGCCGACCGTGAGACCCGCGTAGCACACCCCGGCGGCGAGAGCGCAGCCTGCAGCGATGGCGAAGAAGAGCGCGAAGTCGTCGCCAACAACGCGTGCGAGGAGGAAAATCGTCCCGACCCCGATGATCGTGCCCAGGTTGCGGGCTCCGCCGAACTGACCCAGACGCCGGCCCTCCTTGCCGCCTTTGGACAGCTTGAGACCGATGGGGCCCTCCACGGCAAAGATGATGTGATCCCCGAGGGACCAGATGACGATGAACACCACCAGCAGGGCGTGATTGGGTGTGAGGAAACCGAGACCGAGGGCGCCGACAGCGGTGAAGATCATGGCGGCGGCGGCCATGCGCGTCTCCCGCATCACGGTGAGCAGGGCGCCGGCGACGAAGACGATGACGAGCCCGGGGAGCTCGCGCGGCAGCTCGAGCCATCCCCGGGCTTCGGCGCTGAGCTGGTGGACCTCGGCGAGGTAGTTGTTCAGCGTGGCCATGACGATGCCGCCGGCAGCGCCGAAGAAGAGGGTGGCCACAAGGGCCCGTTTGAGATCGTTCACAGGCACGGCGCGCATTCTACGCTGATTCGTTCCTGATTCGTCGCACGATTTCGGCAGATTGTCTCTCTCCGGAATCGAGGAGTCCGAGGCAGAGAGCGTGATGTCCGAGGCGAGGAACTCCTTTGCGGTGTGTCCAACGTTGGCCTATGGTGGTGGGGTGAGACCTTTCGTGGCAATCCTCGGGGCGGCGATCCTGTTCAGTGCGTTGACGCCGGCGCTTTCGGCACAGGAGAACGCACCGCCGAAGGTCCTGTTCGAAGGAGAGAATGTCGAGGGCGAGGTGTGGGCCAACGTCAGCCTCACCCGGCAGCGGTTCAAGGAGGACTACCTCCCCATGGTGGTGATGGTGGTCAACCGGGCGGATCGGCCGGTGGAGCTCGACCGGGACAGCTTCCGTCTGATCGGCCCTGACGGCAGGCGCTACCCCATGCCGACCCTGAAGGAGCTTCGCAAGGGCTACCGTCAGCTGGGACGGGACGCCCGGGCGGTTTCGGGCACCGGAATCCCGTGGGAGGTCTGGGCCCGCGACCGGCGGTTGGTTCAGTCGAACTTCTTCCCCAACCTGATGGACTCCCGGCGGGCGCTGGTCATCGACGAGATCACCCTGGCCAATGGGTACGCCATAATCGACATCCTCTACTTCGCCAAACCTCAGGGCTTTACCGCCGGAGGAGCTCTGATCCTCGAGGTCCAGGCGGTGGGGTGGTCCGCGCCGGTCCATCTCGGGATGGTTCTCGACTGAGCCGGTGGGAAAACCCGAGTCTTTCTAAAACGTACGAACTGGGTATGGCGCGAAGGTTTCTCGTTAGCGTGACGCTGTGCCTCTTCGTGATCGTGACGCGGGCGAATGCTGCGGTCGCAACGGGCGGGGAGGCCGCGATCCTCGACGGAGCGAAACCACTGGTCATCGGCCACGCGCTCACTCTGATTTCCGAGGTGCTGGACGAACAACGGGACGTCCTCGTCTATCTCCCTGGAGACTACGGACGAAACCAACAGCCCCTGCCGGTGATCTACCTGCTCGACGGGCGGGCGAACTTCGCTCACACCACGGCGACGGTGGACCTGCTCGTCGTCAACGCGAGAATGCCGCGCTCAATGGTGGTGGGCATCGCCAATACGGACCGCAGCCGCGATTTCACGGCGGTGGTGACGGAAGATCGCTCCTCGGGCGGCGCCGACCGCTTCCTCGACTTTTTCCAATCCGAGCTGATCCCGTTCATCGAGGGCAACTTCCGTACCGCGCCCCACCGGACAGTGATCGGTCACTCCCTCGGTGGGCTTTTCGTCCTGCACGCCCTGGTGGAACGGCCGGATCTCTTCGACGCCGTCGTCGCGATCAGCCCGGCGGTTACCAATGACGAGCGGGTGGGGGACGGCGCCCTGCCGATCTCCGACAGGCTCGGGAAAGTCCTCGCCGACCGGGAGTCCTGGCCCGTGTCCCTGTTCATCACCATGAGCGACCGCGAGGACGCGCGGTGGACGACGGATCTCGATTCCATCAGGTCGGTGCTGCGGGGGGCGGCCCCCGGTGACCTTCGATGGACGTACCGGGAGATGCACGGCGAGGACCACGGGACGACCGTGCTCGGCAGCGTCTACCACGGACTGCGCTTCATCAATGCCGATTGGGACACCAGCGGCCTGGTCGCGGAAGGGACGCTGGACGACGTTACGTCGCGCTTCGAAGATCTGTCGGCGCGCCTGGGCTTCGAGGTCCGGCCCCCCGAGGTGATGGTGAACCTCCTCGGCTACCGGCTCCTGGGGCAAGAGCAGCTCGATGATGCGGTCGAGGTCTTCGAGTACAACGTGGCGCTGTACCCGAATTCGGCCAACGTCTACGACAGCCTTGGGGAAGCTCTCGAGCGCAGCGGCAAGCTCCCCGGAGCCATGCGGTGGTATCGCAAGGCGGTGGCGCAGGCCGAGCAAACGGATGATCCTCTCGTCGAGATCTTCCGCGCCAACCTGCGACGCGTCGAAGAGCGGCTCGCAGGGGGAGATCCGGCGCCCACTCCGGCCTTCGAGCCAACGTTCCGGGAATCCGGCGGCGAGCGCTGGAACTCCGCGACGGGCGTCGAGTAGACTCGGGCTGCCCTGAAACCGGGGTGGGAGCGATCGCGAACCCGAGGAGACACCATGAACATCTTACGCACTGTGTCCATCCTGCTCATCGGCGGGTTGGCGGCGGCGGCCGCACCGGTCCTTGCGGTGGACATCCACGACACCCTCATGCTCCACGATCCGGCAGTGAGCGCCACGGACATCGTGTTCGTCTACGCCGACGACCTCTGGATCGTGGGGAGAGACGGCGGCACCGCCCGTCGGCTGACCTCGCATCCGGGGGTCGAATCGGACCCGCGCTTCTCACCTGACGGTGAGCTCGTGGCCTTCACCGGGCACTACGATGGCAACCGGGACATTTTCGTCATTCCGGCGGCCGGAGGCTCGCCGATTCGCCTGACCTGGCACCCGGACCGGGACGTCGTGCAGGGATTCACCCCCGACGGGACGGCCGTGCTCTTCTCATCCGAGAGAGAGACCCACACCCGCCGATTCGTCCAGTTTTTCACCGTCCCGGTGGACGGCGGCTGGCCGACCCGGTTGCCCCTGCCGTCGGCATTCGACGGCTCGTACTCGCCGGACGGGCGGTTCATCGCCTACAACCCGTTGCGCGAAGCCTTCCGCCAGTGGAAGAACTACCGCGGCGGGACGGCGTCGCGGATCTGGATCTACGACACTGCGGATCACTCGGTGGTGCAGGTTCCTCAGCCCGAAGGGCGTTGCAACGACGTTGACGCGACGTGGATTGACGACACGCTCTACTTCATCTCGGACCGCAGCGGTGAGTTCAATCTGTTCTCCTCGGATCGGCACGGGATTGAACCGATCCAGCTCACCTTCCACGAGGACTACCCGATTCAGGCCGCCCGGGCGGGTGGGGGCATGGTGGTCTACGAGCAGGCCGGGGCGCTGCACATCTTCGATCCGATGGCCGGGTCCTCGACCCGGTTGACCATCGGCGTCGCTGCCGACCTCAACGAGGCGCGCCCCCGGTTCGCGACAGGAGATCGTTTCATCCGCGCCGCCGACATCTCACCGTCGGGAGCGAGAGCGGTCTTCGAGTTTCGCGGTGAGATCGTCACGGTCCCGGCCGCCAAGGGAGACCCGCGGGTGCTCACCAATACCCCGGGGGCCCACGAGCGCGGTCCGGCATGGTCGCCCAACGGCGCGCAGATCGCGTATTTTTCGGACGCCTCCGGCGAGGTGGCCCTTCACATCGGACCCCGGAACGGGCGGGGCGAGGTGACGATCCACACCCTTGGAGGATCGGGTTTCTACTCGGACCTCAAATGGTCCCCCGACGGGGCCCGCCTGAGCTACTCCGACAACTCATGGACCATCTGGGTCATCGATGCTGCGTCGGGCGAGCAACGCCGGATCGCTTCGGAGGTGGTCTACGGTCCGGTGAAAACCCAACACCACAACTGGTCGCCGGACTCCAAGTGGCTGGTCTACACCCGAAATACTCCGACCTACCTGCAACAGGTGTGGCTCTACTCGGTGGCGGAAGATCGGTCGTATGAGGTCACCGACGGGCTTTCAGATGTCGGCGAGCCCTGTTTCGACGCGAACGGGAAGTTTCTGTGGTTCACCGGGTCCACCGACGCCGGGCCGGTGCGTTCCTGGTTCGCCATGTCCAACGCCGACATGAGGATGACAAACGGCCTCTATCTCGCGGTGCTCGCCGCCGACGAGCCGTCGCCTCTCGCGGCCGAGAGCGACGAGGAGTCGGGCGAGAACGGGGATGACCAGGTTGACGATGAAGGCGGCGAGACCGAGGTCCGCATCGACCTGGAAGGTCTCGATCAGAGAATTCTCGCGGTTTCCACGGCAGAGGGTGTCCACGGCAATCTGGCTCCGGGAGCCGATGGTGTCCTCCACTATATGAGGACCGGCGCCGCGGGGCGCCGTATCGGCGGCGGCGAGGCGGCGCTTTATCGCTACGATCTCGCCGAACGGGAAGAGACGAAGCTCCTGGACGGGGTTGAGGGTTTCACCGTCAGCGCCGATGGCACCAAGCTCCTGGTGAGCACCGGGTCGGCCTGGATCATAGCGGACGCCGGATCACCGGTGGAGGCCGGAAAGGGCGATCTGGACACCGCCTCGATCTCGGTGAAGATCGACCCCCGCGCCGAGTGGGCGCAGATTTTCGATGAGGCGTGGCGGATCAACCGGGACTTCTTCTACGATTCCGGCATGCACGGCGCGGACTGGTCCGCCATGAGGGCGAAGTACCAGCCGTTCCTCGAGGATGTGGCCTGCCGCTCGGACCTCAACCGCCTCATCCGCTGGCTGTGCTCGGAGCTGGGTGTCGGCCACCACCGAGTCGGCGGGGGTGACCGGCTCTCGAGACCCGACGAAATCCCAGGCGGGCTCCTTGGTGCGGACTACGAGATCGTCGACGGGCGCTACCGTTTCAAACGCGTTTTTGGGGGCCTCAACTGGAACCCCGAGCTGCGCGCGCCACTGTCTGAGCCCGGCGTTTCGGTCGAGGAGGGTGAGTACCTACTCGCCGTCAACGGAGTCGACCTCACACCGCCCGCGAACCTCTTCGCCCGTTTCGAGAAGACCGCCGGAACCATCGTCGACCTGACGGTCGGTCCGAACGCCGACGGTTCCGGATCGCGCACCGTCGAGGTGGTGCCGGTGGCCAACGAACGCGCCTTGCGAAATCGCGCCTGGGTCGAGGGAAACCTGCGGAAAGTGGACGAGGCCACCGACGGCAGGGTGGCCTATGTCTACGTCCCCAACACGACAACCCTGGGCCACACCTATTTCAAGCGCTACTTCTTTCCCCAGGCCGACCGGGACGCCATCATCATCGACGAGCGCTACAACGGCGGCGGACAGGTGGCCGACTACTACATCGATCTCCTCCGCCGGCCCGAACTCTGCCGCTGGGCCATGCGCTACGGCGCCGACATCAAGACGCCGCTGTCGGCGATCCAGGGGCCCAAGGTCATGATCATCGACGAGAACGCGGGCTCCGGCGGCGACCTTCTGCCGTGGATGTTCCGGCAGCTCGAACTCGGGCTGCTCATCGGCCGTCCGACGTGGGGCGGGCTGGTCGGTACCCTCGGTTTTCCGATCCTCATGGACGGCGGCTACGTCACCGCGCCGAATCTCGGCATCTGGACCGAGGACGGTTTCATCGTCGAGAACGTCGGGGTGCCGCCGGACATCGAGGTCGAGCAGTGGCCCGCCGAGGTCATCGCCGGCCGCGATCCCCAGCTCGAGAAGGCCATCGAGGTCGTCCTCGAGATGCTCGACGCCGCACCCCCCGTGGAGCCGGTCCGGCCGCCGTTTCCGGTGCGGGTGCGGCGGTAGAATTGCAGGGAAAGAAATCGGGAAGGCGCAGGTGACCAAGTACCAACCCATCCGGTATGTGGATATGGAGTCCGGTAAGGTCTGCGAGGAAGCGGTCTATGGCGGATTTTGGGTCCGCGCTCTCTACGGCACGTCCATCGGCCGCCTGCTGTCGATACTGGTCGCGGCGCCGCCGGTGAGCCGACTCTGCGGCTGGTTGCAGGACCGGCCGTCCTCGGCGCGCAAGGTGGGTCCCTTCGTCCAACGCTACGGCATCCGTCTGGAGGACTTCGTTTCCGAGGAGGGCCGATCACCCGAATCACCGTACTCGAGCTTCAACGCCTTCTTCACCCGGCGGCTGGCGGCAGGAGCGAGACCCTTCGTTCAGCACCCCCAGGTGCCGGCGCCCGCCGACGCACGCTACTTCGCCTACGACCGCCTCGACGAGGCGGTGTCGGTGCCGGTCAAGGGCACGTTCTTCACGGCCCAGGCGCTGCTCCGCGACCCGGAGTGGAGCCGCATCTTCCAAGGCGGCCCGGGGTTCGTCGCGCGGCTCTGCCCGGTGGACTACCACCGTTTCCACTTTCCCGACGATGGCGAGGTGGTTGCCCAGTGGCGGGTTGCCGGCGTGTTGCACTCGGTGAACCCATGGGCGTTGGCGGGTCGACCGGACATCTTCATGCTCAACGAGCGCAACGTGTCGATTCTCCAAACCGCCCACCTGGGTCGCCTCGCCTACGTGGAGATCGGCGCCACCTGTGTTGGGAGGATCGTCTCGCTCCACCGTGGCGGTCCGTTCCGACGCGGGGACGAGAAGGGGATGTTCCTCTTCGGCGGATCCACGCTGATCGTGATCGGCGAGCCCGGGAGATGGGCGGTGGAACCGGGCGTGCTCGCCAACACGGCCAAGGGCTTAGAAACCTATATCGAGACCGGCCGGGGTCTCGGCGTCGAGACGCCAGCCGCCGACGGGCCGTCGATGTAGCCACACTGGCCTTCTTGTGCTAGGTTTCACGTGGCTTCCGTGGAGGAGGTCATTTCAGGAAAACGGAGTACGAAAATGGCACGAATCGAACCCTTCCGCGCGTGGCGGCCGACGGCGGATCTCGCCGAGCGGGTGGCCAGCCCGCCCTACGATGTGTTGAACAGCGACGAGGCTCGGGAAATGGCGGCGGACAACCCGCTCTCCTTCCTCCACGTGGTCAAACCGGAAATCGATTTGCCGCCCGGGACCGACCTCTACTCGGACGAGGTGTACGCCAAAGGGGCGGAAAACCTGCAGCGGCTCAAGGACGACGGCGTGCTCGTTCGCGAAGCGCGGCCCGCGCTCTACCTGTACCGGCAGAAGATGGGCGACCACGTCCAGACCGGATTGGTTGCAGGTGCGAGCATCGATGAGTACGAGGCCGACCTGATCAAGAAGCACGAGCACACGCGGCCGAAGAAGGAAGACGACCGCACCCGCCACGTGGAGGCGCTGAACGCCAACACCGGGCCGGTCTTTCTGACCTACCGCGCCAAACCCGAGATCGACGAACTGGTGTCGCGGTTGACGGCCGGCGCTCCGGCGTACGATTTCACCGCCCCCGACGGGATCGCCCACACAATGTGGGTCGTGGACGACCCGGCGGAGGTGAGGGCCCTGGTGGACGCATTCGGCGACGTGCCGGAGCTCTACGTCGCCGACGGGCACCACCGGTCCGCGGCGGCGACCCGAGTTCGGACCATCCGGAAGGACGGTAACCCCGGCCACACCGGGGAGGAGTCCTACAACTTCTTCCTCAGCGTGATCTTCCCCCACGACCAGATGCTGATCATGGACTACAACCGGGTCGTGAAGAACGCCAAGGGACTGGACAAGGGTTCCTTTTTGGCCACGGTAGGGGAAGCTTTCGACGTGGTCCTCAGCGAGGCCGTCAAACCGGCCGAGGCGAAGACCTTCGGGATGTACCTGGACGGCAGCTGGTACCGGCTGACCGCCAAGAGCGGGTCCTTCCCCGCCGACGATCCGGTGAAGAGCCTGGACGTGGCCATTCTTCAGGACAACCTGCTCGCGCCGATCCTCGGCATCGGCGACCCTCGCTCCGACGAGAACATCGACTTCGTCGGCGGCATCCGCGGCCTCGCCGAGCTCGAGAAGCGGGTGGACACCGGCGACTGGTGGGTGGCCTTCGCCCTCTACCCCACGGCGATCACCCAGCTCTTCGCGGTGGCGGACGCCGACACGGTGATGCCGCCGAAATCCACCTGGTTCGAGCCGAAGCTCCGGTCGGGTCTGGTGGTCAGGCCGCTGGACTAGGACCGCAGGGAGCTGCTGCGGCGTTCACCCAGGAGGTGTCATGAAGATCCTGATCTCAGACGCGTTCGACGCTTCACTCCCGGACAAGCTCGCGGCTTTCGGAGAGGTCACCGAAGACAAGGAGCGCCTCGCCGAGGTCGACGTCGTGCTGGTGCGCTCGAAGACCAAGTGCCGCAAAGACTACATCGACACCGCCAAGAATCTGCGGCTGATCATCCGCGGCGGCGTCGGTCTCGACAACATCGATGTGGAGTACGCCCGCTCGAAGGGGGTCCAGGTTTTCAACACCGCGGAAGCGTCGGCGGTGGCGGTTGCCGAACTCGCCTTCGCCCTCATGATCTCGGTTCCGACCCGCCTGGTCGAAGGCCACCTGGGCATGATGGAGTACGAGTGGAGGAAGAAGCAGCTCAAACGCACCGAGCTCATGGGCAAGACGCTGGGGCTGTTCGGCGCCGGGAACATCGGCACCGAGCTCGCCCGGAGGGCCATCGCCTTCGGGATGCGGGTCATCGCCTACGACCCCTTTCTCAAGGGCCACGACGTCCTCGACCTGGTGAGCATGGACGAGCTGCTCAGCGAGTCCGACTACCTGTCGATCCACGTTCCGCTGACCGATGAGACCCGCAACATGATCAACGCGGACTCTATCGGCCGCATGAAAGACGGCGTCATCATCGTGAACACCGCCCGCGGCGGCTGCGTCGACGAGAACGACATCAAGGCGGCGCTGAAGTCGGGCAAGGTCCGCGCTTACGCCACGGACGTGTTCCTGTCCGACCCGCCGGCGGACGACAGCCCGCTCTACGATGCGCCCAACGTGATCATGACCCCGCACATCGGCGCTTCGTCCAGTGAAAACATGCTGCGAATCGGTGACGTGGTGGTACGGATCCTCGAAGACTTCGCCCACCAGACAGCCTGAGGAGGTAACCATGACCCGAGCATTCAACTTCTACGCCGGTCCCGCAACCCTGCCGCTGGCCGCGCTGGAGCGCGCAAAAGCCGAGCTTCCCGAGTGGGAAGGCACCGGCATGTCGGTGATGGAGACCTCGCACCGCTCCAAGGAGTACGACGCCGTCCACTACGGCGCCATGGAGCTGATGAGCGAGCTTCTCGGCCTCGATGACGACCACCAGGTGCTCTTCCTCCAGGGAGGCGCCTCGACCCAGTTCGCCATGGTGCCCATGAACTTCATCCCGCCCGACGGGTCGGCGGACTTCGTCAACACAGGAACCTGGTCTGCCAAGGCCATCAAGGAGGCGAAGATCATCGCCAACGCCCGCGAGGCCGCCTCATCGGAGGCCGACGGCTTCACCCGGATTCCGAAGCTCGACGAGTGGGACCTGGACCCCAACGCCGCCTACGTCCACATCACCAGCAACAACACCATCAAGGGCACCCAGTTCCACGACTTCCCGGACCTGGGAGGCACCCCGTTGGTGGCCGACATGTCGTCGGATATCCTGTGGCGGCCTTTCGACGCCAACAGGTTTTCTTTGATCTACGCCGGCGCCCAGAAGAACATCGGGCCTTCGGGCGTGACCATCGTGATCATCCGCAAGAGCTGGATCGAGCAGGCCAACGACAACCTGCCGACGATGTTCGCCTACAAGACCCACTCGGCCAAGGACTCGCTGTTCAACACGCCGCCGACCTTCGCCATCTACATGGTGCGCAACGTGCTCGAGATCGTGAAGGCTCAGGGCGGCCTCGAGGCCATGGAGCGGCACAACCGCACCAAGGGCGATCTGCTCTACGGGGTGATGAACCAGTTCCCGGACTTCTACAGCTGCCCGGTTGAGCTCGAGAGCCGCTCGTACATGAACGTGGTCTGGCGCCTTCCGTCGGAGGAGCTCGAGGCGAAGTTCGTCGCCGAAGCTCTCGCCGCCGGCATGTGCGGGCTCAAGGGCCACCGCTCGGTGGGCGGCTGCCGGGCCTCGATCTACAACGCCATGCCCATGGAGGGCGTCGAGTTCCTCGCCGACTTCATGAAGAAGTTCGCGGAGGCGAACGGCTGAGACGGCCGCCGTCAGATTGAAACAACATCCCCCCGGCCCGAGGCCGGGGGGTTTCTCGTGGAAACGATCGCCGGGCGGTGAGGGATGAACCACGGACCACCACCGGTTCCCTTGGACTTGAAACCGTCGCTGTCGATCAACCCACCGGCGTACAGCTGGCCCCAGGACTCGAACTCGTCGTCAACGTGAGAGAAGGGAATGAGGGTGTCCGCGGTCCAGACCACGAGGTATTCGTGGTTGACCGCGTCGTGGGCCACGGCCGGATCCGAAGGGCGCTACTCGAAAAGCGCCACGACGACCGACAGCAGGTCGTCGGCCCGCAGCAAGCCTTCCCCGGTCACATCGCCGCCGGGAGCCGTAAGGTCGCCACCGCCGGCGCCCACCACGGTATCGCCGTCGCCGTCGGTGAGCTCCGGGATGAGAGCGGCGAGATCCGCCGCATCGACGGCGCCGTCGAGATTGGTGTCGCCGTCGGGGTCGCCGCAGTTGGAGAGCACAACCGTGGTGGTGGAGTATCCCCAGCAGCCCGCGCCGTCGTCCACGTTGACCCAGTATTCGCCCTCGAAGGGTGCGGAGATCACCCTCGTCTGTTCCCCGGTGCTCCACCGCCAGGCGTTGCCGAACGCCCCGGTGAGGCTGACCGGGCCGCCGAAGCAGGACCCGCTCTGAGTCGGTGAAATCGGAGTCCAGCAGCTGCCGACGGTGACGGCGTGCTCAACGGCGTCGCTGCCGCTCTGGTTGGTGACGGTGAGAGTAACGGCGTAGGTGTTGGGGAGCTCCCACGCGTGGACGGTGTCCTCGGTGGAGCTGAAGGTGCCGTCGTCGAAACTCCAGGACCACTGGCAGGCCCCCTCGCAGGTGCCGTCGAAGTCGAGAGCCACGGCTTCGTACAGTGACGGCGTCGTTGACGTGGCGGAGAACGACGCCACTGGAGGCTCCACGGGATCACCCACCTTGATGCGGTGGGTCGCGGACGCGGTTTCATCTTCCGTTTCGACGGTGACGGTGATGTCGTACCAACCGTCCAGGCCGTAGGCGTGGGGCCAGGCGAGGCACGAGGCCCAGGGAAGGGGACAGCTGCTATTGGAGACGACCGCTCCGTCCCCGAAGTCCCACTCCACCAGGGTGAAGTCGGCTTCGTCCATGAAGGGTTCCACCACCGCCGTGAAGTTCACGCTCACGCCGGGATCGGGCTCGAAGGGGTGCCAGCTGAAGTCGACGGAGAGGGGAACCACCTCGGTGACCTCGAAGGTGTCCAGGGCGAAGCTGCTCTCACCGGATCCGGGGTCGGTGAGGAGAAGCCCCGCGGTGTGCGTGCCCGGGTCGAGCCATCCGGACGGAACCGTGCAGTTCAGGTCCAGGGGCGTGCTCGGTGCCGGCCCGCCGTTACAGGCGGCGAGGGGCTGGCCGTCGATGCGCCACTCGACCTCGGGGGCCACACCGGTGGCCCAGAGCGAATCGTGTCCGTGGAGCGGGAGGTTCTCCTCGGTGGTGACCTGGGCGGCGCCGAGGCTGATGGCGGCGACCACGGTGCTGACCTTTACGGTGACGCAGAGGTCGGAAGACCAGCGCCCACCGCCGACAGCCTCGTGGTCGTAGTCGGCCACCAGGGCGATGCTCCAGAGACCGGGGGAGTCGAGAAGCAACTCGTACTCGGCCTCCTGCGACGTGGGAGCGCCTGGAACGGAGGCGTCGGGCGGGGTGATATACCAGGACAGAGACGACGGGTGTCCCTCGCTGCCCATCCCACTCACGACGATGCTCTGGTTGGTGAGGAAGCTCGCCGTCGGCGGGCCGTCGCAGAAGGTCTGCGCACCGGAGGGTCCGGCCGCAGCAAAGCTCGTGAATACGATGGCGATGATCAGGAAATTCCGCACCAGCACTCCTACACATCGATCATAACGAAGTGGCGATCGTGGCTGGGTGACCGGGATCACGACGTGATCGTCAGTTCCTCGTGTGGTCCGAAACAGGGACGAAGATCGCATCGCCGGAGGTGGTGTCCACAACCGACGCGTAGGCGAAGAAGGAGCCCTCTCCGCTCACCCTGACGATGTCCAGCCTGGCGGCGGAGAGTGCCGGGGCGCCGAGCGCCGAAAAGACGTCGTTGATCTGCACCAGCTCCCACGGTCCGAGGGCCCGCCTCTGAACGCCCCCCACCGCCCGACCGTCCTCATCGAAGAGGGTGAGTTCGAGGGTGACGGCGCCGCCCGCCGTCTCGACGAGGCCCACGTTCGATCGAGAGTCCGGGCCTTTGGCCAGGTGGAGCAGCACGCCGGCTTCTCGAAGGCCGTCGTCGCTGCGGATGGCAGGGACATACTGTCCGAAAGCGCCATCGGTGCTCCCGTGGTTGGCGGTTCTCGAAGAGGCGTGGAACACCGCCGGCCCTTCCCGGGAGACGAGCCGGAGGGAACCCACCGCGTCGTCGAGCTCGAAAAGGGTGTGCACCACGTCGTCGATGGTCATCGCCTGACCGGGACGGAGCTCGAAGCTCTCGACCACCGGAGGGACGCCGTAGGATCCCCGGAGCCGGAACTCGGCGTCGATGTTGATGGAGAAGTCGCCGTCGTTCAGAACTCGAAGGTCGCTCCGCCACCTCGTCCCGGCCTGGCCTGCGGTGTGAGCGACCACCGGCACGAGGAGGTACGGAGTGGTTCGTGGAACGCTGCCGATGACGAAAACGGCATCGCCGGAGAGGTTGTCGACGAGGGACCCGTAGGCGGTCAGCCGTCCGTCTCCCTGGACGGCGGAGACGGCGACATAGGGATCTACGGCGTTCTCGGCATGGAGCCGGCTCAGGATGTCATTGAGCTGGAGGTTCGCGAAGGCCTCGACCTGGGTGAAGAGCGAGGAGCCGACGGAGCTCCCGGTCTGGCTGTCGACGAGGGTGACGGCGGCGAGGATCGGGTGTCCGGAAACCTCGACAAGACCGAGATTGAGCCGGTGCCCCTCACCGCCAGGCGGGAGGATCACGATGGCGGTATCACCGGCGGCGGAGGCGGGCTGGCCGCCGATGATCGGAGCGACGAACTGCCCGAAGGTCCCCGCACCGGCGGTGGTATAGGTCCGGGATGACCCATGAATGATTTGATCCTGGTCGGACTCGATGACCAGGCTCCCGCGAGCCGAGTCGAAGCCGAGGCGCTCTAGAACCACATCGTTGAGGGCGAGGATCGACGAGTGGGGAACGACAATATCGGTTTGGCGCGGCTCGAATTCGTAGGATCCCGACGGGGGGATCAGGTGGAGCCGGAGTCGGGCCTCGCGGTCGCCGGCCGCGTTGAAGAGACGAATGTCGGAACGCCAGTCGGTGTCGAGGGCGCCTCGCGTATGGGCGACGACCGGGTACATGAGTTCGACATTTTCGGGAACGGGCGGCGAGGGCGGGACCAGCTTCAGGGCCCATCCCACGAGCTGCGAGGGGCGATCGGCGACAGGATCGACCCGGCCGTCCTCGATGGTGAGCATCCACGAGCCGGCGGCAGGAAGGCCGGAAAAAAGGGCCAGGGGCTCGACGGGGGCCAGATCGTTGGGGTAGGACCCCGCCAGGCCCTCCGGTGAAGAGGTCTGGTCGTGGAGCAGAACCGAGGTGCCGTCGGGAGAACTGAGCGTCAGCCTGAGATGTTCCGCCGCAGGGTGGACGATATCCACATAGACCTCGAGATGCCCAACGGTGCCCGTTCCGTCGACGTCGATGGTAGACCGGGTGAGCACACCCGGTCCGTGCCGGATCGGAAGCGAAGCCTCCTGGGGTGTGAAAACGGTGGTTGCGGCGGCTGCAGCTCCGAGATGGATCACTGGACGGACGAGGCCGTTCTTGTCGTCCATTGTGGGCTCGCCGGTCGCGGCCAGGTGGTAACGGATGGCGTTGGGATCTCCGCCTCCCATGGATTGCGCGAGCAGAGCCGCGGCACCCGTGACATAGGCAGCGGCTCCCGACGTTCCTCCGAACTCGATGGTGACGCCACCGGATTCTGCAGCTCGCAGGTACTCCGAGGGCGCCATCAGGTCCAGGAAACGGCCGGAGTTGGAGTAGCACGCCACCGCGCCTCGCCATCGATAGCTGTCGTCGCAGGCGTGATTGCAGGCGTCATCGAGACAAAAGAGGTAGGGCACCCAACCTGGGTCGACATCCCACACCGACCCGACGGAGATGGCCCGGCTCAGGCAGGCGGGTGCATTCATGGCGTCGGGATAACCGCTGTTTCCGGCCGCCGCCACCACCGCGATTCCGGCCTCGACGGCGGCGTTAACCGCGGCCGCATAGGTGGGGTTGTCGCCATCGCACGGGCCGCTGAACGCACCGCCGCCGAGTGAGATGTTGATAGCCGCCAGATCGTAATCTTCTCCGTGTCTGCGGAGGATGGCGTCCTCGATGGCCTCCACCACCGCACCCGTGGTGGCGATACCGCACTCCGAGTCGGTGGTGACCTTGTAGGCGAGGATCTTCGCTGCCGGCGCGACACCACCACCGAAACGACGGGTGGGGCTCCACTGATGAGACGAGCCGGCGGCCACCGACGCCACCGCCGAACCGTGTCCGTTGCAGTCCATGGGGTCGTCATCTCCGTCACCGGTGTCGAGGCCGTAGACGACTTTGGCGTTCGGGATCTGTCCGCCGCCCAGGGACGGGTGGTTGTAGTCGACGCCGGAGTCGATGATCGCCACCGCAGTGCCCTCACCGGAGATGTCGAGCTGGTGGAGCTCGCTGGCGCCGATGAGCTCGAGTCCCTCGATGGTCTGCAGCCGCCAGCGCCGGTCGGGCTCGACGAACCGAACCCCGGGGTCTCGGGAGAGCGCCTCGAGCCCGGCGGGGCTGACCACCGCCTCAATGGTCGGTTGGAGGCGGAAGGAGCGCTCCACGATGATGTCGCCGGCGGCGATGGCCGGGGCGAATGCATCGACGGAGGTTTGGATGGCGTCCCGTACCGCGGCCAGGCGTTGATCGTCGCGATGGTGACGTCCTGGCTGCAGAGGTGCGAATGCTGCAGCTGGCGCCTCGAGGTGAATCAAGACACGATCAACGCCGGAGGCAGCCGGCGGGGCCGCGAGAGATCCGGCCAAGGAACCCGCCGCACCGGCCGCCCCATTCAAGGCCGCGAGCACGATGAGTATCTGAAGGCAGGGTCGCACCGGAGCGTTCCTTTCGTGCCTCGCTCAGTGCGGAGCGGGCGCGGTTTCGCGAGATGGCCGTCCGAACTCGTGCAACCGCAGTGCGACGAACCCGAATTCCGGACGCGATAGCCGAGTATACCCCAGGGCCTGCTCGCCCTCCGGTGAGCGACCCTGCGGTAGTATGACCGTTGTGAAGCGACTGATCATTGCTGATGCCCACGTCGGCCAACGAACCGGCGATGCGGCTGACATGTGTTCCATGTTACGTGCGGCGGGCAGAACGGGTGTGACGGACATCATCTACCTGGGAGATGGATTTCAGTATCTCATCGGGATGTCCAAGTTCTGGACGTCGGGGTTTCTGGGGGTCCTCGATTGCTGGCGCCGCCTGCGGGAGTCCGGCGTTCGGATTGCCGTGATCGAGGGGAATCGCGACTTCTTCCTCGACGCTCCGGAGCTCGCGGCGGAGATCGACTGGGCGGGCACCGAGCTCGAGTTCGAGTCGGCGGGACGACGGTACCGGCTGGTCCATGGAGACAAGGTGAACCTGAGAGATGTCCAGTATCGCTTCTGGTCGTGGTTGTCCAAGTCGATGCCGGCGCGGGTGTGGGCCCGGCTGCTGCCGAGGCCGTTGGCCGTATGGATCGTACAGACCATGGAAGCGCGGCTCGCCGAGACCAACAAGAAGTTCCGCTACCGCAAGCCTCTGTCGTGCCTCCGACGCGACGCCGAGAATGCGTGGGAAATGGGCGTGGATGTCGTCCTCTGGGGACACTTTCACGCGTCGTGGTCGTACCACCACGATGACAAGGTGGCCATCATTCTCCCGGCATGGTTGGACTCCCGACGAGCGGCCATGTTGGATGATGAAGCGGGAGCGATGATGGTGGAGAATAACTTGACACCCTGCGGACCCCTTCTCAAAATGGGCGGGTGAACTCCAGAGTTCGACACCAGCGGAACGCGCCGTCTTCGACAGGTCGGAGTTCGGGATGAACTCCGTCCTTCTTCCCGGCCCGGTTGGCAACCTCGACGCTGATGTTCGGGTTCCGACGTCCAAGAGCCTCACCAACCGCGCCCTGATCGCCGCGGCGGCAGCCGACGGCGGAGAAGTCCTGCGGCCGCTGGACTGTGAAGACACTCGGCTCCTCGCCGATGCGCTGCGCCAGGCCGGATGGCCGGTGGAGTGGGGGAGCTCGATCCGGATCGGTCCGCGGGAAACGGTGTCCCGGATTCGGGTCGACCTCGGCAACTCGGGGACCGGTTCGCGTCTCATTCTCGGCCTGTTGGCCTGTGTGCCGGGGTCGTTCACGGTGGACGGAACCCCGCGGCTACGGGAGCGGCCCATGGCGCCGCTCATCGAGGCGTTGGGAGAGCTCGGTTCGACCATCGAGAGTCGGGACGGCAGGCTTCCGGTGACGCTGAAGGGCGGGCGCCTGGCCGGCGGCAAACTTCGGATCACGCCCGAAGTTTCGTCCCAGTTCGTCTCGTCGCTCCTCCTTGCGGCGCCGCTCATGACCCGCGGCCTCGATCTCGAGGTGCTCGGCACGGTACCGTCGCGTCCGTACCTGGATCTGACCGAGCAGACTCTGACCGCCTTCGGCGCAACCGTCGAAGCCTTGGAGAATCGATGGCGGGTGGAGCCGGGAGGCATCCGTCCGACCAGCTTTGCGGTGGAAGGAGACTGGTCCGCCATGGCCTTTCCGGCGGCGGCGGCCGCGGTGGCCGGCGGCCGCGTCGGCATCAGACCCCTGGATGGCGAAAGCGCCCAGGGTGACCGCGCGATCTGCGGGATTCTCCGGCGGGCAGGGGTGGCGATCGATTTCGTTGGCGAAACCGTGGACGTGCGGGGACCCGCCGACCGGCCCTTCGACGCCAGTCTCGAGGACGCTCCTGACGCCTTTCCGGCATTGGCGGTGGTGGCCGCGGCGGGGCCACCGGGGACCGTGCTTCGCGGGCTCGACCATCTTCGGCACAAGGAGTGCGATCGGCTGGCGGTGATGCTGTCGAACCTCGGTCGCCTTGGAGCTGGTATCGAGCGCGAACAAGGGGAGATCCGAGTGGTGCGACCGATGGACCGGCATCGGAAGCGGCGGGTCGCCGTGACGGCGGCAGCGGATCATCGAATCGCCATGGCCATGGCGGTGGCCGGTCTGGCGACCGGCGGCCTCGAGCTCGACGACGCGGATTGTGTTGGAAAGTCCTTCCCCGGCTTCTGGAGCATGTGGAAGGGTCTCCTGGACGGCTCGGGCGAGCTGCGGTGAGACCGCCCCTTCCGCGGTCGCTCCTGATTGAACATCCGGCCTTGCCGCAGCCCTTCGAGGGCTGTGAGCCCGGCGCCGAGGCGGTTTCCGTCGCCGATTTGGACCCGGAGCAGCGGCGTCGGATCGCAGTCCAGATGGTCGCGGTGAGCTCCCTGCTGGGCGATGCCGAGCTCTGGCCCGGCCGGCGGGCTCTCGCATCGGCATCGGTCGTGGCCACGGGCGACGGTTTCGTGCTCAGGCTTCCGGCCCTCCCGGTCTCCCTCCCGGCGGTCTGGTCGCGGCTCGGGGGAGGCGAGGAAGCGGCTCGGGCGACCCGGGGAGCGGTGATCGAGGCCGTCGTCGAGGTGACCGGCGTGGAGCCCGCGGCAGGCGGCCGCCGAGGCCTCGAGCCCGGCTTTTTTCTCGACGGCGCCCTGGCCCAGCTTCTGGAAAGGTTGGAAGCGCCCCTGGATATTGCGACGGCTCGGTCGTTGTGGATGTGGCGGTGGTCGGCGCCGCCCTTGCCGGACCCGGGGGATGCCCGGTTGGTGGACGTGGCCGACCTGGGGTTGGCGCGCAGACTCGGAGCCTCGCTGTGGGCCGCAGCGGCTCGCGCCGGCCGGGGAGCGACCCTGGAGATGACCACCGACGGCGCCGAGGCTGTAACGGTGGCCGCGGCGGAGGGGTCGGACCGGGTGCGTGTCGCCGCCGGGTCCTTCGACGCGGAGAGCGCTGCCTCTTTGGTGGATCGGAGCGGGACGGGGACGGTGGCGACGGTTGGGCTGGGGGCGTTTCCGGGTGGTTGGAACGCACGCCCGTTTCGGCTCTTCAATCCAGGGCGTCTTGCGGCACATCTCGGCATCGTCGGCGTTCGGCCGGTGCGACGACAGCGCATCATCGACGAGTTGAAGGGACGTTTCGACCCCTTGTCCTCGGCTGACCGCGGTCGTTTGACGGAATCGGCAAGACGGCTTTTCGAGGCCCAAAAGACTCGACCCACACAACGTTTCACCCGGTTGGTCCGGGTCGCGAGTCTGGCTCCGGAGGGCATTCCGGAAGATCTCGGCAGGGAGCTGGCGGGGGCATCCGACAAAGAGCTTGCCGCAGCCGTCGAAGGGCAGTCGGTCCTGGTCAGAGACGGGCGGCTGATGTTGCCCGAAGCAGCCTCGATGAAGGTCGATCCCCTGCACTCCGAGGTTGCCGCAGTCTTCCCGACCGACTCCCCGCAGGGCATGCTTCACCGTGGTCTGGCGGTGGGCAACGCCGGTGAGGTTCTCACCTGGGCGCGGAGTCGGCTCGACGATCTCGATGCGGCGGCGGTTCGCGACCTGCTGCAGGAGGTCGAGGCGGGAGCGCTGGGATCCGGCGTCCAGGCGGCCCACGCCGAGGCGTGTCTGAGCCTGGCCGATGCTGCCGGCGCCCGCAGAGCCCTGAAAGGGATGGACCGGGAGATCGCCGGCCCGTGGCGCGACTGGCTTCGACTGCTGGATCGCACGCCCCAGGGCGA
Source organism: Thermoanaerobaculales bacterium (assembly GCA_036351195.1). GTDB lineage: Bacteria > Acidobacteriota > Thermoanaerobaculia > Thermoanaerobaculales > Sulfomarinibacteraceae > JAHECW01. The sequence continues at coordinate 43,601 of JAZBOQ010000143.1, read as the reverse complement.
GGTTCCCCTCCCGCAACCGATCGACGTGCGCCACGCCCCGCGCGCCTGTGCCGAGATCGCACTGGTTGCGCTGAGAAGGAGCGTCGGTCGGTCCGCAGAAGCTGCGGGCCGCTCCGTGGTGGTGATTACCGAGGCCATGGAGCGACTGCACGGCCCTTCCCGAAGATGGATCGACATTCGATTCGCCGCGCGGATGAAACCGGAGCGGCTGAACGACCGTCAATGGCGAAAGGAGGTTGCCGACGGCCATCCCGAGCTCGAGGGCCTGCTGCTCTTCGAGCGCGCATCACGAGCGATCCTGGATCGTCAGTACCTTCTCGCGAGACGACTGCTGCGCCGCTTGATTGACCGGGAGGGCGCTCCCGGTCGAATGGCGTCGATGCAGGTCAACCTCGGGCTGGTGGAAGGCGAACTCGGGCGGCCTGCGGTTTCTGAGCGGTTGACTCTCGGGGCTTATCGCCTCTTCCAGGTGGCCGGTTTTCGTCACCGCGAATGGGTTGCTCTGCACAACCTCGCGGTGGCCGACATCGACCAGCTCCGCCTCAGACGCGCCGCCCGGCGTCTCGACCGCTTGGGCGCGCTAGAGACCTCGATCTTCGAAGAGGTGGAGCGAGTGCGGCTGGCTTTGGCGGCCGGGCACTTGGAAGACTTTCGTCGACGTCTCGGAGAGCTTCCGGCGGTGGAAGACGGCGCCGACGAACAGATTGCCCAGGCGATTTTTCTGCTGCGGGGAGTCGAAGCTCTGTTCGACGGCTGCACAGCCGACGCGACGTCTCTCCTGGCTCGAGGAGGTGAGGAAGGAAAGGCATGGCTTGAGCTGGTCGGCGAGATTCCTTCGGGCATGAGCGGAGAGGACGGTTGGGGAGTCCGCCGGGCGGCTGCCCTGGCCGTCGAGCTGCGGCACAGCCGGGCGGTGGCGTGGGATGAACGGCCGCTGGACCTCAAGGACGGCATGGCAGTGGCGTTGTGCCGCGAGCTTGCCGTCCGGCCGGGTTGGCCGCCCTCCAGGCTCCGTCAACGGGCTGCGCGGGTGCTGTCCGACTGCGGAATCGACGGTTGGGCGTCGCGGATGCGGTGGGGCCCGGAAGAGGCGGACGGGTTTCACCGGGCGCTGTCGGAGGTGATCCGCGGCCAGAGACTGGGGACCCTGCAGAAACAGGTCCCCGGGGGGCTGCTCGAAGCCCTCGGAGTCACCGGCCTCGTGGTGAGAGAGGCGGCCCGCGGCCGGGATCTCCTGGCCATCGGTGAAGGGCGGCCCGTCGGGGGCATGAGCCGAGGCGGCTTCGAGGTGATCCCGCTGGGCTTCGAACCACTGCCTGGCCCGGCCTGGGACCTCTTCCTCGATGTTCTGAGCCTGTTGGCGCCCACCCAGGGAGTCGAGATTTCCGAGCCTTCGGAAGAAGTGGTGAGAATTGACGGCGGTTCGCCGGCCGCGGAACGTCTCAGGAGCGAGATTCTCCGGGTGGCGGGCCCGAGCTTCAATCTGCTGATCCACGGAGAGACCGGTTCCGGCAAGGAGATCGTCGCGCGGGAAATCCACCGCCTCTCCGGGCGAACCGGCGATCTGGTCTGCGTCAACGTCGCAGCGATTCCTGGCAACCTCCTGGAGTCCGAGCTCTTCGGAGCCGTCAAGGGGGCGTTTACCGGCGCCGATCGGCACCGGAGAGGATTGGTGGCGGCGGCCGACGGAGGAACCCTCTTCCTGGATGAGGTCGGAGATCTGGACGCGACCCTGCAGGTGAAATTGCTGCGCTTCATGGAGGCCGGAGAGGTTCGGGCGGTGGGATCGGATCAGGTCCGGGAGGTGGACACGCGGGTTGTCTGCGCCACCCATCGGAATCTCAAGCGGCGGGTGCGACAGGCGCGATTCCGTGAGGACCTGTACTACCGGATGGCGGTGGCGACGATTGAGGTGCCGCCCCTGAGGGAGCGGAGGCTGGACATTCCCGTGCTGCGGTCGATCTTCGAGCGCGAGGCGGCTCGGCGTTACGGGCTGCCCGTTCCGACATGGTCCCGGCGGGCGGAAGAGATGCTCATGAGTCACTCGTGGCCGGGAAACGTGCGGGAACTCAAGCACACCGTCGAGGTCGCCATGGCGCGGTCGGGGGGACGGCAGATTCGGCCCGCCGACCTTCCGATTCCCGAAGCGGACCGCCCCGTGCGAGGCTCGTGGGAGTCCGCCCTGGCAGACTTCAAGCGAACACTCCTCACCGAGGTCCTGGCCCGGCACCACGGAAACCGGAGCGCCGCAGCCCGCGAGCTCGGAATATCGCGGCAGGGATTGCTCTACCAGATCAGGAAGCTCGGGCTCAAAGACCTCTGAATCCCACCGAACCCAAGGCCGAACCGGTGGGCATCCACAATCTTGCCCGCAGCAGAAGCAAACCCGAAATACCGCGGAAAAAAAGATGCGGACCTTGCGGCCCGCAGGAGGAAGGAGGAGGTATGATGCGTTACCAGGTCGTTGTGTGCCCGGCTGTCCTCTGTTAAAGCAAGGCTCGTGCCAACTTTCGGAACGGGGCGAAATTTTGCTGGTCGGCGATCTCGAAAATCTGGAAGGGGCGCTTCGAGAGCTCCGCAGAACAGCGCACGTGGAGATTCACGAACGGGTGGATTTGCGCGCGTGGACGACCCTCGGCGTTGGCGGGATCGCGGCTCTGGTTGCCCGTTGTCACAGTGAGAACGGAGTCCGTGAAGTCATCGACCTGGCTGCGTCCCACGGCCTGGGTTGGGTGGTCCTCGGCGGTGGTTCACGGTTGGTGGCGCCGGATCGCGGCTTTCGCGTGCCGGTGGTCAGCTTGACCGGCGAGCTTGCCCGATGGAAAGCCGAGTCGGACGGAATAGTGGCGGGTGCGGGTGCCAACTTGGCACAGGTGTGCCGCGCGGCGGGCAGAGCCGGCCTCTCGGGAATCGAAGATCTCGACGGGCGGCACCACAGTATCGGTGGGTTCGTACACGGTGCGGCTCACCAGGTCCTCGATGCCGGGGTGGCGCTCGATTGGGTCGAGCTGCAGGGGCCGGGCGCGCCTGTCATCCGTTGGACCAGGTCGCCGTCTCAGACCGTTCCGGAGGCGAGCGAGATGCATCGGCGGGTCGTGTCGAGGATACGGTTCGCGCTGAAGGGGCCGGGGGCGGGTGAGATCAGGACCACCGGAGCCTTCGGCGGTCTCTCCCGCCCACTGCGAAGGATGGGGCCGGTGTTCCTCGACGCCGATGATGCGACGGCGGCGGATCTCCTCGACGAGGTGGGTTATGCGGGAACCGCGCTAGGCGGTGTGCGGTTCGGCGGCGCCCGGGGCAACGAACTGCTCGCCGGCAGATCGGCAACCGCCTCGGACGTTCTCGAGCTGTGTCGCCGCGCCCGCGACAGGGTTGCTTCGGCTACCGGCATCGAGCTGGTTCCCGCTCTCGTCTTCCTCGACGAGGACGGCCGGGCGGTGTCCCTGTGAAGGCGCCGTCGATCCGTTGGTTGGTGTTGGCCGCAGCGGTGGCGCTTCTTGTGGAAGTGATCGGCCTGACCGCGTGGTGGAGTTGGAACGGAGCGGTCGATCGTCTGCGCGACTCGGCCACCGAGGGTTCAAATTCCCTGGTGAACAATCGGGTTTTGAGATTTCCCCCAGTCGCGCGGCGAGCCCGCAGACTGCCGGTCTCGCTGCTGGCCGGCGCACCGCGAGAAACGATGGTGGCCGCTCTCCGTGCGGTCGGGGATCTGCAGCTGCGGTGGAGCCCGGCGGACCCCCACGGATTCGTGAACCGTGCTCGAGGGGAGCTCATCACAGGGGAAATGGAGGCGGCCTGGGTCTCGTTGAACGCCGCCATCGTTCGCGATCCGACGGCGCCCGAGCTTCACCGTCTGGCCGGAATGGCCGCGCGCGCGGGAGGCCGAAACGAGGACGCGCTGGACAGCCTCGCGACGGCGGCGGCGCTGGGGAACGGGAGCTGGAGACGCCGGGTTGAGCTCACACCGGAGGAGTCCGACATGGTCGTGATGGAGGGCCTGCGGAGACGAATGGTCTTCTATCCGCGCGCACGAAGCCGGAGCGCGATCAGTTTGGCCCGGGCGCTGCGGCAACGGGATCTCAATGACGAGGGCAGAGAGTTGCTCGAGAGCGAGGCCCGCGACCCCAGAGTGGTGCTGGAGCTGGCGAGGTGGGACATGAGCTCCGGATTTTTCGCCGCCGGGGAAGCGCGATTGGACGCACTGGTTTCCCGTACGGCGTTGACCTCGGCGGTCCTTGCGGACGCCTGGGCGGTGATCGCCATGGCGAGGGACGGGCAGGGTGATCCCGAAGGAGCGGTGGCCGCGGCGGAGACCGCCCTCGGGTACGATCCCCGTTCCATCGGACCGTACCGAGTGCTCGCCTCCCTGGCCGAACGAAGAGGAGACTCGGCGGCAGCGCTGCATCACCTTCGCCGGGCGTGGGGGATGAACCCCACCGATGTCAATCTGTTGCAGGCAGTGGCGCGAACGGCCGAACGTGCCGGCGCCTGGGAGGACGCGAAGCTCGCTCTCGAGCGTGCGGTGCAGGTGGCGCCGGAGAACCCGTCGATGCGGGCGGCGCTGGCGGAGTATCAATTGCGACGCGGCGACTTCATGGGTGCCACCGTGATTCTGTCGGACGCCCTGCAACGGTTTCCCACCGACCCGCGACTGCTGCGTCTCGCCGAGCGCCTCCGCTCCGAGGTCGCCCGCCGGTAGGCTGAACTCAGGAATGGAGACGGCCCTGGAATCCACCGCGACCGAGAGCATCACACCCATCGCTCTTTCGGTTCCGATCGAAGATTTGGGCATCCGGGGGTCCTGATCGGTTCCTGGTCGCACAATCTGACCGCAGAGGCACCGAGGGCGCCGAGGTTCGGGGAGTTCAGTCGTCGTCGCGCAGGGATCGGTTGGGGCGGGCGTTGGCGACGATCTCGGGAGGGTTCTTCGCGGCCCACTGCATCTGACGGCAGATGCCGCGGATGATCTTGACCTCGTTGGCGGTGATGCCGGCGCGCCCGAAGAGCCGGCGAAGCTTGCGTTGGATGCGCTCGGGATTGCCGGGATCGGCAAAGCCGATGTCGGACAACGAGGCCCCGAGATGGTCCATGAGCCCATCCACTTCGGAGACCGTGGCGGGCTCGGGCGCCGACGGAGGCGGTGGGGTGACGTCGATGGCGAAATACCCCAGGAGGATGGCCACGCTTTGGGTGAGGTTGACCACCGGAAAGGTGGATGAGGTGGGGATGCGGATTACCAGGTCGGCGCGGTCGAGGTGGCGCCTGCGCAGGCCGCGGGTCTCGTTGCCGAAGACCAACGCCGCCTCGGCGAGCCCGCGCCGGCGCAGATGAGAGGCAGCTTCGGCGGGTGTGAGGACCGGCAGGTTGTCGCGGCCCCTTCCTGACGCCGTGGCCGCCAACGTTCGGTAGTCGGTCACGGCGGCCTCGAAGGTGTCCTGGACTCGGATCTCCAGGTGCTCTCCGGCGCCGCAGGCCCAGTTCAGCACCTCGGGATCCGTCGGCTGGACCGCCGGGCGGACGAGATCGAGGCGGGGAACCCGGAAGTTGGCGGCAATTCGCATGGCGGCGCCCAGGTTGCCGGGCATGGAAGGTTCGACGAGGACGACAGAGGCGAAGGGCATGGGGGCCTATACTAAACCCATGCGGTTCGGCACACCACAACGAGCCGCTCTTACGGTAATGGGTTCGGAGGATCGTGATGGCTGAGAGCTGGACGAGGCCGTTGGATGCGGGAGAGCGTCGGTTGCTCCTCGATCTCGCCCGCACGGTGATCCGCGGTGCGCTCGACGGGTGTCTCGTCGAGCTCGAGGAGCCCGCCGACGGACCACTGAGGCAAGAAAGAGGGGCGTTCGTCACGCTGATGGACGGCGACCGGCTTCGCGGATGCATCGGGCACGTGGTGGGCTCCGAGTCGTTGTGGTCTTCGGTTCGGAGCAACGCAATCAATGCAGCCTTCAAGGATCCCCGTTTTCCGCCGCTGGCCTCCGCCGAGCTCAGTTCGCTGACCATCGAGATCTCGGCCCTGTCTCCGCTGCGGACGATCTCGAACGTCGAGGAGATCCGGGTCGGACGGGACGGGCTCATCGTCGAACGGGGCCACCTCCGCGGATTGCTCTTGCCCCAGGTCGGCGAGCGATACGATTGGAGCCCGGAGGAGTTCCTCGACCAAACCTGTCGCAAGGCCGGGATGCAGCCCGGGTGCTGGCGAAATCCGGCTGCGAGGATCTCGGCCTTCCAGGCGGAGGTCTTCTCCGAGGAGGATTTTCGATGATTGTCAAGCTCGACTATGGACGGGATGACGTTGCGGTGGACCTGCGCGGACTGCGAGTCCGGCCACTGCAGCCGTCGGCGCCGCGCGGCGTCGGCGATCTCGGCCGCCTGCTCTCGCGGGCGGTGGACTACCCCGTCGAAGGCCCGAATCTCAGCGAACTGGCCAGAGAGCGGCGGTCGGCGGTCATCGTGGTTCCGGACGCGACCCGGCGGGTGTGCCTGCCCGAGGTCCTGCCGGTGATCGTCAATCGACTGCTGGCGGCGGCGGTCCCGGCCGACGCCATCACCATCCTGGTGGCGTGCGGAACCCACCCCCAGGTCGTAAAGTCCGAGATTGCCGAGTTGGTGGGGAAGGTGCCGCTGGGAGTCACCGTCCGTCAGCACGACAGTCGCTCGGATGACCATCTGGTCACCGTCGGGGAGCTTCGACCGGGGCGTGCGCTGCGCATCGACGCCGAGGCCGCCGCGGCGGATCTTCTGGTCACTGTCGGTGGCGTCATGCATCACTACTTCGCCGGATTCGGCGGCGGCCCGAAGATGATCTTCCCCGGCATCGCCGGTTACGACGAGATTCAGGCCAACCACGCGTTGGTGTTTCGTCAGGGAGCCCAGGGCGTCGAGCGCCATCCCAGTTGCGAGCCGGGGGTTCTCGAGGGAAACCCGGTGGCGGAGGAGATCTCGCGCGCCGCAGATCTCAATCCACCGCATTTTGCCGTCTGCCTGGTTCCCGGGCGGCTGGGCGGCATCGCCTGGGCGTCTGGTGGCCCGTGGCGAACGGCGTTCGCCGCGGCGGTGGAGAAGGTCGTGGAGTGGTACGGGGTCGTGGGAGCGGGCTTCGACCACCTGGTGGGTTGTGGTGGGGGAAGGCCGGGAGACTCGACGCTGATTCAGGCGCACAAGAGACTTGACGCGATCTGTCGATTCGCCAATCCGGGCGCGGAAGTCCTGTTCGTTGCGAAGCTCGGTGACGGCGTTGGGTCGTCGGTCATGGAACCGTTTCTCGCTGATCCTCGTCCGGAGGCCATCCTCGATCGCCTGGCTCGACGGTATGTTCAATACGGCCACACGACGCTGAGGATCGTCGAAAAGACCGCGCGATACCGCGTCCACCTGAAATCGGCGCTGGATCCCGAGATCGCCGAGCGCCTTGGGTTCATCCCGGTGATCGATCTCGACGAGATCGCCGACCGCTGGCGGAGCAAGGGCGCACGGGACCGCGTCGCGGTGATGTCCGAAGCGCCGGTCTGGCCTCGTGTGCGCGATACATCGTAACCAGCACAAGAACGCGGATGCACAAACGAACCGCAGAGACACGAAGAACGCTGAGATTCGCCGAGCATCGTTTTTCTGCCCCCCGACTCCTTCGATTCAGGAGGGAGACCGCGCGATCGGATGATTCGATGGATCAGAAAGGACTCGGCGGAGACTCTGCGATCTCAGCACCTCCGCGGTTCGATTGTGCCTCATGGAGCAGCTCGCTGGTTTCGAAAACATTCAACCCCATCGGCAGATTGCGTGAATCGATTGACCCATATCAAGGAATATCCATCGTCATCAATCGATATTGAACGGGAAGAGGACGACGGAGGCAACCATGGCTGTTCGCCAGATCATCGAAATCGACCAGGAACTCTGCGACGGGTGCGGGGACTGCGTGTCGGCGTGCGCGGAAGGGGCGATTCAGCTCGTCGACGGCAAGGCGACCCTCGTGAAGGACTCGTATTGCGACGGTTTGGGGGCCTGTCTCGGCGACTGCCACACCGGCGCCATCACCATCATCGAACGAGACGCGGACGGTTTCGACGAGGATGCCGTGGCCGCCCATCTCGAGAAGATCGGCCGGGCGCCGGCGCCGAAAGGCGCACTCCCTTCTCTCGACCTGATCAGCCCGATCACCACCGGACCCGCGGGTGGCTGCCCCGGTTCCGCGACCCGGAGCTTCGATCCGCCGGCGCCCGAGGGGAGAGAAGCTGTCGGTGGGGAGGCGTCGCAGCTGCGGCACTGGCCGGTTCAGCTCCACCTCGTGCCGCCCACGGCGCCCTTCCTGACCGACTCCGATCTCTTGTTGGCGGCGGACTGTGTGCCGTTCGCGGCTGCGGGATTTCACCGCCGCTTTCTGGCGGGCCACTCCCTTGCCATCGCGTGCCCGAAGCTCGATTCCAACCAGCAGGTCTATCTCGACAAGCTCGTCACCATGATCGATCAGACGGGGATCCGGTCGATCCACGTCATGGTGATGGAGGTGCCCTGCTGCGGCGGACTCGTTCGCCTGGTCAGGCAGGCGGTGGAGCAGGCTTCGCGCTCGCTGCCCGTGCGGTGCACGGTCATCGCCACCGATGGGGGCGTCAAGCAGGAGCTCGATCTGGTGTAAAGAACCGGCAAAGACCGGCCCGGGAAGGGGTACAATCCGGCGTCCGCGATAAACGGGAGGAACCCATGAAGGGTGGCGAAACGTTGAAGACGGTGCTGCTGGCCGGTGTGCTTGCGATCGCGGCGCCGATGAGTGCACAGGGCGGCGACCAGGGACGAGCCAGCAACACTCCCCAGGTGGGGCCGCTGCTGACCGTGGAGGAACCGACCATCGACCTCGGAGAGATCAAGGCGGGGACGGACGCGGTGGCGACCTTCATCTTCCACAACCGGGGCGACGTCGATGTGAAGATCATCCGCGCCAAACCGTCTTGAGGATGCGCCGTGGCCGAGCACGACTCGGTCATCCCGGCAGGTGGGTCGGGAAAGCTCACAGCGAAGGTCAAAACCTCGGTGACGCAGTTCGGAAAAATCTCCAAGAGCATTTCGGTGACCACCGATGCGACGGGAGCCGAGCGGCTGAGCCTCAACGTCCGTTTCACCGCAGTGGCCTCCATCGAGGTGCTCCCGCGGCCGCAGGTCTACCTCAGCGGCACCGAGGGCGACGAGATCGTGCGCTATCTGCTGGTGCGCCGGAGAGATGGAGCACCGCTGGAGATCACCGGTATCAACCATCATGATCCGCGGATTCTCGTGACGACGGAGAAGCTGGAAGCGCCGAGAACCGTGGGCGAGCTCGCGGGCCGTGAAGGCGACATACTGATGACCATCGCCACCGCTCCCGATCTCGAAGCCCAGGGCATCAACGGCCGCTTTCGGTTCGCGACCAACCATCCCGACGTCCCCAATGTGGCGGTGAGCTATGCCCTGCGTCTCCGACCGGTGATCGAAGCGAGGCCGACGCAGGTGCGTTTGATCCTTCAAGAAGGCAACGAGCCGGCACGTTCCGCGATGATGCGGGTCCATCACAATCGGTCGGACGAGTTCAAGATCACTGCGGCCGAGCCGTCGAAGCCAGAGCTGTTCACGGCCGAGTTGATCGACGGTGATGTGGATCAGCAGGTTCACACCGTGGCGGTGATCCTGGACGAGGACGTTCAGGCCGGAGCCCTCCAACGCCGGGCCATGGAAACCCTCGTGCTCACCACCGATGACCCCGACAACCCCGAGGTGAAGGTGTCGGTGTTGATCGAGCCGCGGGGACTCCGCCGGCCCGGCAAGCCGAGGCCTCTCGAGTAGGTCCGCCCGTCGTCACACCGAGCTCGTGACAGTCGGCGCTGAGGCGATGAACCGCCAGACGGGAGCGTCTTCGGCCTCAGCGGCGGCGGCGGCGACGGCGCCATCGCGGTGCTCGGTGAGCAGGCGGCCGAGGTGGCCGTGGTCCGCGAGCTGATCCAGCAGCTCGTAGGTGGATGCCCCGCCGCGACTGAGGACGGTCTGCCACAGCGCTTCGCGGTACGAAGGGCGATCGAACTTCACGTTGTCCAACCCCCTGATCCGGCGCTCCAACAGCGCGAGTCTGCGCCGGTACTCGGGCCGCGGGAGAAAGGCCTCCCGGGAGAACGGGGTGTAGGGCTTGGGTACCAGAACGCTGCAACCGGCGTGCAGAATGCCCATCCGGCCGCGCCGCCTCGCGTGATCGAGCATGACGCCGCGAGCCGCTTCGAGCAGGTCGCCGATGGATTCGAGGTCGTCGTCGGTTTCACCGGGAAGGCCGATGATGAAGTACATCTTCAGGTCGGTGATCCCGCACCTCTGGGCATGCTCGACGGCCGCGAGGATTCGGTCGTTGGCGATCGGTTTCCCGAGACTGCGGCGGAGCCTGTCGGACCCGGTCTCCGGGGCGATGGTCACCGAACGGGCACCGGACTCGGCGAGAGGCTGAAGGATGGAAGGGATCATTGCCGGGATCCTCAGGGACGAGAGCGCGACGTCGAGTCCGAGACGGCGGCTTTCGGAGAGAATCTCGGGCAGGTCGGGATGATCGCCCACAGCGGTGGCGACGAAACCGATTCGGTCGGTGATCCGGGTGAGGCTCCGGACCCGATGGAGAATCGCCTCTTTCGAGTAACAACGGAGCCGACCATAGTTGTAGCTCACCCAGCAGTAGCGGCACTTCTCGGGGCACCCGCGAGACATCTCGACCAGGCCCCGGTTGCGGTACTCGGTGTTGGGGGTCACCAGGTGGGAGCTGGGCACCATTCCCTCGTCCGCCATCTCCCGATCCCGTTTTTCCAACCGGCGGATCCGGCGCAGGGGCCGCCCCCGTTCATCCAGGTGGCGCCCGGGCACGAAATAGCCGTCCCGGGAAGCGAGCTCGGTCAGGAGCGCGTCCCGGTCGGGAATCTCGCGGACACACTCCAGCAGCGCGGGCCACAGACGTTCCGCGGCGCCGACCACGAAGATGTCGACGGCGGCTGCCAGGGGAAGGGGATTGATGGCGGCCACGGCGCCCCCGACGACGATCAGCGGGTGGCGGACATTCCGCTTGTGGCGCCGACGTGGGATCCCGGCGGCGTCGAGCGTCTCGAGAACGTGGACCGCGTCCAGCTCGAAGGAGCAGCTCCACGCCAGAAGGTCCAGCGACCCGAGAGGCAGGTCGTTTTCGAGGGTTCGACCGGGCCGGGGATCCGTGAAGAATCGGAACACTGCGGTCTCCGACGTGCGGGCGGTCAGCTCGACAACCCACTGGTAGGCGAGGGAAGAGTGGGCCACGTAATAACTGTTCGGGTAGCCCACTCCGATCTTCAGGCGGCCGTGAGACGGAAGCGAAAACAGCCTTCGCTCGTCGCGAAGGTAGTCGGGAGCACGTCGCTTCGGGGACCGATGCGGCATGGAGACGACCGTAGCACGGGTCGGTTTCGTCGGGGGGTGGACTCAAGAAGGATCTGACGTACAATGACGGTTCCGTTTCGTCGCGGAAGAAAGCAACTCCCGAAATGTCGTCGACCACAGACCCCGTGAACCCCAAACCTCTGATCATCGCGATCGACGGTCCCTCGGGTGCGGGAAAATCCACTGTGGCGCGCCTCCTGGCGTCGCGTCTCGGATTGACGTACATCGACACCGGGGCCATGTATCGCGCCGTCGGTCTCCTGGCGGCGCGTGCCGGCATCGAGCTGCCTCTGGATGACAAGGACGCGGCGGCGGTCGCCGAACTGGCGGCAACCCACCGCATCGAGCTCTCCGGCACCGGAATGGATCTTCATGTCCTGTTGGACGGCGAGGATGTGAGCGAGGTAATTCGGACCCCGGAGTGCGCCCTGATGGCATCGGCGGTGTCGGCAGTTTCGGCGGTGCGGCGCGCCCTGGTCGCGATCCAGCGGCGGATCGGGCTCGAATCCGGCGGCGTCATGGAAGGCCGGGACATCGGCAGCGTTGTTTTCCCGGACGCTGTCTTGAAAGTCTTCCTCACTGCAAGCCCGGCCGAGAGGGCGCGGCGCCGGCAGGCGGATCTCCACGCCAAGGGGATCGAGGCGACAGTGGACGATGTGCGCAGAGAACAGCACCAGCGCGACCTGCAGGATTCCACGCGCTCCGACTCGCCCCTGCACGTGGCGCGGGGCTCGATTGTCGTGGATACATCGGAATCGTCTCTGGACGAAGTTGTCGCGCGACTGCTCGCCGAGCTGGCTCAGAGAATGGAAAACCGTCTTGACACAATTGGTGGAAACACCATAAGGTCTCGAAACCACGGAGGATTGGTGCGCAGGGAACCTGCGCCCATCGAGGAGGAATCGTCTTGATTATGGACCCTGAACAGAACAACACAATGGACAACGAAGAGGGAATGGACCAGCTTTCCATGGAAGAGCTGATGGAAAGCTCCCTCCAGAGCCTGCGCGAAGGCGAGGTCGTCAACGGCACGGTAGTCGCGGTCAACTCGGACGAAGTTCTGATTGATATCGGGTACAAGTGTGAGGGCAGCGTGCCCATCAACGAGCTCACCGATCCCGAAACGGGCGAGCCCACGGTGGCCGTCAACGACGTGATCGAAGTCTTCGTCGAACGGCTCGACGAATCCGAGGGCCGGGTTCGCCTTTCCCGCGACCGGGCCACAAAACTGAAGATCTGGGGCGTGGTTGAAGAGGCCTACAAGAACGGTGAGATCGTCACCGGGAAGGTTCTCGAGCGCGTCAAGGGTGGCCTGGCGGTGGACATCGGCATTCGGGCGTTTCTGCCCGGTTCGCTGGTGGACATGCGGCCGAACCGACGGCTCGAGGACTATGTCGATCAGGAGATCGAGGCGCGCGTGATCTCTTTCGACCGTCGCCGGTCCAACGTTGTTCTGTCGCGCAAGGCGGTTCTCGAAGAGGAGATCGGCAAGATCAAAGAAGAGACCATGGCTGACCTGGAAGAGGGCAAGTTGGTCAACGGAGTCGCCAAGAACATCACCGACTACGGTGTCTTCGTCGATCTCGGTGGTCTCGACGGCCTGCTGCACATCACCGACATCTCCTGGGGACGTGTCGGTCACCCCAGCGAGTACTTCAAGGTCGGAGACGAGGTCGACGTGGTCGTGCTGCGCTTCGACCGTGAGCGCGAACGCGTGTCACTCGGTTACAAGCAGCGTTTCGAGGATCCCTGGATCCTGGTGCCTGAAAAGTACCCCGTGGGCAAGCGGGTTCACGGCGAGGTCGTGAGCATCGTCGATTACGGCGCCTTCATCGCTCTGGAAGAGGGGGTCGAGGGTCTCGTCCACGTCAGTGAGATGTCGTGGACCAAGAAGGTGAAGAACCCACGCTCGATCCTGGAGATCGGACAGGAGATCGACGTGGTCGTCTCCGAGGTTGACGCCGAGAAGCGCCGCCTCTCCCTGTCGCTTCGGGCCATCGAGCCGAACCCTTGGGAGCAGGTCGCCGACACCCACCACGTGGGTAGCCGTATCAAGGGAGTGGTGCGCAATCTCACCGACTTCGGCGCCTTTGTGGAGATCGTCCCCGGCGTCGACGGCCTCGTTCACATCTCCGACATGTCGTGGACCCGCCGCATCAATCACCCCTCCGAGGTGGTGCAGAAGGGCGAAGAGGTCGAGGCGGTGATCACGTCGGTGGATGTGATCAACCAGCGGATCTCGCTGTCCATGAAAGAGCTGCTCCCCAACGAGTGGGAGGAGTACGCCAACGCCCACGGTGTCGGCGATCTCGCCGGCGGCGTGGTCACCAACGTCACCGATTTCGGCGTCTTCGTCGAGCTCGCGCCCGGCGTTGAGGGCCTCTGCCACATCTCGGAGATCGATCGCGACGGCGGGCTCAGTCTCGCGGACACCTTCGTCAGCGGTCAAAAGGTGACCTGCCGGATACTCCGCATCGACTGGAACGAGAACCGGATCGGTCTTTCGATGCACAGCGTGGATCAGGACGACTCCGGCGAGGTCATCGACGCCGTTGACGCGCCGGCTGTGGAGACCGCCATGGCGGCGGCTTTCAAGGCCGGGGGCATCGTCGAAGAGGAGATCGAAGCCGAGGCCGAGGTGGCGGCCGCCGAGGAACCCTCGGTCGACGAGGCCGCCGACACCGAGACGGCCGCAGAACAGGTTGCGGAAGCCTCCAACGACGGGTCCGAAGAGCCCGCCGCCCCGGAAGAGTCCGACGATGCTTCGGCGGAAGAGGAAGCTCCGGTGGAAGAAGGAGCCGACGAACCTGCTGGGGAGACCGATCCGTCGGACGAGCCCACCGAAGAAGCCGTAGCGGAAGACGCAGTCGAAGAGGCGGCGGAGTCGTCCGTTGACGGAGAGCCCGACGAGCCTGCCGAAGAAGCCGCACCGGAAGAAGCGGTCCAAGAGGCGGCAGAGTCCGTTGACGGAGAGCCCGACGAGCCCGAAGAGGAAAAGAAAGCCGACGACACCGAATGACGATTCGAGCACGCTCAGAGGATGGGGGATGAGGCATGACCATGACCAAAGCTGATCTGGTGGAAAAGGTCGCGGGCAGCGCCGATGTGCCGCGCAAGGTGGCCGACGAGGTGGTCCAGGTGGTCCTCGACAGCATCGTCGGGGCCCTGCACCGCTACGAGAAGGTCGAGCTCCGCGGTTTCGGCTCTTTCCGTATCCGGCAGCGGGATGAACGCACCGGGCGCAACCCGAAGACCGGCGAGAAGGTCCATGTTCCCCCCAAAAAGATCCCCTACTTCAAACCGGGCAAGCACCTTCGGGAAGAACTGCTCCACCAGTGAACGGCGGCGGCGAATCGTGACGGCAGACAAATCCCGGGGAGGAGGCGGCGGCTCTCGGAGTCAGCCCGAGAGCGACGGCGAAGGGCGATCGGTCAGGAAAGGGCTGCTGTTCCTGGCATGGCTGATCCCCGGGCTCGGGCATTGGGTCCTCGGGAAGCGGGTTCGCTCACTGGTCTTTGCCTCGGTGATTGTGGCGTCTTTCGTCACCGGAGTGCTGCTCGACGGCGAGATCGCAGTTCCGCAACAGAACAGCCCTTTGTCGTGGTTCTTCGCCATCGGGTGTCTCGGTAACGGCATTCTCTATCTTCTGCGATTGGTCTGGGTCAATGGCCTGGACGGGCTGCTCGGCTCAGCCTTCCCATACGGCCTCCACGGCGGTGGCGATCCGGTGGCGGCGGGATTTTTTTACGGCAAGACGTTTCTCTACACGGCCGGCTTGATGAATCTGCTGGTGGTGTTGGACGTGCATGACATCGGTATCGGGGAGAAGAGCTGATGGATCACTTTCTCCTGCTGGTCTGGCACGCCCTGCTGGTCGCGGTGTTCTTCGCGTTCCTGTGGCGGAGCGACCCGCACGGGAGGAAGATTCTCTTCGTCAAGACCTTCCTGATCATGGTGGTGGGAGCCATGGCCCTGGGCTGGCTCATGTTCCCGATTCCGTGAGTCTTCGCCCCGGTGCCGCGTCGCGCTGGGTCGTCATCGTCGGCTACTCGGCCCTTCTCGTCATACTCTCCATGATGCCGGCCTCGGCGGCGTCGACGAGCCTGGGAGTTCCGGATTGGCTCGCGCACGGGATTGCGTACGGCATCGAAGCTGCGATGCTCGCCTGGGGCCTGTCCGGTGTCGCCGTCGTGCGGCGGCCGATCCTCGCCGGTCTCATCGGCGCCATCGCATTCGGCATGGCCACCGAGAGCCTCCAACTGTTTCGGCCTGACCGCACTGCCGAGCTGAAAGACCTGGCGGCGAACACGGCGGGGGCGATTCTGGCCGCCGTCTCCATGCTGGTATTCGGAACCCGGCGAATGGGGAGGTCCGAGTGAGTGCTTCCCTCCTCGTGGTGGCCGGAGAAGTCTCGGGTGATCTCCACGCCGGCAATTTGCTCGCCGAGCTCCAAAAAATCGAGCCGGCTCTCGAGGCGTTCGGGGTGGGCGGAGAACGTCTGGCTGCCAACGGTCTCGAGTGCGTCGCCACCACCGACGAGCTCGCTCACATGGGTCTGATGGAGGTCGTGCGGGAGTTGCCGAGGATCCGCGGCATTATGAAGAAGCTCACAACCGAGTGTGGGCGCCGCCGCCCGGACCTGGCAGTGCTCGTCGACTCACCGGACTTCAATCTCCGCCTCGCTGCTCGTCTCGCGTCCCTCGACATTCCGGTGGTGCTTTACGTCTCGCCCCAGCTCTGGGCGTGGCGGCGAGGGAGGGTGAAGACGGTGCGGCGCGTGGCGCGGGAAGTGCTGTGCCTTCTTCCGTTCGAGGTTTCGTTCTACCGCCGGTTCCATGTCCCGGCGAGGTACGTCGGTCACCCCCTCGTCGACGACGTCGCTCGGGATGGCCTGCTGCAGCACGAGATCCAACGGCAGTCCAACAAGATCGCCATGCTCCCGGGTTCCCGATTCATGGAAGTGAGATCTCTCCTGCCGATCATGATCCGCGCCGCGCAACAGCTGGAGGGTGGACCGGCGCGCGAGACGATCATCATCGAGGCGCCGGGAGTGGGGGATGCCATGGACGAGGTTCTCCGCGAGGCGGGCAACCCGACGTTCCGGAGAGTCACCGGAGACGACCGTCGAAGGGAGCTCGCCTCCTGCGCCCTGGCATGGACCGCATCCGGCACAGCCACCCTGGAGTGCGCTCTGCTCGATGTTCCGATGATCGTCGGATACCGGCTGCACCCGATTTCCTACGCCGTGGCCCGGTTGCTGGTACGGGTCCCCCACGTGGCCCTGGTGAACCTCATCGCCCAGCGGCGGCTTGCCCCGGAGCTGATCCAGGGAAATTGGTCGCCACACAATCTCGCAGCCGTGACGGCGCAACAGCTCGCCGGAGGCGCCGACGAGCAGCGGAAAGGCCTGGAAGGCGTCCGGGAACAACTGGGCACAGCCGGAGCCTCGCAACGAGCCGCCGCTGCGATCCTCGAGCACCTGAGGTCTTCGTGATTCCAGGGAGCGAGCGATAGGGCATTCCCATCGCTCGCTCTGATACCTGGAGCCCGTTCCTCGGTGCCGACCGTTCGAATGGTAGAATCTCGCGCCTGGAGGGATCGTGGTTCGAAGAGGAACACCTGACGACAAACGAGATCGACGCGACCCCGTCAAGGTCGGCATGATCAGCCTCGGTTGCGCCAAAAACCTGGTCGACGGCGAGGTCATGCTGGGCCACCTCTCCTCCGACGGGATCGAGGTCACCGCCGATTCAGACCAGGCGGATGTGGTGGTGGTCAACACGTGCGGGTTCGTCACTGACGCCAAGGCCGAGAGCATCGACAGCATTCTCGAGGTGGCGGAAGCGAAGCAGGCCGGTAGGGTGAAGCGGCTCGTGGTCTCCGGATGTATGGCCCAGGCCTACGCGGAGGAGCTCAAGCGCGAGATTCCCGAGATCGATGCTTTCGTCGGCCTCGACGAACTCGAAGAGGTTGCCGCGGCGGTTCGTGGAGAACGTGGAGGGAGCATTCCGGATCAGCGCGGGGCGATGCGCCTGTATGACCACGCCCATCCTCGGTTGCTGTCCACCTCGGGCTTCGCCTACCTGAAGGTTGCGGAAGGCTGCGACAACCCCTGTTCCTTCTGTCATATCCCCGCCATGCGGGGGAGATTTCGGTCACGGCCGCTATCGGATCTGGTGGCCGAGGCCAAGCGCCTGGACGCCGCCGGAGTCCGCGAGTTGGTGCTCATTGCTCAGGACACGACACGCTACGGTGACGACCTGGATCTGCAGCACGGGCTTCGAGAACTCGTCGCCAGGCTGCTGGACGAGACCGGGATCCCGTGGATCCGGTTCCTCTACGCCTACCCTTCGACCCTGGACGAAGGCCTCTTCGACCTCATGGCGGAGAACAGCCGATTCGTCCCCTACCTGGACATTCCGTTACAGCACGCCAGTCGAAAGGTCCTCAAAGCAATGAGAAGGGGAGGGGACGCGCGGCGGTACGCGGAGCTCATTGCAAGGGCCCGGGCGACGGTTCCCGAACTCGCTGTACGGACGACGTTCATCGTAGGGTTCCCCGGCGAAGACCGAGAAGCCATGGACGAGCTCGTGGAGTTCGTTCGCCAGACCCGCTTCGATCACCTCGGGGTGTTTTCGTACTCGTACCAAGAAGAAAACCCGGGAGCCGACCTCGGGGACCCGGTCCCAGAGAAAGAGAAAGCCGAGAGGATGGCAGAGGTTCTCGAGGTGCAGCAGGCGGTTTCCCTGGAGGGCAATCGCAGGCTGGTCGGACAAACTCTGCCCGGCATCGTCTCCGGACCCCTGGCCGAGATGAATCTGCTCACCGAAGGGCGACTGAAGCGCCAGGCCCCAGAGATCGACGGGCGACTGCTCATCAATGACGGAACCGCGCCGCCGGGAACTCTGGTCGACGTCGAGATCACCGAGGCGCATCCCTACGACCTCGTGGGGAGGATCGTGAGGTCGGTTGAGGCGCCGCCGGCGCTTCGGCGAATGCTGCCGGTGATCGGGTGACGAGATGAAGATCTTCAGAGATCCGCTGGGAGCTGACGAACCGCCGCGCGGCGCGGTTCTCACCATCGGCAACTTCGACGGCGTCCACCTGGGCCACCAGGAAATTCTGCGGTACGTGGCCGATCGCGCCGCTGACCTGGGTTCGCCGGCGGCGGTCATGACCCTCGATCCCCACCCTATCAAGCTGCTCCGACCCAGGCATGCGCCGAAGCTCGTGTCCACCCTGGAGCAGCGCTTGGAACTCCTGGAACGCAGCGGCATCGGCGCCGCCCTGGTCGTGCCGTTCACCCACCGCCTCGCCCGCATGCCGGCCGAGAGCTTCGTTACCGATGTTCTCGTCGACCGACTGTCGATCCGCGAGGTCTACATCGGCGCCAACTTCCGGTTCGGTGCCGATCGAGGTGGAGACGTGGCGATGCTTGAACGGATGGGGGAGACCATCGGCTTCAAGGCTGCAGCGTGGCCGATCGTCGAGGTCGGCGGCGCGGTCGTGTCGTCGAGCCGCGTCCGCGCGACCTTGGAAGAAGGAAGGGTCGAGGCGGCCGCGGAGATGCTCGGGCGATTCGCCTTCATCGACGGCTGCGTACTCGAAGGAAAACGACTCGGCCGGAAGCTCGGTTTTCCGACCCTCAATATCGAGGTGGAGAACGAGTTGATTCCGGCCACCGGTGTGTACATCACCGCGGTGCACATCCCGTCGTTCGGCCGAACCTTTGCGTCAGTCACCAACATCGGCACCCGCCCGACGGTCTACGAGAACTCCATCCTCACCATCGAGACCCATCTCATGGACTTTACCGCCGATGTCTATCGGGAGCCGGTTCGCCTCTTCTTTCTCAAGAGAGTGCGGGAGGAGATCAGTTTTCCTTCCACGGTGCAGCTGATGGCCCAGATCCAGAAGGACGTGGAGGCAACGAAGCTCTTCTTTTATCAACGCCCCGTCGAGAGCCTCGACCTGATCACGCCGTGAGTCTCTTCGAGTTGGCCGCTCTGGCGGCTGCGCTGGGAAGCTCCACCGTTCTGCTGGGCGCGGTCGTGTCCTTCGTCTGGTGGTTCGATCGCTATGATCGGGAGCCGTTGCATCTGGTGGCGGGCGTCTTCCTCTGGGGCGCCCTGGCAGCTCCGGTCTTCTCGGCTACGGGCTGCTCGGCTCTTGGTCTCGGGCTCAGCCTGGAACACCTGACCCTGGCCGGTTGGGTGGGGCCGGTCTTGGAAGAGGCCACCAAGGCTTTCGGCGTCGTTCTCGTCGTGGTGCTTTCGCGGGAGTTCGACAATCCCACCGACGGCGTCGTCTACGGGACCGCCTGCGGTCTCGGCTTCGCAGCCACCGAAAATCTCTGTTACGCGGTGTCCGGGGCCGACGACTTCACAATCAATGGCGCATTGGGGGTTCTCATAGCGCGAACCGCCATGGCCGCCGGAATTCACGCGGTCTCATCGGCGGCGTTCGGTGGCTGTCTCGGATTTGCCACGCTCTCGGCCCGGCACTGGACGCGCGCAGCGTGGGTCGCCGGGGGCCTGGCCCTGGCTGCCGGAGTGCACGCCGGCTGGAACCTCATGCTGCTGCACCTGGAACCTTCGGGCGGAGTCCTGCTGCTGGTGGTCCCGCTGTTGTACCTGGTTTATCTGCTCACCCTCGTCGGCTTTGTGCGCTCCGAGCAACGCATTCTGGTCCGCGAGCTCGCCGAAGAGGTCGAGCTCGAGACCCTCCCGCCCTGGGTCAAGGACGTGATCCCGTACTATCGTCGGCGGGTCCGGTCCGGCTGGTGGCCCCACCGACGCGAACGCACCGTGCTGGCCAGGCTCCTCACCCGGCTAGCCTTCCGCAAGCACGCCCTCCGTCGACTGCCTGAGCAGGACGCTGGTCTTGCCGGACTTGAGGTGGTCCGGCTTCGCCAGCGGGTTCGCGCCATGCTCGGCGTCGGCGAGGCGTCGACCTGAACCCTAGCCCGAAGAATTCATGAGGTATCAACTGCGGCCGACGGTGCATCCTTTGTCAAAAATCTGTTGAAGAAGGCTGATTCAGGGCGACGGCCGGGCTCTTCGGACGTACCATGAACGAGTGAGTCACCGGATCGCTGATCTCTCGACGGAAGAACTTCTGGACGTGGTCCAGCGCGGTGGACTCGACGACCTGCAACTTCTCGAGGTTCTGAGAAGCCCCTATTGCTCCGCCCAGATCGCCGAGCTGGTGGCAACCGACCGAAAATCGCTGTCCATGCAGTCGGTGCGGGAGAAGCTGGCAGGATTCCCCGGTCTCAGCAACTCGAGGGCCATGAACCTGCTCGGCTCGCTGTCGTGGGCGTCGCTGATCGCCGTCGCCCAGTCTCCCCGGACCCCACCGTTGGTACGCCGGCAGGCCGAACGAAAGCTCATCCTGCAGATGCCGTCTCTCACCCGCGGCGAGAAGATCGCCGTCGCCCGGCGCGCGCACCGGGCCCTCTTGCCGGCACTGATCGCGGGTGACGACGAGAGGATTCTGAACGCTCTTTTGGACAACCCTCGAATGGTGGAGAACGATCTCGTCGTCCTGATCACGACTGGTGATCCGCCGGTGGAGTTCCTCACCTCCGTTGCCCGCCACCACCGCTGGGGCCGAAGCTACCGGGTCAGGGTTGCCCTCGTCGAGGCGCCGGCAACGCCGCTTCCTCTGGCACTTAGCGTCCTCGTCCAACTTCCCAAGCACGAACAGCGAAATCTCGCCGGACGGACGGACCTGTCGGAGCGGCTGCGGTCGGCGGCCGAAGCGCTGGCGGCCAGACCGGATGGCGAGCGCCGGTCGGCTTCAGGAATCGTGATCTGAGCACCCGTCCTCAGGAACAGTGATAAAATCAATCGGTGGTGGAGCTTAACGCGAGAGACGAGAGCGCGCGCGCGGTCTTCGGAACGCGATTGCGCGAGACCCGAGAGAGCGCGGGGATTCAGCTCGACGACATCGTCGTCGAGACGAAGGTGTCGAAGGCGATCTTCCGGGGGATGGAGGCGGGCGATTTCACCCGCCTTCCGGAGTTCGTGTTCAGCCGAAGCTTCGTTGCCCAGTACGCCCGCACCATCGGCGTGGACGGCGATGAACTTCTGCAATTGTTCGACCGCGCGTGGGCCGAACACGAAGCTGCAAATATCAGTCGAACTGATCTGACGGTCCTCGATGAGGCGGTAAAGCCGTCGATTCACTGGCGATTCTGGTTTCCGGTGACCGTGGGTCTGGTGATCATCGTCAGTGCAGCGGTGGCGATTCTTCGAGGGTCGGTGTCCATGGACCACGATCTCGCCCGCGATCCCCGCCGCTCAGGAGTGCAGGTCGCCACCGAGACACCGCCTCCGGTCATCGCGGCAGTGGCGATCGCCGCGACCCGTTCGCCGGTGGTCGAGTTCGAGACCGCGGCGGACCCCATGGTGGAGCTGACGGTGACGGTACACCCGGGCGAGGAATGCTGGATCCACTACCGTGACCGCGAGGGAATGACAGGACAACACCTCCTGGCCGGCGGCGAGACCCTGCCGCTGACGCTGGCCGGTCCGGTGAAGCTGACGGTGGGCAACGCCGGCGCGGCGGAGATCCGGGTCGGGGGACGCACCCTCGGCGAGCTGGGGATGCTGGGGCAGGTGATTCACACCGAGGTGACCCATGACGGGCTCACTCTCCACGGCGACGACAGGTCCGGTTCATCGTGAACCGATTCGAGAACACCAACGAGCTCCTCAACGGCATTCTGGAAGGAAAGGTGCCGCGACAGGTCCGGCTCTTCGCAGCTCAGGGCCTGCTGCCGATCCCGCGTGAGGACCTCCTCCGGCTTCAGGTCATGCTCACCTCCGATCCGGATGACGAGCTTGCCGGGATTGCCACGGAGTCGGTGGCCGGAGAGACTCCGGAGTCCATCGTCGAGTGGGTTTCCGGCTACACCCTCGAACCGATGGTGCTCGACCTTCTCACCCGGGTTCGAGAGGAAGAACCGGTGTGGGTGGAGGTTGCACGGCATGCCGACGTCTCGGATGAAACGCTTCGGGTGCTGGCAAAGAACGGCAGCGCGATGGTGCAGGACATCATCATCACCAATCAGGTGCGCATCTTCGGCTGCCTGGAGATCCTCGACGACCTGCGCAACAACAGCCGTGTCTCGGAGACGGTGCTCCGCCGGGTGCATGAGTTCGAACGAGAGTTCATCGAGAAGGCGATCGCCGCGGAGGAGGAGATCGCGACCGGGGCGGCGCCAACCATCGAAGAGGCGCTCGCGGCACTGAATGATATCGGGGCGCACATTCCAGAGCTCGAACGGTTGCCCTATCAGCGATCGGACGACCCAGGTGTCAAAGAGGCCGTCAACCTGGCGGGTGGCAAGCAGTCGGCTTTCTCGCGGATCGTCAACATGAACATCAAGGAGAAGGTCCTCTGCGCGCTCAAGGGTACCCGCGAGGAGCGAGCCATTCTGATCAACTCGCGCAATCGCCTGGTCGTCCGCGGGGTTCTCGGGAGCCCGAAGCTCAGCGACTCCGAGATCGAGAAATTCGCGGGCCTGAGGACCGTGGACGCGGAGGTTTTGCGGGTCATCTATCGGAATCCCCGGTGGATGCGCAAATACCAGATCGTCTGGCAGTTGGTGTCGAATCCCAAGACGCCGGTAGAGCTCGGGATGCGCCTGATCGCCCGGCTCAATATCCGGGATCTCAAACGGCTGTCCAAGAGTCGAAACGTCAATCCGGTTATTCGGCGCCAGGCAGAGACCTTTGCCAGCCGGCGCCGTTGAGGATCTCGCAGTGATGCGAATCCCGTTGGACGGCAAGATGTTGCGGGGCTCTGCAATTGCTTTTTGTCGGTGGGATATGGTACTTACAGTGGAGCGGAAACGCACCGCAATTACTCCGTGAGCAGGTCATGGCCAACGCATTCAGTCTGTACGACACATTGGGAGTAGAACGGGATGCCACCGAGGCGCAGATTCGCGCGGCGTTCCGGAAACTGACCTTCCAACACCATCCGGACCGCTTTTCAGGCGATGAGCGGGCCAAGGCCGAGGAGCGTTTCCAGGAGATCACCGAGGCGTTCAATGTGCTCAGTCGGCCGGAAAGCCGAGAGAAGTACGACGAGGAACTCGCGCAGGGACAGCCGGGCGGTTCCGGAACCGCCATGGATCCCAAAGAGATCGCCCGCCGCCTCGCCGCGAAGGGCGCTCAGACGATGCGCGAAGGGAATCTCACCCAGGCAATGGAGGAGCTCAAGCTCGCCCTCGACCACGATATGGACTGCGCCCGGGCCAATTACTTCATGGGGCTCGGGCTGCTCAAGATGTCCGGTCGCGAGAAGGACGGACTCCGCCACCTCGAGCGCGCCGCCTCGCTCGAACCTGGAAACGCCGTCATGCTCGCTGAGGCTGCAGGGGCGGCCCTCATCGTCGGCATGAAGGCCCGCGCAGAGCGGCTCGCCGAGGAGGCGCTCGGTTTCGATCCGACGAGCAAGAAGGCGAACAAGATTCTCCAACACCTGAAACGTGAGGAAAGCCCGACCGCAGGTGAGGGCCTTTTCGGCCGTCTGCGGCGGAAGGGCTGAGGAGTCGTGGCCCTCCATCCGAACCGCGTCGTCGGCTACCGCATCGAGAGCTGCGGCGCCACCGACGTCGGGCGAAAACGGCAGCTCAACGAAGACGTCTTCCTGATCGACGACGAGCTGGGAGTCTACGTGGTCG
The DNA here is from genome assembly GCA_036351195.1 of Thermoanaerobaculales bacterium. Classification (GTDB taxonomy): domain Bacteria; phylum Acidobacteriota; class Thermoanaerobaculia; order Thermoanaerobaculales; family Sulfomarinibacteraceae; genus JAHECW01. The sequence goes on along the minus strand of JAZBOQ010000143.1, from coordinate 19,489 downwards.
CCGATGGAATGGGCGGACACGCCGCAGGTGAGGTGGCATCGAGGTTGGCGGCGGATGAGATTCTGCGAAATTTCGGCGGCGGTGCCGCTCGTGAGCAGGAGACCTGGCCGGACCACTGGGACATGAGTACCAGCAGCGCCGCCAACCGGCTCAGCGACGCGATTCTCGCCGGCCACGAAAGAGTGACAGCGGCTGTCAACCGTGATCAGAATCTCAAGGGTATGGGCACCACGGTGGTCGCGGCCGTTCACCCGGCCGCCAGCCGGACTCTCGTCATCAGTCACGTCGGCGACAGCCGAGCCTATCGGTCCAGGCGCGGACGGCTGGAGATTCTCACGGAAGACCACTCGTGGGTGCATGAGCAGGTTGCCGCCGGTTTCCTGACGGAGGAGGCGGCGCGAACCCATCCTCTGAAGAACGTCGTGACACAGGCCCTCGGCGGCAGCGCGGAGCCGACGGTCGAGACCTTCGAGACCGAGATCATGAACGGCGACCTCTACCTGCTCTGCTCGGATGGACTGAACTCCATGCTGACCGATGACGAGATCGGAGATCTGCTGGACACAGATCTGCCCCTGGACGACAAAGCTCGGGAGCTGATCGAAACCGCAAATGAGCGCGGAGGAAACGACAACGTCACGGTGGTGCTCCTGGCGGTGTCGCAGGTCGCCGCAGCCTGACCCCAGCCGCTCGCCAACGACGTTCCCACCAACCAACCCCCTGTCGAGGATGACGCAATGAAGAACTTCAAGCTGAATCGAAACCGTAATTTCGAGGGCATCCCCGGGCCATTGGTGCTGGTGATCATGGACGGCGTCGGTCTGTACCGGGGCCGGCAAGACGGCTACGTGGGAAACGCAGTGGATCTGGCCAACATGCCCAACTTCGATTCAATGATGTCGTCGGCCCCGGTGCGAATGAGACTTCGAGCCCACGGACCGGCGGTGGGGCTGCCCGGAGAAGGCGACATGGGTAACTCCGAGGTCGGACACAACGCCATGGGCGCAGGTCGAATCTTCGCCCAGGGAGCGAAGTTGGTCAGCGATGCTATTGCCGGAGGAGGGCTCTTTCAGGGCGCCGTTTGGCGACGGCTGGTGGGCGAGGCGCGTCAACCCGGATCCACCTACCATCTGATCGGGCTGGTCTCGGACGGCAATGTCCACAGTCACATCGACCACCTCGAGGCGATGGTCAGGCGACTGGCGAAAGAAGGAGTTCCGCGCATTCGCCTCCACGCCCTCGCCGATGGGAGGGACGTGGATCCCGTGACCTTCCATGTCTACCTGCGGCGTCTTGAAAACCTCTTCGGAGAGCTGCGAGAGGACGGCTGTGACGTCGCCGTGGCCTCGGGCGGCGGCCGCATGGCGATCACGATGGATCGATACAATGCGAACTGGGAAATGGTGCGTCGAGGATGGGAGACCCACGTCTTGGCACGCGGGCGCATCTTCTCGTCTGCTCTCGAAGCGGTGGAGACCCTTCGGGGAGAGCATCCCGGTGTCATCGATCAGGATCTTCCGCCTTTTGTCATCGGTGACACCGATGGGCATCCCATCGGCGAGATCGTGGACGGCGACGTGGTGGTCTTCTTCAATTTTCGAGGGGACAGGGCAATCGAGATTTCCAGGGCATTCATCGAGGATGACTTTGACGAGTTCGATCGCGGCCGGGTGCCCGAGGTGAGCTACGCCGGGATGATGGAGTACGACGGAGACCTGAAGATTCCGCCGGCCTACCTGGTGGAACCGCCCGCAATTGCGTCGACAGTATCCGAATACCTGGTGCACAACGGTGTCGCTCAGCTCGCCGTTGCGGAGACCCAGAAGTTCGGGCACGTCACCTACTTCTGGAACGGCAACAACTCAGAGCCTTTCGACCGTGGCCTCGAGGACTGGGTGGAAATCACCAGTGACGTCATTCCGTTCGAGCGGGCGCCGGCGATGAAGGCCAAAGAGGTCTGCGGCGAAGTGGAGAAGGGCATCGGGTCAGGGAAGTACGGATTCATCCGCGTGAACTTCGCCAACGGCGACATGGTGGGGCACACGGGAGTGCTTGAGGCGGCGGTCACCGCGTTGGAGGTCGTCGATGATTGTCTCGGCCGGCTCGAAGCGGCGGTGGCACAGGCTGGCGGGACGCTCATCGTGACCGCGGACCACGGCAACTCCGACATGATGCTTGAGGTCGACACGAAGAACGGCACGCTGAAAAGGGATGAAAACGGGGCGCCTGTGATCAAGACGAGCCATTCCCTGTCGCCGGTGCCGTGGCTGCTGATGGGGGCGGAGGCGGAGCGCTTCGTGGCCAATCCGGAGGTTGCGGAGCCCGGTCTCGGTAACCTGGCGTCGACACTTCTGCTTCTCCTCGGGTTCGAACCGCCGGCGGACTATCTTCCTGCCTTGATTGCGCCTCGGCCATGAGGCGATTCGCCACGGGCGAGCCGTTGACCCCTTCTTCGGACCTCTGCTAGAGTCCGCCAATGGCTTCTCCCACTCTGCCTTTCCTCGAGCCTATCGAGAATCTGCGCACTCAGGTGCGTGAGCTCGAGGAGGCATCCACCGGTTCGAAGCCCGGACCCGCCCTGGTCAAGGCGCGCAAGCTCCTGGCTGCGACCATCGACACGACCTTCGCGGACCTGACGGCCTATCAACAGTGTCAGGTCGCTCGGCACCCGGATCGCCCCTACACTCTGGACTATGTGGCGGAGCTCTTTAGCGAGTTCACTGAGCTGCACGGCGACCGGCGTTTCGCCGACGATCCGGCGGTGGTCGCCGGTTTTGCCCTTTTCGAGGGTGAGCCCGTGGCCGTCGTGGGCCATCAAAAGGGGAGGGACACTACGGCGAAGCTCCATCGGAACTTCGGCATGCCCCGGCCCGAAGGATACCGGAAGGCGCTGCGGGTCATGCAGCTCGCCGGTCGGTACCGACGCCCGGTGATCTCGTTCATCGACACCCCGGGAGCCTATCCGGGCATCGAGGCGGAGGAGCGCGGTCAAGCCGAGGCCATTGCGTTGAACCTGCTGGAGATGGCTCGACTCCCGGTTCCGATCATCGTGGTCGTGACTGGCGAGGGAGGGTCGGGGGGAGCCCTGGGGCTTGGCGTCGGAGACCGGGTGCTCATGCTCGAGTACGCCGTCTACTCGGTGATCTCGCCGGAAGGCTGCGCGGCTATTTTGTGGAAGGATCAGGCGCGCGCAGAGGAGGCTGCCGAGGCTCTGAAGCTCACCGCCGCCGACCTCAAAGAGCTTCGAATCATCGACGAGATTCTCCCCGAACCGGTGGGGGGCGCCCACATGGATCCACCCGCCATGGCAGCGAGAGTGGGCGTGGCAATCCGCCGAAACCTCAAGCAGATTCGGAAGACCAAGCCCGAAACCCTGATCGCTCGGCGATACAAGAAGTACCGGGCCATGGGGATGGTTTCCGACCGCTGAGATGCGTCCCCAGGGGTCAACCTCCACAGGAAACGAGAGCCAGCGGCCGAGTGGACTGCGCCCATGAAGAGCGCGCGGATGTGGGTCCGACACGCCACCACCGTCCTCATCGTTGGTTTTCTGATTGCGGTGGCCGCGGTGGGTTATCAGCGTTCCCGGAGAACCGGCGCCGAGCTTGGCTCGGTGGACCCACAAGAGGTCGGTATCGACCCCACCGACATCGCAGTGGGCCTCTACCGCGGGTTCCAACACACCGAGACGGTGGCCGGGCAGACGGTGTTCATTCTCAACTCAATCCGTACGCTGAGCCGGGCATCGGGCTGGCAGGAGATTGAAGGCGTCCGCCTCGAGCTCTTTTCCAAGGGCGAAGAGGGACCCGTGCTCACTGCCGAGAGCGCCAGCTTCAACGTCGAAACCAGGGAGGCGCGTCTGGAAGGCGGGATCCACGTCGAGTTCCCCAACGGCGCATTCCTCAACACGGAAGCCGGAAGGTTCCAGGCCAAGCGGCAGACCTTCGTCTCCGAGGCACCGGTCCTCTACGTTGACGGCGCAACCTACGGCCAGGCTCGGCAAGCGAGCTTCGACCTCAAGGAGAATCGAATCGTCCTCGAAGGCAATGCGGCGCTCCGCGCCGAAGATGGCGCCCTTTTGGTGGCGCCGACGATGGTCTATCACCGGGAGAGGCGGGAGATCGTGTTCAGCGAGGGGTTGGAGCTGACCCGCGGAGCGTCGTCGCTGCGCGCTCCTCGAGGATTGGTAAAGCTCAGCGACGATGAGAGCGGTCCAGAGGTCATCACACTGCGCGACGGCGTCGATCTCCACAGCGTCGTGGATGGGAGCGATGCCGTCGTCGATATGTGGGCCAGGTTGCTGAAGCTCAAGCGGGATCCACGGGGAAACTGGCGGATCTCTGCTCGCACCATCGGACCGTGGATCGAGGTGCGGTTCTCGGGAGGAGAGGACTATTTCCAACGCACGTTGAAAACCCTCGATCTTCGTCTGGTGATCGGCGACGAGGGAGTGGTCAGTCTGGAAGCTGGCGTCGCCGTTTGCCTGCATGACGTGCCGATGGAAGGAGCGATACGAACCGCCCAGGGAGAGAACGCGCGGGCGTGGTTCTCACAAGGCAAGCTCACCGACACCGAGCTCTCCGGTGATGTGGAGATCCGGGTCGGAGACACCGTGGCCACGGGGGTTCGGGTTCGCCTGGTTCAGGCCGCCGGCCTGGTGATGCTCCAAGGCGATCCGACCGGCCGGACTCGGGTGGGGATCGATTCACCGCGTGGCCGGATGTCGTGTGACCGAGCGGTTCTCTTCAACCGGCAGGAGAAGGTGGAGGCCCGGGGAAAGGTCCAGGGCGAGCTGATGAACGCCGATCTCCTCGGCGGGTCGCGGCGACCCGAGGGACCGGGCCCTGTGCGCTTCGCCGGTGAGTCGCTGGACGTCTTGGATGGAGGAGATCGTTTCGTACTGCGCGAGAACGGCAGGATCTGGCAGGGCGAGCAGATTCTTTTGGCCGACGAGGTTGTCCTGCTTCATGCCGAAGAAGAGATGACGGCGAAGGGGCACGTCCGAGCGACCTTCCCCGCTTCGGGAATGGATGAAGATGCCGGCGACAACGAGGACGTGGTCGTCGATGCGCGATCGTTGGACTACCTTGGCGCAACCCGCCAGGCGGTTTTTCGCGGTTCGGTCCACTTCGCGGATCCCAAGCACTCTCTCGCCGCCAACCGTTTGACGATCCACTTTGACGAGGAGAACGAAATCACCGACGTCGAGGCCGAAGGGGCGGTGGAGATCCGCGACCTCGTCGTCGGGCGCAGGCTCACCGGAACCCATGCGCTGAGGTCGGTGGACGGCGGTGTGATCACGGTGATCGGATCGCCGGCCCAGCTCACGGATGAACGCGGCAACACGGCCTCCGGGGACTCGTTGACCTGGAATCAGGCCGATGGTACGGTCACCGTCGACGGCGACACCGAACTCATTTACTTCCCGGAGGAGGAGCCCTGAGCCCCAAAGCCCTGGACCTCGTTGCGCATGAGCTGAGGAAGTCCTACCGAGGACGCTCGGTGGTCGACGGCGTGAGTCTGAACATCTCCCCCGGAGAGATTGCCGGTCTGTTGGGGCCGAATGGTGCTGGCAAAACCACCACGTTCTACATGATCGTCGGACTGATCGAGCCCGATAGCGGACGGGTTGTGCTCGGCGAACGGGACGTCACCGCGCTGCCCATGTTTCGGCGGGCGAGGATGGGTGTCGCCTATCTCGCCCAGGAACCCAGCGCCTTCAAGCATCTGTCGGTGGAGGACAACATCTGGTTGATTCTCGAGGCGCTCGGGGTTGACGACCTCACCGCCCGCCGGCGGATTTCCAGACTGCTGCGCGACTTCGGTCTCGACACCCTCAAAGACCAGCGTGCAGAGACCCTGTCAGGAGGCGAGCGACGACGACTGGAGATCGCCCGGGCGCTGGCGACGAAGCCTACCTACATCCTTCTTGACGAACCCTTCGCCGGCATCGACCCGATTGCCGTTCTCGATTTGCAGCGGATTATCGCTCACCTCAAGTCTCTGGGAATAGGGGTCTTAATTACCGACCACAACGTTCGCGAGACGTTGAAGATCACCGACCGAGCCTATATAATCAAAGACGGCAAGATTTTTGCAACGGGTCACCCCGTGGAGCTTGCCGGGAACGAGGACGTCCGCAGGATTTATCTTGGCGAGGATTTTCAACTCTGACGCTGCATCCGGAATACAACCTGAGGCCCCAACGCGGCCGCAGACGACAATGCGAGAATCGGCGATCCGAAGCAGAGGGTCGCTGAACGCTCGGCGAAACCACGTGGATTGAGATCACGGACTCATGGCACTTGAGCAGAAGCTTCGACTGAAATTGGCCCAGCGGCTGGTGATGACACCGTCGCTGCAACAGGCCATTAAGCTGCTTCAGCTTTCCCGCCTGGAGCTCGAGGAAACGCTGGGTGAAGAGATCCTCGAGAATCCCATGCTCGAGGTCGAGGATGAAGAAGAGGATGCCGACGAAGGTCGTTCCGCCGACGCCGAGACGCCTTCCACCGATTCGACGTCGGAAGGGGAGGGCCGTGAGAACACAGCCGCCAACACAGAGGGAGAGGATGGCTTACCGACCGAGGAAGAAGCCTACCAGGACATCGACGTGGAGGCGTTCTTCTCGGACTATCTCGCGGATCATCGGCCTGAGGGGCCGTCAATGGCCGCCTCCGATCCCGGCTCCAGCGTTCCACTGGAGAACGTGTTGTCGGTCTCCGGGGGGCTCTCGGATCATCTCCTTTGGCAGTTGCACCTCTCTGACTGTGACGCACGAACCACCGCAGTGGCGGAGTACATCATCGGCAATCTCGACGAGGACGGGTTCCTGCACGGCTCGGACGAGGAGATTGCGGCCGCCACCGGCGCTGGCGTCGAAGAAGTGCAGAAGGCTCTGGCCTTTGTTCGCTCTCTGGACCCTTCCGGAGTCGGTTCCAGAACGCTCCAGGAGTGTCTCGTTGCGCAAATCCGACAGCTGCAGGCGGCAGCGGAGGACCCGGAGGAGATCGAGGTGCTCACCCGGGCGCATCGGGTGGTTTCCGAGCACTGGGGTCTGTTCCTGAATCAGCGCTGGGAGAAACTCGCGGCGGCCCAGGAGTGCGAGATCGCGTCCCTGAAAGATGTCGTCGAGGTGATCAAGCGCCTCGAACCCAAACCTGGTCGGATGTTTCACCAGGATCGAAATCAGTACATCGAGCCCGATGTTCACATCCGAAAGGTGGATGGCGAGTACACGATCCATCTGAACGACGACGGTCTGCCACGACTGCGGATCAGCTCCCGGTATGCCCGGATGCTCGAAGGCTCGGTGAACGACCCTCAGGTCGCCGGCTATCTGCGCGAGAAAATGCGGAGTGCGGTGTGGCTGATGAAGAGCATCGACCAGCGCCAACGGACGATCTACAAGGTGGCCCAGAGCATCGTGAACTTTCAGAAGAGCTTTCTCGACCACGGCATCGAGCACCTCAAACCCATGGTGCTGCGTCAGGTGGCCGAGGATATCGGCATGCATGAGTCGACGATCTCCAGGGTGGTCAGCAACAAGTACATGTACACGCCCAGGGGCCTCTTCCCGATGAAGTACTTCTTCCACTCCGGCGTCGACTCGGCGCGCGGTGAAAACGTGTCGTCGCTGGTGGTCAAAGAGCGGATCAAGAAACTGGTGGAGGCCGAGGACCCGGTGCGGCCGCTCTCAGACTCGAAAATCATGCGGATGCTCCAGCGGGAGGGAATCCGCCTCGCCCGAAGAACGGTTGCAAAATATCGGGAAGAGATGGCCATTCCATCGTCCGACAAACGTAAAAAGGTGTTCTGAACCCGTCAGGAGTCATGATGAAAGTCGATTACATTGCCCGCAAGGTCACCCTCGACGATGCTTTCCGGCAACTCAGCGAAAAGAAGCTGGCGAAGATCGAGAAGTACTTCAACGACATCCTCGACATCAAGGTCGAGGTCTCGCAGGAGCGGCACCTCCACGTCGTCGACCTCTCGGTCAAGGGCAAGGATTTCGACATCCAGTCCTCGGCTCAGCACAAGGAGCTCAACGCGGCGATTCAGGACGCCGTGGACAAGCTCGAGATCCAAGCGCGGCGCGCGAAGGGGCGGTTGAAGGACCACAAAGCCCGGGGTGGCGACGCTTCTGCGGTACGGAGCCGGGAGTTGAAGGTCGATGTTGCCGACCAACACCACGACGACCGGCCGCGGATCGTCGAACGATCGAGCATCCCCACCAAACCGATGAGTATGGAGGATGCCATTCTCCAGCTTGAGAAGAGTTCGGACCAGTTTCTCGTCTTCTACAATGCCTCCAACGACCGGATCAATGTTCTCTACCGGCGGAACGACAAGCAACTCGGGTTGATCACCCCCGAGCTCTGATGAAGCTGCGAGACGCCATCGACCCTGGACTCGTTTTTCTCGAGCTCGAAGCCCGTGACGGTGAAGCGGCCCTGGCCGCCGTGTCCGAGCAATTGGACGGTCCCACAGGGCTCGACGCTGCGACGATTCTCGCAGCCCTCCGCGATCGAGAGGCCCTCGGCTCCACTTCAGTGGGCAACGGCTACGCCATCCCGCACTGCAAGTTGGCCACGCTCGACGAGATCGTGGTTGCCCTTGCGCGAATGACCGATGGCGTGGGGTTCGACGACGGCAAGAGTCACCCGCCGGTGCGGTTCTTCTTCGTCGTGCTCTCTCCCCCGGACCGGCCGACGGAGCATCTCCAGGTGCTCTCCCAGATCGCCAGAATCCTCAAGAACGAGGAGCTTCGAACCGCGCTCATGGAGGCGCCGGGAGAATCGGCCGTGATCTCCGCCATCCATCGGGCGGCGGAGCAGGAGGGTTTGTGAAGCTCCCCCCCCCGATCGCAGCGGCGCGGCTGCTGACCGAGCCTCGAATTGCCGAGCTCAAGCTGCGGACCATCGCCGGGGCAGGGGGCCTGGAGACACGAGAGGTCTTCAATCCTCGAATTCAGAAACCGGGGCTTGCGCTGGCGGGCTACCTGCCGTACGTCAAGCGCGGACGACTGCAGATTCTTGGCGAGAGCGAGTTCGCCTACCTGGACACCCTGGGCCAGGAGGTGGCCACCGAACGGCTGAAGAAGATCGTCGAGCTCGAGGTTCCGTGTCTCATCGCAACGAAAGGCAATCAGCCCTCGGCCGCCGTCATCGAAACCTGCGACCGGTACGACGTGCCCATGCTCAGCACCGCTGAGAACACCTCGGACACCATCGAGATCATCTCCGCCTTCCTCGAAGACGAGCTGGCGCCGAGGATTCAGATGCACGGCGTGCTCTTGGACGTCTTCTCCCTCGGCACCCTCATCGTCGGTGATGCGGGAATCGGCAAGAGCGAGTGCGCCCTCGAACTCGTGTACCGCGGGCACCGTCTGGTGGCCGACGATCTGGTGATGGTGCGTCGAACCCACAATCGAGGTCTCATGGGAAGCCCGCACGAGCTGCTCCAAAACTATCTGGAGCTTCGTGGGGTGGGGATCATCGATATCCGAAAGCACTTCGGGATGACTGCGACTCAGCCGGCGGTCACGGTCTCGTTGGTCATCCAGCTCATCAAGCTGAGCTCCGGCGCCAAGGCAATGGAACAGAAGTGGCGGGAACAGATGATGGAACGTCCGCGGGCCTGGACGTCCACCGAGACCATCCTCGGGATGGAAATACCCAAGTACACCATGGTCGTCGCTCCCGGCCGGGACGTTGCCATCATGGTCGAAACGGCGGTCCGAAAATGCCTGCTGGCGCAGCGAGGCATTCAGGATGAACGAGAGTTTCTCGACGCCGTCAACCAGATCGCCCAGGGAGATGGCCATGACTGATCCGCGTTTCGGGGGACCCTTCGTCATCACCGGGCTTTCCGGTTCTGGAAAGACCGTGCTCTCCCGTTCCCTTGAGGACACCGGATACCTCTGCGTCGACAACATCCCATTGGGTCTGGTTCGCCAGCTTTTCGCCACCACCGACAAGGATACCGAGCGCCTCGCGGTGGTGCTCGACGTGCGCACCAGGGGAATGGCGGAGGAGTTTCCCGCGATCTTCCACGAACTCAAGGAAGACTACCCCTCCCTTCGTCTCATCTTCGTAGAAGCCGATTCGGACGTTCTTCTGCGGCGCTACTCGGTGGCTCGTCGGCCCCACCCCATGAAGGACGGCGCCATCGAGGACTCCATCGACACCGAGCGGGAGAGCCTGTCCGCAGTGAGGGCGGTCGCCGACCTGATCGTGGATACCACGACCCTCTCTCCCCACGACCTCCGCCGGCAGATGCTCACCCTCGGGGTGGGAGACTCGGAGCCGCCGGAGGTGCTGTCGGTTGAGGTGGAGAGCTTTTCCTACCTTCAAGGGGTTCCGTCCACGGCAAGCCTCGTCCTCGATGTGCGGTTTCTGCCGAACCCCTATTTCGAGCAGCAGCTGCGGCCACTGGCCGGCGACGACGAACTGGTCCAGGAGTGGCTCAACGGTCAGCCGGAAGTCCAGGATGCGGTTGGGCGCTTCGTCGATCTCGCGCTTTTTCTGGTTCCGAAGTACGGCGATGAGCTCAAGAGTCACCTCACCATCGCGGTGGGGTGTACCGGCGGGCGCCACCGTTCGGTCTACGTCGCTGAGCGGGTGGCGAACGCCATTCGAAGGGCCGGCCGAGAGGTTGTCGTACGCCATCGCGACAAAGAGCGTTGGAGGCATTCATGATCCCGGTGCTCGTGCTCAGCCACGGTGACCTCGCCGAGTCCATCCTGGAGTCGGCGCGCAACATCGACCCGCACCTCGTGGAGCAAACAAAGGCATACACCCTGCCGTGGGAGGTCGACACCGACGCCGCCACGGCCGAGCTGCGCGATCTGCTCACGAGTTTGGATAGCGGCGACGGCGTGTTGATCTTGACCGACATGTTCGGCGGGACCGCCACCAATCTGGCGCTGCCGTTCCTCCAGCCGGGGAAGATCGAGATCGTGACGGGCGTCAACCTTCCCATGCTGGTCAAGCTGGGGTCGTTGCGGAGTCAGGACATGCCTCTGCCGGAGATGGCTGCCCGCCTGGCGGAGTCTGGCCGGAAGAGCATCCGTCTGGCGAGCGAGTTTCTGAGGCCGAAGACGACAGGTTGAAGCCCCCGGGTGCTCGGGTGTCAACCGGCTGACCGCAATCGGGTTACAATGGGTCGGGCGGCTGGTTCATCGTCCCCGTGCCGTCCCGCCCACGCCCACACACCGTCACGAGGAGCTCGAAGGAAATGATGCAGCAGAAGGTGATGATCTCCAACAAGCTCGGCCTCCACGCCAGAGCCGCAGCCAAGCTGGTCCACATGGCGAATACCTTCTCGTCCGAGGTCTACATCGGGGGCGAGCACGAAGAGGTCAACGCGAAGTCGATCCTCGGGCTCCTGACCCTCGCCGCGTCGAAGGGGACGACAGTGACGGTTCGCGCGGACGGTCCCGACGAAGAGGTCGCGGTCTGTTCCCTGGTCGAGCTCTTTCAGGACAAGTTCGGGGAGGGTGAGTGAGCACCACCCTGACCGGCCTCGGCGTCAGTCCCGGCATCGCCATCGGTCCGCCGGTGGTGCACGAGAACCGACCCATTTCGACCTTGAGGATCACCATTCCCTCCGACCAGGTTGACGCGGAGGTCCACCGGTTTTCGGCTGCCGTGACCGCCACGGTGGACACGATCTGGGAGAACCGCGAGCGCGCTCTGGAGGAGATGGGGGAAGAGTACGCGGGTATTTTCGAGGCCCACCAGCTCATCGCCACCGACCCGTCCTTTGTCGAGACGGTGAAACAGGTGATCCGCGATGACAAGGTCAACGCCGAGTGGGCCACCGATCAGGTCATCGGAAAGCTGGTCGCCAAGTTCGAGGCCCTTCCACATGCCCACCTGGCCGAACGGAAGCTCGATGTTCTCGATGTCGCGAATCAGATTCTCAACACGCTCCAGGGCGTCGATCTCGGCTCTCTCGATCACCTCGACCGCCCGGCGATTCTGGTCGCTGACGACCTGCCGCCGTCGCAGGTGGTTCAGCTCCCGTTGGAGAAAATCCTCGGGTTCGCGTTGGAGACCGGGGGGCCGACCGCGCACACGACGATCATCGCCAGGTCATTCGGGATCCCGGTGATTGTCGGGGCTCAGGGGCTGTGTAAGGCGGGGCGGTCGTCCCGCGAGGTCGCCCTCGACGCTTTCGAGGGCAAGATCGTCTTCGACCCCGCTCCGGCAGTGGTGGCGGAGTACGCCTCACGCCAGCGAGAGTACCGCGAGCAGCAGGATCAGCTCCTCGCCATGCGGGCGATGCCGTCGGTGACGCGCGACGGCCACGAGATCACCATTCTCGCCAACATCGATCTGCCCAACGAGGTGGCGCTGGCCCGACAGTGGAACGTCGCCGGTATCGGGCTCTACCGCTCCGAGTTCCTGCACATGAAGATGAGTCCGAACCTACCCTCGGAGAAGGACCACCTCGCCGCCTATCGGGAGATCGCCCGCGAGATGGATCCTCACCCGGTCACCATTCGGACCTTCGACCTCGGCGGACGGAAGCTGGCCCGGGACGTCATCGGTTCCATGGAAGCCAATCCCGTTCTCGGGCTGCGGGGCATTCGGTTGTGCTTTTCCCAGCCGGAGTTCTTCAGGTCTCAGCTTCGCGCCCTGGTGCGCCTCGCCGGTGAATTCGAGCCCGGGCGAATTCGCATCATGTTCCCTCTGATCAGCGGGCTCGAAGAGTTCCGCATCGCGCGCCTCCTGGTGCTTCGGATCACCGAGGAGCTTCGCGACGAAGGCTACCCGATACCGGCACGACTGCCTTTGGGAGCCATGGTGGAGGTCCCGTCGTCGGCGGTCATGGCCAGGGAGCTCGCACGGGAGGCGGATTTCCTCTCCATCGGCACCAACGACCTCATTCAGTACGCCCTGGCCGTCGATCGTTCCAACGAGATGGTCGCCGGGCTCTACCGTCCGACAAGTCCAGCCATCCTTCGCCTCATCGCCAAGGTCGTGGAAGCGGGGCGAGCCGAGGGCATTCCGGTCTCCATGTGCGGTGAAATGGCTGCGGATCCTCTCATGGTTCCGGTCCTGCTGGGAATCGGTCTTGAGTACTTCAGCATGAATCCGCAATCCGCGCCGGTGGTTAGAGCTCTCGTTCGACAGCTCTCCTACCGGGAATCGGTAGCGCTCGCGCGTGAGGCCTGCCGAATGACCACGGCCCGTGACGTGGAGGAGTTTCTGCTGGAGCGGCTGGCGATTTCGCTGGCGAAGATCAAGATTCGGGTATAAAAGAGGTGTTATGACGGTCCAAGAGCACGCCCGCATCATCGACAAACCCTGGGGTCACGAGGAGATCTTCGCCGAGACCGACTCGTACGTCGGCAAGATCCTCGCCATCCGGGAAGGGGAAGCCCTGAGCCTGCAGTACCACGAGGTCAAGGAAGAAACCCTGCGCGTCCTCGACGGCCGCCTCGAGGTCGCTCTCGGGCCCCGGAAGGATCGGATGACCACCCACGTTCTTAAAGAGGGGGCGATCTTTCACGTGGCGCCGGGAACCCTGCATCGGATGGTGGCCATCACCGACTGCCGTCTCTTGGAGGTGTCGACGAACCACCTGGACGACGTGGTCCGCCTGGAGGACCGATACGGCCGCGAAGGAACCAACGCCCCCTGAAGGGCAATCGCGATGGAGGTGCCGCTGTGAAAACCACGATTCTGACGTTGCTGTTGGCGATGTCCGCCCTCATCGTCACCGCCGCTGATCCTGAGCCCACCCGGACCCCGACGCCGAGGCCGTCCTCGGGCGACCTCTCCTCCGTCGCCGGCGACATCACCTTGAACACCGAGGCGGTAGGGGAGAGCGGCGGCATCGTGATCACCAACGAAAACCTCCCGGCGATGGCCGAAAAGGGGGCCGTAACCGAGGTAACGAAGCCCGGTGGAGGACAGCGCGCGAGAGGCCTCACCGACGTCCAACCCGGGGCCCTGGAAGGCATGCCGGCGGCCGCCGACACATCGGGAAAGAAGAACTACTGGCAGACCCTCTACGCTCAGCAGATCGAACTGCTGACGAACATCAGCCTGCAGATCGAGGTCTTGGATCAGGAGATTCCCGGTCTGTGGCGGGATTTCTATTCCTGGGACGACCCGGCCTATCGGGACGGTGTCATCAAGCCGAAGCTCGATGAGGCACTGGCGCAGCGCAAAAAGCTCGAAGCGGACCTTCAGGCAGGACAGACCAGGCTGGATGAGATCAAGGTCCAGGCCCGCCGCGATGGCGGAGAACCGGGCTGGTTCCGCGGCCTCGGAGAGGTTCCCGAGCCGAAGCCCACGCGCGGCGTCATGCCGGACTGAGCCATCGTCGACACGACGTGAAAACGACTCCTTCCACGCCGGCAACGGTGTCGTCGGCAGTCCACCGGCCGGAGAGGGCGGAAGCATTGAAGAGCTATTTCGTCGAAACCTGGGGTTGCCAGATGAATCGCCACGACAGCGAGCTCATCGAGGGTCACCTTCGCCGCTTCGGGCTGGACGCCGCATCGAGGGCCGAGGACGCCGACCTGGTGGTCTTGAACACCTGCTCGGTGCGCGAGAAGCCGGTCCGCAAGATTCTCAGCCGCATCGGTGTGGTCGCCAAGGCCAACCCGTCGGCGACGATCGGTGTATGCGGCTGCGTCGCCGAGCAGGAAGCCGGTGATCTGCTCGACCGTTCCCCGGCCGTCGGTTTCGTCATCGGCCCCGGCCAGACGGCGAGAATCGGCGAGGCCGTGCGCTCGGTGTCCCAAGGTCGGCGACCGGTCTTCACCGGTTTCGACGCCGAGGCCGAGTACAACTACCACACGATCTTTCGCAAGAGCTCCACCAGAGGCATGGTGACCGTCATCGAAGGGTGCAACGAGTTCTGCACCTTCTGCATCGTTCCCTACACCCGCGGAAGAGAGGTCAGCCGGCCGCTCGCGGACATCCTCGACGAGGTGCGCGGGCTGGCGGCCGAAGGCATCAGGGAGGTCGAGTTGCTCGGCCAGACTGTCAATGCCTACCGATGTCCGACCACCGGCTCGAGCCTCGCGGCCCTGCTTCGGGAGGTGGCGACCGTTGAGGGCATGCTGCGCGTCCGCTTTCTCACCTCGCACCCACGGCACTTCTCGCAGGATCTCATCGAAGCCCTCGCGGCACACCCCAAGGTTTTTCGCTATCTTCACCTGCCGATTCAGTCCGGCTCCGACGCCATTTTGAAGCGGATGCACCGCAAGTACACCCGAGACGAGTACCTCGCTCTGGTGGATCGGATTCGGGAGGCCGTGCCGGAGATCAATCTCTCCACCGACATCATCGTCGGCTTTCCCGGGGAAACCGATGCCGACTTCGAGGACACCTTGAAGGTTCTCAGAGTCGTCCGCTTCGGACAGGTCTTCGCGTTCGCCTACTCACCGCGCCCCAAGACACCGGCGGCCCGCTACGAACCCGAGATCGACGAGGCCATCAAGAGCCGACGGCTGCAACAGCTGTTCCGCATGACAGACGAGATCTCTCGCGAGCTCAACGAAGAGCTGGTCGGACGAGTCGTCCCGATTCTCATCGACGGCGTCAGCCGGCGGGACGACACCCACTGGCAGGGGAGGGGAGACGACAACCGGGTCGTGAACGTCCCGATGTCCGGTCACGAGGGTGTCGGCGATGTGGTGGAGGTCCGGATTGACCGGGCCGGCCCCCACTCTCTGGCCGGCACCATCATGGATGGGGCGGCTCGCCTCCCGGTGGTGAAGTGACCCTGGCAACTTGACATCGGAGCGCGAGCCGGACACATTGGAGTCATGGCCAGGCCGATCGAACCCGACGCCGTCAAGGTGACCATTCGAGCCCTGGTGGTCGATCCCACCACCAACAGCCCGGTCGTCATCCTGGCGAAGCCCGAGGAAGATGCCTATCTTCCCATCTGGATCGGAGTCTGTGAAGCCAATGCCATCGCCGTGACCCTCGAGGGCGTCGTGCCCCCACGGCCTCTCACCCACGACCTCATCGGTTCCCTCATCACCGAGTTGGGTTTCCATATCGACCACGTGTTTATTCACAACCTGGACGATTCGATCTTCTTCGCCTCAATCCGGCTGCGTAACGGCGATGGAGATCACCACGCGATCGACGCGCGTCCGTCGGACGCCATCGCCGTCGCGCTGCGCGCCCAGGCCGACGTCTTCGTCGCGCCGACGGTTCTCGCGAAAGCCGTCGTCACTGAAACGAGCCAGGAAGAAGCGGTCAAGACCATCCTCGAGCGCATGCGTCCGGAAGAAATGGGCGACTGGGAGATGTGACTCGTCGCTTCGATTGACACCCCCGGTTCAACGCTCCTATGATTGTCGTCCATCGCACTGGAGGCACAGAGTGTCGCTGATTGTCGCCATCACCAACCAGAAGGGCGGGGTGGGAAAGACCACCACCGCGGTCAATCTTGCCGCGGGTCTCGCCCAAAAAGGCCTGGAAACTCTCTTGATCGACGTCGATCCGCAGGCCAACTCCACCATGTCCAACACGGATCTGAGCGAGGTCGACGGCAACATGTTCGATGTCCTGACCGGCCGGAGCGCCCTGGGTGACATCATCATCCACGGCCCCCAGGACAATCTCTGGATTGCCCCCTCACGCATCGCCATGGCCAAGCTCGAGGTTTCCATGGTGGGGGAGTTGGACGCTCCCTACCGCCTCAAAGACAGCCTGGAAGAGTTCGGTGAGAGGTTTCAGGCGATCGTCATCGACACTCCGCCCACCCTGGGCCTGACCACCGTCAACGCCCTGGTGGCCGCAACCCACGTGATCATCCCGATTCAATCGTCCTACTTCGCCCTGGAAGGCACCGACGATCTTCTCGACACCATCGACAAGATCAAGGCCCGCCCGAACACCGACCTGAAGATTCTGGGCGTTCTGGTGACCATGTTCGACCGGCGGACCATTCTTTCGCGTCAAGTGACCGAAGAGATCGCCGGCGTCTTCGGCGATCTGGTGTTCAATACCACGATCACCAAGTCGGTTCGGCTGGAGGAGTCTCCCGCCCACCAGACAAGTATTTTCGAACACGCCCCGAGCTCCAGCGGAGCGTACGAGTACTATCGACTCTGCGAGGAGGTCCTGGAACGTGTCGGACAGCCGTAAAAACGTTGGCCTGCCTCGGCGGAAACGGATGCGGCACGACCGCCACTACGTCGATGAGCTGGTGACGCCGAGGTCGGGCGAAGGCTTCGGTGTGATGGTGCCGGTGAGCCGCATTTCGTCCAATCGCGACCAACCCCGAACCAACCTGGGACCTCTGGACGACCTCGTCGCGAGCATTCGAACCCACGGCGTGCTGGAGCCACTCCTGATCCGCGCTCGCCCGGATGGGGGACACGAGCTCATCTCCGGCGAACGCCGATTCCACGCGGCCATGAGGGCCGGGCTGGAGGAGGTGCCCTGCATCGAGCTCGAGCTCGACGACCAGCAGGCCCTCGAGATCGCGCTCATCGAAAACCTCCAACGAAAGGACCTGACGGCGTTCGAAGAGGCCGAGGGGTTCTCGACCCTCATCGATTTATATGGTTACACCCATGAGCAGGTCGCTGCGGCGGTTGGTCGCTCGAGGGTCACCGTCACTGAAGCTCTCCGCCTGTTGGTGATTCCGCCCGAGGTGAGGGACGCATGTCGGCATGCCGACATCAACGCCAAGAGCACGCTGCTCGAGATCGCCAGGGCCGGTGACGCCGAGGCCATGCTCTCGCTGGTCCAGCAACTGCTCGAAGAGCGCATCTCCCGAGCCGAGCTCCGCCGCCGCCGGCGGGAGCACGAGGAGTCGGGGAATCAGGATCGCGGAACGAACCCCAGGCCATTCGTCGTTCGTTTCAAGGCATCAGAGTCCAGGCCTTTCGGGGTCTCGTTGTCATTCCGCACCGAAACCGAGCCGGAACCCGCGGACGTCATCGAGGCGCTGCAGACGCTGATTCGCGAGCTCCGGGATGGCATGGAGAAGGACGAGGCCTGACGGAACCGCCCGGATCCCAACGGGAGATGAACAAGCCCCGGAACGAGCTGTGCGCGTTGGTTTCCAGGTTTAAGGTTTACATAATATATCTTATCGGACATTGCATTTGGAATGGATCTCTGCGGAAAACCACCAGTTGTGGAAAAGGCTGTGGAAAAGAACGCCCGCCCGAACCGCAGGCACGAACCCCTTCTCGTGTAGACTTGCCGCGGAATTGTTGGAGTGTCGAATTTGAAGCTCTACGGTCGACTCGATCGGTTCGTCATTCGTGAGGTTGTAGGCCCGGCGGCATTGGGACTGCTGGTCTACACCTTCCTCCTCATGATGCGGCCGCTCTTCAACCTCGTCGAAATGGTTCTCGTCCGGGGTGTCGGCGGCGGAGACGCCTGGAAGGTCCTGGCCGACACGGTTCCGCACATCCTCGTGCTGACGATCCCCATGAGCTTCCTGTTCGGCGTGCTCATCGCGGTGGGCCGAATGAACGCCGACAACGAGATCATTGCCATCCAGGCTGCCGGCATCCCCTCGCGGCGCCTTCTGCGGCCAGTTCTGGTGATGGGGATCTTCCTGGCGACTCTGAATGGCTGGCTCTATCTGTCGGTGATCCCCGACGCCAACCGTGACCTTCGCGAGATGCGGGTGTCCCTGTTCGCCAACGCCAAGAACATCGGACGAATCGAACCGGGGGTCTTTTACGAGGAGTTTCCGAACCTGCTGCTCTACGTTCGAGAGGTCGCCGACCGCGGTGGACGCTGGAGGGGTGTCTTGATTTTCGATTCCACCGACCCGGTGGAACAGCGGCTGACGCTGGCACGTCACGGCGGCATCATCACCACACCTGACTCGACGATTTCCGGCGCCGAAGGATCGGAGGATCAGGGCGTCGATCGGTGGATCCTTCTCGAAGATGTCGTCAATCACCAGTTCAACCGACGGGAACCCGAAGCCTACCGATACAGTGAAAGTTACCAGCAGGTGGTCCGTCCGGATGGTGGGAAGCGGCAGCGTGGAGTGGTCCGTTATCACCTGGACATGCGGGAACGGAGAACCTCTTCCCTCTTCGGCTACCTGCGCACGGGAGCCTTCGACGATCCCGGCGACGTGCGGGACGACGATGAACTCGAGAATCTGGAGGATGCCATCCTCGAGCGCCGCCTCGCCACGGTGGAGTTGCATCGACGGTTCGCGATTCCCGCCGCGTGTATCGTCTTCGCACTGCTGGCGGTACCGCTCGGGGTCGGTTCCAGGTCCGGCGGACGCGGCCGGGGTTTCATTGTCTCCATCGGAGTGATCCTCGCCTACTACATCATGAGCAACAACGGTGAGCTCCTCGCCGTTGAAGGTCGGATTCCCGCCTGGCTCGGGGTCTGGTTCGCCAATCTCGCCCTGGCGGTCACCGCAATCTTCCTGATCAGCCGCATGGGTCGTTGGTTGGGAGAACGTCAGCGACCCGAGGGGCCCATCGCACGTTGGCTCAGGCGCCAGAAGGCGCGCCGGCGGG
>JAZBOQ010000142.1:0-2158 GCA_036351195.1 Thermoanaerobaculales bacterium | reverse complement strand
GGGCTCGGGAAGGAATTGAACATGATTGCCTCGCCAAAACTCTCGCCGGGCTCGACGATGCGAACAACCCGCTCGTCGCCGCTGCAGGACAACATGTAGATCTTCAGGCGACCTTCGAACACGATATAGAGCCCATCGAGCATTTCGGCGCGGCTCAGAATCCGGGTTCCACGGTCGAAATCGCTGAGCCAGCCGGTCTCGGCGATCCGCGCGACCTCGACACGCGGCAGGCTGCGGAAAAGAACGTGATCCTGCATCTGATCGACGTCCAGTGTTCTCTTGGTGACTTGCATGACACTCCTCGACACCGGACCATTGCTCGTCCGGACTGCCGACAATTCTGAACCACTGGGCCAGTCTATCTCTTGACCAATGTGGCCTGAAGCAGACACCTTCGGTTGATTTGGATCAAGTAATGAGACAATTCGACGCTCCACCGCAAGCTCGCCCCTGAATCTTGAGGCACCTCAAGGATTAACCATATATCCCCTAGGTATTTTCTCTACCGTTCCGGGGTTTTGTGGCGGTCATTTCCACCATCCCGGCGTCCATAACGAAAAACCTGCCGGGGTAGCACCTACCCGGCAATCAATAGAGAAACCTTGGAGGAATCCGCGATGAGCCAAGCTACAAGACCGGCTGGCCGCAGTGTGTTGCGCCTTTTACTGGCGTTCGGACTGATGCTGGCCGTCAGCACGGTGTTTGCCGCCCGACCGTCGGGCGAGATAGGAAAAGACTGGGGAGACCCGGCCGGTGAGGAGTGTGTCGAATGCCACATGGCCGAGAACCCGGGGATGACGCTGGAATGGAACCACAGCGCACACGGCCAATCCGGCGTTAACTGTCTCGACTGCCACAAGGCGGAAAAAGGCGACAAAGACGGCTGGATGCACAAGAAGCAACTGATCTCGGTCATTGTCACACCGAAGGACTGCTCGCGCTGCCACCAGCAGGAATTCGAAGAGATGGACGGTTCGCATCACTCGAAGGCGGGCCAGATCCTAGCCTCGCTGGACAACCTGCTCGGTGAAGTGGTCGGTGGCCCGGCCGCGGTAAATGCCGGTTGCAAACAGTGCCATGGCTCGAAGATCGAAATCGGTAAAGACGGCAAGCCCACCCCGGGCACCTGGCCCAACACCGGCATCGGCCGCATCAACCCGGATGGCTCTGCCGGTTCCTGTACCGCATGTCACGGCCGTCACCGTTTCTCCAAGGCCCAGGCCCGTACGCCTGATACCTGCGGCAAGTGCCACGTTGGCCCTGACCACCCGCAGATCGAGGTCTACAACGAATCGAAGCATGGCATCATCTACCGCGCCAAGGTCGACGAGATGAACCTCGAATCCGACAAGTGGGTTGCCGGTGTCGATTACTCCGCGTCGGCGACCTGTGCCACCTGCCACATGAGCCGCGGCGGCGACCAGCCGAAGACGCATAACGTCGGTGAGCGGATCTCCTGGACGCTGCGCCCGCCGATCTCGCAGAAGATCAATCTTGTGAAACTCGAGAACGGCGACGAGTTCGACGTCAAGGAAGGCGGTGCCATTCCGAAGGTCGGCGACACAGCGAAGGGTTCGAAGGTTGTTGAGGTTCTGACCTGGGAGGATCGCCGCGACAAGATGCAGGAAGTCTGTGCAGCCTGTCATAGCGAGGGCGTTATCTCCGGTCACTACAAACAGTTCGACGACGTGGTGGATCTCTATAACGAGAAATTCGCCAAGCCGATCGCCGCTGTCATGGGTGAACTGAAGGCCAACGGCTACATCACCAAGAGCCCGTTCGATGACAAAATCGAGTGGACCTGGTGGGAGATCTGGCACCACGAGGGTCGTCGCGCACGTCACGGCGCCTCGATGATGGGTCCGGACTACACCTGGTGGCACGGCCTGTACGAAGTCGCACAGCATACCTACTTCAAGTGGATTCCCGAGCTGAAGGATGCCGCGATGAAGAAGGATGGCAACACCAAGTTTGCCGACGAAATGCTGGCCAAGTACTTCCGTCCGATCGAGGGTCATGCCTGGTACTTCGATGGCATGAGCAAGGACCAGATCGACAAGGTGCGTAAAGGCTTTGAGGAACGCTACGGTAAAGGCTCCCTCAAGTAATCATCCACAGTGAGACAGCGTGCCCGGGAGACCGGGCACGCTTTTTTTTG
>JAZBOQ010000141.1:0-3444 GCA_036351195.1 Thermoanaerobaculales bacterium | reverse complement strand
CGCGACGCCCGCGCCATCAGGCGAAGCTGGGCGCAGCTGATCAAGCGGATCTACGAGATCGACCCGCTAGTGTCGACGGTTTCGAAAATCCGCGTGATTCCGGCGATAGGAAGCGGATCGGTGTGACGGGGTAGCGTCATCAGTCGAGTCGCGAATCGATGGATCGAGGTCGGTCGTTGAGGCTTGATGGGGGATAATCCGCTGCTGAGAAAAAGACCGGCAGCGGGCCCAAAGGTGTAGAAATCCAAGCCCGCTGCCGTCCACGGGGGACAAGCCCCACGGGTCGAGTATAGATCCTTTTCGGCCGATCGGCTTCCTGCTCGTCACCCGTGGGGAAAGCGGCGGACCCTACGCGCGACGGGCGATTGATGATCTGCGATCGATGCGGGCGCCATGTGGTGGTGTGTTCGGGGTGCGACCGTGGGCATCGGTATTGCTGTGATGAGTGCAGGAGCGAGGCGCGAAGAGAGTCGGTTCGAGCAGCAGGTCGGCGGTACCAGCGGACGGAGCGAGGTCGCACAAACCACGCACGGCGTCAGAAGCGTTACCGATTTCGGAAAGCCGGATTCCGAGGTGTGACGCATCAGTCTTCACTCTCGGCGGTTTCGTCGTGCAGAGTGACCGCATGTCGATCACTCAAGACCTCGGTCAAGCTGTTTGCCCGGTCGTTTTCACACCCCATGTGCCGGTTTTGTGGATTCGAGATTCCGGGAGG
Source organism: Thermoanaerobaculales bacterium (assembly GCA_036351195.1). GTDB lineage: Bacteria > Acidobacteriota > Thermoanaerobaculia > Thermoanaerobaculales > Sulfomarinibacteraceae > JAHECW01. The sequence continues at coordinate 2,729 of JAZBOQ010000141.1, read as the reverse complement.
TTTCCTCCGCACGGGATTTCGAGTCCGACGCGGGGGCGGTCATGACCGTTTCGGCGGCTGTCGCCGCTGAGATCGTACGGCTATTCACCGTCGAGGGCTGGTGGGTCGGGACGATAGCCCGGCACCTGGGCGTCCACCACAGCGCGGTCCGACGAGTATTGAAGACCGCGGGCAAGGTCCCAGAGAAACACCGTCGGTCATCGATGGTCGACCCCTATCGGCCCTTTATCCAGGAGATCTTCGAGCGGTACCCCCGGCTGCCGGCGAGCGTGCTGTACCGGATGGTAAGTGCGCGCGGATACCCGGGTGGGGAGGACCACTTCAGGCACCTGGTCGCCTTGATGCGGCCACGCAAGCCGGCCGAGGCATTCCTCGAGCTGCGCACCCTTCCCGGAGAACAGGCCCAGGTGGATTGGGGAAGCTTCGGGCGGCGGCAGGTCGAAGGCGGCGAGCGGGTCCTTTCTGCCTTCGTGATGGTGCTCAGCTACTCGCGCATGCTGTACGTCCGGTTCTTTTACGACCAGCGCATGGGCGCTTTCCTGGAGGGACACGTCAGAGCGTTTAGCTTCTTCGGCGGAGTCGCGAAGACCCTGCTCTACGACAACTTGAAAAGTGCGGTGCTTGAACGGTATGACGAGGCGATTCGTTTTCATCCGCGCCTGCTCGAGCTTGCTGCGCACTACCACTTTCAGCCGCGGCCTGTGGCCGTGTGTCGAGGTAACGAAAAGGGCCGCGTGGAGCGCGCCATCCGCTACCTGAGGACCTCATTTCTTCCTGGGCTCGTCTTCACGGATCTCGATGACCTCAATCGGCAGGCGGAGCGCTTCTGTACGGCAATCGCCCCTCGGAGACGATGGCCGCAGCAGCGCGAGGTCTCGGTCGCCGACGCGTATGCCAAGGAGAAGCCGCTGCTGGTGCCCCATGCCGGGGTGAGCTTTCCGGCGGCGGAGATCGTAGATGCGACGATCGGCAAAACGCCATACGTGCGCTTCGACTCCAACCGCTACTCGGTCCCACATGATCGTGTCCGGCGTCAGGCGACCGTGCGTGCCGACAGCGTGAGGGTAAGGATCTTCGACTCCGACGAGCTGATCGCCGAGCACCGGCGGTGCTGGGCCAAGCAGCAGATCGTGGAAAACCCCGAGCATGTCGCCGAGCTGGTGAGGGAAAAGCGCAAGGCAAGGCGCCATCGTGCCCAAGAGCGTCTTTTCTCGACTGTCCCTCGGACCGAGGGACTGCTGACCGAAATCGCTCGCCGACGCCGTCATCTCGCCACCGCCGTGGACGCGCTGACACAGCTGCTCGACCGTTTTGGCCGAGCGGAGATGACCATCGCCGTGGACGAGGCTCTGGCCAAAGGATCGCCGTCGGTGGAAACCGTGCACCTGATCCTCGACCGCCGGCGTCGTGCCCGGAATGAGCCGCCGAAAACCCTCGTGGAGCTGCCCGACCGTCCTGAAATCCGAAACATCGAGGTCACTCCGCACGACCTCGCTGACTACGACATGGGAGATGAAGAAGATGACTGACAACGACACCCTGCAGGCTCGTCTGCGCGTCCTCAAACTCTATGGTCTGCTCGAACGCTGGGATGAAATCCGCGACGCTGCTTGGCTGCCCGATGTGATCGAGTGGGAGGAGGAGTCCCGTCACCGGCGCGGACTCGAACGGCGCCTCAAACGTGCGCGTCTCGGTGACTTCAGACCCATGAGCGACTTCGACTGGGCCTGGCCCGACAAAATCGACCGGCTTCAGATCGAGGACCTTTTCCGCCTCGACTGGGTCACCTCCGCCACCAATCTGATCCTTGTCGGCGCCAACGGCGTCGGCAAGACTATGATCGCCTACAACCTCGCGCATCAGGCCATCCACGCCGGCCACACGGTCAAGGTCCTCACCGCCTCGGAAATGCTCAACTCCCTCGCCGAAATCGACAGCTCCTCCAGCCTCATCCGAAAACTGAGAACCCTCATGAGACCTCAGCTCCTGATCATCGACGAACTCGGTTACCTCTCCTACGACAACCGCCATGCCGACCTGCTCTACGAAGTCATTTCCCGCCGCTATCTGAACAAGCCCATCCTCCTCACCACCAACAAGCCTTTCAAAGAGTGGGGCGAGGTCTTTGCCTCCGCGACCTCGGTGACCACCATCGTCGATCGTCTCGTCCACCGATCCGAGGTCGTCACGATTAACGCCAAGTCCTACCGCCTCAAAGAGTCCCAAGAAGCCGCGGCCGAGCGCGCGAAGACACGAAAACGCCCGTGAACGACGAACACCCCTCCTTCGCCGCCCGAGTCATCCGCCTCTATCTCGACGACCCCGATACCCCGGATCTGCCCTCATCCGCTGACTGGGACATCGCTCAAAGCCTCGAAAAGTGGGGCATCTCCTTCGACACCATCCAGCTCGCCTTCCGGCTCGCTTTCATTCGCCGAAAGAGATCAACGTCAGACACCAACCTGCCGCCGATTCGATCCCTGGCCTACTTCCGCGCCGTCGCACTCAACCTCACTCCACACGAGCGCGACCCCGCCTACTTCGACTATGTCCGCCAACTCTACGAACAGATCCGGGACTCTGAACTCGACGCCTCTGCCCAAACCTCTGCTCAAAACCGCGCCCCACAGCCGGAATCACGCGGTTTGTCGTAACCGGCTACAAGCAGGTTAGGCTTCATTCTGATCACGGATGATTCTCACACGCGCCTTGACTTGTTTCCAATCGCT
>JAZBOQ010000140.1:0-2645 GCA_036351195.1 Thermoanaerobaculales bacterium | reverse complement strand
TGGACCAGCCGAGCAACCTCACCTCGGACAACGCCGCGGTGGTGGTGTGGGGATACTGGGATCCGGTGCTCCACCTGACGCCGATGGGCGAAAGATTCGTCAACGAAAACCACGGTCACGACGTCGCCGGAGAGCTTCACAAGACCGGCCACCGCCACTGGTGGTGCATCTTCGACGACCAGCTGGTCAACTCGCAGCGGGGGCACAGCGTCGAGGTCCTGAAGCGTCTGGGTCGGGTGCACCGCGCCCACACCCTCGGCGAGCTGGCGGCTCTGACCCGGATTCCTGCCGACAGGCTCCAGGCGACGGTCGAGCGCTACAACTCCATGTGCACCGCGGGCGAAGATCCCGAGTTCGGGCGCAAGCTCTACCTCGATCCTCTGAGCCCGCCGTACTATGCGGCCTACGCGGTGCCGGTGCGCTACAAGACCAACGGCGGGCTGCGCATCGACGATCACTGCAGGCTCATCGACGCCGCCGACCGGCCGATCGCCAACGTCTTCGCCGCCGGGTCGTGCAGCGGGACAGTGTCACCGAACGTTGCCCCAGTCGTCGCCAGCGGTCTCTACGCCGGCGAGCAGATCGTCGAAGAACTCAAGGGCGAGCAGGTCTGAACGCGGGGTCCAGGGCCGCGAGTTTCCTATTGACAACACAGCATGTTGGCATTACTCTCCTTCGAGAGTGCCGAGATGCTGAGAACACAGGTTCAGTTCACCGAAGAGCAGTACCGGAAGATCCGGTCGCTGGCTCAGCGCCGCGGTGTCTCGATCTCGCAGGTCGTGCGGGACAGCGTCGAGCGACACCTCGATGCCGAGACCTATGACGCGGAGGCTTTGTACGCGAGAGTCGCCCAGGTCGTTGGCAAGTATGACGACCGCGAAGGGCGCGAGGATCTCTCTTCCAATCACGACGAGCTTCTCGACGAGACCTACCGTTGAGCGCGGTCTTCGTCGACACCAGCGCCATCCTCGCCTTGATGGTACGGTCCGATCGCGCTCATCGAAGCGCGGTGAAGGCGTTCAATAGGCTCAGAAGCCGACAGACCGAGCTCGTGACCACCTCGTATGTCCTCGTGGAGACGTACGCGCTGCTCGATCGGCGCCTGGGCCGCGAGGCGGTACTGGACTTCCGCGAGAGTTTCGCACCTCTTTTTCGAGTGATCTGGGTGGACCGCGGACTCCATGAACGTGGTCTCGATCGCCTGGTGAAGAACCCGCACAGCCTCAGCCTTGTCGATGCCGTCTCCTTCGAGACCATTCGGGAGCTGCGAATCCTCGAAGCGTTTGCCTTCGACCGCCACTTCGAGAGGGAGGGTCTGGAAATCCGGTAGATCCGGCGATGCTGCTCGTTCTTCGCGCCTTGGCGGTTCGACTACTCCGATGTACCGAAGCGAAGGAACTCGAGGACAACCTCGGCGAAGGCTTCGGGTGACTCGGTGGGGAGGAAGATTCCACCGTCGATCATGACCTTGGTGGTGTCGGGGATGGTCTCTTCGAAGATGGCGTTCTTGGGTGTATTGGCAAAGATGTCGGTGTTGCCGACGATGAGCAGGGTCGGGACGTTGACCTTGGGCAGGGTGTTCTCCATCAGATACTCGGTGCAGGCGAAGTGGCCGTACTCGCTGGTCTCGCCGGCGCGCAGGAGATCGGTCACGACCCGGTGAACCACCATCGGGTCGTCCACCCAACCCGAGAATTTGTCCCATTTCTCCTGCATGTGCGAGCCGTCCGGCTGGACCGTCCACTGTTTCGAGATTGAGAGCAGCATCTCGCGCATTTCGCCGTCCATGTAGTGGGGACCCGAAAGCGCGAGCCGGTCGACGCGGTCGGGGTAGCGGGCGGCGATGTCGACGGCGAGGATGGCGCCGGTGTGGTGGCCGACGAGAACGGCCTTGGGAATCCGGAGGTGGTCAAGCAGCTCGACGACGGTGTCGGCGTACTCCTCGACGGTGGGCTGGCGCGGCGGGATGTCGGAGCAGCCGTAGCCGGGGTTGTCCATGGCGACGATCCGGTGTTCGGCGGCGAGAAGCGGGATGACATCGGCGAACTCGTCGGTGGAGCGCGGAGTCTGGTGGAGCAGGACCAGGGGCGGATCCTCGGACGAGCCGACGTCGATGTAGTGGACGTCGCCGAACTGGGTGTTGAAGAAATGACGGTTCGTGGTGTTCACGGGTGGCGCCTCCTCGGCGGGTTGCGGTTGCTCGACGCCGCAACCGGTGACGATGACGGTGAGGACGAGGACGGTCGCCCCGGCGATTCCGGGAAGGCCGAGGTTCGGGGAAAAGCGGTGAATCATGAATCCTCCAGGTCGTCTCGTTGACCCCGTTGTCGTGCGGGGCCGGAAAACCCGCGAAACCGGCCCTTGCGAATTGGTCTTAAGTTTATTACATTAGTACCACGGAGGCTAAAATATCATGTCCTTCAAGAACACGTTCATTCATCACGACCGGAGCCCAGAGGCCACAGCCTGGATCGAGGAAGAGAGGATCGAGCAGGAGGAGCGCTTCCAAACCATCGTCCAACAGATGGAGGAGCTCGAACCCAAACGCGAGAAGTGGTACCAGGAGTTCTTCGACCGCATCACCACGCTCGGCTTCAACCAGGACGGTGACCTCAAGGTGAAGATCGCGCCCCGAGACCTGCCGG
>JAZBOQ010000139.1:0-62517 GCA_036351195.1 Thermoanaerobaculales bacterium | reverse complement strand
CAGATCTCGACCAACGGTGGTGTGACCTGGGGGACGCTGCCCGGCGGAAGCATCGGCCAGAACAACACCGTCCCCAACTGGACGCGCTATCAGATCTCCCTGGCATCTTACCTCCAGGCCGGCGTCAGGCTGCGGTTCATCGTCACCCAAAGCCGCTACTACACCCTCGACACCGACATCTACCTCGACGACATCGCCATCGAGGAGTTGCCGTTGCCGGTAACCCTCAACAACCCCGACCAGCTCACCGTGAGCTCGATGCGGTTGACCTGGAACAATCTCGACGACTCGAGCTTCGCGGCGTACGCGCTGTACCGCTCGGACACCTCGACGGTCGACACCAGCTCGACCCTCGTGACGACCATCACCGACCAGGCGACCACCGAGTTCACCGACACCAACCTGCAGGCACGCAAGACCTACTACTACAAGGTCTTCTTCGTCGACTCGAACAACGCCTACTCGCCGTCGAACACGAGCTCGGCCACCACTCTCGGGCCGACGCTCCCCTTCGTTGACGACTTCGAGACCTCGAGCAGCGTCTGGACATTCACCGGCGACTGGGGGCCGGTGGTCGCCGGCGGCGTCGGCGGCACCACGAGTCTCGGCGACTCGCCGGGCGACCTCACCCAAAACCTCGACACCTACGCCGTCACCGGCGTCGACCTCACTGCATCGGTGTGGCCCATCGTCAGCTTCGACGAGCGATACGACTTCGGTGCCCACTGGGGCCGCCTCGAGATCTCCGTCAACGGCGGCGGCAGCTGGACAATCCTCGAGGCTCCGAATCTCGATCAGACCGAATGGGTCCACCGCCGCTTCGACCTTTCGCCGTGGCGCGGCGAAAGCCAGGTGTGGCTCCGCTTCTTCGTCGACGCCAACAACAACACTCCGACCGACGGATGGCACATCGACAATCTCTTCATCGGTGAGAACCCGCTCGCGGGCTCGCCCGTCAATCAGTTCTTCGACGGGCTCGAGTCGGGTGACGGCGCTTGGCTGAACGGCTCGTGGACGCCGACGAACGACGATCCCTACGCCGGCGCCGCCGCCATCCTCGACACCCTGAACAACCGGGCTGGAAACTCGGATCTTACTCTCGTCTATGCCCAGCCCATCGACCTGTCGTCCTCGACCGATCCGCTCCTAACCTTCCAGGTACGCGGCAACCTTCCGGACAACAACTACTTCCGAACCGAGGTCTCGACCGATCAGGGACTGACCTGGCAGAACCTCGCAGACCTCTACATCTCCGACAACTGGAGCTCCCCTGAGTGGGTGCGGATGCAGACGTCGCTCACCGGGTACCTCGTGACCGACCTCCGACTCCGGTTTCGCGTCTACGGCAACTACGGCGGCGATGAAAACATCTTCCTCGACAACATCTCCGTCGGCGAGCAGACCCCTGGCGCGCCCACCCTCAACTCTCCCGCGTGGGGGGCGGACGAACCCACCGTTCGCCCGGTGCTGACGGTGAACAACGCCATCGATTACCAGAGCGATCCCATGACCTACGAGTACCAAATCTTCGATGACGCCGGTCTGACCAACGTCATCGCTCAGGTGCCCGCCGTGGCGGGCGGCATCGACACGACATCGTGGACCGTCGACGTCGACCTGCTGCCCGACACCCAGTACTGGTGGCGCGCACGGGCCACCGACGACAGTGACCACACCGGGCCGTGGATGGACACCGCGACCTTCTTCGTCCAGCTCGACAACCACCCGCCGACGGTCCCCGAGCTACTCGCACCGACCACCGGCGCGACCCTGCCGGATCTCACCGGCCGCTTGACCTGGCTCGAGTCCATCGATCCCGACGCGGACGCCGGCGACGTCGTCGACGGCTACCGGGTCAGGGTGGACGACGATCCTGCCTTCACTTCGCCGGAGATCGACCAGACCGGCATTGCCCTCGCCGAAGCGGCCGGCGCCCTCAGCGTCTCCCTGGCCGAGCTCGCCGGCTCCGGTTCACTCGTCCAAGAGACCCGCTACTACTGGCAGGTGGCGGCCCGCGACAACAACGGCCTCTGGTCCGACTGGTCCGCCGGTCCGGCCCACTTCGTCTTCGGCGACGATGTGACGGCGCCGATCTGCGCGATCACCTCGCCGGCCGACAACGCCACCATCACCGATACGCCCATCGTCGTCACCGGAACCGCGACCGACGGCCTCTCCGGCGTCGACATGGTCGAGATCTCCACCGACGGCGGCGCGACGTGGGTTCAGGCTGTCGGCGCAGACAGCTGGACCCACCAGTGGTGGCCGCTGCTCAGCGGCGACTACCAGCTCAGCTGCCGCGCCACCGACGTCGCCGGCAATGCGGGCGCCGCTTCGGCGGCGATCACCGTCCACGCCGAGCTCGACCGCACCATGGCGTTCACCGCCGACAGCGCCTCCATCGATGAGGACGGCAGCACCTTCCAGGTACAGGTGACGCTGAGCGGGGCGAGGGCGGTCGAGGTCAACGCCGACCTCGTGGTCTCGGGCACCGCCCAGGCGGGGGTGGACTTCGAGGATCTGCCGCCGCAGGTCCGCTTCTTCCCGGGACAGACCACCCTCGCCTTCCCCGTCACGATTCTCGACGACGGCGACTTCGAGGGCGACGAGACCATCGTCCTCGAGCTCGCCAACGCGAATCTGCCCGACGTGAGCTTCGGCGCCGTCGACACCCTGACCCTGACCGTGCTCGATGACGACCCCGACCCGGCAACGGTGATCTTCTTCGACGGCTTCGAAACCGGCGACACCACCGGCTGGGGCGGTTGATCTCCACCAACGCCGATCGAACGACCACGATCCACTTCCCGCGCCTCCACACGAGGCGCGGGTTTTTCTCATCGCCGTCAGATCCGGCGGCGCCCGAGGCGGATCACGAAGTAGCTGCCCACCACCCCGGCGACAGCGATGATCGCCGCGACAAAAGGTTTCGGGTTGGCGCCGGTGCTTACCAGGGTCGAGCTGATGCCGATGGCGACCCACATGACGATGAGGGTCCAGACCATCACTCTGCGCGGCATGCGGGCGCCGTTGTCGAGGTAGACGAAGAAAGGCTTGAACAGCGGGATGCGGATGAATCGCTCCTCGAGCCAGGGGCAGCTGCGGGCGAAGCACCACGACGCGCCGAGCAGGAAGACCACGGTGGGCAATCCGGGCACGAAGACCCCGACGGCGCCGATTCCCACCAACGCTACGCCCACCGTCACCAACAACCACCTGTGGACGCGGCTGTGGGCGGGGCGGACGTCGTCGCCGGTGATGGTTTCAGTGGTCATGCTCAGGTCGTCGTTCCTCTCCGGAGTTGGTCGATCTTCTGAAACAACACCGAGCGCCGTGGATGATTCCCCATCGCTCTTTCTGCAGGCGGAAGAGAGGGCGCATCGCTCCCCGATACCTTCGCAGGCGGGTGGGAGGCCGGCCGCCACCATGGGCGCTTCGAACCCGAGCGTCGACAGACCGCGTCCGGTTGTGGGTGCGGGCGTCTCGCCCGCACTTTCCTCCGCCATTCAGGATGCTGGCGTCCCGCGCGCACTCACGTTCTGAGGTACGACGCGCCGTTGACGTCGATGATGGCTCCGGAGGAGAACTTCGCGTCCTCCGAGGCGAGGAAGAGCACCGCCGCGGCCACCTCCTCGGGCTTCGCGATGCGGCCGAAGGGGCTCTGGCTCGTGATGTCGTCCCACATGTCGGTGCCCTGGTACCGGCGGGCCATCTCGGTATCGACGAAGCCCGGCGCCACCACACCGACGGTGATGTCGTGCGGAGCGAGCCGTTTCGCCAGGCTCTGGCTCAAGGCGTTGAGGCCGGCCTTGGAGGCGCCGTAGGCCGGACCGTCGGGCTCGCCGCGGAAGGCGCCGCGCGACGAGATGTTGACGATCGTGCCGCCGCCGTGGCCGATCATGTGCTTCGCGGCGCAGAAGCAGAGATTGGCGGGGCCCACGAGGTTGGTCTTCAGCACGCGGTCCCAGGCCGCCTGCCACTCGTCGAAGTCCACATCCTCGACGACGTGGTCGATGAAGATCCCGGCGTTGTTGACCACGATGTCCAGACCGCCGAGAGCCTCCACCGCCGAGGCCACCATGGCTTCCACCGCCTGTGGTTCGCTGACATCGGCCTGCAGGGCGACGTGACCGTCACCCGACAGCGCCGCCAGGGTCTCCTCCGCCGCTGCGGCGCCGGACCGGTAGTTGACCGCCACCACCGCACCTTTCTCGGCAAACGCCATGGCACACGCTCTCCCGATGCCCCGCGATCCCCCCGTGACTAACACCTTCTTGCCAGTGAAGCTCATGAATCTTCCCTCCCAGGAATGCAGGTGATTCTACCTTCACCGGATGTCAGGGCCGAGCGCCACCCGAGCAGCGGCACTGCATGCGGCCGCTCCCTTCGCAGTCCTACTGTGAAACCCGCCGGCCCGTCGGGGTCCTCGGTTTGGGGGGTGGGTTGCCTCGCAAATCGATGTAGTCGTCGACGAGGCGCTCGAGCAGCTCGAGAGGCAGGCGGTTGTTGAGCAGCACCACCCGGTGGAACTCCTTGAGGTCAAAGAGATCGCCGAGCTCATCCTGCGCCCGCTGCCGGAGCTCCAGGATCTTCATCATCCCGGTCTTGTACGAGCTGAAGTAGCCCGGGTAGTAGTAGAGGTAGAGATCGATCTGCTGTTCCGCGAGAGCGGGGTCGGCGCCGACCACGTCGACGTAGTAGTCGATGGCGCGTTGCCGGCCCCAGTGCTTGGCGTGCAACCCGGTGTCGACCACCATCCGAGCCGCCCGCAGCAGCTCCCACTGCAGCCGACCGAGGTCGCTGTAGATGTCGTCGTCATACCACCCAAGGTCCGACGCCAGCCGTTCGGCGTAGAGCGCCCAACCCTCGACGTAGCCGGTGTAGATCATCCCCGCCTTGGTGAAGAGCGGGACGTCCTGCTCGTTGCCGATGGAGATCTGGAAGTGGTGGCCGGGGACCGCCTCGTGGTACGCAATGGTCCGCATCCAGTAGCGGTACTCGTCGTTGAGGGTGTTGATGTAGTAGGCCCCCGGCCGTGAACCGTCGATGGACCCCGAGGTGTAGAACCCGCCCCCCGCGCCCCCGATGACGATGACCGGAGTCTCCGGGGCGATATCGAAGGCTTCCTCGATGTCCTCCAGCGCCTGCGCGATGATGGCCTCGTTGTGGGCGACGATCTCGCCCGCCGGAATGATCCCGGAGTCCTGTCCCACTCGTTCGAAGAGCTCGGAGAAGCTGCCGTCAGACGGGTAGCCCAGGGCGTCGAAGCCCGCCCGGATCTCCGCGCGGATGCGGTCGACCTCGGCGAGGCCGCTGCGGTGGATCTCATCGGGGGTGTAATCGGTGGTCGTGGTGTATCGGAGACAGGTCCGGTAGAAACGGTCGCCGTCGGGCAGCTGCCAGACCCCGTTCCGCCCCGGCGCCGACGGCGCCTGGGCGTCGAGAGCCACCACCAGTGCCTGGTAAGCGGGAATGACGGTCTCCTCGAGGACCGCCTCGAGATCCTGGAGCATCTGCCCTCTCTCCACCGCACTCAGCTCGTCGATCTCGAGCGACTTCTCCTCGAAATCGGTGTAGAAGCTGAGGTCGCGAGCGACGCCGGGAACGATGTCCCGGATCTGGTCGGCCGCGCGGCGGAGGAAGGGCGCCGGAGCCATGATGCCGCGCTGCTGGGACTCCGCGAGGTTGCTGATCAGACAGGCGAACTGGTCGTCCACATCCTCGAGCCGGCTGATCCAATCCTCGGCATCCTCCCGCGTCTCCATGGGGTGTTCGTCCGCGAAGTAGCGGAAGAGCCCGAGCTGGGGACTGAAACCGTAGGTCACTGGATAGAAGTGGTACATGAACTCGCGCTCGGCGCCCCATGCCTCGAGCAACCAGCTGTACGAGTCGTAGCTGATCCGCTGCACGTACCCGAGTCTCTCGCGCGGGTAGGAGTTCAGGATCTCGAGGATTCCCGCGGAGAGTGCGTAGGTCTCATCAACGTAGTCGTAGCACAGGTTGTCCAGGCGATCGTTCCGCATCCCGAAGATCTCGGCGAGCCCGAGCGAGGTCACACTTTCCGGGCTGCGAAGGAGGACCTGGGTGTAGGACGCATCGACGAACTCGTCGAACGGCAGTCCCCGAAGCCCGTCGAGCACGGCCTCGATGTCCGCATCGGTTGCCGTCGCCGGCCCGGTCACGAGCAACAGCAACAGACAAACAACGACACATCCAATCGTGTTCTTCTTTCCCATGGCGCACCTCGCAGCTCGACGCGGTTGATAGCGAACAAGCTATGTCCCCGGCAGCGCCGATGCAACCGACCGGGGTTACACTGGTTTCATGAACGACAAACCGAAGAGGCGGTTCTTCACCCGCCGGAGGTTCCTCATGGCTGGCGGCTCCGTCGTCGCGGCAGGCGGGTTCGGCGTCGGCGGAACCTGGATCTACAACCGCCGGCAGCGCTTCGGCCGCGACGCGACGGCGGTGATCCCGGACCACCGCGTCGAGGTTTCATCGGCGCTTCCCCGGATGGTCATCGCGAAGGGACCGGACCCCGCGATCAACGTTCGCGCCTGCGTCCAACGGATCGGCGGCATGGAGCGGCTGATCGACCGGAGCGACGTCGTGCTGGTGAAACCCAACATCGGCTGGAGGCGACCGCCGGAGCACGCCGCCAACACCCACCCCGATGTCGTGGCCGAGGTCATTCGCCTCTGCATCGAGGCGGGGCCGAAACGGGTCATCGTCACCGACTGCCCGGTGCGAAAGTCGGCTCCGGCCTTCGAGTGGAGCGGCATCGGCGAGGCCGCTGCAGCCGCCGGGGCAGAGGTGGTCATCCCCGAAGACAGTACCTACAAGGCGGTGCTCATCTCCCGGCGCATCGGCGTCTGGGACGTTCTCGAGCCCTTCGTCAGCGCCACCAAGATCATCAACGTTCCGGTGGTCAAGACCCACAGCGAAATGTCCGCCATCGCCGGCATGAAGAACTGGTTCGGCATCACCACCAAGGCGCGCATGGTGTGGCACAACGACCTCGACCGGTCCATCGTCGAGCTCGCCCAGCTGATGCGGCCCACCCTGACGGTGGCCGACGCCTCGCGGGTGATGATGCGCGGAGGACCCGCCGGGGGCGGCATCGGGGCCGTCAAGCAGGTCGGCGCCGTCGCCGCCGCGTTCGACCCCGTAGCCATCGACGCCTGGGCGGGATCGATCTTCGGTTTCGGGCCTGACGAGCTGCCCCCGTATATCCACCTCGCCGAAGAGGCGGGGTTGGGCAAAGTCGACTTCCGGAGCCTCCAACCCCTGGAGATCACAGGTGTCTGACGCAACGCTGATTCTCGCCACCGAGCGGCTCGCCCTGTCCACATTGACGGTCGAGGACGCCGCGTTCATCCTCGACCTCGTCAACCAACCGTCCTTCCTCGCCAACATCGGCGACAAGGGGGTTCGGACTCTGGACGACGCGAAGGTCTTCATCCTCGACGGACCGTGGCGACGCGGCCAGCCGCCCGGCTGCGGCCAGTTCCTCGTTCGCCTGAAAGCTGACGGGACCGCCATCGGCGTCAGCGGCCTGCTCTATCGCGAACGCATCGACGTCGTCGATGTCGGCGGCGCCTTTCTGCCCGAGTTCCAACAGCAGGGCTACGGCCTCGAGGCGGCGAGAGCTCTGATCGAGTACGGCAAGACTACCCTCGGGGTGAGAGAGATCGTCGCGCTGACATCCGAAGAAAACGAGGCGTCCATCGCCCTGCTGGCCAAGCTCGGGATGTCCTTTGACCGCATCGTCAGGATGACCGACGACGATCCGGGGACCGCGCTTTACTCCTAGGCTCGCCGGTCCGTCACGGGAAGGGTTCCGCCGGCGCACAATCAGAACGCGCGCGAAATCAAGGTCGTTGGAAGCGAAAAGTCAATAAAAAACCCCTCCGCCAGGAGGGGTTTTCCCAGAGGTTGGAGGTCGGCCTACCAGCCGCCACCACCGCGGTTGCGCTCCTTGGCGTGGGCCACGTCCACGCGGATGGTGCGACCATCGAGCTCGGTGCCGTTGAGGGCGGCGACGGCCTTGTCGGCCGCCTCGTCCTCTTCGAAGGTGACGAAACCGAAGCCGCGCGAGCGGCCGGTGTCGCGATCGGTGATCACGACCGCTTCGGCGATCTCGCCGTGAACGGCGAAGGCGTCGCGGAGCGCCTCGTCATTGGTTCCCCAGCTCAGACTTCCAACAAACAGTTTCTTCGACATACTCTCTCTTCTCCGTGGGCGCGACCATTCGGCAGTCCGCCCTTCCCGAACGTCGTGGTGAGCTCTGCGCCCACCCAAGCAGATGCCGGCCCCGCCGGCCGGCAACAGTCGATTCATGATAGCAAACAGTCTCTTTACAATCAATTACCCTTGCTTCACAGACTTCGAATCGACATCCCGCCACGAGGCGCCGGCGTCGGTTTCTCGGGCGCGAAACCCACATCGTCACGACGACGCCGCCGAGGTCGTGACGACCGTGGTGCACGCAGCCATGCAGGCGATGGCCGCCGCCTGCTGCGCTTCGATGACCGCCTGGACCGCCCGCAGGTTGGCGGCGGTGGCAGCCTCGGCCAGCGCAGCTGCCTTGTCGGCCTCCTCGGCCAGGACGATCCCCGCCGCAATGGAGAACGCGATCTCCGCCGCCGGGCGGGGCTTCCTCGCGCGCAGCCGGTCCCGATACTCGAGGACTCTGGGCACGACCTCGGCTGGATGGACGCCAGTGAGTACGAGCAGGGCCACCTCGTCGTAGTGGCTCTGCCACACCCGCTGCTTGGCCGCCCGCAGCAACCGCGCCACCTCGGCGAACCGGCGCGCTGCTTCGCGCCCGCCCACGTCGGAGAACATCAGCAGGTGGGACACGAGCTGCAGCTGTTCTCCGCTGGAGAACCTGGCCTTCCGAAGCTGCTGGTAGATCTCCTCAGCCTGAACACCGATCTCCTCGACGCTGAGCTCGCGAGTGGCGTGCATCGCAGCCATGGGGTAGTCGTCCACCCCGGTGAGGAAGAAGTGGTCCTTGTTCCAACGGGCAAGGATCGCCTTCATCTTCTCCACCGTCATGTCGTCGGGTGGTTCTCCGCCGTTGTGGAGAACCAGCAACAGCGCGGCAAGCGTCGGGTGCGGCCCGCTTCGACTCAGCTTGAGTCGCTTGAAGACCGCCAGGGTCTCCTTGATCCGACTCACCGTGAGCGACGGGTCGACTCCCCGCCGGATCAGCAACGCGGCCACCGCGTGGCGCATGGCCGATGCCAACGGCGAGAAGGCACCGGCCTGCTTCTCGAGAATCTTCGCCGTGGCCTCGAGATCGGCGTTGCGGTCAGCGACATCGTTTGCCGCCAGCGTGAGAGCAGCAAAACGCAGCATGGTGTCCCCGGTGCTCCAGCGCTTTCGTCTTCGGAGCTCGTCGAACACCTCGAGGTACCGTTCCACGTGGTCCATCGGGTCCTCCCCTACCAGATTCTACGGGCGCGCTCCGCTCACGTTTCGTTTCGGCTCCCGATCCCGATCCCGATCCCGATCCCGATCCCGATCCCGATCCCGACGAAACCGTATCCGTATCCGTATCCGTAGCCGTAACCGTGCCCAATGACCGTGGCCAATGACCGTGGCCGATGACCTGCAATGGTTGTGGCGGCGGGCGTCCCGCCCGCCATCCGCCGTCGCCGGCTCGATTGACGCTCACGGACGGAGGAGGCATACAATAGCGCGTGCGATGACCTACAACTTCGACCCCGAAGCCTGGTTGGATCGCGAGCGTGCCGCGCTCGCCGCTCGCCGCGACCGCGGCGAGCTCGACGACGATGAATTCGAGACCGGCCTCGCCGAGCTCGACCGGCGCTACGACGAAATGGTCACCAGGCTCGACGGAACCTTCGACATCCCGCCGAACGGGTGAGCGGCCGGCCGCCGTTCGTTTCAAAACGAACGACTGGCCTTCGAGATCGAGCCGTACTAGGGAATCACTCGCCCGCTCGCCCGTCTGGGCGCCGGTGCGGCCATCGGCTCGTGGACGAAACGGATCTCCTCGAGGACCGGTGAGACCGTCGGATCCGACGAGGCCACGAGAACCCTGTACTGCAGAAAACGCGTTCCGTCAGGGGCGCCAGGGCAGCCCGGCCCCGGTGACACCGGCATCCACCGTCCCAGGTCCTGCGCATCCTTCGAGGCTCGAACCTCCACAACCAACGAGGCGTTGTGCGGCTCGGATGCCGTCCACCCGCAACCGACCCAGTCCACCGCCCGACCGGCATCGAGGATCGACGACTCCAGCCACCCAGCCTCGACGAAATCTCCCACCCGCCACCAGGCGAGCTCGCCGTGATCCCACGCCGATCCCAAGAAGTCGAGGCTACCGTTGCCGTCCACGTCGGCGAGGTGGACCGAGCTCGAGGGGCCGAATTCCGTGTCGACCTTGACCTCGGCCCACTCAGCGCCGTTTCCATCGAGGTTCTCGAACCACGCCATGCCCCCCGAGGCGCTCCAGCCGGCGCCGCCCACGTCCTGGTCGCCGTCGCCGTCGATGTCGCCCGCGATCACCGAGACCGCTCCCGGCAACGAACCCGTCACGACGGTCTTCTCCCACCCCGATTGATCTGAACCGTCGTTCCTCCACCACGCGAGCTGTCCGAGGTTCATGGCCGCCCCCAAGACGTCCGTCCAGCCGTCGCCATCGACGTCGGCCGCGTGAACCCAATGGGCGCCAACGAAATGCTCTCCGATGACCCTTCCCGTCCACCGGATGGGATCGCCGCCGTCGTTGCGCCACCACGCAATCTGACGCCCCTCCCACGCGACGCTGAAGAGATCCAGGTCACCGTCGCGATCCACATCGGCGACGGACACCTTGGTCGGGTAGTCGACCTCCGAGGCGACGACGAGCCGTTCCCACCGCGGCGGATCCTCGCCATCATTTCGCCACCACAGGATCTCGTCGTCTTCGAACGAGACCGCCACCGCGTCGATATCTCCGTCGCCGTCGAGATCCGCTCCGGCCACGTCGTGGGTTCCCGGAACGTCGTCCGCGATCAGGTGGCCTTCCCAGACCGCGGGGCTTCCTCCGAGGTTGCGCCACCACATCACCTCCGCGCCTGCGGCGCTGCCGGCGAGCACGTCCAGACGTCCATCTCGATCTACGTCGGCGACCGCCACCGCCAGAGCCTCTTCGAAGCTGCCGTCGATGACCTGGCGTTGCCATGACGGCGGCGATCCGCCGTCGTTGTAGAAGGCGACCAGCTGGTTTCCATAGTAGGCGCAGCCAAGCACGTCGGTGTCTCCGTCGAGGTCGAGATCTCCCGCAAAGACCTTGATCGCCCCGAGAGCATCGCCGGGCAAGACGATCCTCTCGGCGTCCGTGACGGGAGTCGTCGAGAGCGCCAGTTGCCCCGGCACCGACGCCCAGGCGACATCATCGGAAGCCGAGAAGGCGCCGGCCCACACGGGCGTCGGTCCCGCGCTTCCCGGGCCACAGGACCAGTCGGTCTGGACGACCGCCACCTCGCTCGCTCCGGCCACCGGACACACCATCAGGACGAGAGAAACGACGAGCTGTCGCATCGACATGGAGACCTCCGATCCCCTCCGGTTACGGCGACATCGGATCGGCATCACCGCTGTCCCGGCCCTTCTGAACGCATTGTCCATCTTTCATCCGGCCAACCTCGACGAAAACACCCGAGATTTTCAAGATTTGACGTTCTCCGTCCCGGTCGACGGTGGAATGTACTGGCCTCATTTGAGAACGACTATCGCAGATCGAAGCTAGCCTTGCAGCCCTCTGCTACCCTGATCGAACACCGGAGCCGACACCGCGCTCCCCAGGCCCGTCCGGAGACACGGAGGAACGAATGAGCGAGTCCGGCTGCGCCACCTGCAGCATGCGAGCAAAATTCGACGAGAACCCCCGCTCGATCCTCGGGCGCCTCTGGCGCTGGCATACGAGATTCTGCCCGGGTTGGAAGGGCTACATGAGGTCGCTCCCCGAGGCAGAGAGGCGGTCGATCGCCGAGCGGTACGGCTTCCCGCCCGGGAAGTTCGACTGAGCTCCTCGACAACCGCAGGAGGAGATCCCGCCGTGACCACCGCCACCAGGCCCTCGCCGAACCTCGAACGGGCGCTCATTGTGTTGTTGTGCCTCATCTGGGGAAGCACCTGGCTGGTGATCAAGGGCGGACTGCGCGACCTTCCGCCGCTGACCTCCGCCGGGGTTCGCTTCGCCGTCGCCGCGGTCATCATGATCGGCGTCGCCGCCGTGCTGGGGCGTCGCGAGGGCGGCGACAGACCGCCGACGTGGCTCTGGATCGTCCAGGGCACCGCCAGCTTCGCCATTTCCTACGGCATCGTCTATCAGGCCGAAACCGTTCTTTCTTCAGGCCTGGTCAGCCTGCTCTTTGGCGTCTACCCGATGCTGCAGGCGGCGTCGGGACACCTCTTCCTCAAGGGTGAGCGCCTCGCTCCCCATCAGTGGCTCGGCTTCGCCCTGGGCCTCGCCGGCCTGGCTCTACTCTTCCGCACCGACCTGCAGTCCTTCGGGCCCGAGGGCATCCCCACCGGCCTCCTTGCCCTGCTCAGCCCGATCGCGGTGGTCATCGGCACGACCATCGTGAAGCGCCACGGCTCGGGGGTCAGCTCCGTACTCTTGAACCGCAACGGCATGTTCTTCGGCGCCGCGCTGCTGCTCGCCTGCGCCGTCGTCTTCGAACGCGACGCCCGGGTTTCCTGGACCGTGCCGGCGGTCGCCAGCGTGCTCTATCTCTCGCTCATCGGCACCGTCGTGACCTTCAGCCTCTACTTCTGGCTGCTGCGCACCTGTCCGGCCCACCGGTTGGCGTTGATCGCCTACGTCACCCCGGCCATCGCCATCTTCCTCGGTTGGCTCCTCGCCGGCGAGCCGGTGACCGCCTTCACCCTCGGTGGCGGCGCGTGCATCCTCTCCGGGGTGGTGCTGGTTGTGCGACGGCGATGAGCGAGCGCCGCCAGCCTCAAATCTCGAAGTTGTGGGCGGCGATGGAGGCGAGCCTCGGACGCAGGAACTCGTCCACGTAGGCCCGGTGATCAGGGTGCGCCGCATACGGCGGAATGGCGTCCGCCGACGCGAAGCGCAGCACCAGCACAACGTGCCAGCTCGCCGTGGTCGACTCGTCAGCGGCCAGCCCCACGTGGCACTCGAGAACTCCCGGCAGCGCCGGCAGCACCTCCCGCGAGCGCTCGGCGACCTCGGCGAGGGCCTCGTCGGACGTAAACTCCTCGGACATCCGCAACAGGACAATGCGCTCAATCATTACCGCCACTGTATCGCAACCCCAAAAAGGCAAAAAGGTGCCAGCAAAAAGAAAAGGTGCCAGGCACTGCTTTACTGCTTTATCGCTTCGACTCTTGCCGGTCCCGTCAGCTTCGGCCCTCGGAAACGACATCACCGGCATGACCAAGGAGAAGGACCTGGAAGATCCGTCCGACGATCACCGCCTTGACCGGGTTGTTCGGCGAACCATCGAAAAGGGGCGCCAGCAATCCGTCAATGAGCTTCCGGCGCTCGCCACCCCCGAGACCGGGATTCACCTCGAGGCTCCACCGCCAGAGCTCGCGGTCGAGAATCCATGCGGTCTCGCGGAAGAGAGCCGAGAGCTCCCCCTCCTGGGCCCTCACGTACTGCCGGGAGGCCAGCACCATCAAACCCTCGCTGATGCCGCCCGTCAGGAGGCGCAGCGCAAGCGCCTTCGCCTTTCGACCTTCGAAGAGGTTCTCCAACACGACGCCGCCGATGGCGCTCATGTCGAGCTTCGACGCGAGCTGGTTGAGGTCCCGAGACGACGTCGCCGTGGCGAAGCGATCGAGAAAGAGACCGAACTCGCGCACCAACGTCATCAGCGGCGAGTCCTGCGCCACTCCCCCCTCCAGGAGGTCTCCGCGGAGCTCCCACAACGAATCAGGATCGGGCTCGGTAAGGACCTTGGTGAATGCCTGCGAGGGAACCATGATCCGAGTGTAGCTCGAAACCACTCACCTGGACGCAGCGAAGGTTTTTCTTGGCATTTGTGCAATCGTGCAATAATACTCAGCGTTCAACGCAACAACCAGTTCAACATATCACCGAGGAGCATTGTCTGATGCCGGAAGACCGACGAGACCCTCCCACGAGCGACGACATTTTCCAGGTCGAGCACGACCAAACACTCTCACTCCTCGATCCGCCGCCGCCGTCCGGTCCGGACGCACCTGCTGGCGTTGCCGCCGAAACCGGCGGTGAGCCCGAGCACATCCCCGGCTATCGCATCATCTCGAAGCTCGGCCAGGGCGGAATGGGCGTGGCATGGGAGGCCGAGCAGGAACACCCCAAACGACGGGTGGCGCTCAAGGTCATGCGCATGGAACACCGGGTCGACGAGTACCACGCCCGAATGTTCCGCCGTGAGGTCGACATCCTCGCCCGCCTCAAGCACCCCAACATCGGCGCGATCTACGAGTCCGGCCACACCAGCCGCGGCCAGGATTTTTTCGCCATGGAGCTGGTCTCCGGCCCGACCCTGGGCGAGTGGCTGAAGAGCCGCCCCCAGGTGGTCGACGCGAATGAGCTGGAGCTTCGCCTGCAGCTCTTTCTCACCATCAGCGATGCCGTTCACTACGCCCATCAGCGCGGCGTGATCCACCGCGACCTCAAGCCCTCGAACATCATTGTCTGCGACGGGCCCGAGTCGGGAGATCACTCGAGCTCGAGCTCCGAAAAGCCGGCGGTCAAGATCCTCGATTTCGGTCTCGCACGCATCACCGACACCGACATGCAGGCCACCATGATTTCCGAGATCGGCCTCATCAAGGGCACCCTTCAGTACATGAGTCCCGAGCAGGCCCGCGGTCAGGTGGACGCCGTCGATACCCGGTCGGACGTCTACGCCCTCGGTGTTCTCCTGTACGAAATCCTGACGGGCAACCGCCCTTATGAGCTCTCTCCTGCGGCCATCGCCGAAGCGGTGCGGGTCATCTGCGAAGAACCTCCCAAACCCCTCCACCTGAGCTTCAACGGCGCCCGCAAGCTCGATGCCGACCTGGAGACCATCGTCGGCAAAGCCCTCGAAAAAGAAGCAGACCGGCGGTACGCCTCGGCGGCGGCAATGGCTGACGACGTCGAACGCCACCTCGCCTCACAGCCCATCGAAGCGCGGCCGCCGAGCGCGCTCTATCAGATGCGCAAGTTCACCGCCCGCAACCGGGCCCTCGTCGGCGGCGTGGCCGCAGCAGCAGTCATGCTCATCGTGTTTGCGATCACTACCACGATCCAGAGCGGCCGCATTCGCGCCGAAGCCGAACGCGCGGCGCGCGCGGCAGAGGCCGAGCGCCAGGTTTCCGACTTCATGATCAGCCTCTTCGACCGGTCCGACCCGACCCTCTCTCGCGGCGAAGATCTCACCGCCCACCAAATTCTGGATGCGGGCGCCGAGCGCATCGAAAAGCTGCACGATCAGCCCCGGGCCCAGGCGGCGTTCATGGAAACCATGGGTCGGGTCTTCACCGTCCTCGGCGACTTCGAGCGCGCCGAGCCCCTTCTCGATCGGGCCGTCGACATCCGGGCCCGCTTCGCCTCCGACGACCAGCTCGCTCTCGCCGACAGCCTCAAGTACCGAACCAACGTTCTCGACGAGACCGGTCGGTATGACGAGGCCGAAGCCACCATCCGCCAGGCCATCGACATCCGCGAACAGATCCTCGGCGAAGATCCCACGCTCGCCGACTACCTCAACGATCTCGGCAACGTTCTCTGGCACCAGGGCCGGCTCGACGAGGCCGAGGTGATCCACCGCCGAGCCCTGGCGATCCGGGAGAATACGCTGCCCGAGCGCGATGCCGCCCTCGCTCAGAGTCTCCACAATCTCGGCGCGCTGCGCTACTTCGCCGCCGACTATGAAGAGGCGGAAAAGCTCTACCGGAGATCCATCGAGATTGAAGAGTCGGCCGGCGGCCGGGACAACCACAACCTCGCCACCAGCCTCCACACTTTGGCCATCGTCTGCCTCGACCAGGACCGTGTCGACGAAGCTCTCGAGCTCGAGCTCGAATCCCTCGAGATCCGGGAAAAGGTCCTCGGTCCCGCCCACCCGCACGTGGCCCTGAGCCTGACGACCCTCGGCAACATCTACCGCACGCTGGATCGAGCCGGCGAGGCGGAGCCTCTGATCCGTCGCGCCCTCGCCATCGGCGAGTCCAGCTACGGTCCCGCACACGGTGAAGTGTGGTGGATGCAGCGCAGCCTGATCCAGACCCTGACGGCTCTCGAACGGTATCCGGCAGCCGAGCACGAGCTCGGGAGGCTGCTCGCCAGAGCCGAGAAGGCGGACAGCCTCTCCGACAAGGCCGCCGTCCATCAGGTTGCCGGCGAGCTCGAGGCCGCCCAGGGGAACTGGGACAAAGCCGAGGACAACCACCGCACCGCCATCGCGATGATCGAAGAGGACTCTCCGGGGAGTGCGTGGGTCGGCTACGCCATGATCGGTCTGGCCCGGGTGTTTCGCGATGCCGGCCGGCTCGACGATGCGCAGACCACCTACCGACACGCCCTCGAGCTCATGCGCCGGGAGTGGGGCGACAAGGATCCCGACGTCCGCACGACGGAAGAGGAGCTCGCCGCCCTCGATCGCTGAACACCACGATTCGAATCATTCACGTCACCCGACCGAGCCGTGCCCACCCACGGTGGCAAGGTGCACCGGCACCGCATGAGCCTCCGCGGGTTCCTCGACCGCCCTTCCGGATCAACTCGAAGCAATCATCAGGAAACGCTCAGAACTCGCTCAGGACTTCGACGCCACGTCGACCGACATTGAAATCGTCAACGATCAGCGCCAGCCAGGCGCCGAGCCACGCCGGCGAGATCGCACGCACGGCAGGAGGTGTCAGATGTCGACAAGGAGGTTGGCAAGTTGCTGTGTTGCAGCACTCGCGGCGATCGTCGTTTCGCTGCCGGCAAACGCCCAGTTCGCAGCGAGCCGAAAAGGAGGAAAACGATGAGCAGAAAGTGCGTGTTCGTTGTAATCGCAGTGTTGCTGATGGTGGCGCCGGCCTCCGCACAATTGATCTTCGACACCCAAGCGTTTCCGGTGGTCGCCCGCGGAGCGGGTCTTGCGGGAACGCAGTGGGTCACGGACCTCACGGTCTACAACCCTACCGACGCCGAGGTGACGGTTGGTCTTCATTTCTCCCCGGCCAACCAGGACAGCATGTTCAATCCGACGTTCCCAACACGAATCACTCTCCAGGCCGGTGAGACCTTGATGGTCGAGGACGTGTTGCTCAGCACTTTCGGTTTCGATGAGGACATCAAGGGATCACTCACACTGATCTGCGATCCGATGTTTCTGCCTGGAAACCAAGAGGATGCGATGATCCTCGCCGTAACCCGAACGTACAACACGGGCGGCGTCGAGGGCACGTACGGCCAAACAGTTCCTTCACTCATCTCCTCGGTGAACGTCGGGTGGACTTCCTCATTCATTACCGGAGCTCGCAACGACACCGCATTTCGTTCGAACCTCGGAATTTCGGGAACGTCTCCAATGGCCGCTCCCCGCGTCTATTACAGGGTAACGACGGCGGACGGCGCGGTTGCGGCCGAGGGATCGAAACAGCTCCGAGTCGCCAGCATGAACCAATGGTCTTTCGCAAGCCTCGGGATCGGAGTGGTGGATGGCCCTCTCACGGTGGAGCTGTGGCTGGACCCGGATGACGCGAGCGAGGACCCGTGCGCCGATGACTTTCCCGTCGGGTTCCTGGCCTACGTCTCGAAGATCGATCAGATGTCTGGCGATGCCGAGTACCTCACCGCGGCGCCGTTGATGCCTTTCCTCTGCATGATGGAAGAGTAGCCGAAAACCCCGCGACAGGAACGCTGGCAATTCATGATCCTGGCACCGTGAAGGTGCCAGGATCATCTTCCACCCGGCAACCTTGAATCGTAAAACTCAAGTGCCGAGCACGACTCTAGTAACATCGCCAGGTGATTCTGCGACTGGTCTCGCTCGCCGGCATCTTCGTCTTCGTGGGCGCCGCCTGGCTACTGTCGGTGAATCGAAAAGGTGTGAGCTGGCGGCCGGTGGTCTGGGGATTGGGCCTGCAGCTGTTGCTCGGCGCCGTGGTCTTGACCCCGGCGTTGCAGGACTTCTTCTTCACCGTGGTGGACGGCGGAGTCCGGCGCCTGCTGTCGTTCGCCGAGGCCGGATCGGATTTCGTCTTCCAAAGCGTCGAAGCACATCGCATCGATGTGGTCGCCGACGACGGCATCTCGACCATGACCGTGGCGGGTCACATCAGCCCGCCGCTGAAGACGGTGGCGTTCTGGATTCTGCCGTCCATCATCTTCTTCTCGAGCCTGATGGCGATCCTCTACCACCTGCGGGTAATGCAACCGATCATCGAGGCCCTGGGCAGGCTGATGCAGCGCACCATGGGCACCTCGGCAGCCGAGAGCCTGAGCGCTGCCGCGAACATCTTCGTCGGCCAGACCGAGGCGCCGCTGGTCATCCGGCCGTTCATTGCCGGAATGACGCGATCGGAGCTCCACGCGGTCATGTGCGGCGGTTTCGCCACCATCGCGGGAGGGGTCATGGCGGCGTACGTCGGGTTTCTCCGGGACATCCCGGGAATCGCCGGCCACCTGGTGACCGCCAGCATCCTGTCGGCGCCGGCGTCGCTGGCGATTGCGAAGATCCTGTATCCGGAGGACGGAGAGCCCGAGACCTCGGGCGACGTGAAGCTCAGCCGAGACTCCCCCTACGGCAACGTCATCGAGGCGGCAGCAACGGGCGCCACCGACGGGATGAAGCTCGCGATCAACGTCGCGGCCATGCTCATCGCCTTCGTCGCGCTGGTGGCGATGCTCGACTGGTTCCTGACCTGGATCCCCGTGGCATTCACTGCCGACGGCGTCGCCTTCGGGCTGGCGGAATCGGGAGCCAGCGAGCCCTTGTCGTTGGCGCGAATCCTCGGCTGGTGCTTCTTTCCGGTGGCGCTGCTCATGGGTATCACCCCAGCCGATGCGGCGGTGGTCGGCCGCCTTCTCGGCGAGAAGCTGGTGCTCACCGAGTTCATCGCCTACGTCGACCTCGGCGCCATCGTCCAGGCCGAAGCCCCCGTCATCACCCAGCGGTCCGCGATCATCGCCAGCTACGCCATCTGCGGCTTCGCCAACTTCGCCGCCATCGGCGTCCAGCTCGGCGGTATCGGCGGCATGGCGCCCGAACGCCTGCCGGACCTCAGCCGGCTTGCCCTGCGCGCGATGACGGGGGGCTTCATCGCCGCCTGCATGACCGGTGCGGTGGTGGGGCTCTTTCTGGGGTGACTCCAGCAGTCCCCGATCGATCGTTCGGGGTGTCGGGCTCGCGAACTGCACCGGATCGGTACCTGCCGGCACCGATCCCCTCCAAGTGGTGACCGGGGGAATAGAGCCGGCAGATGGTCTGGTTTAATTGAGAGGATGAGCAAACGTAAGTTGATCGCTGCAGCCATGGCCGGCATTCTCGTCACCATTCTTGTACCGGCTGGGGAATCGTGCGTTCTCGCCCTCGCTGTCGAGCACGCGTGCTGCACGGCCGAGTTGCCAGCACCGGCAGAGTCGTGCTGCGCCGCTGCCGACGACCCAGCCGACTCGTCGCGCGACGGCGATGCCCAGCTCTGCGACTGCGCCCACCCGGCCGCGACGCCAGCGGTCGCAGCCGCGGCGACCGCGCCCCGGTCCGGCGATCACTTCGCGGTGGACAGGGACGCCCCCGACCATGCTCACGTTCCCCCTGCCCGAACCATCCGCGTCGCAGCGGACGCAACGTCCAGACCCCATCCGCCCTCACCCGCATACCTGATTGGCTGTTCCTTCCTGACCTAGGCAATTCGCCGGACGAATTGCCAACAGGGGCCGAACGCCCCGGGTCAGAAAGGACAACGAAAATGAACGAGATATCCAGAGTGGCCGCAGTCGGCGTGCTGATCGCATTGCCGTTCGCTGTCGCAGAAGCGGTCGAAGGTGGGTCAGAGGTTCCCACCGGCCCGGCGGATGCGATCGTCGCGACGGTGGCCGACGACCATCTCAGGGTGCTGCTCACCGAGGTGCTCGCACGCAACCCCGAGATCGCGACCCACCGTGCCAGAATGGCCGCAGCGGGCCACCGTTCGACGGCAGCCCGCAAGCTCCCCGATCCCCGGGCCGAGTTGACGGCCTTCGTTCTCCCCCCCGAAACCCGAGTCGGTCCCCAGCGGGCGGCGGCGCGGGTGACCCAGGCCATCCCCGGGGGCGGCAAACGCGACGCCGCCGCGGCGGCCGCCGAACTCGAGCGACAGGCACTCGAGGCGGAGATCGAAGCCATCAAACTGAAGCTCGTCACCCGAGCGCGACGGCTGGCGGTAGAACTCGGCTATCTCGCCGAGGCGAACCGGGTGCTCATCGACGAGCTTGGGGTTCTTGCCCACTACGAAGAGCTCGCACGGGCCCGTTACTCGGCTGGCTCGGGGCTGCAAATGGACGCCGTCCGGATCCAGGCCGAGATGACCCGCCTCGAAACCCGCATTTCCGGCATCAACGAGCGACGCGCAGCGGTCGCGGCCGATCTCAATCTGTTGCGCGACCGGTCGGGTGTGGTTGTCGCCGTCCCCGATGTCGAGGTCCCGTCGATCGGCGACCTCGACTGGAGCTCGCTGACCGAGGTCGCTCTGGTTTCGCGACCCGAGCTCGCCGCATCGACCGCGAGGATCGATCGCGCGGCCGCGTTCGGCAAGCTCGCGGCGAAGGAACGATCGCCGGATTTCAGCGTCGGACTGACCTACGCATGGGTCGATACCCGCACCGACGTGGATGTCCCTGATAACGGTCGCGACATCTTCGGGATCAGCGGCGGGGTCACCATCCCGTTGTGGAGTACCGCAACCGACGCCGAGGTCGCGGCAAACACCGAAGACCGGCTTGCCCGAGAGGCGTCCCACCGGGCGGCGGTGGCCGGCATCCGGCGGCAGATCGAGGCGCTGGCCGGGAGGATCCCGGAGATCAGGCGCCGGCTCGCGCTCCTCGAAGACGTTCTTCCCGTTCAGAGCGCGCAAGCCCTAACCTCAGTCGAAGCCGCGTACTCCGCCGGTCGCGCCGACGCGCTCGAACTCCTCGAGGCCGAACGCACCCTGCTCGATGTCCGCCTCAGTGCGGCTCGCGGCCGCGCCGATCTCGCCCAAGCTCTCATCGAGCTCGAGGGCGCCATCGGTTCCTCCATCATCCCGGCCTCGGGAGGTGCACAATGACCGCGAAGTTCAATCGCCTTCGTCGCGATGGTGGCGGGCGAGACGTCCGACGAGACAATATCCACCCGAGCCGAACGCGCTCGAGAACCACGGAACCGCGCCGGTCCCGCCAGTCGGGTACGACCAGCACCGGCGTCTTTCTCGGCCTGGTCGCCGGGATCGCACTCAGCGCCTTCAGCCTCCTCGACCCTCTGAACCTGCACGGACTGGATGAGCGACTGCGGGGACAGGCGGCGGCTGATTCAGGAACCGCCGCCGAAACGGGTCTGTGGACCTGTGGGATGCACCCCAACGTGATCTCCGAAGAACCCGGGACCTGTCCGATCTGCCACATGGATCTGGTGCCGCTCGATATCGATCCGGACGGCGCCGACACGCCGCCCGCCGACAGCGGCTGGACCTGCCCCGTACACGACGTGATCGACGAGGCCTCATCCGGCGAGTGCCCGATCTGCGGCCGCGAGCTGGTCTCCGGTCCCGGTTCCGACGCGCACGCCGGACACGGCGGCGCTGGATCCGCGCCCGCCAGCCCAGAGGTCTACCTCGCACCTTCCGTGATTCAAAGCATGAACGTCACCACCGCGGCGGCGGAGCGCCGAGACCTCATCCGGCGGGTCGTCACAGTCGGTTCCCTCGACTACGACGAAGCTCTGATGGTCTCGGTCACGCCGCGGTTCTCCGGCTTCGTCGAGCGAGTCTACGTCAATACTCTCGGACAACCGGTGCGCCGGGGCGACCCCCTCTTCGAGATCGACTCACCCGAGCTCGTCCAGACCCAGCGTGAGCTCCTCGCCGCCGTGCGCTATGCCGCGCGGCTGGGGGGGGCCTCGCCCGAGGTCCGCGACCGGGCACGTGCCCTTCTCGAGTCCTCCCGCCGCCGGCTGGACACCTGGGAGATCTCACCCGAGCGTGTCGCCGAAATCGAGTCCACTGGAGAGGTTCAGCGCACGGTCACGGTTTCCGCCCCAGCCGACGGAGTCGTCATGCAGCGCCTGCACGGCCTCAAGGGGATGGCCGTCGAGCCGGGCATGGATCTACTGCACATCGCCGATCTCAGCACACTCCAGCTGCGCGTCGAGCTCTACGAGCACCAGCTGGGGTTGGTCGGCGTCGGAGATCCCGCCGAGGTGAGCTTCGACGCCCTGCCCGACGCCGACTTCAGCGGAAGAGTCAGGTACATCGAGCCCGCGGTCGCGCCCGAGACCCGGACCGTCGGACTCATTCTCGAGGTCCCCAACCCCGATGGGCGGCTGCGGGTCGGGCTCTTCG
This sequence comes from Thermoanaerobaculales bacterium, assembly GCA_036351195.1. GTDB lineage: Bacteria > Acidobacteriota > Thermoanaerobaculia > Thermoanaerobaculales > Sulfomarinibacteraceae > JAHECW01. The sequence continues at coordinate 39,990 of JAZBOQ010000139.1, read as the reverse complement.
CCGAGGTGAGCTTTTCGGTCACTGCGGCACGCGATGCCCTCGTCGTTCCGTCCCAGGCGGTGATCCGGACCGGCGATCGGGATCTCGTCGTGATCGCCCTCGGCGAGGGCCGCTTCGCCCCCCGCCAGGTCACCCTGGGCGCCGAGTCCGACGGTCTCGTCGAGGTCGCAGCGGGGCTCGCCGACGGGGACCGCATCGCCACCTCGGCCCAGTTCCTCATCGATTCCGAATCCAACCTGCGAGCGGCGGTGAGCTCGCTGCTCGCCGCCCGCTCGGCGCACGAGCACTGAGGGGGCCGCAATGATCTCCCGACTCATCGATTGGTCGCTGCGCAACCAGTTGCTCATTGCCCTGGCGACCGTGCTCGCCGTGTTCGGAGGGCTGTGGGCGGCACGCACCATCACGCTCGACGCGATACCCGACCTGTCCGACGTCCAGGTCATCGTCTTCACCGAGGTTCCGGGCCAGGCGCCGCAGGTCGTGGAAGACCAGGTCACCTACCCGCTCACCACCGCGCTGCTGTCGGTACCGCACGCCGAGACGGTGCGCGGCTACTCGTACTTCGGCCTCTCGTTCATCTACGTCATTTTCGACGACGGCACCGATTTGTACTGGGCGCGCTCACGAGTGCTCGAGGCGCTCAACGGAAGCTCCGACCGGCTGCCCGCCGGCGTCGCCCCCCGGCTCGGACCCGACGCCACCGGGGTCGGCTGGGCCTTCATGTACGTGCTCAACTCACCGACCAGATCGCTGGCCGAGCTGCGCAGTCTGCAGGACTGGTACCTTCGCTTCGGGCTGTCGGGAGTCGAGGGAGTGTCCGAGATCGCGTCCCTCGGCGGCTTCGTCCGCCAGATCCAGGTGGAGGTCGATCCGATCCGGATGCGCGCCCACGCGGTCACTCTCGACGACATTCGCCGGGCTATCGAACGCTCCAACCGAGAGGTCGGAGGCCGGGTCATCGAGGTTGGAGAGCGCGAGCTCATGGTTCGCGGTCGCGGCTATATCGAGGAGCTGCGCGACCTCGAGTCCGCACCTGTGGGGCTCGGTGCGAGCGGCACCCCGTTGCTGCTGCGCGATGTCGCCCGGGTCACCGTCGGCCCAGAGCTCAGACGCGGGTTGGCGGACTGGAACGGGATCGGCGAGACCGTCGGCGGCATCGTCGTCGTCCGCGCCGACGCCGATACACGGACCACCATCGACCGGGTCCGGGAGCGGCTCGCCGAGCTCGAGAAGGGTCTGCCCGATGACGTCGAGATTTCCATCGCCTACGACCGCAGCGGGATCATCGACCGCGCTGTCGACACCCTGACCCGCACCCTCGTCGAGGAGGCGTTCATCGTCGCTCTGGTGTGCGCGGTCTTTTTGCTCCACTTCCGGTCCGCCCTCGTCGCCATCGTCTCGATCCCGGCGGCGATCCTCCTGTCGCTCATCGTCATGCGGGTTCAGGGCGTCGGCGCGAACATCATGTCCCTCGGTGGGATCGCCATCTCGATCGGCGTGCTCGTCGATGCGGCGGTGGTGATGGTGGAGAACGCTCACACCCACCTCGAGCGCTGGGGCGGGAGACGGTCGCGACTCGAGGTGATCCGAGCCGCAGCGGTCGAGGTCGGGCCGACCCTGTTCTTCAGCCTGCTCGTCATCACGGTCTCGTTTCTGCCGATCTTCGCTCTCGAAGCAGAGGAAGGGCGGCTGTTCCGGCCCCTCGCCTTCACCAAGACTTACGCGGTCGCCATGGCGTCGCTGGTTGCGGTCACCCTCATCCCCGTTCTCATCTACTGGTTGGTTCGCGGCCGGATCCGCAGCGACGCCGCCAACCCGATCTCACGCCTGCTCAAGGCGGTCTACACGCCAGGGCTCGATCTCGCCCTGCGCCGCCGTTGGCTGATCGTGCTGCTCGCCCTGGTCGTCGTCGCCTCGGCCTGGATCCCGGTCCAGCGCATGGGCTCGGAGTTCATGCCGCCACTGTGGGAAGGCGATCTGCTCTACATGCCCACGACCTTTCCGGGGATCTCGGTCACCAAGGCGCGCGAGCTACTCCAACAGACCGACCGGATCATCGCCTCGTTTCCCGAGGTGGAGTCGGTGCTCGGCAAGGTCGGCCGCGCCGAAACCGCTACCGACCCGGCCCCGCTATCGATGATCGAGTCGACGATCGTCCTCAAAGACCCGTCCGAATGGCGGCCGGGAATGACCAAGGACAAGCTCATCCATATGCTCGACGCCGCGGTTCAGTTCCCCGGTCTCACCAACTCGTGGACCATGCCCATCCGAACGCGGATCGACATGCTGTCCACGGGAATCAGAACCCCAGTGGGAATCAAGGTCGCCGGGCCCGACCTCAATGTCATCGAGCAGGTGGCAAAGGACATCGAGGCGGTGGTCGCGACCCTGCCGGGAACCCTGTCAGCCTACGCCGACAGGGTGATGGGTGGGACCTATCTCGACATCGAGATCGACCGGGCCAAGGCGGCGCGCCACGGCCTCACGGTCGCCGATGTCCAGGACGTCATCGCTTCGGCCATCGGCGGCCGGAACGTGACCTGGCTGGTCGACGGTCTCGAGCGCGTCCCGGTCAGTGTTCGGTACCCGCGCGAGTTGCGTGACAACCTTCCGGCGCTCGCCGAGGTACTGGTACCCGCGCCCACCGGCGGCCAGCTGCCCCTCGGACGGTTGGCGACCATCACCATCGCCGACGGACCGCCGGTCATCAAGACCGAGGACGCGCGACCCAACGCCTGGGTCTATGTCGATCTGCGGGACATCGACGTCGGGTCCTGGATCGAGACCGCCCGCGACGCCGTCGCCCGCGAGGTCGAGATCCCCGACGGGGTCTCGATCCTGTGGTCCGGTCAGTACGAGGCCATGGCCCGCTCGTCGCAGCGCCTCGCGGTGATCATCCCAATTACCGCGCTTCTCATCCTGGTCATCCTGTACCTCAACACCCGATCGCTCGTCGCCACCGGCATCGTCCTCGTGGCCTTGCCGTTCTCGGCCGTCGGCGGCATCTGGCTCGTCGATCTGCTCGGATACAACTGGTCGATCGCGGTCTGGGTCGGGCTCATCGCACTCGCCGGCCTCGACGCCGAGACCGGTGCCGTGATGCTGCTCTATCTCGACCTCGCCTGGAAACGGTGGCGCGGCGAGGATCGACTCGTCGACCTCGCCGCGCTGCGCGGGGCGATCGCCGAGGGTGCGGTTCAGCGCATCCGTCCCAAGGCCATGACCGTCGCAACCACCTTCTTCGCCCTCCTGCCGATCCTATGGGCCACCGGCGCAGGCGCCGATGTCATGCGTCGGATCGCGGCGCCCATGGTCGGCGGCGTTGCTCTTTCGTTCATCGCCGAGCTCGTGATCTACCCGGTGCTTTTTTATCTATGGAAGAGCAGATCTATCCACCACGAATCTGCCCGTTTCGATCCTGATTCCGATACTACCGATACGGTGCCGGGAGGGTCATCGGGAACGGGATCGATGAGTACGACCGACAACACAGGGAGGACCGCATGAAACACGTAATCGTGATGCCGATGATCCTAGGAATCGCCATGGTTTCCGGAACGGCGGTGGCCGACGAGTCAGCGTTTGAAGTGATCGTGGAGCACTACGAAGCGATTCGCCAGGTGCTGATTGAAGACTCGACCGACGGCGTTGCGGGCCACGCCACCGACATCGCCGACACCGCCGCCGCACTGGCGCGCGATTTCGACCCGGCGGCCGCTCAGATCGACGCCGAGGACGCCGATTCCCTCCTGGGCTGGTTGCCGGAGATCGAGGCTCGAGCCCGTTCCGTCGCCAACGCCGACGGCCTGGAGCCGACCCGCGAGGCACTGGCTGAGCTCACCAAACCCCTCGTCCGCTGGCACGAGCTGGTCAAGGGCGGCAGGCCCGTGGTCGCCTACTGCCCAATGGTCAAGAAGGCGTGGTTCCAACCCGACGAGGCCATCGGCAACCCCTACGCTCCGTACATGCTTCGCTGCGGGGAGGTCGTCCAGCGGTAGTGGACAGCCTCAGCGATCGGCTCTGGTCGAGATTTTCCTCGAGACACTCGCTTGGTCAGCCCGATCCGTGAGAACGTCAGCCGAGGTATCGATGATCTTCGTCTCGTGCCCGGCACGTATTCGTCATCAGCGGAGCCCAAACGTGCGCCTGAACGTCGCTTGCAGCTCCGCCCGATTCACCCAGCGGGGCCCCGATACCGGGATCGGGAGCGATATGATGTGGGTCCGACGATTCCTGACGGGTGGTGACGATGGCGACACTGACATTCTGCGGCGCCGCAGGCACGGTTACGGGCTCGTGCTCGTTGATCGAAAACGGAGACCTGCGATTCCTCATCGACTGTGGTCTGTATCAAGGCAACAAGAGCGTCAAAGCGCTCAATGCGCAGCCCTTTCCCTTCGACCCGGGGGCGGTTGCCTTCGTGATTCTGACCCACGCCCACATCGACCACTCCGGGTTGATTCCGAAGCTGGTCAAGGCCGGGTTCACCGGACCGATCTACGCCACCCGGGCAACCGCGGATCTGCTGGAGTTCATGCTTCCCGACTCGGCCTCGATCCAGGAGTCCAACGCCAAGCGACTGAACCGCAAACGCCGCCGGCGCAACCTGCCGGAGATCACCCCGGTGTACGACTCCGACGATGCGGCGCGAGCCCTCGAGCAGCTGCGTCCGGTCGAGTACGAGAGCTGGTTCGAGCCGTCCGCCGGGGTTCACGTCCGCTTGTGGAACGCCGGCCACATCCTCGGTTCGGCGTCGGCGGAGCTGAGGCTCGATGACACGCCCTCGGGCAACCCGCTGCGAATGCTGTTCTCCGGCGATCTCGGCCCGGACGAGAAGGTCTTCCACCCGGAGCCCGACGCCCCTGAAGGTTTCGACTACGTCGTCTGTGAAAGCACCTACGGCGGCCGCGACCGTGACGACTACACGATCGAGGAACGGCGCGCGACCTTGAAGGACGAGCTCACGCGGGGGCTCGAACGGGGCGGCAACGTCGTCATTCCGTCGTTCGCCGTCGAGCGGAGCCAGGAGCTGCTTCACGACATCGGCGTCCTGCTGGTGCGGGGCGACATTCCCCAGGCCACCGTCTTCCTCGATTCACCGCTCGCTCGCAAGGCCACCGAGGTCTTCATTCGCCACGCGGAGAGCCTCGAAGACATCGACGTTCCCAACGAGGATCTCTTCCGCGACCCACATTTCCGGCTCGTCCAAACGGTGGATGAGAGCAAAGCGATCAACGCGATCAAGAGTGGAGCGATCATCATTTCCGCCAGCGGCATGTGCGACGCCGGCCGGATCAAACACCACCTCATCAACAACATCTGGAGAAAAGAATCGACGGTTCTCTTCGTCGGCTACCAGGCGCCGGGCACCCTCGGCCACGTTCTGACGAGCGGCAAGAAAGACGTTCGCATTCACGGCAAGGAGTTCAAGGTGCGCGCCGCCATCCGCCGGATGGGCAACTACTCGGCCCACGCCGACCAGGGGGAGCTCGCCGACTGGATCACCGAGCGGTCTCCCGTCGTCGGCCGTCTGTTCCTCAACCACGGCGAGGACGACGCCAGAAAGGCTCTCAGCGAGCTGCTCGTCGGGCGGGGTCTCGACCCGTCGAAGATCGTGCTGCCCGCCTTCGACGAGCACTACGAGCTGATCGCCGGAACGGCCGAGTCCAAGGGACGGATTGCCGAGCGGATCGACGATCGGGCGCTCGAGCGCGACTGGCACTCCGACTATGCCGTGTTCATCCTCCGCCTCGCCGGCCTTCTCGAAGCGACCGCCGACCCGAACGAACGAACGCGGATCATCGCTCGGCTGTCCGACGCGTTGGACCAGAGCTGAGCCTGGAGCGTCGACAGCCCACGGCTCTTCCGCGACACCCACGATCGACGACGTGACCCACGGCACGGTGGCGGCCGACGAATCCGCACACAATCGAAGGGCGTCATCTCGCCGGCGGACCGGCCGAGGTGGAACGGGGGTTGACGATGAAGCTGATGATGCTCACGACCTGCGCCGCGATGATGGCCGCCGGCCCGATCGGCGCCCAGGTTGCCGCGCCGGTGCTCAAGTGGCAGCACGGCGGCTGCTATGCCTCGTGGTGCGAGACCGGCTGGTACTCGTCGCCGGCGGTGGCCGACATCGACGGGGACGGCGCGCCCGAGGTGATCGCGTCGGCCTACTCCGTCGTGGTTCTCGACGGCGCCAGCGGCGTGTTGGAGTGGCGGGTCGCCTCGGGCCACGACATCACCGAGCCCGGCGCCTCCAACGTCGGCCGCACCTGGCCGGGCATCGTCGTCGCCGACGTGGATGGAGACGGCGCCGACGAGATCGTGACCGTCCACAGCGGCGGCTGGGTGTCGGTCTACGACGGCAACGGTTTTTTCGAACCGGGTTGGCCCCGGCAGCCGGCGTCCAACGAGCTTCGCGGCCTGTCGGTGGGCGACCTGGATGACGACGGCACCCTGGAGATCCTGGTCACCGCCGCGAGCTACAGCAACATCAACGCATGGGTGCTGGAGCACGACGGAACCACCCGGAGCGGCTGGCCGCAGCTGACCGGAGGGGGCGGGTACTCGTACGGCGTCTTCAACGACACCTCGGCGATCGCCGATCTCGACGGCGACGGCTCGCCCGACGTGCTGATCCCGTCGGATGTCCACTACATCTGCGCCTACTCCGCCGACGGCGAGCACCTCGTCGCCGCTCCGGTCTTCGGCGGCGACAACTGGGGCGAGGTTGGGGTGTGGGAGAGCTATGCCACCGAACTCCAGGGCTGGGGCGCGTGCAACGGCATCCGGGCCGAGAGCTACCGCACCAACTTCGCCAACGGTCCGGCGTCGGTGGCCGACATGGACGGCGACGGCACTCTCGAGGTGGTGGCGACCGGGCGAACCTACGACTGCACCGGAGGCGAGACGACCAAGTACAACGGCGTCTATGTCTTCGAGCCCGACCGGGGCCGCTTCACCGGCAGCGGCTACGACTGGACGACGGTGCCCATCGATCTCGGCACACCCCTGAGCCTGGACTGGAACATCATCGAGAACGCCGCCCCGAACCCGGCCCTCGGTGATCTCGACGGCGACGGCGAGAAGGAGATCGTCTACGCCGACTTCTCCGGCCGGCTGCACGCGTTCTGGCTCGACGGCACCGAGCACGGTCTGTGGCCGCTGGCGATCCACACCGGCGGTGCGTACCGATTCGCCTCCGAGCCTGCGATCGTCGATCTCGACAACGACGGCTCGGCCGAGGTGCTGGTGACCACCTGGGTGCAGAAAGGGACCGGTCAGACCGGCGAGCTGCTCATCGTCAGCGCGACGGGAATGGTGCTGCAGCGGGTCGACCTGCCGGCGCCCTTCGGCAGCCCGACCTGGAACGGCTCGATGCCGTGCCCGACGGTGGCCGACGTGGATGGGGACCCCGACCTGGAGGTCGTCCTCCAGACCGCCCACTCGGGGGTCGTCGTCTACGACCTGCCGGGCAGCTCGGGCGCCGAGATCCTCTGGGGGACCGGCCGCGGCTCGATGCTCCGCAACGGGACAGCCCCCGCCGGCGAGGCGATCTTCGCCGACGGCTTCGAGTCCGGCTCCACCGGAGCGTGGAGCTGACTCGAGAATTCCGCGGAGAGGACCGGTCTGAAGCTGGTGACGGCAGTCGACACCGAGCTCGCGGATCGATGATCGGGAGGACGTGACGCTCCCTGCGCCTCCACGATTTGATCGAGGGTTCCCGATCGGAGCGGCGCACGCACGAACCCACCAGGCTACGGACAGCTCCACGCGCCGGTAGCGCCGGACTCGAACCTCTCGGCGGGCCTACGCCTCCCAATCGTCCACTCGGAGGCCCGGGACACGACCGAACTCCGACATGTTGTGCGTGACCAGAGTCAGATCATGCGCGAGTGCGGTCGCGGCGATCAGGAGATCATTCGGACCGATGGGTCGCCCTGCCCGCTCGAGATCCGCTCGTACGCTGCCATAGGCATCAGCGGCCCTGTCATCGAAGGGCAAGCACACGAACGGCTCGAAGAGTGCGTCCACGAGCCTGAGGTTCTCCGCGACATGCGTGCTCTTCCTCGCGCCGAAGACCAACTCGGCCCGGACAACAGCGGACATGGCGACCTCTGAGGGATCACAGCCTTCGAGGCGCTCGACGACACCGGCAGACGAACCATTCAAAAGCCTGATACACGCGTTGGTGTCGAGAAGGTACCTCACGGGAGTGTCTCGCGGGACTCGAACTCCCCTTGCGGCGGCCGCTCGAGTGGGGCGCCCCGCCAACCGCCGGGGACTCGATCAAACCAGCCATCGGGCCAGCCTGCAGACGCTCTCTCCCGGATCAACTTGGCAAGAAAACGCGAAACGCTCATCCCCGCCGCGTCCGCTCGACGACCGATCTCGGCTGCGACCTCGTCGCTCACGTAAAGATGCAGCTGTGGCATACCAGGCCTCCTAATCCAAATATATGTGCGGTATTTGCAACTGTCAAGCCGAACCCGATGGACCTGCGCGTGCTACTCACGAACCGGCTGTTGCTGCCGACATTGCATCCGCCAACTTTCCGCGTCCTCCCGTGCGGAGACGTCGGCGCAAGGTATTCTCATTCTTGATTCAGATCAATGTCAGGAGCACGAACCGGCCTCATATTCGTTCTCAGAGAGCCGGCGCCGAGAGCCGTGCTCGGGGAGAGACCATGAGCGATCGTGAAGAACGCAGAGGTGGAAAGGGCGGCAGCTTGCCCCCCGCACAGGTTCAGAAGCTCGATGCCACCGTGGAGGTCGCCGACGGCGCCGTCGTCAGCCGCACCCTGATGAAAACCGATGGCGGAACGGTCACGGTGTTCGCGTTCGACGAGGGCCAGTCGCTGTCGGAGCACACCGCGCCCTTCGACGCGCTGGTCCAGGTGCTCGAGGGTACGCTGACCGTCACCATCGACGGCAGGGCGCACTCGCTCGGAGCCGGCGATGCCGTCCTCATGCCGGCCGACATCCCGCACGGTGTGGACGCGCCGAGCAAGGTGAAGTGGATGTTGGTGATGCTCAAGGCCGGCGCAGAAAGCTGATCTCGCCATGCGCCGAATGAGTTCCAGGTAACCGCCAAGCAGAGACCTCCGTCGCAGGGCGCCGGCGCCGTCGATTGCACCGGCGTGCGCTCGCGGGCACCGGCAAAAAATGGTGCCGCGACCTGACGGCCGCGGCACCCGGAGCTCCGTTCTTCGGAAGTAGTCCCGCTAGAGGCTCTTGGTGCAGAAGTACCAGTCAGTGCACTCGAGGTCGCCGTCGACACGCTCGGACGCTCCGTCGGCGGTGTTGGGGGGCGGTACGATCACCTTGTCGCCGGGCTGCCATCCCTCAGGGGTCGCGACGCCGTTGGCGTCCGTGGTCTGCAGCGCCTTGATCAGCCGGACGAACTCGGGGATCGAACGGCCGTTGCTCATCGGGTAGTAGACCATCGCGCGGAGAATCCCCTCGGGATCGATGATGAAGGTGCAACGCACGGCCGAGGTGTCGCTGGCGCCGGGCTGAATCATGTTGAAAGCCGTCGCCACCTCCATGGACAGGTCAGCAATGATCGGGAACGGGATTTCCACCCCGAACTTCTCCTTGATGTTGCGCTCCCAGGCGATGTGCGAGAACACGCTGTCGATGGACAGTCCGAGAAGCTCGGTGTTGAGGCTCTTGAGCTCTTCGGCGTGTTGAGCGAACGCGATGAACTCGGTCGTGCACACCGGCGTGAAGTCCGCCGGGTGCGAGAAAAGAATCAGCCACTTGCCCTTGTAGTCGGACAAGGACTTCTCGCCGTGGGTCGTCGGGGCGGTGAAGTCCGGGGCGGGCTCATTGAGGCGGGGAAAGTTCGGTTGCTCATTGGTCTCGTTGGTCATCATGTTCCTCCTGATTGATGTCGCTTCATTCCTGAAACGCTTTTTAAGCATAGTCTTAAAATAGAAAATCGCAACCCTTCTTGTGTCATGCTTGTGTAATATTTTGGACTCAGTCCAAAACACGAACGCTTCCCGCCCGAGCATCTCGGGCCTCGTGGACACGAGCAGCCATCAAGCCCCAAACCCTCGCCGGTCGTTTTCGTGTACGGTACGAGCCCGAAGTATTCTCTGAGTCTTCACCACATTTCGACCCGGAAGGAGCATCGAATGTCACGTATCGGACGCACCTGCACTTTGAAGGTCATCAAGCGGGTCCCGCCCGGCGCCATTCTCGACGGCGGCGAGCTCGGCGAGGTGCTGCTGCCCGATAGATACTGCCCGGACGATCTCGCACTGGACGATCAGCTGCCCGTCTTTCTCTACCTCGATTCTCAGAAGCGAGCGATCGCCACGACTCAGAAGCCGCGAGCCGAGGTGGATCAATTCGCCTTTCTGGAAGTTGTGGCGAATTCAGAATTCGGCGCATTTGTCGACTGGGGACTCGACAAGGACCTGCTGGTGCCCTTTGGTGAACAGCATCGACCGATGCGCGTCGGCCACCGCTACATCGTGCATGTTTACGTGAATCGAGCAGACGGGCGAATCCTGGCGTCATCGAAGATCGAGAAGTTCCTCGAGGAAGGCAAACCGCACACGTTCTGGGTGGGGCAACCCGTTGACCTCATCATCGCCAACAGCACGGATCTCGGATTCAAAGCGGTGGTCAACCACAGTCATTGGGGATTGCTGTACAAGAATGAACTGAACGAACAGTTGAGCTACGGCCAGAGCAAGAACGGATTCGTCAAGTTCATTCGACCGGACGGAAAGATCGACCTGGCGCTGGATGCAGGACAGGATTCCAGCGACAGGAACGCTGAGGCGATCTTGATGCACCTTCAAGAAAACGAGGGATTCGCGGCTGTCAATGACAAATCAGACGCTCGGATGATCCTGAGCGTATTCGGAATGTCCAAGAGGACCTTCAAGAAGACGATCGGCGGCCTGTACAAAAGACGTCTCATCACCATCGACGCCGATGGCATCCGCCTCACCAATTAGCACGTGAGTCTTCGGATTGGTGCCAGGTCAGACGATTATCGCCGCTGGCTGCCGTGGTCGACCGCCCTGGCTCGGCCTTGGACGTCGCGACCAACGCTTCGAATGCCTTTGTCGCATTGTCGGACGGGCTGCGCGTTTTTGATGGCTTCGCCACCTCATCGCCACGGTTGATCGGTGCCGTCGACTATGGTTTCTCCACCTCAGAGGTTGTTGATGTGGCCACGTTCGGCAGCCATGTGGCGGTCGATGCCTCGGGTTTCGACGGCAAGATCCTGGTATTCGACGTCAGCGATCCGGCGCTCCCGCGCAAAGCAACAGAAATAGGGTCCCATTCCCCGGCCGACTTCAGAAGCATGGCCGCGAGCGGCGACCACGTGTTGATGGTCGGCAACTGGTTTGACCCGGATGACTTGGATGAGTACCTGTGGGTGGCGATGTTCGACGTCAACGACCCCTCCGAGCCGGTTTCGTGGTGGTCGTACGACATCAGCGACCCCGTCGTCGACATCGCGGCCGACGATACCCACGCCTACATCCCGGTGGCGTGCTGCAGCCTTCGGATCGTCGACATCAGCGAACCGTCTCAGCCTGTCGAGGTCGGGCGGTTCCCTGAATACGGCTGGTCGGTCGAGGTGAGCGGCTCTCGTGTGTTCATGATGGGCTCCTACTACAACAGAGGTTTCGGCATCCTCATCATCGACGTCAGCGACCCGACAGCGCCGGACGAAGCCGGTTTCGTGCCGGTCGCTCAGTATCAGGAGTTCGGTGACTTTGCGGCCAACGGGTCCTATCTGTTCATTGTCAACAGCGACCACGGCATCCATGTCCACGACATCAGCGAACCTTCAGCGCCGGTCGATCTCGGTTTCGTAAACCCGTCGTCCGAACCCACCAGGGTTGCTGCATCTGCCGCTGCAGCGTGGGCGACGGTCGGCGGCGCCGGGCTCAAGACAATTCGACCGTGCGAGCTCCCTCCACCGCGTGACACCGGGGGCAGGAGGGGTGCCGATTGAAGGTACCTATCAACGGCCGTACGGCGAGGACGTACGATCGTCCTCTAAGACATCGCGGATGGTATCGAATAACACCGTCAAGTTGTAGGGTTTGTGAAGGATCCTTTTTGCTCCCGGAACAACCGTTGAGTCGACCGTCGGGTCTCCAGACGAGATGACGACCCTGGCTCCCGGTTGCAGCGCCAGGATGCGCCGCAGAACTTCGTCACCGGCGAGGCCGGGAAGCGTGCGATCGAGCAGGACCAGATCGATGTCGTCCACGTGTCGATTGAAGACGTCGATCCCCTCCTGCCCGTCGGTCGCGGTCAGAACCGTGTAACCGAGCCTATTGAGGACTTCTTGGGTGAGTGCGATCAGTTGCGGTTCGTCCTCGACGACGAGGATCGTCTCATTGCCTCCACGGATTGTTTCGTCGCGCGGTGATTCTTCCGCCGAAAATGGGACGCCACGGGGTAGATACAGATGAAACGCGCACCCGTGGCCTTCGCTGCTTTCGATGTCGACGAGCCCATGGTGATGTCGCACGACGGCGTTGTAGACCACTGCAAGGCCGAGGCCCTGACCCTTGCGTTGTCCCTTTTCTCGAGTGCTGAATAGGAGGTCGAAGGCTCGGTTCTGCACATCCGGTGACATTCCCGGTCCGGTGTCCAGACCGTAGATCCGCGATGCTTCGTCCGAGCCCCACATGACCCTGGTGCTGAGATCAAGTTCCCAACTACCGAGTCGCGCGACCCGCTGGGCGCGAAGCAGTCGCTCTTCGTGCAACGAAGACGAAGAGTCGCCCCATTCGGTCAATGTCGGATCCGTCACTTGTACCTCGGTATCAACAGTTGCCGTCCAATGATAGCTCGAATCGCTATCGGTGATATCAGTGCCAGGTGAGACGATTCTCCATCCAAGAACGTCTGAATCGTCTGACCTGGCACCTGGGCTCTCTTGACTCTCTTGGTAGGACTCCAGGAACTGCTCGCTCAACCATCCCCTTGATAGCGAAAAGGATGTCGAGCACGCTCTCACAATGGTGCACGCGATCATGCCGAGCTGGAGCTCAACGGTCCCAAGGGCGGCACATCGGACGCGGACGCGGGATCGGGATCGGGAACGTAAAACACCGCCAAGAGGCGGTGTTTAATGGTCGGGACGCGGAGATTTGAACTCCGGACCCCTTGACCCCCAGTCAAGTGCGCTACCAGACTGCGCCACGTCCCGACCCAATTAAATTTTTGATGAGTGAATTTTTCAATGATGAATTTCGGGCCGGTCTCCCAATGGTGTGGGGGTGGGCGCGGAAAATCAATCTGTCAAAAATCACTCGCTGCTTTTCAGTTCCTCGACGATTTCGGCGAGCTCTTTTCGGACCCCGCGAAGCGTCGTAAGGAGAGGTTGTACGTCGGCGGAGGGCGTTTTGTCAACCTCGGGCTCGGGTTCCGGCTCCCCGGCTTCGACCTCGGGCTCCGCCGTGGCATTCGATTCTTCCGGTTCGGGTTTCGGTTTCGCCTTGGCCTTGGCCTTCTTGGCCGGTATCTTTCTGGCTGCGGGCTTCTTCTTCGGGGGCTCGACGGCGAGTGGAGCCTCCAGGTCGAGGGTTCCCTGATCGATGAGCTTTTCGACCTCTCTGCGCGCTCCCGCGATGGTCAGGCCTTCGTCGAAGAGCAGCCGGCGGATCTCGAGGATGAGGTTCATCTGGGCGCGCGAGTAGAGCCGCTGACCGGTCTCGGTGGTGGTGGTCTCCAGGAGCTCGAACTCGGTCCCCCAGAAGCGGAGCATGTAGGGCTGGACGTTGGCCAGCTTGCAGACCTCGTTGAGCTTGAAGAACTCCTGGTCTTCGGGAAGCTCGACCTTGCTACTCATCGCCGTCCTCCGCCGGAGTGAGCGTCAATCGCAGCTGCAGCGTGACCTTGCGGTTGCCCACCCACTGCCCGGGCACCGGGACCTCGATGTCGAGGGCGCGAACCTGGCCCATCTCGGCGATGGCGCCGGAGCCCTTGAGCTGGAGGTGGAGCTGGTTGTCGTGGGCGCTGACGTCGATGGCGCCGTCTGCGGGAACCATCGGCGCTTCTGCCTGAAGAACCTCGGGCGAGGCCGCCGGCTCGTCGTCGGCGAAGGGGTCGCCGGAGCCCACCATGATCGGCTGGCTCTTGGCGTTGATGTCGTCTTCGGGAGCGATTTCCACCACCGGTTCCGGAGTTTCGAGCTCGGGCTCCTCGACAGCGGGCGGCTCGGGTTCGTCCCGGGGTTCGTCGGCCACCGGCGCCTCGACCACGATCTGGTCGAAGACCACCGGTTCCTCCTCGGCGGCAGGTTGCTCGTCGACGGGCTCCTCCACCGGTTCCGACACCTCGTCGGCCGCCGGCTCTGCTTCCCCTTGGGCCGCCGCAGGTTCGTCATCGGGCATTTCTTCCGGCTCGTCCACCGGCGGAACCACCGGCTTCACCTCGGGTGGATCGTCGAGAAACCCGGTCGCCCCAACCTCGGGTTCGGGCTCGGGTTCCGGCTCCGGTTCGGTTTCGTTGGCCGAGAGCGACGCCAGCGCTTCACGGTTCTCGGAGGCGCCGAACGCCTGCAGGACCTGATCCTCCACGGACGGTCCATCGGACTCGGGTTCGGGCTCCGGCTCGGGTTCAGGTGCCGTCGGGCTCTCCTCCACGTCCACCGAGCCGGCGGGCGCAAAGGGGCCCGGGGCCTCGATGCGATCCTCGTACCGGTCGATGGATGGCGGCGCGACAGCCGGCTCCGGCGCCGTCTCTTCGACCACACCCGGGCCGACCATTGGATCGGACCCGTTCATCACCTCGTTCACGTACTCCTTGACCGTCGGCGGCTGGGCGTCGAAGAGGTCGTCCATGCTCTCTTTGGCGCCGTCGGCCTCGAGCTCGTCCTCGTCGAGCTCGGGCTCGGTGGACAGATCCAGCTCGTCGCTCGCCTTGGACCCGTCGTCGGCCGCGTCGTCAACGGGCGCCCCGTCGGCCACGAAGTCGCCGGCGAGGGGCTCTTCCTTCGGCAGCCCCGGGTCGTACTCCGAGGCGACGCCGGCTGTCCCGCCGGACTCGTCCTCATCACGCGGATCGACAAACAGGCCCTGTCCTTCTTCGCCGGGCTCAGCAGGTTCTTCGTCGGCTGCGGGCGGCTCTTCGGTCGAGGGCAGCTCGCCCTTTGTCGCAGCCTCGAACTCGGCGATCTCGTCTTCGGCGTCCTCATAGACCCTGGTGGGAATCCCGTCCTCGTCCTGGAAAGCCGCGATGTCGCTGTCGAGGTCCTGGTCCGCAGCCTCGGTCTCGGTCGGTTCGGCCGTTCCAACCGCGTCGAACGACGGCACCTGGGGCGGCGGCGTGGGCTCGACCTGCGACACGAAATCAGGTGCGAGCGGGTCGGATCTCGGGGCCTCCGGCGTCGGCGGCGCGACCGTCATCGGGCTCTGCGCATTCATGGGCGCCGGCGCCTGCGGACCGGAGGCCGCGGCCACCGGCTCGTACTTCTCGCGCAGGTTGCGCATCACCAGCTTGACGATGCCCTCCAGGGTCTCCTGGACGCCGATGCCCTCGGTGGCGACGGCCTCGAAGATGGGCACCGAGAAAACGTTGAGGCTCTCGTTGAGCTCCTCGGGGTTGAGCAGGTCGCGCAGGTCACGCTTGTTGAACTGCAGCACGTGGGGGAAGTCCTTGAGGTCGATCCCCTGCAGCATCAGGTTCTCCTGCAGGTTCTCGAACGACTCGGTGTTGGACGACCGCATGGTGCGCTGGGAGTCCGCAACGAACACGACACCGTCGGCGCCTCGCAGCACCAGCTGGCGGGTGGAGTTGTAGTGCACCTGGCCCGGCACGGTGTAGAGCTGCAGGGTCACGTCCATCCCGCGGATCGTGCCGATGTCGATGGGCAGCAGGTCGAAGAAGATGGTCCGGTCGCCCTCGGTGGCGAGGGAGATCATCTTGCCCCGCTGGCCGCCCTCGAAGTGGTCGTGGATCCACTGCAGGTTGGTGGTTTTTCCGCACAGGCCCGGACCGTAGTACACGATCTTCGCGTTGAGCTTGCGCAGCGCGTAGTTGAAGAAGACCATTGCCGCCCCTACTCACCCGGATGCGGGCTACTTTTTTCGCCCTCTCATGATAACCCGAAACGGAACACCTTCCAAGGAAAAGGCTTCGCGCAGTACGTTCTCCATGTAGCGGGTCCACGAGAAGTGGGGTTTGCGGTCCAGGTTGGTGAAGAGAACGAAGTGCGGCGGCCGGCTGTGGACCTGGCTGCAGTAGTAGACCTTGGGCGCACGCTTGCCGGCCGTGGACGGCGGATTGCGTTCGAAGGCGTCCTTGACGACCCGGTTGAGGTCCGAGGTGCCGACCTTGGTGCCGTGGGCGAGGTGGACCCGCTTCATCTCGGGGAAGAGGCGGTGGACACCGCGGCCGGTGAGAGCTGACAGGAAGACCCTCGGGGTCTGCCGGAGGAACTTCATCTGCTGCTCGATCTGGTCCTCCAGCCGCTCCCGCGCCGCCTTGCGATCGGTGACGAGATCCCATTTGTTGACCACCAGCACCACCCCACGGCCAGCCTCCCAGGCATAGCCGGCGACGTGGGCGTCCTGGCGGGTGACACCCTCCTCGGCGTCCACCAGCAACAGGCAGATCTCGGCCCGTTCCAGGTGGCGGCGGGCCACCACCACCGACAGCACCTCGGGACCCTTGTCGGTGCGGCCCTTGCGCCGGATGCCGGCGGTGTCGACGAAACAAAAGCGGGTGCCGTCGACCTCGCAGATGACGTCCACGGCGTCGCGGGTGGTGCCGGGCACCTCGCTGACGAGCACCCGGCTGTCCCCCACCATACGGTTGACCAGCGACGACTTGCCCACGTTGGGGCGGCCGATGACGGCAACGTGGATCTCCCCGTCGACGGAGCTGTCGCCGCCGTCGGTGGGCTCGATCTCGGCCTCGGGCAGATGGAGATCGAGCGCGTCCCAGAGCTCGATCAGGCCCATGCCGTGCTCGGCGGAGATCGCCACCGGTTCACCGAGACCCAGGCGGAAGAACTCGTGGGCGGCGAGATCGACGCCCTTGCGATCGGACTTGTTGACCACCGGCACCACCGGAACGCCGAGGGTCCTCAGGTACTCGGCGATCTCACGGTCCTCGGGGATCGGCCCGAGCTCGCCGTCGAGCAACAGCAGCACCGCGTCGCCGGAGGAAATGGCCACCTCGGCCTGGTCGCGGATCATGGGCACGAATCGATCTTCGTCTTTGAGCAGCAGACCGCCCGTGTCGACGATCGTCACCCGGCCGCCGCCGGGGCGTTCGGCCTCGCCGACAATGCGGTCGCGGGTCACGCCGGGCAGGTCGTGCACCAGGGCCCGCCGGCTCCGCGTCAACCGATTGAAGAGCGTCGACTTGCCTACGTTGGGTCGGCCGACGATCACCACGATGGGCTGAGGATTCACGCTTCCCCTCCCCCTTCGTCGAAATCGGAGCCGGTCTCCCGGTCGACGATGTGGCGGCCGATGACCTGCCAGTCGCCCTCGATCCTGCGCAGCTGGATCAGGGTTGTCTGAACCGAGCCCGATGTCCGTCCCTTCTCGCGGCCGTTGAGGGCGTCGAAGCGGACGATGTCCCAGACCTCGACCAGGCCCACAGAGGCGTTGACGTTGCGGAAGATGTCGACCCCGGTGACCTCCAGACCCACCAGGGTCGCCTCGACGCGGTCACCGCTGTTGGCGAGCTCCTGCAGCAGGTTGCGGACGTTGCGCTTCTCCACCGGGCTGGCGTGGCCTTCGAGGTGGCTCAGGTTGAGGGTGGAGTAACTGCGGGCGAGGGCGTGGAGGTAGCCATCGACGGCGGTCTCCACAGCGGCCCGCTCGACCGGGTCGGGCTCGCTGCCGGTGCAGGCCGGGACGACGGCAACGGCGAGCAGGATCGCGAGGACGAGCGTTTGTCGATGTGTCATAGAAACCTCCACCCAGTGAGACGTCCCTCAGCGATCGAGTTCCGACGGGGGCACTCGGGAGGATATCAGGTTGGCGTGATGGCACACGCTTGGGCGGATGGCGGGCGTGACGCCCGCCGTCGCAACGCACAACCCGTGCACCAGAGCGCGAAGTGAGCTTCCCTCGGCAGGCGGAGGCAACCGGAGGGCCCGCCTTACGGCACCGACCCCGACCACCCACCGGTATCGCCGGACTCGAAGCCGTCGGCAAAGATCGTCGACCCGTAGGCGATGAAGAGGCCCGTGCCCCACTCGATCTGGTTGTTGTCGGCAGGAGTCAGGGTCGCGTGGAATGCGATGTCGCCTGAGTTGTTGATGTCCGGCGAGCCCCCGAAGACAACCGAGTCGTCGTGCTGGTCGATTCGTCCGGTGCCGAGGTCGGTGGGGACGAGGTCGTGCTCCGCCGCCACCTTGACGAGATCCTGGCCGTCGCCGACGAAGACCGCCATGAGACCGGCGGCGTCGAATGCCCGGAAGACGACCTGACCGTGGTCGTTGGCGCTGGGAGCGAAGAAATCGATGGCGCTGATCTCGGGCATGGCGGTGGTAGCGATGGTCACGGTGGTCGCGCCATTCGTGAGAAAGACCCCCATGCCGCCTGCTACGAGACCGGCGTTGAACGCCACCCAGCCGGTGTTGGTGAGCGACACCGAGTTGGTGAAGCTGCTGAAGGGCGACGACGGGTCGGCGTCCGCGTCCTCCACCAGCACGGTGCAGATTCCCAGCTCGTCGCAGACGATGATCTGGTCGGCGTCGTGATCGTCGGCGAGGCTGACCTTGCCGGCAATCAGCCGTTGATCGTTGAACGACGGGGTGTGGAGATACCAGTACGGGCTGCCAGGGTCGAGGCCCTCCGCCAGTGCGTGGTAGGGCGGATTGACCTCGCCGTGATACGAAACCCAGGCGTACTGGCCCGAAAAGCTCGCCCGAAACGCCACCTGTCCGGCGCTGTTGACATCGGCCCCGGTCCAGGCCGACGAGCCGATGGGCTTGTTGGTCAGCAGGCCCGAGCTGCCGTCGGTCTCATCGTAGAAATAGAGCCCGTCCGGGCTCGCGAACCCGAGAGGGAACACCACGAGACCGGCGTCGTTCAGGCTGCAGTCGGAGATGAAAGCGCCGCCGCCGTCGGTCCAGACCGGCGATCCAGCGCCCGCCGAACCGAGCCACAAACCCACGGTATTCACGTCGCCGCCGACGACCCCGAGGCTCACCGCCGCCTTGCCGCTGTCGGCGATGGCCGGCGACTTGCTGTTGAACGACGAATTGGGGGGCAGGTTGTAGCCATCCACGATGTTGCTCCGGACCTGCAGTTGAAGACTGTCCTCGTACGTCGGAAGCTCCGCTCCCGCGCCGGCCGCCACGAGAACCACCAGACCGCAGCCAATCCACATTCTGAATCTCGTCATCGTTCCTCCATTATCCGCGTTCCTCGACGACTCACGACTCACGTCGAGCTCACTCAGCGGCGGCCGACCAGCGGGTGAAGCCGCCGGACTCGAAACCGTCCCCGAAGAGGCGCAGCTCCGGGCAGCCGACCATCTCGACCTGGTAGAGCGTCGGCCAATTCTTGCCGGTGACGAAGAGGCGCTCACCGGCGTCATCCCAGGCGATGCCGTTGAGCGCCCCGGCGTCGTCGTGCAGGATCGTCAGGTCGATGCGGGCGACCACCCGGCCGGTGTCGGGGTCGATGCGTACGATCTCGTCGGTGAGATAGACGTTGGCGAACACCTCGCCGCGGATCAACTCGAGCTCGTTCAGCATGTCGATGGGCGTCAGACCGTCCGCCACAGCCTGCGAACCCAACTCGGCGTGGGACTCCGGATCGAGGAACCGGAGGTGCGATGTTCCATCCGAGAGGATCAGCACCCGTCCGTCGTGGGTCAGTCCCCAGCCCTCGCCGGCGAACGGGAAGATCGCCTCCAGATCGAAGGTCGTCGCGTCCCGGACGAAGCCCGTGTTCTCTCGCCACGTGAGCTGGACGAGCTCGTCCTCCCACATGGTGAGACCCTCGGCGAAGTAGGCCGGCGAAAGGTCCACCTGCTGGAGCACGGCTCCGGTGGTCAGCTCCACCCGCCGCAGCGACGACTCTCCGTAGAGCCCGGTGCTCTCGAAGAGCTCGCCATCGGCGTAGACCAGCCCCTGAGTGAAAGCGTCTTCGTCGTGGGGGTAGTTGGCGACCACCGAGACGGTGCAGACGGGCGCCTGAGCGGCCGCCGGACCGGCCGCCCAGAGCACCGCTGCTGCGAGCCCGATGAGAACTCGTCCTGCCACCGCCCGGATCATCACCGATCTCCCGTCACCCGATGATTCTAACCCGGAGTATTCAAGAGGTTTCGTCCCGAGGAAACCGATTCGCCCTCTCCGGCATACCGACTCACGGAGGAACGACATCATGCTCGACCAGCGAATCACCAACCCGGCTCGTTTCCTGCTGGCCACCGCCGCTCTCGCTCTGCTCACTGTGGGCGCCGCTTCGCCCTCGGGCGCCGACGTCGCCGCACCCGAGGACACGGCTTTTGCCGAAACCACCGAGACCGCCATCCTCGCCGGCGGCTGCTTCTGGGGAATGGAAGATCTCCTCCGCGAGCTCGACGGCGTGCTCGACACCGAGGTCGGTTACGCGGCCGACGCGGACACGAAGTTCACGACCGGCGCCGAGGCGGTCCGTATCGTCTTCGACCCGACCAGGATCAGCTACGAAGAACTGCTCGATTTCTACTTCCGCATCCACAATCCCACCACCAAGCACCGTCAAGGCAACGACGTCGGCGCCGAGTATCGCTCGGCCATCTTCGTGCTCTCCGACGAGCAACGCGCCACCGCCGAGCGGGTGCGCGCCGAGGTCGACGCCTCGGGTTTCTGGAAGAAGCCTCTTGTCACCGAGATCAACCAGGCCGGCCCCTTCAAGGTCGCCAAGGAAGCCCACCAGGACTACCTCGAGAAGAACCCCGGCGGCTACACCTGCCACTACTATCGGGAGTAGGAATACCGCGGAGAGCTCAACGAACTCGACGTCTCGCCGTGCGATGGCTCGCAGATGCGATGGCATCGGCCGAGCGAAGCGAGGCCGATGGTCGGTCGGGGCGGGTGGGTGGTGGGGCGGGGGCGGGTCGCCAGTCGGGAAGGACGCGCGACCGGGCCCTCGAGACCCACGGGCGTGCCGTAGGCACGGCTCGTCTTCCGCCCGCAGAAGACGGCGAACGCCTGCGTTCGGCGGCTTCGAGGACGGAAGTCGAAAGCCGCCGGCTCACGAGCCGGCGGCTGTGGGTCGATTCGCTTCGTACGTACTACCCGGGGAGCTTCTCCCAATCGGTCTTGGGAGCGTCCTGGGCGAGGACGAGGCCGCCGTCCGAACCGGCGTAGACCGCGTCCTTCACGACCTTGACCTTGCCGCCGCCGAAGCGGTCCATGGCCTTCTCCAGGTACTGGCCGAAGCCCGGCATCTTCGAGGTCCCCCCTGCGAGAATGACGTTCTGCCGAACCGTTGCCTGGTACTCGGACTCGACCCCGGCGATGAGGTCCAGCATGGCTTCGGCCACCGGCGGTCCCAGGTTTTCGCAGGCCTCCTTCATCTCGGCGGTGATGTCGATCTCGGACGGCACGCCGCCGACCGGGATCTTGACCTTCACCTTGCCGGGGGCCTTGCCGATAAAGCCGTAGTCCTCCTTCCATCCGCGGACGGTGTGGATGGAGACGCTCATGCCCGGGTGGCGCTCGCCCAGGAGGGTGTAGAGCTGGTCGTCGACCCAGTCGCCGGCATTGACCAGGGTCCGTTGGTCCTCCTCGGTGGGGTATCGCCCCTTCATGACGCAGAAGTCGGTGGTTCCGGCGCCGACGTCCACCACCATGGCGTGGAGGAGGGCGTCGAGGCCATACGCCACGGCGAAGGGCTCGGAGGTGATGATCAAGCCGTCGACGAGGCCGCGCATCGCTTCCCGGACGTGCTGTTTGTTCACCCGCAGAGCCTCGGCGGGCACGCCCACAACCGCCCGGACCTTGCCGCCGTTCTTGCGGACCTCGGGGGCGCCTCCGAGCTCGAGTAGGTGGGAAAGGAGCTCGCGGATGGCCTGCTGGTCCTTGTCGGACCCTTCTTTCAGGAGGCCTCTCTCCAGCGGCCGGTGGACCTCGAGCATGGTTCGGTTCTCCACCGCATCGGCGCCGAAGAGGACCTCTCGTTTGAGGATCTTTCTGGCAACGGCGTCCACCGGCCACCCGACGTAGCTGTCCACCACCTGGCGGACTCCGGCGGAGGTGGAGATAGAGCTCTGAGAGGTCCCGAGGTCGATGCCCACGAGCAGGTGTTTGGACGGGTCGGTCATGTGGTGTCTCCCTTGTCTGAGGCGCTGATTTCACGCGCGTACCCGGCGATGCCGGAGTACAGCGCCTCTGCGATTCGCTGTCGATAGGGTTGGAGGCCGAGCAGACGGGCCTCCCGGTTGTTGGAGATGCAGGCCACCTCGGCCAGCACCGCCGGCATGTCGGTGGCGACGAGAACCACGAAGGGCGCCCGCATGACGCCGCGGTCGACGATCTCGTCGTTGGCACGGCTCAGGGTGTCGAAGAGCGAGCTGCCGACCCACTCCGCGAGACGCCGGCTCTCGTCGAGGCGAACCCCGGAGTAGATCCCGTCAAGCAGGCGCCGGGTGTCCGCCACCGAGAATCCGGAGTCCCGATTCTCGGCCGCCGCCAACTCCTCGAGAAAAGGATCCACGGTCGCGCCGGCAAAGTAGGTCTCGAATCCCCGAGCCTCCCGATCCGGAAGCCAGTTGACGTGAATCGAGACGAACAGATCGGCTCCCGATTCATTCGCGATTCTGGTTCGCTCCTTCAGCGGCACCGTTTGGTCGCCGGAGCGGGTCATGATCACGTCGAACTCCGGTTCCAGCAGATGTCGCAGCCGTTCGGCGATGTCCCAGGTGATGTCCTTCTCGAAGAGCTCCCAGGCGGGCACCAGGGTCCCGCTGTCCTTGCCGCCGTGGCCGGCGTCGACGACCACGGTTCTCACCTCGAGGGGAATGACGCCCCGGTCGAACGGCCGTGTTTGGCCACCGGCGACGAGCTCCCCGAGTCCCGTTCCCTCGCCGCTCTCCGTTGAGAACTCCGGGGCCGCGGTGGACACGACGGGGCCGGAGGGTCGCGCGCCGACGTCGGCCGCGCGATCGGCTCGGGCATCGGTGCGCAGCCCGAGAGTCAGCACCACCGCGGCCACGACGACCAACGAACCACCGGCAAGAAGCGCCCTGCGACGGCGGCGAACCTTCTTCTGTCGAGCCAGGCGCTGGCGCCGGATGGTCCCTCGCGGCTGGTTTCGGATGAGCTCGAGGTTGTCCTCGGCCAGGCCTTCGAAGAGGCGCCTCTTGAGTCGTCGGCGGCCGCTCACACGGCGCCTCCGGTGCGGGCGGAATCCCGCCGGCGAAGCTCCATCAGGAGCACGAGGTCGCGCCGCAGCGGCATACTCTTCATCGTAGCACGCAAGCCCCTCGCGGATTGTGTTTCCCGTCAGGTGCACCGCCGGTTTTCCGTCCACCTCCGCCGCGGAGGAATTTCGCGCGGCGGGGCTGCGTTTTTGTGTTGGTTGGGATAACGATGAAGAGTTTCCACAGCCGCCGGTTCTTCACCGGCTCGGTCCGGGGTCGCGGTGCAGCCGCGGTCAGGCTGTGGTGTCTCGTGTCCATCGCTCCGGGGAGTGCTGCCGCCCAGGGTCTGATCTCCCCTGGCGAGACCGAGAGGGCTTTCACTCCGTCGTGGTGGCTGGTGGGGCTCGTCATCCTGTCGGTCTCGCTCCTCATCTGGGCGGTTTCCCGGTACCGCTTGGCGACCGCGCGACGACGCGAGCTCGAGCTCACGTCCCTTGTCGACCAACGAACCCGCGAGATTCGGAGTCTCGGGAGCCTCACCGACAAGATCAACCTCGCGGTCAGTCTGGACGACGTCCTCGAGCACGTGTGGAACTCGTTCCGCGCAGTCGTTCCATACAACCGCATCGGCTTTGCCGAGTTCGATACCGACGACCGGATGGTGCGCGCAGTCTGGGCCAGGAGCGACTCCTCCGACGTCAGGATCGGCTCCGGCTACTCGGCCGAAATCGACACGACGAGCCTCGGCGAGATCCTCGCGACCGGAACGCCCCGGATCATCAACGATCTCGAAAGCTACCTCGAGGCCCGACCAACGTCAGAGGCCACCCGCGCCGTCGTCGACGAGGGGATGCGCTCCAGCATGACGGTGCCCCTGAAGGCCATGGACCGCGACGTCGGCTTCCTCTTCTTCTCCAGTCAGAGTCCCAACACCTACACCGACGAGCACACGCGACTCCTCCAGCGCATTTCAGGTCAGCTCTCCCTTGCCATCGAAAAGAGTCGTCTGTACGACTCGCTGCTCGAAACGACGCAGCGCCTCGAGGAAGCCAACCGCCAGCTCGCCCGCCTCGCCGCCACCGATGGGCTCACCCAGCTCGCCAACCGCCGGATCTTCGACGAACGTCTGGAGACCGAGTGGCGGCGGTGTCGGCGCAACCGGCAGCCGCTGTCGGTCCTGATGATCGACATCGACCACTTCAAGAACTTCAACGACATCCACGGCCACATCGCCGGCGACGAGTGCCTGCGCCTGGTCGCCGGTTCGCTGCGAGAGACCTTCACTCGCGCCGCCGATCTGGTGGCGCGCTACGGCGGCGAGGAGTTCGGCGCCATACTCCCGGAAACCGACGACGAGAGGGCCGCCTATCTCGCCGAAGAGGTCCGCCGTCGGATCGAGGAGCTCAGCAACGCCCGGGGAACCTGCGCCTCCGGGATCACCGTCAGCATCGGCGTCGCTACCGCAGTTCCCGGACGGGAGGGCGCCGCGGCCGCGCTCCTGCACGACGCCGACACCAGTCTCTACGTTGCCAAGCGGGAAGGCCGCAACCTGGTGCGTTCCAGCGGCGCCATCCACGTTCCCGACGGAGTCTTGAGCCCGGCGGACTGACCCTCCTCTCCACTCCGGCGATTCGATGGGTACCGATCCCGTTCCCGAATGCAGTGCCCCGCCCCAGCGCACCCACGGTGGGCCAAGGCCCACCCTACCCGGCGGCCCTGATCGCGCAACCCAACCCCCGGTTCCGGAGCGCCTGCGGCGCCGTAGGGTGGGCCTCGGCCCACCAGATCGCCCCTCGGCCCCGAACCGCGATCCGACGAAAAATCGCTGCTGATTTGAAACCTTTTTGTGATTTCAACGTGATATCATCATGACATCAATCACGGAGGTTCCCATGGTCACCGAAAAACCCTTCCGCCCCCTCAATGGTTGGCTCCCCCTCATCATCGTCATCGCTCTGCTCGTCGTCGGGCCGTGGCAGGCCATCGCCGGCGCCGTCAACCTCGGCGCCACCGGTAGCTTCACGAGCCTGGCGCAGATGATCACCGGCATCGTTCTTTTCGTTCTCGGCTTTGTCGCCCTTATCGGGTTCCAGGCCATCGCACCCAACCAGGCCCGCGCCTACCTGCTCTTCGGCACCTACAAAGGCTCGGCCCTGGAGTCCGGCTTCTTCTGGGTCAACCCCTTCTACTCCAAGAAGAAGATCTCGCTGCGGGTTCGCAACTTCGAGACCGGATCGGTGCACACGCCGGAGCAGAAGTCCAAGGAGGGCGCGGTGATCCAGAAGGCCACGAGGTCCGCCGGCAGGCCCTCGAAGGTCAACGACCGCGACGGCAACCCCATCGAGATCTCCGCGGTCGTGGTGTGGCGGGTCGTCAACACCGCCGAGGCCCTCTTCGAGGTCGACGACTTCGAGGACTTTGTCGCGGTGCAATCAGAGGCCGCCCTACGCAATCTGGCGAGCCGCCACCCGTATGACAGTCACGACCACGAGGTTTCCCTCCGCGGCAATCCGGACGATGTCTGCAACCAGCTTGAGGACGACATCCAGGAGCGGCTCGACGCCGCCGGTGTCAAGGTGATCGAAGCGCGGATCAGCCACCTCGCCTACGCCCCGGAGATCGCCGCCGCCATGCTCCAGCGACAGCAGGCCCAGGCGGTCGTCGCCGCCCGCACCAAGATCGTCGAGGGCGCGGTGGGGATGGTGGAGATGGCGTTGGACCAGCTCGCGGCGAAGCACCTGGTCGAGCTCGACGACGAGCGCCGCGCCGCCATGGTCTCCAACCTGCTCGTCGTGCTCTGCTCCGACCGCCACACCCAGCCGGTGGTGAACACCGGCTCGCTCTACACCTGACGTGGCCAAACGCGAGGCCTTTCTGATGCGGGTCGATCCCGAGGTCCTCGACGCCGTCCGGCGCTGGGCCCGGGACGACCTGCGCTCGGTCAACGCCCAGGTGGAGTTCATCCTCCGCCGGGCGTTGGCCCGCGAAGGCCGCCTGTCGAAGAAGGGCAAGCCACCGGAATGATTCCCTCCCGCTCCCGGTGCACGATGGAAGGGGTGCCAGGCACCTTTTCGCGGCGAGAAGCGAGCCAGGCACCCGTACCGTGCACCCGAATAGAACTGACAGACCGGTGGTCGCCGGCCCTCAGCTGACGATCACCGCGAGAGCGCACATCGGCGTTCCGGCGGGACGTGCCAAGCACGTAATTGTGCTCTCCATCAACGAAATGGTTCCTCTCCACGCTCCGCACAATTACGTGCTTGGCAATCCACGGGGAGCGCGTTCAAAGCAGTAATTGAAGAACTGAGGCAGGCCGCCGCTCGTCCGAGCAGCTCGGTCATCTCCGCTCTCGTCCCCCATCAAGACCGTGCTGCTCGGGCGACGCTGAGCAGCTTTCGCCGCCGAGGCGAATGGTGGTCAGAAGGCCTGCGATGAGGACACCGCCAGCGCCGTAATCTCGGCAAACGATCAAACCCATTACCCCGCCTTACGTACCATCGATGGAACGCTCTCTCTTGAATCCAGGTTCCGGTCACAAATGAAAGCGAACCCAATGCCCGAAACTGTTTTGAATCCGAAACTCACCGCCAACGGACCCATCACCGACAGCGCGCGGATCGGCTCCCTGGATGTGCTCCGAGGCTTTGCGGTGCTCGGAATCCTGGTCATGAACATTCAGAGCTTCTCGATGATCGGCGCCGCCTACATGAACCCCTTCGCGTACGGCGACATGACCGGCGCCAACCGGCTCGTGTGGTTCCTCTCCCACCTCCTCACCGACATGAAGTTCATGGCCATCTTCTCCATGCTCTTCGGCGCCGGGGTGGTGCTCATGAGCGAACGACGCGCTGTGGCGGGCAAGCCCGCGGCCGGTCTGCACTACCGCCGGATGCTCGGCCTGTTGCTCTTCGGCGCGCTGCACGGCTACCTGCTCTGGTATGGGGACATCCTCTTCACCTATGCGGTTTGCGGGCTCTGGGTCTTTCTCTTCAGAAACTCGAGCCCGAAGAAGCTGATCGTCATCGGGCTCGTGACGGTCGGCGTCTCGGCCGGCGTCTCGATGTTCTGGCAGGTCACCATGCCGTGGTGGCCCCCCGAAGCGGTGGAGAACCTGGAAACCGACTGGTGGGCGCCTGCTCCCGACGCCATCGCACACGAGCTCGAAGCGTATCGCGGCTCCTGGTCGGACCAGCAGGGGGTGAGGGTCGGCGAGACGGTCTTCATGCAGACCTTCGTCCTCGTCACCAACACCATGTGGCGGGCCGGCGGCCTCATGCTCATCGGCATGGCGCTCTTCAAGCTGGGGGTCTTCAGCGCCGAACGGAGCCGTGCGTTCTATGGCCGCCTCCTCGCAGTCGGCGCCGCTGTCGGCCTCCCCGTCGTCGCCTTCGGCGTCTGGTTCAAGGAATCCTCCGGCTGGGACGTTCGCAGCGCGTTTTTCGGCGGCGACCAGTTCAACTACTGGGCGAGCATCGTCGTCGCCCTGGGGTGGGTCGCAGCCGTGATGCTGGTGGTGAAGTCCCGCGTCATGCCGCGCCTCACCGCCCGGCTCGCCGCCGTCGGGAGGATGGCTCTCTCGTGCTACCTCCTCGAGACGATCATCTGCACCGCGATCTTCTACGGCCACGGCCTCGGGCTGTACGGCTCCGTCGAGCGAACCGGACAGGCGGCCATCGTCGCCGCCGTGTGGCTCTTCCTCCTGGCACTGTGCCCGTGGTGGATGCGGCGGTTCCGCTTCGGGCCCTTCGAGTGGCTCTGGCGCTCCCTGACCTATTGGCGATTCCAGCCGCTGCTGAGGAGGTGACTCGGGTATCCTCGGGGCCGGGAGGTCGGTCCATGTCCGAAGCCAAGCAACGCGTCGCAGTCCTCGGTGCCAGCACGAACCCGGAGCGCTACTCCAACAAGGCGATCCTCCGCCTGCTGGAGAACGGCCACGAGGTCGTTCCGGTTCATCCGGCCCTGGACGAAGTCGAGGGTTTGAAGGTCGTGCCGAATCTGGCCGCCATCGGCGGTGCGGTGGACACCCTCACCATGTACGTCTCCCCCAAGCTCTCGGCGAAGATGACCGACGCGATCCTGGCGCTGAAGCCGGGCCGGGTGATCTTCAACCCCGGAACCGAGAACGCCGAGCTCGAGTCCGCGCTCAACGACGCGGGCATCGGCACCCTGCAGGCGTGCACGCTGGTGCTGCTCGCGACGGGGCAGTTCTGATCAGCGCGGCCCAGGGCCCGCCCCCTCCCATCCGACCGCGCACATCGGCGCTCGGCGGGGCGTGGCCCCGGGCACGGCATTGTGCTCTCCGCTGACCTCTCCTCCTGAAGCCCGCTCCGCACAATGCCGATACCGGGCAACCCACGGGAAGCGCGCTGAGGGTACTGTCCGTGAGTTGTGCCAGGGAGTTCAGTGCGAATCCGCTTTGTGGCCTGCAGAGCCTCGCAGCCGGTCGATCTCGCGCCGCGTGCGGACCATGAGCTCTTTCCGATGTGAGACTCCGAGGCCCTCCGTGGGAATCGATTCTCCGATCCGTACGATGACCGGTCCCGGGCGGACGATGCCCTCGTTGGGCGGTAACACGAGCCTCGGACCTTCCAGGCCCACCGGGAGGATCGGCAGCCCGGTCTTGATAGCGATCAGAAACCCACCCCGGGCGAAGGGCAGCAAGGCTCCATCGGTGCTCCAGGTTTCTTCGGGAAAGACCAGCGGCGACCCGCCCTTTTCGATCTCGCCCAGGGTCCGGGCCAACATGGCCGCGGCGGTACTGCGGTCTTCGCGATCCACCGGCACGAATCCGGCGCTCTTCATCGCCCAGCCGAGGAAAGGAATCGAAAACAGACTCTTCTTGGCCAGAAACCGCGGTTCCAGCGACGCCGGCAGCGCGGTCAACAGGGTCACGATGTCGAGGCTCGACTCGTGGTTGGACATGATCACGTAGCGGGCACCTGTCTCGATGTGCTCGAGTCCCTCAACTGTCAGCGGTGCACCTGCCACCTTGAGGCATACCTTCCCCCACAGGTGAGTCACCCGCGATGCGCCGCGCTGGGAGAGAAGTCCCACCAGCACCGCTGTTGACCCGAGCACGGCGGTGACCACCCCCACCGCCGCTTTCAGCACCAGCGTCCGCATCGCCCCGAGTTCTTCATCGTCTGCAACCATCTGAAGGATTGTACTGCCGTTGACCCCACCCCCACTCCTCAGCATCCATCGCCTTCATCAGCGTGAGCGCGCCCAGCGCGCTACATGCTGGGAGCGCGCGTACCGCATTTTGTATTGTTCTGTAGCGCGACGAAGCCTTCGAGCGCCTTCGGTCAACAATGCTAAGGCTGGTACGATTGCTTCTCCCGGCCCCGAGGCAGGCCGGGGTTCCAGGTCAATGGTCGTATCCGCATCCGTACCCGTCTCCGTATCCGTGGCCGTGGCCGTGGCCGGCGCCGCGTCCGCGTCCGTGCCCGATGACCGCGGCCGTATCGAGAGAGAACTCCTCACCCCCCCTTGATCCGCTTGGCCTCCTTGACCATCTTGCCGAACGAGCGATTTCTCGCCCGAAGCTCGTGTTTCCGCGAGGCGTCGAGCCGAAGATCGAGATCTTCGGCCTCGCGGCGAAGCCGGTGGTAACTGTCGAGTCGCCGTTGGTCGATCACACCCGTCGCCACAGCTTCGATCACCGCGCACCCCGGCTCGGACTCATGTCGACAGTCGCGGAATCGGCAGTCCGCCGCCGCCTCATCGATGTCCGGGAATGCCGACTCCACGGCGTCGGAACCGAGCCACAGCCCCAACTCGCGAACACCCGGCGTGTCAATCAGGCAGCTCCCGCCCGGAAGCGCCACCAGCTCGCGGTGGGTCGTTGTGTGGCGACCCTTGGCGTCGCCCGATCGGACATGGGAAACCGCCAACCTCTCCTCCCCGAGCAGACGATTGGTCAGAGTGGACTTACCGACCCCCGAAGGCCCGAGGAGCACCGCCGTCACACCTCGGTTCATGAAGCCGAGCAGTTCATCCACTCCATCCCCCGTGACCGCCGACAGCGGCACCACATCGCAGTAAGGAGCGCCTTCACGGGCGCGCGCCAGCACTGCGGGAACGTCGTCGCAGAGATCCGTTTTGGTCACCACGACAACCGGTGTCGCCCCGCCGTCCCACGCCAGGGCGACGGCGCGCTCGATGCGGCGCGGGTTGGGCCCGCGCTCGACGGATTCGACGACAAAAACGACATCGACGTTGGCGGCCACCGCCTGCGCATGATCGGCTGCTCCGGGTCGGCGTCTGGAGAGGGCCCCGATTCGAGGCAGAACGGCACGAACCACCACCGTATCGGCGTCCAGGTCCAGCGCCACCCAGTCGCCGACAGCCGGTTGATCCGTCTCACCCGCGGAATCGAGCCTTCCGGCCACCACGGCGGCAAGGGTGCCTTCGTCGCACTGCACGGTCACGGCGCCGCGATCCACCCGAACGACCCGGCCGGGTGTGGACCGCTTCTGAAGATGTGTATTGAAGATGGCTTCGAGCCGGTCATTCCAACCGAAATCGGTGAGTTTCAATGTCTGTCTCCTGCTGTTCCAGGCATGCCGACGCACGCCCTCATCTTTTGGGAAAAGGGAATGGGAACAATCGGGGCTTTCTGCGAGCCCATCGGCTCGTGGTTGTCAGCCCCTCAGGCGACAAGATACAGCGGTCAGTTTCTTCATACGGGCGGGATCGTAACACGGTCTTTCTCGACCCCGTGTTCGCACCTGTGCCCTTGCGGGTGCCCGTTGGATAGGAAGTCGAGATTGGTAAGTAGTGAGTTGTGCGTCGTAAGTCGTCCTGCGCCTGGATTGATTCTGCGGCCGTATCCGAGATTGTGGCCCGTACCGCGACCGCGAACAGATCGATCCCGATCCCGGTCCCGATCCCGATGCGATGAGGAGGAACCGATGATCGTGCGACGCCGGACAACGACGCCGTCAGGCGGAGGCGCCCAGAAGGCCGGCGTCGACAGCACCGTCCCTGGAGCCTGGCGTGCCCAGGGACTCTCCTTGTCCGAAGAGCTGCCGGACGCGGGCGCTACAATGCGAAGCTCAACGGCAGTTCGGGCACGGACGCGGACTCGGACGCGGGAGGAAAGATGGCAACAGAAGAGCAGAAGGTGATTTTCTCGATGGTCCAGGTCTCGAAGACCCACGGCCAGAAGCAGGTGTTGCGCGACATCTCGTTGGGGTTCTTCTACGGCGCGAAGATCGGCGTGCTGGGGCTCAACGGAGCCGGGAAGTCGACGTTGCTGAAGATCATGGCCGGGGTCGAGGAATCGTCCAATGGCGAGGTGGTGCGGGCTCCCGGCTACACCGTCGGGATGCTCGAGCAGGAGCCCGATCTCGAAGCGGGCAAGACGGTTCTGGAGATCGTCGAAGAGGGAGCGTCGGAAGCCAAGGGGCTGCTCGACGAGTACGACGAGCTCGCCGAGAAATTCTCCGAGCCCATGGACGACGACGAGATGCAGAAGGTCCTGGACCGGCAGGCGGAAGTTCAGGACAAGATCGAGGCCATGGGCGCCTGGGAGCTGGACTCACGGCTCGAGCTCGCCATGGACGCCCTGCGCTGCCCTCCGCCCGACACCGTGGTCGACATCCTCTCCGGGGGTGAGCGCCGCCGGGTGGCCCTGTGCCGGCTGCTCATCCAACAGCCCGACATTCTTCTTCTGGACGAGCCGACGAACCACCTCGATGCGCTTTCGGTGGGCTGGCTCGAGCGCCACCTCAAGGAGTACCCGGGGACGGTCATCGCAGTGACCCACGATCGTTACTTCCTCGACAACGTGGCCGGCTGGATCCTCGAGCTCGACCGCGGCCACGGGATTCCCTGGAAGGGCAACTACTCGTCGTGGCTCGAGCAGAAGGAGGAGCGCCTGCGGCAGCAGGAGAAGAGCGAAGGCCGGCGCCAGAAGACGCTCAAGCGCGAGCTCGAGTGGATCCAAATGGCCCCACGCGCCCGCCACGCCAAGGGCAAGGCGCGGGTCAACGCCTACCAGGAGCTGTTGTCCCAGGAGCCCGAGACCCTGGCCCACGATCTCGAGATCTTCATCCCGCACGGTCCGAGACTCGGCGACGTCGTCATCGAGGCCGAGGGGCTCAGCAAGGGTCACGGGGACAAGCTGCTCTTCGACAACCTCGACTTCTCGATTCCACCCGGCGCCATCGTCGGCATCATCGGCGGCAACGGTGCCGGCAAGACGACCCTCTTCGAGCTGATCACCGGCGGTCAGAAGGCCGACTCCGGGTCACTCCGGCTCGGCGAGACGGTCAAGCTCGGCTATGTCGATCAGAGCCGATCGACCCTTGATCCGGAGAAATCGGTCTGGGAGGTCATCTCCGATGGTTCGGAATCGGTCTGGCTCGGTCGCGTCGAGGTCAACTCCCGCGCCTATGTCGGCCGCTTCAACTTCACCGGCTCGGACCAGCAGAAACCCGTGAAACAGCTCTCGGGCGGCGAACGAAATCGCGTCCACCTTGCGCAGATGCTCAAGGAGGGCGCCAACGTCCTGATGCTCGACGAGCCGACCAACGATCTCGATGTCAACACGCTTCGAGCGCTCGAGGAAGCGATCCTTGCCTTCGCCGGAACGGTGCTGGTGATCTCGCACGACCGCTGGTTCCTCGACCGGGTGGCGACCCACATGCTGGCCTTCGAGGGCGACTCCCACGTGGAATGGTTCCCCGGCCCCTACGCGGATTACCGGGCCGACCGCAAGCAGCGCCTCGGCGATGAGGCCGACCGGCCGCACCGGGTGACATATCGACCGTTGACACGGTGATCGAGCCGATCCGGGATTTGCTATGATCGTCAACAACAAATGAGATCGAGTATCTAAAACGGTCACGGAACCCGATTCCAGAGTCGTCGATCTCGAGGCATCGTCGAAATATGCATAGAAGGGAAACAACCATGAAAACCATCCTCGGACTCGTCATCTTCGCATTCGCCACCATGCCGGCCGCCGCCGGGGTGCGCTACGAGATCGAGAGCAGCTTCGGCGGCGAGACCGTCCAGACCGGCATCGTCGTCGAGGGCATGAACATGAAGATGGACCCATCCATGTCCACCTCGACCTGGGACGGCGACATGATCTTTCGCGCCGCCGAGCGCGAGATGATCGTCGTCAACCACGACGACCGAAGCTACTTCGTCTTTGACCAGGAGCAGATGAAAAAGCTCGCCTCGACCATGAACCAGGCCATGGCCTCGATGGAACAGGCACTGTCCGCCATGCCCGAGAGCCAGCGCGCGAGGATGGAAGAGATGATGAAGAGCCGGATGCCCGCCATGGCCGAGCCCCGCGAGCCGTCCGAGCTCAAAAAGACCGGCGCAGCCGACACCGTCAACGGCTTTGACTGCGAGATCTACGAGGTCTGGAGGAGCGGCATTCGAGAGCGTGAGCTCTGCGTGACCGATTGGGACAACGTCGCCGGCGGCAACGAGGTCGCCGAGATCTTCTACGAGATGGGCGAGTTCATGTCCGAGATGCTCGACAGTCTGCCGAAGATGGGCAACGGCGGCGCCATCGGCGACGCCACCTACGAGCACATGAAAGAAATGAACGGCTTTCCGGTGCGCACCCGCGAGTTCGGCGACGACGGAATCCTGGATGGCCAGTCGACGCTGCTGTCGTCGGCAACAGCCGACTTCGACGCGGCGGACTTCGAGCCGCCCAAGAAGTACAAGCGCAAGGACCTCATGAAGGGGATCAAGTGATTCCTCGTCCGGAGCGGTCCCCGAGCTGAAGCCCGGCGGCCCCGGCCAGGACATAGACCTCAATCGGGTGAGCTGCGTTCGGGACTGGTCCGGGAGACGTCCGCGGGTAGCCGTAGATGACCGGCGGGAAAGTCAGACGCTGCGAGACTTTCGCCGGTCCCTGCCGCTGCGGCGTTCTTCCCTGCGCCGGTCCTCGCCCGACCGTCGTTCCAGCTCCGCCGGCCACGGCTCCGCATCGCCCCGGCGCTGCGCTTTTCGGCGGTCGGTCTCTTTGCGCCGTTCTTCCCCGGATCGCCTGTCGCTCATGGCGCCCTCCTTGGATACTCTACCTTCGAGGGTACCGCGATCGGAATCGAGTCACAAGTCGGTTCGCTCCCCCAGCGCCGCTTCCAGCCGCGCCACCCTCGCTTCCAGGGCGTCCACCCGATCCTGGAGATCGGATGACCCGGCAACACGCGGTGGCGGGATGAAGACCTCCGTCTCCTCGCCCGGCTCGCCGGCGAGCAGGTGGATCCACCTGGACTCCTTCTGCCCGGGACGGCGGGCCAGCTGGACGACCAGGGGCTCGTCACCCTCTGCGAGCTCGCCGAGGACGCGCTCGACCTCGGTCGACGTCGTGAACCCGACCATTCGCTCGGTCCTCGATCGCAGCTCTCCCGGGGTCTGCGGTCCACGCAGCATCAGCACCGTCATCAGCGCCATGGCATGGGCGTCCAGCTTCCACTTTGAGTCCAGGTTGTGCGACCACTTGCGGACTCTGGCGCCGTCCTCGGGCCAGACGAGAACGTCCGCCCGAAGCCTGCCGAGAACGGTCTCGACCTCCGGCGCCGTCAGCTCCATGACAGGGTTCCGGTTGCTCTTCTGGTTACACGCCCCAACCAGGGCGTTGACGGTCATGGGGTAGACGTCGGGGGTGGTCCGCTCTTTCTCGAGAAGGCAGGCGAGGATGCGGACCTCGATGGCGTCGAGCTCGCGGGGAAGACGCATGCGGGCCTCCAGTTGAGGGCCATTGTAGTCGCGCGCCCGGTCAGTGGAGGATGGCTTCCAGGAATCGCTTGTCGGCCTTGGCGACCCCACCCATCGACTCACCGACCACACCGCCCATCATCTTGGCCATCATGCCGATGTTCATGTGCGAAACCCAGACCGAGCCGTCGTCGAGCTCGTAGACCGACCACGAGCAGGGCATGATCGCCGAAAGCTTGGGATTGGCGCCCAGGACCTTCTTGGCGACGTCGGGCTTGCACATGAAGTACAGCCGGATCCGCTTGACGTTGGCGGGCATGGCGTCCTTGGCCGCCAGCTTGGCCGACATGTCGAAGCTCTCCATGGGAAAGCTCCAACCGTCGTTGCCGGGAACCACCTTCTCGATGGCCGCACAGGTGGCCTCGAACGACTTGGAACTCCGCTCGGGTACGATCATGGACGAGCGCATCGTGAGCACGACGGCGACGACCGTGGTGATGAGACCCAGAGCAAAACCGATGACGAGCGCGACGGGAATGTTCATATGTGACCTCCAGGCGCCATCCGTGGCGCGCAAAAAACTATATCACTATTTAGCGAATTAATTAACACTAGAACCTCATGCAACCATCAGAGATCCATGTGAGGTCGTTGTTCGAGGGCAGATCGCCGGCGGGGCGCCGGCGCAGCAACGACCTGAGCTCCCTTGTGGCGCCGGCGCCCTCGCCGGCGTGAACTCGTTCCGGCGAGGCCGTTCACCAGGACGGATGGGGCGTGGCTCAGCCTGACACCGGCTTCGGGTGACCGCTGCTACAACCCGACACGGCTTTCTCCCGCTACGCTCGTGGAGGATCTGGAGGTTTCGCTTGGCCGCACATCGTCTTCTCGCCCTGGTCATGATCGTCTCGGCGTCCACGCCGGCGGTGGCCGTCGACTGGCACGTGGCGCCCGGCGGTGTGGACGGCGGGCCCGGCACCTCGGCCGAGCCGTTGGCCACCCTCGTCCACGCCGTCGACCGGGCGGGGGCCGGCGACACGATCCTCCTCCAGCGCGGCGGCACCTACGAAGCCCTGGACCTGGACGTCGGCTCGAATCTCAGTATCGGCGCCTACGGCAACGGCGAGCGGCCGATCCTCACCGCCAGCGTCCGCGTGAACCTGCCCGGGACCTGGGGGGCGAATCCCCTGGTGCGCACCGGGGCCGTCCCTCAGCGCGTCGTCGCCTGCTACGTCAACGGCCGGTTCGTGCCCACGGCGCGGTGGCCGAACGCCGGGTTCATGCGCAATGATGCGGACGACTCTCCCGACGAGATCGTCGACGCCGAGCTCTCGAACCGGCCGGGGGTCGCTCCCGGCCGCTGGACCGGCGCCCAGGTTCGCTGGCGGCGCTGGAGCTGGTGGTGGGAGACCCGGCCCATCACCCAGCACGAGCCGGTCGACACCCTCGCTCTCGGCCCCGAGGGGCGTTCCGGCGACCCGTTCTCCGACCCGGGCTCGGGCTACTTCATCGACAACGACCTGGACGAGCTCGACGCTCCCGGCGAGTGGCACTGGGAGGCCGGAACCCTCTACCTCTACCCGCCCTCCTGGACCGATCCGGCCACCATGAAGGTGGATGTCGTCACCACCACCTCCACCGACGTCGTCGTCGACCACGGCGCCGAGCCCCAGGGCGTCCGCACCGCGGGAACGACCTTCTCGAGCCTCCACTTCTCCCGCTATTTCGGCACCGCGCTGCGGATCGGCCAGCCGACCACCGTCGAGGACTGCACCTTCTCCGAGATCGAAAGCAACGCGATCGCTCTCTCCTGGGACGCGCAGCCCTTCGCGATCCGCCGCTCGGTCTTCCGCGATGTGCGCAACGTCGCGGTCCGCATCAACACCAACCCCTCCGGCCAGGCCGGCGCGCTGGTCGAACGCAACCTCTTTCTCAGGATCGGCGTCGAACCCGGTTACGGCGGTTGGGGCCCGTGGCACGCTGCCGGGATGATCATCAGCAACGCCAACGCCGCCACCATTCGCCTCAATCGCTTCGTCGACACCGGCTACGCGGGGATCATCCTCGGTTCGGACGGCCAGACCGTCGAGAACAACGTCTTCGTTCGGTCCATGTCCACCCTCAACGACGGCGCCGCGGTCTACACCAACTGCAACGCCTCCATCATCCGCGCGAACATCATTCTCGACACCATCGGCGATCTGGAGTACTCACACCCGTGGTGGCCCATGGGGCACGGCATCTGGCCCGAGTTCCTGTCCGATTTTCACGACACCGTCATCACCGGCAACACCATCTACGGCAACAACGGCCACGGCATCTTCCTGCCCAACAACTTCGACTGCACGATCAGCGACAACGTCATCCTCGACAGCCGTCGCTCGGGCCTGTCCCTGTCGCTGGGCACCGAGCCCGACCAGGGCCACACCATCACCGGCAACACCCTGGTTGCCACCGAACCAAGCCGCCGCATTGACCGGCCTGAGAACCTCTCGCACTGGTGGCTGCCGCCCTACCTCGAGCCCGATCCGGTGGCGCTGGAGTACGAGTCGCCCGGCGACTACGGGCTGATGAGCCACACCGCCTTCATCGCACCGACCACCACCGGCGGTGTGATCCGCAGGGAACCCGGCGGCACGCTCCTCTCCACCCTGGGCGAGTGGACCGGCGACGCCCCCTGGGCCTCGTCGGCGGGCAGCTCCATCGATCGCGCCAACGCCGTGCTCCTCTTCAACGACACCGAGAATGCCGCGACCATGGCCGTCCCGTCCGGCAGCTGGACCCTGCCCGGCGGCGGCGCCGTCGGCGCAACCGTCGAGCTCGAGCCATTCCGGAGCGTCGTCCTCGTCACCTCCGCCGCCGTTGCCGCGGATCCTCCCTACCTCGCCGTCTCGGGGATCGACTGGCGTGCCGAAGAGCCAGTCTTCAGTTACCTCGGCGACGTGAACCTCGTCTTCGCCGACGGCTTCGAGTCCGGCGATACGGGAGCGTGGAGTCGTCCGTAGCTGCGGCGCCGACGTCGCGTTGCACGGTGCCCACAGACCACACAGACCACGCGAACCCATCGCAGTTCAATCACGGATCCGTGCGATCTGTGGGCTGCGATGGGGTCAGGGTCAGATCGGTATGCGGATCACGACGGGGTTGGCGGGGACCCCTTCGGTGTCCATCAGGTTCAGGGGGCCGGTGCCGTTGACGAAGACCTCGCCATCGCCTGCGGCGCAGGTGTACGGGATCAAACCTTCGGGCAGACCCGCCGGCAACACCGAGGCGCTTTCGATTCCCAGTCCGCTGTCGTCGAGATCGAAGCGCATCGTTCTGAACCCGAGTCTCGGCTGATTCTGCACTGCGAACAGACTCGATCCCGCCAGGCACAATCCGTCCGCGCTCACCGTGCTGACACCTTCCTCGTGGCCGAGCTTCACCACTCGATCCTCGGCGAGCACGAGGGCGAAAATGCCCTCGACCGCGGCCAAATAGAGCCTCTCGCCATCCGGTGAGAGCTCGATCCCGTTGAGGTAGTTGAGCTCGGGGAAGAATCGAAAGTGCTCGATGGTCTCGCTGCCCGGCTCGATTCGATAGACGGATCCGTGATGGCTCTCGGTCACGTAGGCCGTACCATCGGCGGCCACGATCACATCGTTGAGCAACCGGTTGATGCCGTCATCCTCGAGATCGTACCTGGCGAGAAGTCGCCCCGTCTCGAGGTCGTAGCGCACCACCCCGTTCCGACGCCGCTCCCCATCCGATTGAAACTCGTCGCTGCCGAGGCCCATGCACGCCCACAGGTGGCGCCGGTTCTCGTCCACCGTCATGCCGAGCACGTTCAGCAGCCCGTCACCGGCGGACGCACCGAAGTCTTCGACGATCCCGACAGCCCGGATGGCCACAATCTTGTTCTCGGACATGCTGCCGACGAAAAGATCGCCGGTCATCCTGTCGAAAGCGATCCCCTCGGGCCACAAGTGGGCGTCGTTCAGCGTCACGACGATGTCGGCCGGCGCAGGCGGCCGGTCGTTCGCGGCGATGGCCGCCGCGACCACCGCGTAGCCCTCGACTTCGCGCAACGTCCCGAACACCTCGATGGCAGCGAGATCTGCGATTCCCCCGAGGGCCGCGTACCGCTCGAGCCATGCCACCGCAGCCGCGGAGTTGCCGAGCTCGGCCTCGACCGCTGCGGCCCGCATAATCAGCGCGGGGTGCTCCGGCGCCGTTTCGAGAGCCTTCAGAAAGCTCTCTCTGGCCGCCAGATTCTGATCGTTTCCTGCAGCCTCCGCACCCAGGTTGTAGTGCTTCAACGTCGTCCGCATCTCGCCGGTCTGGTTCGCCGCCCGGGCCGAATCCTCCGTCGGCTCGATCCGGACCGGACCACCACACGCCACGACAGACGACACGACGCCAAGGACAACTACCGTCAGCTTCCCGATTTTCATCCTGCCTCCTGCATGCGATACGCATAGACGGCCGACGTGGTTTGACCGGCGGCTGAGGCCAGCCCTCGTGACTCTCGGATTCGAACACGTCCTCGAGGTCAAAGAAAGGAAGAAAGGGAAGAAAGAAAGGTG
Source organism: Thermoanaerobaculales bacterium (assembly GCA_036351195.1). GTDB lineage: Bacteria > Acidobacteriota > Thermoanaerobaculia > Thermoanaerobaculales > Sulfomarinibacteraceae > JAHECW01. The sequence continues at coordinate 425 of JAZBOQ010000139.1, read as the reverse complement.
CCTGAAAGAAAGGTGCCAAAGAAAGGAAGGAAAGGAGGAAAATAAGAAAGGTGCCAGTCACGCTATTACGGTTTTGTAGAAAGGTGCCAGTCACGCTATTACGGTTTTGTGGCGATTGCCCAGGCGACGGCATGATCGAGGTCGCTGAGCCTGTTCCTGTAGTCGGCGTCCTGGGCTCGTCTTCTGACTCCCCTTGCGAGTGCTTGACTCATCCCATCGGGCGACGTGCGAACGCTTTCTGCGAGCTCCTTGACTTTGTGACGATAGCGCTCGACGCCCAACGTCATCAGAAGCTCCCGTCCCTCCACGAACACCCGCACCGACCTCGTCACCTTGTCCCCTTCATGCGCCGAGATCAGCACAATACCGTAATAGCGTGACTGGCACCTTTTTCGAGATCAGCACAATACCGTAATAGCGTGACT
>JAZBOQ010000138.1:0-26945 GCA_036351195.1 Thermoanaerobaculales bacterium | reverse complement strand
GCGTCGGATGCTTCTTCCGCCGCTGCGTCGACCGGGGGGGTCACCGGGAGAACCTCCGACGGAACCGGTTCGGATCCGGTGTCGGTGTGGTCCTCGTCGGGCCCGGGCTCCGGCTCGGGTTCCGGCTCGGGCTCCGGCTCAGCTTCGGGCTCCGGCTCGGGTTCCGGTTCCGGCTCCGGCTCCGGCTCGGGTTCCGGCTCAGGTTCCGGTTCGGGCTCCGGCTGGGGTCCCGGCGTGAACTCGGCTCCGGTTGAGGTGGGCGGCTCGAAGGACTCGCCTGCGATTTCGTCGCTCGGCGGCGACGGCTCGTCCGGCTCGAACGACTCGGATGCAATGGCGTCGTCGTCGTCGTCGGCGGCCTCGTCCTCTTCTTCCGACAGCGCGGCGGTGGTGTCGATCTTCATCGTGGCCGACGGATCCTCGGCCGCCATGGCCTCCTCGGCCTCCGGTTCGGCCGCCGAAACGGTGGCCCCGGACTCGACGGTCAGAGGTTCGGCCAGGGCGGGAGCTGCGCCGGGGCGGAATGGGAGGGTGTCGATGAGCCAGCAGACCTGGGCCACGAGTGCTTGTGCGGTTTCCGGGTTCCACGGGTTGCCCTCGAGCCGATCGACGTAGACGGCACCCATGAGCTTGCCTCGCAACACAACCGGGATCAGGAGGATCTCGGTGGGGATCTCTTCGGCGCTGAGCACCGACGCGAAGAGCTCATCATCGGCGGGCGCGAACCGAACCGGGCGATTCTCCTCGAGCATGGTGCTGAGGGCGACGCTGGCCGACGTCTCGCCCTGCCAGTCCCTCAGCCGCTCACCGTCGACGAAGCCGATGCCGCTCCAAGCCGAGACGCGGCCGTCGCGGAGGACGAGCACGACGCTGCGGGCGGCGTGCTCGGAGATGGCCGGTAGCAGTTCCTTGAGCAGCTCGGACTGGCTGCCGGATTTTTCCAGCGAGCGCAGCAATGCGATCGAGGCGCCGCCGCCGGAGTCGCCCGAGGTCGCCTCGAGCTCTCGGATCCTCGATTCCAGCTCATCGGCGTGGCGACGCTGGTCCTCGAACTGGTCGCGATAATCTTCCAGGGCCGCTTCGATCTCGGCCACGGGGAAGCACTCCTCGGCGTCGGAGGAGATGGCCTCCCGGACGGATGTGGTGGTGTCCTGGATCAGTTTCTCGAGGTTCTGCACCACGCCTTCGAGCCGGTGGGAGACGGTCTCCACGCTCCGGTTCTGCGCTTTTTTGAGCTGTTCGAGAATCGCTTCATAGCGCTCCATGGTGCCTCCCGTAGCTGCCTTACCGTACGTATCTTTATTATCTCCGGCGACCTTCGCCCCAGTCAAGGACGGGTTTGGGCCGCGAAGCGGTGGTGATCCCGTCCCGATCAGGTTCACAAGCCGGTGTGATCGGCATTCTACACTGCGGTCGCCGGCGGCCGAAACCGTGGCCGGAAGGCTCTGCAGCCGTTGTCACGAGACCATGATTCTGTTAGCTTGTCTGCGGTCGGACATGTGCGGATGAGATTGTCTCGAGCCCGAAGGGAGAGGCCATGAAGAAGAACCGTTGGATGTTGGTTTGCGTCGTTTCGATTGCGTTGGTTGGACTGGTTCAGGGTTGCTCCAGTGGGCCGAGTGAAGAGGAGCTCAAGCTCGCCGCCTTCCAGGAGCAGTTCGCTGCCGTGAAGGCCGCCTACGAAGACCTGGTGAACCTGAGGGCCGAGATCGAAGCCGACGAAGCGGCTCTGGCGACCCTCGAAGAAATCGACGAGAACGAGCTGACGGATGAGCAGAAAGTCGAGCTCGAAGAGATCTCCAGCAAGCTCGAGGCGCAGACCGCCGAGAGCGAAGCGGCCTTTGAAGAGGTGCAGGGAATGCTGGCCGATCTGCTGAACGTCGGCATTAATGAGTACCCCGAGTCCCAGGAGACGGCGGACGCGCTGATGATCTACTCCGACGAGGCAATCCTCGTCGCTATCGACATGGTGGAGAAGAGCGGCGACTACAAGAAGGCCATCGACCACCTGAGCAGCGCCGAGGGTTACTTCGAGGCGGCGGGTCTGACGCCGTACCACCCCCTGGTGGCCCAGATCGCCGACTTCGACAACTGGCGGTTCATCACCCAGGAGCGCTTCGACGCGGTGGCCAAGGGCATGACCAAAGAAGAGGTCGTGGCCGTCGCGGGCCAGGTGTACTTCCGCAACATTCAGGAGAGCCCCGACAAGGGCGTGGAGACCTGGTTGTACAAGAAGCGCGAGGGCGGCGCCGCGGCCTTCTACTTCAAGATCAAGACCCAGAAGCTCTACGACAAGAACTGGGAGGCCGTGTCCACCCAGGTCGTGACCGACTAGAACGGCGTCGTCGCCGCACCGGGGTCGTCTTGACCCCCGATCCGCCGGGTGGTACCCTCACGATCCTGGTGCGTGCGCCAGCCGTCAGAGCTGCGCAAATGGCACGGGAAGGAGGTGAGACCGCCAATGCCGACAGGAGTTTACGTTCGAGACAACGAATCCTTCGAGCAGGCACTGCGCCGTTTCAAGCGCAAGTGCGAAAAGGCCGGTATCCTTTCCGAGGTCAAACGTCGCCGTTTCTATGAGAAACCCTCAGAGCAGCGCAAACGGCAGATGATCCAGGCCCGTAAGAAAATGCTTCGCAAGCTCGCGAAGCAACGCAGAGCGGGTCTTCTCTAGGAAGCTTCGTTCGTGTATGCCGAGCTCGAATTCGACACAACCATGAAGTTGGTGGCGGCCCACGCGCGAACGCGCCCGGGCCGCCTTCTTCTTGCGTCTCTCGGAGCGCTTCCCAGCGCCGAGGAGGCCGTCCGGAAGGCCTCGTTCAACCAAGCGCTCGCCGACCTCGTGGGGCTCGACGGGCCGCTGCCCCTGGGCGGGATCGACGAGGCCGCCGAGTGGTTGGAGCCCGATGCTCCGGCGCCGTCCGAACCGCGGGAGTTCGTCGCCCTGCTCGGTCTCGCCAAGCGCGTGGCCTCGATTCGGCGCCGGTTGGCTGGGGTGGCGGATGAGCTGTCCGTGCTCCGGGACGTGGCCGATGAGCTTCCCGACACCACGGAGCTCGTGGCGACCGTGTCGCCCCTGCTCGGTCGCGACGGCAGAATTCCCGACGATGCTTCCCCGGAGCTCGCTCGTCTCCGGCGCGCCTCGGGGAGGCAGCGGCGGGAGCTGCTGCAGGTTCTGGCGGGGGTGCGGAAGGCGCACGGGGACGCCGTCACCGACGCCCCACCGACGCTGCGGCGGGACCGGTACTGCATCCCGGTGCGCTCCGGCGCGCGGTCGCAGCTCGACGGGCTGCTTCTCGACACCTCGTCCAGCGGCGCCACCGTTTTCATCGAGCCCTTCCAGGCCGTGCAGCTCAACAACGGCCTCGCCGAAACCGCCGCGAAGGAGCGCCACGAGCTGCAGCGCATTCTCCGGGTTATCAGCGACGCCTTCGCCGATGCCGCCGACGAGCTCGCCGGTGCTCTGGAGGTCCTCGCCCGGCTGGATGCGGCGCAGGCCATGGTGCTCTTCGGCAGGGCGGTGGAGGGCCGGGTGGTCTACCCCGAGGCGGGGGTCGAGCTGCGCTTGGCCCGGGCGCGTCACCCCCTGCTGGACGAGCGATTGCGGGATCTGCGGGTGGAGGTTAGCGGCGATGCCGAACTCCGCCGTGAGCAGCGGCCCGTCGTGCCGCTGGACATCGCCATCCCCGACGAGCTGCGAACGCTGGTCATCTCGGGACCTAACGCCGGCGGCAAGACAGTGGTGCTCAAGACCGTCGGGCTGATGGTCTTGTTGTGCTACCACGGAGTGCCTATTCCGGTGGCGGCGGAGAGCACCGTTCCGGTCTTCGATCACCTGTGGTGCCACATCGGCGACGAGCAGGACGTGACGGCGGATCTCTCGACCTTCTCGGGAGCCATGGCGGCGACGGCCCGACTGCTGCGGGATACGGGAGAGGGTACGCTCGTGCTCTACGACGAACTCGGAGCCGGCACTGATCCCATGGAGGGCGCAGCCCTCGGTTGCGCCCTATTGGAGAGCCTCAATCGCAGCGGAGCGACCACCATCGCCACCACCCACCTGGCATCCATTTCCATGGTGGCGTCGTCGTCGGAGGGCTTCGACAACGCGGCCATGGAGTACGACGAGGACAACGAGCTGCCGACCTACCGGATGGTCGTGGGCCGCCCGGGCCGATCGAGGGCGTTGGAGATCGCCCGCCGCATGGGGATCGAGAGGGGCGTCGTCGAACGCGCCGAGGAGCTGCTCGGTGGAGAGCACCTGGAGCTCGACCGCTGGCTGCGGCGGTTGGAAGTGCTCGAGGGTGAGATCGTGGAGGAGCGCGCCGCCATCTCGGCGAGGGAAGCGGAGATCGCCGGCCTCGAGCAGTCGGCCAGAATCGAGCTCGCGCGGCTCGAGCAGGAGCGCGCCCGGATGCCGATGGAGCTCGAGCGTCAGCGCGAGGCGCTGAAGGTGCGGGCGAAGAAGCAGCTCGACCGGGCGACGGCGAAGCTCGAAAAGGCCACCAGGGATCTCAAGCCTCTGGGCAGAAGAAGCATCCAGAAGCTCCGCGACGAGGCTCTGGATCTCGGCAGCCGGTCGAGACCCGCCCCGGCGTCGGAGCCCGAGGGACCGGTGAAGGGTGACAGAGTTCGCTTGACCCTGCTCGGCGGCGAGGGACTGGTGGACTCGGTCCGCGGATCGCAGGTCTCAGTGGTGGTGGGGAACAAAAGAGTCTGGGTACCGGTGAGCGACCTGGAGATCCTCAGGCGGCCGCCGGGCCAGGAGAAGAAACGCGTCGTGCACGTCGAGGTGACCGAGGAGGCGCCGCGCGAGCTCATGCTCATCGGAATGGACTCCGAGCGCGGTCGCGACGAGGTCGAAAAGGCGCTCGATCAGGCATTCTCCGCCGGAGCTCGGATGATCCGGATCGTCCACGGCCACGGCACCGGGACCCTGCGGCGAATGGTCGCCGACGTCTGCCGCCGCCACCCCGCGGTCCGCTCCTTCAAACACCCTCCCGGCAACCGTGGCGGCAGGGGAGCGACGGAGGTCGAGCTGGAAGAGTCCGGCTGAGGGCGTTTCCGGGGGGCTATCGGGCCGACTGCCGCGCTCCCCTTCCCGCCAAATCCGTAGCGTCAGGGACCGCGGAGCTTTCTTGGCAGGGCCAAGCCGTCAGCGAATCCCGCAGCACGGCTTTGGGTGGTTGTGTGGACCCGGTGCGCTCCGCGACTGTGGCGGCGGATGGCGGGCGGGACGCCCGCCGCCACAACCATCGCGTTCACGGGTGGAGGAGCTTCCAGGGGGCGCAACATCGAGCGGATACGGTTTCGTCGGGATCGGGATCGGGATCGGGATCGGGATCGGGATCGAGAGAACATCCAGCATCGAGGATCCAGCATCGGACCCGGGTACGGACGCGGACGTGGGAGCGGGACGGGGCGTGCGAGAATGCCCCAACGATGGTAGATGCCGATCTCAACCCTCAGGTCATCGCCCAGGTCCGGGATGCAACGGATCTGGTGGAGGTGGCGTCCGACCACGTCAAGCTGAAGCGGCGGGGCCGCAAGTACGAAGGCCTGTGCCCGTTCCACGAGGAGAAGACACCGTCGTTCAGCATCGATCCGGAGAAGGGTCTCTACTACTGCTTCGGCTGCCACGCCGGCGGGGACGCCATCCGATTCGTCATGGAGCTCGATCGCCTGAGCTTTCCGGAGGCCGTGGAGCGTCTCGCCCGGCGCTTCGGGGTCCACTTGCCGCCGGCGAGTCCGGAGGCGCGTCGGCGGCGCAAGACCGCGGACCGGCTGCGGACCATCCTGGAGGAGGCCCAGCACTGGTTCGCCGAGCAGCTGGACTCGCCCGCCGGCGCCCCGGCGCGGTCGGAGCTCGAGCGCCGCGGCTACGATCGGAGCACCTGGCGCGACTTCGGGTTCGGCTATGCCCCGGATGACTGGCGGCAGCTGCTCACGCGGATGACCCGACGGCATCCGGAGGGGATCATCGTCGAGGCGGGTCTGGCGGTCCAGCCCGATCAAGGAAAGCGGCCCTACGACCGGTTCCGCGGCCGGCTGACGTTTCCGGTGCGCGACAGCGAGGGCCGCCTCATCGCCTTCGGAGGACGCATCCTGGGCGATGGTGAACCGAAGTACCTCAACAGTCCGGAGAGCCCGCTTTTTCACAAGCGCACGACTCTCTTTTGCCTCGACAGGGCGCGGCGCGCCATCGCCGACGCCAGCGAGGCGGTGGTGGTCGAGGGCTACTTCGACTGCTTCTCGCTGCATTTGGTGGGGATCACCAACGTGGTGGCCACACTCGGAACCGCCCTGACTTCAGAGCACGCACGCCTGCTCAGGCGGCGGGTGGGGGCGGACGGCCGGGTGGTGCTGTGCTACGACGCGGACTCGGCGGGCCGCCGGGCAGCGGGCACCGGGGCTCGGGTGTTGCTCGAGGCGGGTGTCACCGCTGCCGTGGTGGGCCTGCCGCCCGGAACGGATCCCGACGACGTGGTTCGCGAGTCGGGCCCAGAGGCCATGCGCGAGCTTCTCGAAGCGCCGAAGTCCCTGGTGGAGTTCCTGGTGGAGGACCTGCCGGAAGACCGCACCGCCCGCCAGCGAGCGGCGGCGGACATCGCCGCGCTGGTCGGCTCGGCGAGGGATCCCTATCTCCGCGACGAGCTTTTCATGGACCTGACGCAGCGGGTCGGTTTCTCCCAGGACGTCCTGCGCGATCTCGCGCGCAGGATGGGAGGGCGGGGCGGCGCCGAGAGAGCGCCGGCGCCCGTACCCTCGCTGGGCCCCGGCGAACAGTTCCTCGCCCGCATCATCATCGACGGTGGCCGACGGTGGCGGCGCCTGGTGGCCGAGGAGATCGAGCCCGCCCAGCTTTCGGACCCGAGAATCGGCCGGCTGTTGTCGGCGCTGAGAGAGTTCGAGGACGTCGGAGGGCCGGAGGAGGATTTCGTGCGCTGGCTCCAGTCGAGCCTCGGAGAGGACGAGGAGCTGCTGGTACTGGTGGCGGAGGTCAGCACCGCGCCGGGACCCGAGCTCACCGACGACGCCATTCGGTGGCAGCTGCAACGAACGCTTTTGGAGCAGTGGAAGGCACAGGCCCGCGACCTCACCTCACAGGTGCGTCGCGCCGAGGATGCCGGCGACGATGAGCGGGTCGGCGAGCTGCAGGTGAAATTGGCCGGGCTGCGATCGAGATCTCCCGATTTTTGACCTTTTGGGGCCTTATTTCAGCAAATTCGGCAGAAATTCGGCCAATTCGTCCATCAGGGCTTGCCATTTCCCAACTCGCGACCCATATTGCTTCGAATGGCGATGGGGCCTCTGGTTCAGATCTGTAGAGATCGCGAAGCGCCCACCATGCTATCGGACCCGATGGACGACTCTCAGTGATTTTTCCTGTTTGGGAAGCGATCGCGGCCGATTCTTGTTTGAACGCGTGCGGGGTGTCCGTCCGTCCGTGGACCGAATCCAGGGATCGAAGAGCAACAACGACGATGTGAGGTGACGCTACATGGAGCAGCCGCGTGTCCTGGCTGAGGAGAAGTACCCGGAGCTCGTCAAGCTGATTCAAACCGGCAAAGAGCGAGGGTTCATTATGTACGAGGAGCTTTTCGAGCAGCTCCCCGAAGAGGTCACGGGCATCGCCGAGAAGCTCGACGATGTCTACATTCGGTTGGGTGAGCTCGAGATCGACGTGGTCGAGGCCGACAGCGTCGAACCCGATTCGAAGGAAGGCGAGAAGAAGGCCGACGCCAAAGAAAAGAAGGACGGCGCTACGGTCAAGGCCGCCGCCCGTCCTGCCACCGAGCAGCTCGAGAAGACCAACGACCCCGTGCGCATGTATCTGCGCGAGATGGGGACGGTCAAGCTCCTCGACCGAGAGGGCGAGGTGGAGATCGCGCAGCGCATCGAGGCCGGAGAGGCCAAGGTCTTCATCGCCCTGTCCAAGGAGCCCGAGCTCCTCGAGCTTTTCCTGCGCACCAACGAGCGGGCCCGGCGGGAGCGCCGCGGGGTTCGCGAGCTGCTCCAGGCCCACGGCGCCGAGCTCGACGAGAAGGCCGAAGACCGGGTTCGCGAGAGCCTCGGGATCTTCCGAACCATCAACGACCTCGACGGCGAGTCGCGCGAGCTCAAACGCCGCCTGCGCCGCTGCAAGAAGTCCGGAAAACGCTACAAAGAGCTGTCGGACAAGATTGCCGCCAATACCGCCGACATCGCTCTTCTGGTGCGCCGGGCCGACTTCACAACCACCACGCGGAATCGCCTCTTGACCTTCCTCGGGGAGGTCGAGCGCCAGTTCTCGATTCCCATCCAGACCATCAACCGCGACCGGAAGAAGCTCCAAACCGAACGAAACAAGGAGCGGCGCCAGTTCTACCAGGCCCGGGTCGGCCGCTACACCGACGAGCTCGAGAAGCTCGAAGAGCGGTTCGAAACTCCGTACGACGACCTCAAGGTGCTGCTTGCCGAGGTTCGTCGCGGTGAGGGCAAGACCGACCAGGCCAAGCAGGAGCTCATCGTCGCCAATCTTCGCCTGGTGGTTTCCATCGCCAAGAAGTACACCAACCGCGGGCTCCAGTTTCTCGACCTGATCCAGGAGGGGAACATCGGGCTGATGAAAGCGGTGGATAAGTTCGAGTACCGCCGCGGCTACAAGTTCTCCACCTACGCCACCTGGTGGATCCGGCAGGCGATCACCCGCGCCATTGCCGATCAGGCACGCACGATTCGCATTCCGGTGCACATGATCGAGACCATCAACAAGCTCACTCGGACCACGCGAATGTTGGTGCAGGAGCTCGGCAGAGAGCCCACCGTGGAGGAGATCGCGAGCCGGATGGAGATGCCGGTGTCGAAGATCCGCAAGATCCACAAGATTTCGCAGGAGCCCATCTCGCTCGAGACCCCGATCGGCGAAGAAGAAGATTCCCACCTTGGCGACTTCATCGAGGACACCAACTCGGTCTCTCCCATCGACGCGGTCATCATGCGGACGCTCAAGGACCACACCGAGTCGGTGCTCAAGTCGCTGACGCCCCGCGAGGAGCAGGTTCTCAAGCTGCGCTTCGGTATCGGCGACGGAACCGAGCATACCCTCGAGGAGGTCGGCCGGACCTTCAATGTCACCCGTGAGCGGATTCGCCAGATCGAGTACAAGGCACTCAGGAAGCTCCGCCACCCGACCCGCGCCCACCTGCTCAAGCCGTTCTCCGAGGGGAACAACTAGCTTCTCCTCGGCGCGAAAATCCCAAGCCCGATTCGACGATCGGGCAGGGTGCGCCTTGTTCTTCAACCCAAGCAGAGCTAGACTCTTCTGGGCCCATAGCTCAGCGGTTAGAGCCGCCGGCTCATAACCGGTCGGTCCCAGGTTCGAATCCTGGTGGGCCCAGGTTGAGGGAGTTCGGCGGAACGACGTCGGAGGCCCTGCGGCGTGAGATCAACAAGGGGGCAAGGGAAGCGGTGAATAACGTACGCCACGATCTCGTCATGCTGGTACGGCTGCAGGAACTGTACGACCGCATCGCCGCGGCCATTCGGGAACGCCAGACCCCGCCACCAGAGGTGCAGGAGCTGCGGCAGGCCAATGTTCAACGACAGGCGGAGCTCGAGGAGCTCGAAGCCCAGGTGAGGGCCTTCGGCGGCGAGTTGGCGAAGGTCAAGAAGAAGGAAGAGGAGTGGAAGCTCGAGCTCGAGCACTTCCAACGTCAGAAGAGCATGGTAACCAACGAGCGCGAGTTCACCGCTGTGATCTCGGAGATCGACTACGCTACCAAGGAGCTCGAGGAGGCGGCCCAGCGCCACAAGGAGCTCGAGGAGTCCATGGCCGCGACCGCCGCAGAGATCGAAGAACGCCGCGGCGCTCGTCCCGAGGAAGAAGCGGCCCACCGGGAGGTGGTTGACGGCTGGGAAGGGCGCAAGGACGAGTTGATGAAGCAGGTCCACGAGCTCGTGAGCGAGACCAAGGTCATCGAGGCCGATATCGCCCCCAAGAACCGGGCCCGTTTCATTCGCCTGCTCGAGTCGAAGAAAGGTACGGCGGTGGCGGCGGTGGTTGACGGCTCCTGCTCGCTCTGTCATTTCGCCCTTCGGCCGCACCTGCAGCAGCGCGTGCGCCGGTGCGAAGAAATCATCTCCTGCGAGACATGCCACCGAATCCTCTTCCTGGAAGAGATGATCGACGAGGCGACGGCGGCAGACGAGAGCACCTGAGGTGAGCGAGACGCTGCAGGATCGACTGGATTCGGTGAAGCGGCGGATCGCGGCGGCGGCCTCGGCTGCCCATCGGGATCCGTCGACGGTCACGCTGATCTCGGTGTCGAAGACCCACCCGCCCGGCGAAGTGGATGAAGCGGTGGCGGCCGGCGCCCTCGATCTCGGCGAAAACCGGGTGCAGGAGGCGCGGGCGAAGAAGCCCGACGTGCGGCCGGCGCGCTGGCACCTCATCGGCCCTTTGCAGCGGAACAAGGCCAAGGCCGCACTCGAGGTCTTCGATGTGGTGCACACGGTCGATCGCGTCGAGATCGCCGAGAGGCTCCAGTTCCTTCTGGCCGAACACTGGCGGGACCGTGTGTTGGACGTGCTCATCGAGGTGAACGTTGGCGGCGAGGCCCAGAAGGCCGGGGTTGCGGTCGACGGCGCCAGAGATCTGCTCGACGTGGCCCTGTCCCTGGACCGGCTCGCGGTTCGAGGGGTCATGGCCATTCCGCCCTACGATCCGGTCGCCGAGAACTCGAGGCCCCATTTCAGGGCCTTGCGTCAGATCAGAGACCGGCTCCAGGACGAGACGGGACGCGCGCTGCCGGAGCTGTCCATGGGTATGAGCCACGATTTCGAGATCGCCGTCGCCGAAGGGGCGACCATGGTGCGGATCGGGACGGCGATCTTCGGGCCGAGGAAACCGCGGGGCTGACCGTACCGGCAGACCGTCTGGCCATCGAATTAGACGACACTTGCCCCGTGCCCGACTTTGTGAAAATATTCATCATCCAGGGGAACGGGAGAACACCATGGATCTGGAAAACGTGATTCCTCCTGAGCAGGAGAAGCACACCTTCCGGTTGGCCGAAGAGGCTGCTCCGGAGTGCATCGAGTTTCTGCGCGATCTGGTGACCATTCCCTCACCCAGCAGAGGCGAGCGGCTCGCTTGTGAACGGGTCATGCGCGAGATGGAGAAGCTCGGCTACCGGGATGTGCACTTGGACGAGATGGGCAACGTTCTCGGCAGGTTCGGCAGCGGACCTCGGCGACTCGCCTTCGACGCTCACATCGACACCGTCGGCATCAGCGACCCCATGAACTGGAAGTACGACCCGTTCCGCGGTGTCGTCTCCGGCGGCATCCTTTTCGGCCGCGGAGCGTCGGATCAGAAGGGCGGTCTCGCGGCGGTGGTCTACGGGGTGGCTCTGGCCGCCCGCATCGGCATCCCGGACGACTTCTCGATCTGGGTCGCGGCGACGGTGAACGGCGAGGACTGCGTCGGACTGGCGTGGCAGTACCTGGTCAACGAGGCCGACCTCCGGCCCGAGGTGGTGGTGGTCTCCATGCCGTCACACCTTGGCGTGTGCCATGGTCAGAGGGGTCGGATGGAGATCGAGGTTCTGACCCAGGGTGAGTCCACCCACGGCTCGCAACCGGATCGCGGCACCAACGCCATCTACCTCATGGGCCCCATCGTCAGCGAGCTCGCCCAGCTGCATGGGCACCTGCCGACCGATCACCCGGCCCTCGGTCCAGGCTCCATCGCAGTCACCGAGTTCACGTCACGGTCACCGTCCCTGACGGCGATTCCCAACGAAGCCCGCATCCACATCGATCGCCGGTTGACCATCGGGGAGACCATGGACGAGGCCCTGGAACAGATCCGCAGCCTGCCCTCGGTCCAGGCGGCCGACGCCGAAGTTCGCCTGCTCGACTACAATGAGTCGTCGTGGCGCGGGTTCGCCTATCCCACCGACAAGGTCTTCCCTGCCTGGGAGACGCCCGCCGACGCCGCCTCGGTGGAGGCTGCCGTGTCCACCGCCCGTCAGGTGCTCGGTCGGGAGCCGAGAATGCACCGCTCCAAGCACTCCTCGAGCGGCTGCGCAACGGCGGGTCTGTTCGGCATTCCGACGGTGGGGTTCGGCCCGGCCGATGAGGTCCATTCGCACACGGTGGACGACCAGATTCCCCTCGCCCAGCTGCAGCCGTCCATGGCCTTCTACGCCATGTTTCCGGAGGTCTATTTCGCGGCGGCTCCGGACGGCGCATCGTAAGTCGTGAGGTTCATCCCGCAAATGGCGGGATGAACCATAGTTATGAGTTATGAGTTTCATCGCGGTCATCGCAGGCGTCACAGCGCCGGCTGTCACCGGCTGAATCTGCTAGCGCTCCTGCTTGAATGAGCCCGCTTTGTCCGCCGCACCGTCCCTTGCGATGAAAACTAATAACTGAGAACTCAGAACTTGGGATCATCCCGCCATTTGCGGGATGATCCAGTCGTAAGACGTGAGTCGGAGGCCGTCTACCCCAAGAGGCCGACGAGATCCGCCACCGAGTTGATTCGTACGGTGGCCAGAGGCAGCTCGGCCGCGGCATCGCGGGCCGGGAGGGCCACTCGTTCGAAGCCCAGAGCGGCGGCCTCGCGAACCCGTTCGGCGGTTCGGCTGACGGCGCGGACCTCGCCGAGGAGGCCGATCTCACCGAAGACCGCGAGATCGGTCGGGAGGGGTCGGTCGGCGGCGGAGGAGACCAGCGCTGCGGCGACGGCCAGGTCGAGGGCGGGCTCCCGGAGTGAGAGCCCCCCGACCAGGTTGAGGAACACGTCGCGCTCGGTGAGCCGGATGCCGGCGTGGCGCTCGACGACCGCCAGCAGCAGGGCGAGGCGGGAGGAGTCGAAGCCGTGCGCCACCCGCCGCGGGGTGCCCAACGTCGACGGCGTCGCGAGGGCCTGGATCTCCACCAGCAACGGCGCCGTGCCCTCGAGGGCGGCGGCCACCACCGATCCGGGGACGTCCCGGCGTCGGTCCTCGAGCAGCCAGGCCGATGGATTGCGCACGCTTTCGAGACCGGTGCCGGTCATGGACCAGAGAGCGAGTTCGGCAACGGTGCCGAAACGGTTCTTGCCGGCCCTGAGGACCCGCAGATCGTGGCCCGGCTCGCCTTCGAGGGAGAGGACGACGTCCACGAGATGCTCGAGCAGCTTGGGCCCGGCGATGTGGCCCTCCTTGGTGACGTGTCCCACCAGAATGACCGGCACGGCGCGGGTCTTGGCAAGGTGCTGGAATCGGGACGCCGCCTGGCGGACCTGGCTCACCGAGCCGGCCACGGCATCGACCTCCTCCGAGGTCATCGTCTGGATGGAGTCGACGACGACCAGGGCCGGTGAGAGCTGCTCGAGCCGGGTCATGACCGACTCGCACGAGGTCTCCGGCAGCAAAAGGAGCTCGGGCTCGAGGCCGCCGATTCGTCGCGCCCGCAACGCCACCTGCTCCGACGACTCCTCGCCGGTGACGTAGACCACGGTCCCCTTGGCGGCGGCCGCCGCTGCGGCAACCTGGAGCAGGAGGGTGGACTTGCCGACCCCGGGCTCGCCCGAGACGAGGACCAGAGAACCGGGCACCAGGCCGCCGCCAAGCACCCGGTCGACGCCGTCGAGGCCGGTGGGCACCCGCTCGGTGAGGGTGGCCGCCGCGTCGGTCACGGGGACCGCCGCGGCGCCCCGGGCGGCGAGCGGCGAACCCTTGCGGCCGGTCTTCGCCTTGGCGGCGCGGGGCTCCTCGACGAAGCTGTTCCACGACCCGCAGCCCGGGCACTGGCCGAGCCACTTCGTGGACTCGTGCCCGCAATCGGAGCAGAAGAAGACGACGTCCTTGCGGGCGGGCATTACCAGGGAGGCGCGGGAGGACCGCCGCCGTAGTCCGGTGGGGCGTCCTCCTCGCGGTAGGAGGTGTCCACGTTTTCGAATCGCGTGAACTCGTGCTGGAAGACGAGGTCGATGTCGCCGATGGGTCCATTGCGCTGCTTCGACAGGATCAGCTCGGCCTTGCGCGGATCCTCGGCCTCGCGGTCGTAGACCGACGGCCGGATGATGAACATGACGACGTCGGCGTCCTGCTCGATGGACCCGGACTCGCGAAGGTCGCTGAGCTGTGGCCGGTGGTCGCCGCCGCGGCGTTCGGGCTGCCGGCTGAGCTGGGAGAGGACGAGCAGCGGCACGCCGATGTCCTTGGCCACGCCCTTGAGGCCGCGGGAGATGGCGGAGACTTCCTCGTTGCGGCTCGAGAAGCGGCCGCCCCCGGACATGAGCTGGAGGTAGTCCACCATGATCAGATCGAGGCCGCGCTCCTGCTTGAGCCGCCGCGCCTTGGCCGAAAGCTCGAGCACGGTGATGCCCGGCGAGTCGTCGATCCAGATGTCGGCGTCCTGCAGCGACTGGGCGGCGAGCTCGAGCTTGGGCCAGTCCGATTTGGAGAGGTAGCCCTGAGAGAGTCGCTTCTGATCAACCCGGCCTTCGGCGGAGAGCATGCGGCGGACAAGCTGTTCGGCCGACATCTCGAGGGAGAAGATGGCCACCGTCTTCTTGGAGCGGATGGCGGCGTGGGTGCAGATGTTCACTCCGAGCGAGGTCTTGCCCATGGAGGGGCGGGCCGCCAGGATCACCAGGTCCTTGTCCTGGAGGCCGGAGGTGAGCTCGTTGAGCCGGGTGAAGCCGGTGTCCAGCCCGGTGAGCGCCGTGCCCGCCGAGCGGCTCTCCTCGATGGTCTTGAGCTCGTCTTCGGCGAGGCGGCGAATCGGCAGCAGGCCGCCGGCGAGGGTGTCCTCGGCGATGTGGTAGACGTCGCGCTGGGCCGACTCCACCGCCTCCCGCGCCTCGCCGTGGTCCATGGAGCAGCTGTTGAGGATCTTCTGCGCCGCGACGATGAGGCGTCGTTTGACGGATTTGTCGTGGACGATCTCACCGTAGTGGACGGCGTTGGCGACGTCGGGTAGCGCGTCGATGAGCGACGACAGGTAGGCGGCGCCGCCGACCCGCTCGAGCTGTCCCTGCTCCCGGAGGTGGTTGGTCACCGTCAGCAGATCCACCGCCTGGCCGCGTTCGTGGAGCATGACGCAGGCGCCGTAGATGATTCGGTGCGCTTCGACGTAGAACTCTTCCTCGCGGACCTTCTCGAGCACCATGAGCAGGGCGTTGGGATCGAGGAGGATCGCACCGAGGACCGCGCGCTCGGCCTCGGGCTCGAAGGGCAGCCGCTCGACCATGGAAGGGCCGCCTGAGGGCACGTCATTCGGGTTCGTACTCATGGGTTGAATATCGTATCGCAGTCTGCGGGGTAATGGTCGTTGATCGGAGTGCGAATCCGGGATTCGGGGGGGGTGAGGGGTGAGGGGTCGGGAAGTTAGAGGGTGAGAAGGTGAGGAAGTGCTTGCCGACTTGCGGGTACTTTCCTTCTAACCTTCTCACCCTCTAACTTTCTCACTTTCCCACCTCCTCACAGCGACCGAAGGGAGCGCTCACCCTTTACTCTTAACCCTTCACCCCATGAAAAAACGCCCGGGCCGAAGCCCGGGCGTTTGATATCGAAGTTCTTGATCTAGAAGGTCCAGCGGACGCCGAGACGCATGCGCCAGCGGGACTTCAGGTCGTTGTAGTAGAAGATGTCCTCATCAGGATTGGTGACGAGGTCCCACAGCTGGTAGATGGGCAGGTCGTCGTCGTTCTGTCCCATGTAGCGCAGCGGGGTGACGTTGCCGAAGTTGACGTAACGCACCAGGCCGGACTCGTCGTCGATGAGGTTCCAGAAGTTGAAGATGTCCAGGCTGACCTGGAGGGAGGACTTGCCGGGGATCGGGATGTTCTGGCGGATGGCCAGGTCGGTCTGGGTCACCCAGGGCTGGTTTGTGGCGTTCCGCGGCACGACCTTGCCCATGTACTTGGTCAGGCCGTACTTGTCCAGGTAGGCCGTGAACTGATCCCAAGTGCCGCCCTGGAGCTCGACCTGGTCGGGCCCCGACGGGATGTAGAGCAGGTCGTTGTAACCGTAGTCGTCGCCGTTGATCGACGCGTAGTAGTCGGGGGTCGCGTTGCGGTCGGAACTCATCAGGGTCGAGTAGGGCTTGCCGCTCTGGCGGTTGAAGATCATGGAGACCATGGTGGACCAGCGGGAGTCGCGGTTGAACTCGTAGTTGAGGACGGCCATCAGGCGGTGCTCGACCTGGAAGTCGGAGGTGGAGATGGCCTGGTTGTTGGGATCGGTGGTCTCCATGTAGCGCCAGTTGGAGACCGCGCGGCTCGAGGTGCCCTCGTTGACCACGTTGGACTCGCCCCAGGTGTAGGACAGGCTGCCCCAGAACGGCGAGTTGCCGTAGGCCTTTTCGAGCTTGACGATGACGTTGGTGGCGTCGCCGTCGCTGGTGTTGGTCAGGTAGTAGGCGCCGGAGAAGTCGCTGCTGACCGGCTGGTAGTAGGGCCGGCCGTCGAAGGCGTTGCCGTTCTGGACCAGGTTCAAGTTCTTGTAGTCGATCTCGTTGGCGGACTGGGCGTAGATTACCTCGCCGGTGGCGACCAGGTTCCACCACGGCAGGCGGTGGTCATAGGCCAGGTTGGCGCGCCAGGTCTGCGGGAACTCGAAGTCGGGATCGACCGCGTTGATCTCCTGGGTCGAGGCGCCACCGATGTCGGAGGGCTGGTCGAAGGGATCCGGGTTGAACATGACGTCGTAGGCGCGAATGGTGGTCTGGGTGAGGCCGGTGCGGCCGTAGTTGTTGGAGATCCAGACGTAGGGGGTGCGGCCGGTGAAGAGGCCGACGCCGCCGCGCAGCTGCTTGGTGCCGTCGTTGGCGATGTCCCAGTTGAAGCCGACCCGGGGCGACCACAGCGGGTTGCCGTCGGGCACGTTACTGGTGTCGACGCCGTAAAGATCGTCGGCCAGGGGGTTGTAGCCGGGCTCGTCCGGGAAGAACGGGATGTCGACGCGCAGGCCGTAGGTCAGCGTGAAGTTGGACTTGGCGCGCCAGGTGTCGCCGGCGTAGATGCCGATCTGGAAGGTGTCGAACTCGTCGGCGGGGTTCGCCGGGTCGTTGGCGAAGCTGTAGTCGAACTGGCCGGCCTCTCCGGCGTAGTAGTCGTCCAGGGTTTCGAACTCGTAGGAGCCGAAGCCGTTCTGGATGAACAGATTCTTGAACGAGTAGATCTCGTTGTGGGTGCCGATGACGATCTCGTGGTCGCCGGCGAAGAAGGTGAAGTCGTTGGTGATCTCGATGATGTCGGTGTCGAGGGCGTTGTAGGTGGAGTAGTTCTCGGTGCCGGCATCCCAACCGTTGTATTGACCGTCGACGTTCTCGATCGTGATGTGCGGGAAGGGCTCGGTGACGCCGCCGCGGTTGTCGCGGATCGTCTGGTAGGTCACCCGCAGCTCGTTGAAGTAGCTGTCGCCGAAGATGGCGTTCCACTGGGCGACGAAGGAGTTGGTCTCGTTCGTCATGTCGTAGGCTTCGCTGTCCCACTCGTAGAGGCTGTAGCCCGGACGGTTGATGAGGTTCGACGCGTCGACGTAGTTGTAGCGGAAGACCAGGTTGTTGCTGTCGTTGGCGTTGTAGTCGAGCTTGAGCAGGATCTTGTCGCTGGGGGTCTCGCGGGTCTGCTCGCTGAGGCCGCCCGGGTCGTAGCCGTAGGTGGCGATGGTGTACTGGCGGAACTCCTCGGCCTCGGCCGAGAAGTCGGTGCCGCCGCCCCACTGCTGGCCGGTGACGCCGTCGAGGGACCAGCCGGTGGGCCGGTCGTACTCGTTGTGGCCCCAGCCGACGAAGAAGAAGGCCTTGTCCTTCTTGATGGGTCCGCCGAGGGTGAAGCCGTACTCGGTGTCGTCGAAGTCACCGAAGTCGTTGAAGTAGTCCGGACCGGAGCCGACCCAGCTGTCCGAGCTGGTGTAGCCGTAGACGGTGCCGTGGAAGTCGTTGGTACCGGACTTGGTGATGACGTTGACGCTGCCGCCGGTGAAGCCGCCCTGCCGGACGTCGAAGCTCGAGGTGACGAGCTGGAGCTCTTGCACCGCATCGAGCTGGATGGGCTGGGTTTCGGTCTGGCCGCCGGGGGTGCCGCTGTCGGCGAGGCCGAAGACGTCGTTGTTCACCGCGCCGTCGATGGAGATGTTGTTATAGCGCGGGTTGCGGCCGGACACCGAGAGGACGGTGGCGTCCTCGTCGGGCGAGTAGGTCGAGAAGACCGGATTGGTCCGCGCGAAGTCATAGAGGTTGCGCTCCACAGTGGGCATGGACTCGAGAGTGTTCTGGTTGACCGAGCTGCCGACGCCCATCTTGGTGGGGTTGATGAGCTCGCCCGCCGCGCCCACGACGACGATCTCGCCGGTGGCGGCCTCGAGCTGGAGGGCCATGATCATGTGGGTGGTCTCACCGAGGCGGACATAGATGTCGGTGAGCGTCTGGGTCTGGAAGCCGTCGAGGGTCGCGGTGACCTCGTAGGGGCCACCGACCTTGACATTGGCGATCCGGAAGCGGCCGGCGCCGTCGGTGACGGCCGAGTAGGTGTTGCCCGTGGTGGTCAGAGTGGCGACCACGGTGACCCCGGGCATCAACTCATTGTTGGGGTCGTTCACGACGCCGCTCAACGACCCGGTGGTTACACCCTGCGCGTGGACCATACCGGTCAGCGCCAGGGCACAGATCACAAACCAAACGCATCTTTTCATAATTCCTCCCTATGAAAAATGGTCAATATGTCAACGTGCCGGGGAAAATATAACACCGTCAGGCGGCCTTGGGCGGGACTTCACGCGCATTTTTCTTCACGTCGGTGGAGGATGCCGAATTTTTCCGTCCATCGGCGGCTATTTACACCCCATTTCGCCGCCCTGCAGGCGTTGCAGGGCGCCCACCGCATCCTCGATGCCGACGCGCTGGTCGATCAGCACACCGTCGTCCGTCGGCAGCACCCAACCGACACCGGCGGCGCCCCGTTTCTTGTCGCTGGAGATCAGAGCGCAGACGGCTTCGGCGTCGAGGTCGGCGACGGGAGGGCGGTCTCCCAGACGGTGCACGGCGCCGCGCAGCTCGGCCTCGGCGCCCGCGGAGAGCAGACCTCGGTCGCGGGCGAGCACGGCCACTGCTTCCAGCCCCCAGGCCACGGCCTCACCGTGCAGGAAACGCCGGTATGCGGTGGCGGCCTCGAGGGCGTGGCCCAGCGTGTGACCGAGATTGAGGGCCTTGCGGCGGCCGCCCTCGCGCTCGTCGGCGGCCACGATCTCCTGCTTGACCGACACCGCTCGCCCGACGAGCTCTTCCCACCCTTCGGGCGGGAGCGATGGGTGGTCCAGCTCGCGCCCATCCGGCACCAGGGTCAGCAGACCGCGGTCGGCGATCCAGGCTGCCTTGACGACTTCGGCAAGGCCGGCGGAGAGCTCGCGGGCGGGCAGGGTCGCCAACGTGGCGGTGTCGGCGAGCACCAGTCGGGGCGGCCAGAACGCGCCGACGAGGTTCTTGCCTTCGGGCAGATTGACCCCGGTCTTGCCTCCCACCGCGGCGTCCACCATGGCCAGGAGAGTGGTGGGAGCGGCAATCCAGCGGATGCCGCGCATGAACGACGCGGCGGCGAAACCGGCGGTGTCGGTGATGATGCCGCCGCCCACTGCCATCACCGTCATCGAGCGGTCGATGCCGTCGGCAAGCCAGCGCCGGCAGGTCGACTCCACGGCGTCCCAGGTCTTGTTGGTCTCGCCCGCGGCGAGCTCGAAGGCCTCCAGCCCGAGATCGGCCGCGATCCGGCGGCCGTGCAGCGGGCCCACCGTTCGGTCGGTGACCACTGCGCGGGGCAGGTCGATGCCACAGCGATCGATGGCGTCGCGCGGGTCGTTGAGGATCCCGTGACCGATCACCACCGGATAGTCGCCGTGGACCGAACTGACGTCGATGCGCCTCATGACCGAATGGTACACGGGTCGTGAGCCGTGGGCGGTGAGAAGATGAGTGCTGCCTCCCGTCGATGCGGGTACCGTTCGTATCCGAATCCGCATCCGATGCCGATCCCGATGCGATGGCCGCGTCCGCGTCCGCGTCCGTGCCCGATCTCGATCCTGATGTCCGCGTCCGCGTCCGTGGCCGCGTCCGTGGCCGTGGCCGATGACCGATGACCGTGGCCGGTGGCCGTAACCGTGGCCGGTGACCGATAATCGGAGCGGCGGCGGCGTTCAAGACCCCAAGACCCTCTCGCGTGACCGCCATGACAGCGCCGCGATGCTGCTCGTGGTAGTCTTCCATCCGTTCTGTTGTGAGGGGGAACCATGCGCCGATTCGCGAACGTTTTTCTGGTCACATTGGTGGTGTTGTCGAGTTTCGGGGCCGCTCAAGCCGCCGAGATCATTTCATTGGGGCCCCAGGCCACCGGTCTCGAGCTCGAGGCCGGAGTCGACGAGATCATCCACGTGCGGGTCTCCGAGGTGCGCCTGGACGGCGTCGAGATCGACGGCGTCCAGTGGGCCTTCGTCCGCGCTCCGGCTGCCCAGAACTCCATGGATCGGGGCCTGCCGTCCCTGCCGTACCTGAGCAGCAGGTACCTGCTCGAGCGCACCGGCGGCATCTCACTGGAGCTGGTGAACCGCAAGGTTCGCTCCATCGACCTCTCGAACTACGGCTTCGCCGGCGTGGTGCCGTCCAAGGGGCACTTCGACCGCGGCACCGATCCCGCGACCGTTCCCTGGGTCTTCGACGACAAGGTCTACGGGTCCGACCGGGCGTACCCCGCCGACGGCGCGAGGGTGCACGTCCCGTTCATCGCGGGGCCCGTCCGGGGGCAGGCGCTGCAGATCCCGCTCGCCTTCTGGCATCCCGACACCAACACCCTGACGGTAGTGGAGGAAGCCTGGTTCCGGGTCGTTCACGGGAGCGACGCGCCGAACCCGCGGCTCGGCGCCGATCGGCCGCTCACCGGGCTCTTCGACGCCGCCCTCCGGAGCAGCACGGTCAACTACGCCACCTTCGTCGGACGGTACGACCATTTCGTCGAGACCGGTCGGCTGCTGATCATCGCCGACGACGACTTCATGGACGAAGTGCAGCCGCTCGCCGACTGGCAGACCCTCGTCGGCTACCCGACCCTGCTCATACCGGTGTCCGCCGCCGGTGCGACGGGCAGCGAGATCAAGAGCACCATCCAGTCGCTGTACGATTCTCCCGAAGGCCTGACCTGGATCATCCTGGTCGGCGACATCCAGCAGATCCCGTCTCTGAGCGGCGTCAACGAAGGCGCCACCTGCGACCCGTGCTACACCAAGCTCGATGGCACCGACAATCGGCCCGACGCGGCGATCTCCCGCATCTCGGCTCAGACCGAGGCCGACGTCACCGTCCAGGTGGCCAAGATCCTCGACTACGAGCAGCTGCCGGACGTCGGCTCGGCGGCAGCCTGGTACAGCAAGGCCTTCGGCGTCGCCGGCAACGACACCGGCGGCAGCCCGTCCTACGCCGACTGGGAGCGGATGAACTTCCTCAGGGACGTCCTGGTCGATCCGGCCTACACCTACACCGAGTTCGACGAGCTCTACCACTCCCCCTCGTCCGCGGAGGTCGCCGACTCGATCAACGACGGGCGATCCCTCGGTCTGTACATCGGGCACGGCTCGGAGACCTCGTGGGTGACCTCGGGCTTCAACGTCTCCGACATCAACAGCGATCTGACCAATGCCGACACTCTGCCGATTATCTGGAGCGTCGCCTGCGTCAACGGCCGCTTCGACCGCTCCGGAGGCGACTGCTTCGGTGAGGCGTGGTTGAAGAAATCCGGCGGCGGCGCGGTCAGTTTCGAGGGCGCCACCACCAACGAGTCGTGGGTGCCGCCGTGCGACGCCCAGCGCGGCATCGTCGACAGCCTGCGCGAGGAAACCGCCTTCACCACCGGGGGACAGCACGTCAACGGCAAGCTCTACTGCATGGACATCAATGGCGATGCCAACAGCTCAGAGGGGACGCGGTTCATGGAGCAGTCCACGCTCTTCGGCGTTCCCACCCTGTGGCCGAGAACTCTCGAGGCGAGGTACCCGGAAGAGCCCCAGGACTTCACCTCGGGCGGCGGCATCGCGACTCTCACCGTCGAGGTGGACGGCGCCCCGTTGGCCAAGGCCGGCGCGGCCATCGTGTCCTTTTACAACGAGGTCGGCGGCATCAATGTCGTCGGCTCGGGCCTCATCGACGGCAACGGCGTGGTGACGGCCGCCATCTCCGGCGACCCGACCCACTGCCACATCCACGGCCAGAACCTGATCCCCACCTCCTTCGAGCTGGCGGCGCGTCCGGAAGGCCGGGTGAGTTTGGACGGCGGCGCCTACGCCTGCGGCGCCACGGTGACCGTCCGCGTTTCGGACAGCAACGTCCCGGGCTCCAGCCCCGGAACGGTTGACAGCACCACCGTCGAGCTCGCGGCGGGCGGCGATACCCACACGGTGACGCTCACCGAGACCGCCGCCGAGCGGAGCATCTACGAGGGGACCGCGACCCTGGGAGTCGATCTGGCGGTCAACCACGGAGATCTCCTCGTCGCCACGTACCTCGATGCAGATGACGGTGCGAGTCAGTTCAACGTGCCGCGGACGGCCGACGCCGTCATCGATTGCGCCGGTCCGGCCATCTCGGCGGTGCAGGCCGTGGCCACCGAGTCCTCGGTGACCTTCAGCTTCACCACCGACGAGCCCGGAACGACCGCGGTCGTGTTCGGGACCAGCACGCCTCCTTCGGTCTTCGTCGTCGACGACGGCCTCACCACCGATCACGAGATCTCCGTCACGGGCGTCGATCCCTGCACCACCGTGTTCTTCGAGGTCCGCAGCACGGACGCACTCGGCAACATCGGGGTGGACACCAACGGCGGCGACTACTACTCGGTGGAAACCGCCGGCTGGGGCGCGTTCTTCACGGAGACCTTCGACAGCGATCCGGGGTGGGCCATCGACAACGGCAACGAGCCGCCGGCCACCGGCTGGGGCTTCGGTCAGCCGACGGGCCAGGGGCAGGACAGCTACGGCGGGCCCGACCCGACCGCCGGCGCCACCGGAGACAACGTCTATGGCGTCAACCTGGGCGGCGACATCTCTCCGAATCTCCAGGAGAACGAGCTGAAGCTCACCACACCGGTGATCGACCTCTCCGCGGCCACCTCGGCGCAGCTCCGCTTTCAGCGTTGGCTGGGTGTGGAGCGCGACACCTACGACAACGCTCGGATCCGGCTCTCCACCGATGGCGGAATCACCTGGAGCACCGTATGGGAGAACGGCGGCGACACCATCGACGACAGTGCCTGGTCCGAGATGGTCGTCGATCTGCCGACGGCGGTGGGCTCCAGCCAGGTTCGGATTCAGTGGACCTACGGCTCCACCGACGGCAGCTGGAACTACTGCGGCTGGAATATCGACGACGTCGTCGTCGAGGGCGCCATGCCCTGCGGCGGGCTGCCGATGATCTTCACCGACGGCTTCGAGGCCGGTGACTGCGGCCGCTGGACCGAGATCGTCGACTGAGCGGTTCGAAACCCCGAACGAGCGACGCCGCCGACACCCGTCGGCGGCGTTTTTCTCGATGAGTCGGAGGATAACCCGCAGCACCTCGGATGTCGCAATGGCACCGGCGGGCACCAGGCAGGCTACGGATGGACGGCAGCCGGTCGTTCGCTGGTGATCGCAGGTCCGAGCCGCCAGTTGTCGTTGACCTTCGGGTACCAGGTGCCGGCTCGGGCGAGATAGTCGCCGATGAGATCGGCCATCTCCTCGGAGGATTGCCAGATGACCTCGGCCTCGGCCAGGTGCGGGAATCCACCACCACCGGCGGCGCGGTAGTTGTTGCAGACGATGGTGAAGCGCCGGCCGAGATCCACGGGCCGGCCTTCGAACCGGAGATCGCGTACCCGCTGCCCTTCGGGCCGGGTGGGATCGATGCGGTAGGAGATGCCCTCGATGGTGTCGACGTTGTAGTGAGGGATGCCGGTGTCCGTCACGACGGCGCAGTCGCCACCGGGAGAGCAGTCCATGCCCCGGTAGTACCGGGCCGAGTGCTCGAGCACGTCCACGATCTGCCGCCCGCTGAGCTGGAGCTTCACCAGGGTGTTGGGGTAAACGTAGAAGGCGTAGACCCAGCGCCAGGTCACCGGTCCCGCGGTCAGGTCCGGTGTGCGGTCGGTGAGCAGGGAGGCCAGGGAGAGCTCGGCCCCCGACGCGTCGAGCTGAACCGCGTGGATGAGATCGAGGGCGGCGCAGTCGTGCAACCGGCAGCCGGCCACGCTGAGATCGGCTGCCACGCGGCCGACCGGCCCATCGAGGCTTTCGGCGACTCGGCGGTGCACGTCGGCCGTAGCTCCGGTGATGGCCAAGTCGGGCTCGGCGCCGGCGGTCGGCAGGTTCCGGCCGTCCCAGGACGCGATGCGCCAGCCGTCGTCCGAGGGGTCGAGGACGAGGTCGATGCGGGTGAGGAACCGAGCCCGGGCGGCGGGCTGCGAGACGATGACGCCGTCGATCATCCGAGGGGGGATGTTGTCGTGGGTGTGGCCAGTGAGCAGCAGGTCGATGCCGGGAACCCGGGTCAGTCGCCAGGCGAAGTTCTCATACTCGGTGCCGGAGGACGTTCCGTCGTCCAGATCCCGCTCGAACCCGGTGTGGGCGAGGACCACGATGACGTCGCAGCCCTCGTCCTCTCGGAGGCGCACGGCCAGCTCGGCCGCCACCTCGGCCATGGGCCGGAATGCGAGACCGCGGTAGTGCTCCGGCCGCTCCCAGCCTGGGATGTTGGGGGTCACCAGACCGATGACGCCGATTCGCACCTTGCCGGCGGTGAACACCGCGTGGGTGGGGAAGGCCGGCTCTCCGCTTGCGGCGTTGACGCTGTTGGCGCTGAGGAGGGGGAACTCGGCCTGCGTCCTCGCTCGATCCAGGACCTCGAGCCCGAAGTTGAACTCGTGGTTGCCCACCGCCATGGCATCGTAGCCGGCCGCGTTCATGGCGGCGATGATCGGGCTGGGCTCGGACCACCGGACGTGGACGAACTGTTCCAACGGTGTGCCCTGGATCGTGTCGCCCGAATCGAGGAGGAGCACCGGATGGTCGACCTCGGCGCGGATCGCCTTGGCCATGGCCGAAACCTGGGCCAGGGAGCCGTTCGCGGGGCGATCCCGGAAGTCGTCCCACGGCAGCACGCTTCCGTGCATGTCCGAGGTGTGGAGGATGGTGACGATCTGGTTCTCGGCGAAGGCGGGCTCGCCGGTGAAAGCGGCGGCCGCCGCGCACGCGATCCCGGCGGTGATATTGCAAAGAGTCGGTTTCATGGCGGGGGATCGTATCAGAGGTGTCGGCGGCCGCGGTCTGGCCGTGGTGACCGTGGCGGGTTATCCTCGGTGGCATGAGACGTCTGCGACTGCTCACCGGGGGTGAGTCCCACGGGCCCCGATTGACCGCGATTCTGGAAGGTCTGCCCGCGGGTCTCGAGATCGACCGTGTCTTCATCGACGGTTGGCTGCGGCGCCGGCAGCACGGCTTCGGCCGCGGCGGCCGCCAGCGGATCGAGAAGGACGCGGTGGTGGTCACCGCGGGTCTGCGCGACGGGCGGACCCTCGGCGGGCCGGTGGTCCTCGAGCTCGAGAACCGCGACTGGAAGAACTGGGCTGCCGTCATGGACCCCTGGGAGACCGATGCGGCGTTGGCCGAGAAGCGTGCCGTGACCCGGCCGCGGCCCGGTCACGCCGACTACTCCGGCGGCGCCGCCACGGATCAGCTCGATGACATGCGCAACGTGCTCGAGCGGTCCTCGGCCCGGGAAACCGGCGCCCGCGTCATGGCGGGGGCGGTGTGTGCGCAGCTGCTGGCACGGTACGGCATCAGCCAGCGCTCGGCGGTGCTCCAGCTCGGGCCGCATGTGGTGGTGGAAGGCCCGCCAAGCTGGGACGGTCTCGCCGGGGTGCGCTTCGATTCACCGTTGGTGACCCCGGATCCCGATGGCGAGGAGCCGCTTGTGGAAGCGGTCCGGGCTGCGCGCGCCGACGGCGACACCATGGGAGGCGTTGTGGGGGCGGTGGTCCGGGGATTGCCGCCGGGCCTCGGCTCCTACACCCACTGGGACCGAAAGCTCGACGGCCGGCTGGTGCAGGCCTTGGTCAGCATTCACTCGGTCAAGGGCGCCGCCATCGGCGCCGGCCTCGAGGTGGCGGCGCTCCCGGGGTCGGAGGCGCACGACGCGTACGGGGTCGTCGACGGCCGGCTGCAGCGGGACAGCAACCGTGCCGGTGGGCTCGAGGGCGGCGTCACCAACGGTGAGGACCTGGTCGCCCGAGCCTACTTCAAGCCCATCTCCACCCTGCGCAAGGGCTTCGCGTCGGTGGATCTGCGGACCGGGCAGTCGGAGGTCACCGAGTGGGAGCGATCCGACGTCACCGCCATCGGCGCGGCGCCGGTGATCGTCGAGGCCATGCTCGCCCTGGTGCTGGCCGACGAGCTCCTGATCAAGCTCGGCGGCGATGCCATCGCCGACGCCGACGCCAGCTGGACAGGGCTGTGCGAGCGCCTCCAGCCGTGGTGGCGACCGCGGTGATGCAGCTGTAGCGGTCACCGCGGGTGCGCTCGAAAGCCGACGGAGTTCCCGTTGCGTTGTCGGTGTCGCGGGTGGTACCCGGGACGCCGGCCGTCACGGCGTCGTTGCCCAGCGTCGCCCGAGCAGCGTGGTCATGTGGGAACTGACGACGGGTGACCGCCCTGCTCGGGCGAGCGGCGGTCTGCCTGGGTGGCGGAAGAGGAAACCCGGAGCGCGGAAAGCCAAGCGAGCGTACCACCCTTAGCATTGTTGATTGAAGGTCCATACAGGCTTCGCGGTACGACAGAACAATGCAAAGGGTGATACGGGCGCTCGGGGCTTGTGACGCGCTGGGGCGCTCGGGTTGGGGAGGTGGTCGAGGCCGGGGCTTCAGGGTCGCGGTTCAAAGCCGGGAACCGATCTGGTGG
>JAZBOQ010000137.1:0-11056 GCA_036351195.1 Thermoanaerobaculales bacterium | reverse complement strand
TGGCCGTGTCCTCGATCTGGGCCTGACCCAACGAGCGTTCCGCAACCAGCTTGGGACCTTCGTCGCCGAAGCCGGTCTGGAGGAGCCGCGGGCGTGGACCCGTCGCATCGTGATGGACCGCAGTTTGTGGCCCTTAGCCTTCAACCGCTGGGAGTTCGAGGACGGCGGTCAGGAACCCGACGCCATTTTCATAGGGGACATCACCACGGACCTGCCAAAGGTCGCCGAGGACGAAGACGACGAGAAGCTGTCCCGGCTCATCGGCCAACAGATTCTCCCGCTGGGCAACGGAGGGCTGAAGAAGTTCAGCGTCGGATTCCGGGTCGATCCCCACCCCGGCCGCGTTCAGGGACTCGCGAAGTTCGTGCTCCAGGTTATTTCCAAGGAGCAAGGGCCTGTTGGACTGGTGCGCAGCAAGACGGTCTGGAAGACCTCGTCCCAGCAAGCCACGGTGAGCTTCAACAAGCTGAGCAGGATCGATTGGGAGGAGGGCTGGCACTTCGTTCGAGTACTCCCCCAGACGGAGGAGGGGGACCTCATCCCCTTGGTAGACGAGGTGGGCAGTCCGTTGCCCTGGGCACCGGAGGACAGCGACGGCGCCGCCATTCGCCTAAACGAGAGCGACCTCTTCTATGTCCTCCCCAACGACGAGGTCGACATCGAGCCAGCGCAGCGAGCGGTCCCTCGGGACACCAGCCTCGAGCACGCCGCGCTTCGCCTACGCTTCAGTGCCTTGCTGGATGGACGTGATCCCGAGCCGATACAGGCGTCGGCGGTTCAGTGGGCCGAGCGCAAGCATCGTGGTCGTGCCGTCGGCATTGACATGCTCGAGGCCAAGTTCCCCCGCGAAGGCTTTGTACACGTTCCCGTGTCGCGCCCGCTCAAGCTGGTTGAGCAGAAGATCCTGGGCGCCCCGGACGGGCCGTTGTGCTGGCGCATTCCGATCTCACTAGGAGTGGCCGGAACCAGCACAGGCGAAGTGGCCCAATGGCCCGACACGCCGGCCACCAAGGCATTCCTTGCAGCTCGTGCTCGCTACTTCGAGATTGTCCGTGACGGGGCGAAGGAGCTCGTCACCCAGGGCGTCGACTTCCGCATTGTCCAATCCGCGATCACGGAATACGCTTCGGCGTACCTCGACCTCGTTCGCGAGCTGGGGCGTCGGACTGAGGCTTCGAACGCGCTCGAATCGCAGCGAGCCTTCTCCGATCTCCGAAAAGTGCTCGCTGTCGATTCGGTCTTCCTGGCGGTAATGGATCACCGTGGTCGCCGACGCGAGGCCACGCTCGTAGCGCCAACGCATCCGCTGCGCGCGCTGTGGCTCGCAGCCTGGGCTGAGCTTGGCCAGTCGTGGCTCCAGGCCGCCAAGGACGCTCCGAAGGAGTTCATCGCCCCCACACGCGAGGCGCTTCTGCGGCAGCTGGCTCCGATCGGCTTCCCCCCGGTGTTGCCCACCGAAGCCGGGCACGTCTTGACGGCTGTCGATAACCTCAACCCGTTCTGGACGCTCTACGCTCCCTCTCATGAGGAAGACCCACGGGGCCTCATCGGCGATGTCTGCTCAGCATTTGGGCTGCCAGAGCCCGCGGTGGGCAGCACCGTCATCGATGGTCAGTATCTGGCCAGCCGGGTGCAGCGCTATCTCGTTCAGCACCCCTACGTCCACACGCTGACGATCAACGCGTTCAAAGCGGGGCGCGCCACGCCGCTGGCCGACATGCTCCTGCACCTCCAGAAGCAGGAAGCCTTCGCGGACCTCCGCTACGACATCAGGCTCTTTGTGCCCGATCCCGAGTCACCCGGCGTGGGCGAGGGACTGAACGCGCTCCTTTCTCCCAGCGGTAGCGTCTCCGCGCGAGAGGCTGACGCCTTCGCAGTGCCGAGCAACAGCCATCTGCGGCCAAAGCTGCGCGTGGCCGTGCGGGGGACGGCGGATTTCCGACGGGAGCCCGAGGCCCATCCGGCGCACCTATCGCTGCTTTTCGACGTCTTCCCCGCGGAAGATGTGGGCGCCTCCCGGGCAACCTCGCGCGAAGCCTCTGCTCCTGTCCATGGGCTCGTGCAGGACTTCCAGGTCGACTACCAGGAGGATGAGACCGCCGTTGCCTGGCGTCGCCAACCTCGCCACGGTCTCGCGACACCGTTGGCGGACGCCGAGGCGCTGACCGATCTACTCGCGGACTTGTCCTCGGCGCTGTCCAGTGCCACCGCGACCGTTGCCACGGGCCAGACGGGGCTCGACCTGCGCCCGGTCGTGACGCTCGCCCTCGACAGTGACGATCGCGCCCTCCTGCACCAGGTTCACGAGGTCAGCGACTGGGTGCTGACCCTCGACCGGAACATGGGCATTGAGTTCTTCGACCACGGCGGGAAGCCCGGTCGTCCCGACTACCTCATCGACCACTCACCCGAGTCCCTGGGCAACGCCGGACACCGGCTCGTCATCACGTCGCGCTCGGTGGCCGAGCTCGAAGCGATGCTGCGCCCGGTGCTCAAGGAGTACCGGCTGGACGCCGAAGGCCGGCATACTATCGCGCTTCTCGACCAGCTTCGTTCGCTCTCCGGAAGGCTGGCGCTCAAGCTCATCTCATCCCCAACGCAGCGCGCAGAGGCCCTCGGATTGGCGCTCTCGCGCATGTACCTGGAGCACCAGGGCGTGTTTGAGAATCAGATCGTCGTGCCCCTCGATGCGCACCTCGAACTCTACCGCGCCATCCAGAAGCATGCGGAGGAGATCGGCGACGAGGTCAGCTTCAAGCGGACCGACCTCGCGCTCTTCGATCTGAACGTAGCCGAGCGCATCATCACGTGTCGGTTGGTTGAAGTGAAGTGCTACAACCAGGTCGGCGACCTCGGAGCCTTCAACCAGCTCAAGGCCAGCATTGCCGAGCAGATCGCCCAGAGCGAGCAGGTGCTGGCGTACCACTTCGACCCCGCGCGCACACCAGTCGACCGTCCGGATCGGCTCGTGAAGAGCCGCGAGATGGTCACCTTGCTCGAGTTCTACCTCGAGCGTGCACAGCGATATGGTGTCCTCTCCGAAGCCGCAGCCGAAGAGGCTCGTTTCTTCCTTCGAACCGTCGAGGACGGCTACCAGCTGTCCTTCACCCGCGCCGCCGTCATCTTCGATTTCGAGAGGCCGGGCACCGAGCCGCCGGAACTGGAGGGCGGCATCGAGTACCACCGCATCGGCGCGAACCTCATCCAGCAGCTCATTGAGGCCGCGGCACCCGAGACCGAGTCGTCCGTCGCCGAAAGCAGCGAGCCCGGCCCCGGCGCCCGACCAACGCCCGCCGGCATGGTTGCCATCAAGCGTCGTCGGGAGCGTGCGCCGTCGGTACCGACCCTGGACGAAGCCGCGTTCCTCAGCCGCAAGCGGGACCGTTCCGTCTCGTGGGAAGAGCTCCGTGCCAAGCGGACCCTCGGCGAGGCAGAGAGCGAAGCGCCCCCACCGAAGCCAGTCGACGAGCCGTTGCGCCCCGCGCCACGGCAAGCTTCGGCGGTCCCTGCATCTGCTGAGCCCACCGCCGACACGCCGAGTGCCGTCAAGCCTGTCCCGTCGAATCAGGCGCCTGCCAAGGAGCAACCGGTGGAGCCGAAAGCAGACGCATCCGAGCCGGACGCCTGGGAGGAAGTGGCGACCGGGCCACGGTATGACGTCCTGCTCGGGGTGACGAGTCCCTCGCCGCAGTACGGAATCGTGGGCGAGATCGCGGGACGCAAGGTCGCGATCGACCTCAACCACACCCACACCATCAGCCTGTTCGGCGTACAGGGCGGCGGCAAGAGCTACACGCTCGGCACGGTTGCCGAGATGGCGTCCCTGCCCGTCGAGAACATCAACCTGCTTCCACGGCCGCTTGCCACCGTCATCTTCCACTACAGTCCGACCATGGACTACCGGCCCGAGTTCACCTCGATGGTCGAGGGCAACTCGGACGAGGCGCAGATCCGTGCGTTGCGTGAGACCTACGGTGCGGAGCCCAAGG
The DNA here is from genome assembly GCA_036351195.1 of Thermoanaerobaculales bacterium. Taxonomy (GTDB): domain Bacteria; phylum Acidobacteriota; class Thermoanaerobaculia; order Thermoanaerobaculales; family Sulfomarinibacteraceae; genus JAHECW01. The sequence goes on along the minus strand of JAZBOQ010000137.1, from coordinate 7,067 downwards.
AGCTGACCGACGTCATCCTTCTGGTCCCCGCGGACAAGCTGGAGGAACGGTGCGAGGAGTACCCGGGCATCGAGGTGCATCCGTTGAAGTTCGCCGCCAGCGAGCTCCAGACGAGCCACTGGCGCTTCCTCATGGGTGCCGTCGGCAACCAGGCGACCTACATCCGCCAACTCAACCGCGTGATGAAGTCACTGCGCAACGACCTCACGCTTGCCGGCCTGCGCCAAGGGATCGATGGGGCGAGCCTACCTGACCACTTGAAGGACATGGCGCGTATGCGCCTCGACCTCGCCGCCGAGTACATCGACGACAACGTTCGCCTGAAATCGCTCATCCACCCAGGCCGGCTGATCATCGTCGACCTCCGCGACGAGTTCATCGAGAAGGACGAGGCCCTGGGCCTGTTCGTCGTACTCCTCCAGCTCTTCGCCGACGCCAAGCTCGTGGGGGACGACGGCGAGGAGCAGCCGTTCAACAAGCTCGTCGTGTTCGACGAGGCCCACAAGTACATCGAGAGCCCGGACCTCGTCGCCGGGCTCGTCGAGGTTGTCCGCGAGATGCGGCACAAGGGCACCAGCATCATGGTGGCGAGCCAGGATCCACCGTCGGTGCCCGTCTCGCTCATCGAACTCTCGAGCCAGATCTTCCTCCACAAGTTCAACTCGCCAGCGTGGCTCAAGCACATCCAGAAGGCGAACGCCGCTCTCGGCGGGCTGACGCCGGAGAAGATGTCCCATCTGCGTCCCGGTGAAGCCTACATCTGGTCCAGCAAGGCAACCGACGAGTCGTTCACCAAGGGGGCCGTGAAGGTGAAGCTGCGCCCCCGCGTGACCCAGCACGGCGGAGCAACCAAAACGGCGGTGGAGGAGTGAGATGGCGCTGAATCAGGTTGGAGCAAGAACCGAAGGTGACGTCTTCCAGGGGTTGTTCTTCTGGCGGCAGGCCGCCGACCTTCTTCGACCTGCCTCGAGGGTTGAACGCGTCGTGCTGGAGCACGACGCGGCTGATGGTGTCGATGATGTGGCCGTTTTCTATCGCAAGCCCGGTGTCAACGCCGGCGGCTGGATGGTGAGCGCCGACTACTTCCAGCTGAAGTACCATGTCGACAACCGGGACTCGTACAGCTCCGACGCCTTGATTGACCCAGCTTTCATCAACGCGAAGTCGTCACTGCTCCAGCGCTTCCATTCCGCCTACACCAAACTCGCGTCCGAGCATGCCGACTTCAGATTGCATCTCGCGTCCAACTGGCGCTGGAAGGACGACGACAAGCTGGCGCAGCTATTGCGCGAGTACGATGGCGAACTGCCTCGGAAGTTCTTTGATGACGGTCCCCGGGGTGAACTTGGCAAGGTGCGCGAGAAGTGGCGAACGCACCTTGAGCTTGAGGACGACGCGTTCAGGGCATTCGCGAAGACGCTGCGGTTTCAACTGGACCACTTCGGACGCCGAGACTTCAAGGCGTACGTCTACACGACGCTGGAGGTGGTCGGTCTGAAGACACCAAGTGCTGATCGGGTCGCGTGCCCGTACGAGAGCCTGATCCAGCAGTTCTTGATGAATGGTCCGAACTCCTTCGACGGGGCATCATTTCGGGAGTTGTGCGAGCGCGAGGGCCTTCTGACCAACGGCTCCAGCGGCCACCCTCGACCGCCGGCGATCGGCGTTCGCAGTTTCGTCCGTTTTGCGGAACGGCTCGAATCCGAGGTCGACGAGATCATCTGTGTCGCGGACAACTTCGAGGGGCGGCATCTGGCGTCGGGCGGCTCGTGGCGCACCGCCGCATCCCAGGTGCTTGCCTTTCTGGGCGATCCTGACCGCCGCGCACGACTACGAGGCGTTCCGTCTGCGATCGCCCTGGAGTGCCACGGCTCGTTCGCGCTGTTGGCTGGATGGGAGCTGAGCCGGAACTCCGGCGTGGACCTCGCGCCAATCCAGAAACCCAGCCTGGAGATCTGGAGGCCATCGCCAGATGCCGAGTGCGACGCCTGTTGGATCACTCAGATGTTCGAATTGACGCCGGAACACCAGGATATCGCCATCTGCCTGTCGGTCACTCATGACGTGCATGCGGATGTGGAGGCGTTTCTCGCAGCGGAAGGCGCGCCCCGGGTGGGCCGCCTCGTGTTAGTGAGTCCCGTCGGTGGCCCATCTCCACAGAGCATCAAGGGGCCAGACCACGCAAATCGGCTCGCCGCGCAGCTTCCTGGCGTCCTAGCTGAAGCTCGTCCGTCCCGTGCGGCTCGTGCCCATGTCTTCTTCGCATGCCCGAACGCGCTGATGTTCTTCATCGGCCAGCAGCGAGAAGCACTTGGGCGGGTTGCACTGTACGAGTTCGACTTCGGCATAGAGAGGGACGGGTCGTACAGCCATTCCCTTTCGCTTCCTTTCGCGCCGAACTCCCGCAACGAAGCCCATGAGGTTCCCGATGATTCTACAGTCTGATTTCAACAAGTTCTTGCAGGAGATCCGCCCGACGAAGGCGATGCGAGATCAACTGATCACCGGGCACAAGACCCTGCGCGAGCGGCTCAATGCGGACGAGGACCTCAAGCCAATCCTGATCAGCGACTTCCTGCAAGGCAGCTACCGCCGATACAGCGCTGTGCGCCCCAAAGGTGACAAGCGCTCGGACGTCGACATCATCATTGTCACCAAGCTTGACGAGACCGAGTACGCCCCAAAGGACGCGCTCGCGCTCTTCGAGCCGTTCCTGAACAAATACTACAAGGACAAGTGGCGTCGCCAAGGTCGGTCGTTCGGGATCGAGATGAGCTACGTTGAACTCGACGTCGTTCCAACGTCTGCTCCCGCCGAGCAGGAGTATGGCATCCTGCAATCGGACGCGGTCACCACTGACGAGAACATTGTCGAGGCTCGCGACTGGCGCTTGCATCGGTCCTGGTTGGCCCCCGAACACCGCAGGCGGGCCGATGCGAAGTTACTCCTCGATCAAGCCGCAGGCGAATCAGAATGGCAGGCACAGCCACTCCGCATTCCGGACCGCGACGCGGACGAGTGGGACGATACCCATCCACTCGAACAGATTCGCTGGACTCGCGACAAGAACTCCAGATGTAACAGCCACTTCGTCAACGTCGTGAAGTGCATCAAGTGGTGGCGACTGGAGCACTACGTAGAGCCGGCGCACCCGAAGGGCTTCCCGCTTGAGCGCTTGGTAGGCGAACACTGCCCCGACGGCATTGAGTCTGTGGCAGAGGGTGTGGTGAAAACACTGGAGGCGATCGTAAGTAGCTACGGTGTGCTCGTGATGACCAAGGGGAAACCGATACTCCCCGATTACGGCGTTCCGTCGCATGACGTGTTTCAACGCATCAGCGGCGAGGATTTCTGTACGTTCTATGACCAGGTGAAGGCTGGAGCCGACCTGTCGCGGCGGGCCATCGACTCCGAGGACCGCGCGGAGAGTGGCGCTCTCTGGCGCGAGATGTTTGGATCCAAATTCCCTGCTCCTCCGGAGAACGGAGGAGGAAAGAAAGCCGCCTTCACCACGCCGATAGCCCCGGCCGCACCAGGTTCCGGCCGGTTCGCCTAACGGAGGCACTAGTGAAGGAGTTGCCTGAGCCGATCAGACGAGCGGTGCGTCAGCTCTCCGGAGTCCCGGGTGCAGCAGTTGAATCTTTTCCCGAATTCATCGAGCGCGAATCGTCTTGGGCATTGCGGCTTCGACTGACATCCGGACACCCCTCGGATTTCGTTCCCGAGGAGACCAAGTGGATCGCGCTTGTAGACGTTTCATATCCGGCAGGTCGCATTCGCATCTATCCCGATCAAAAGGGTGGTTTCGTTCACACCTTTCCGCATCAAGACCGGAACGTCGTTCCCAGCGTCACGCACGCTACATGGCGTACTGGGAAACCTTGTTTGGACAGCCCCTCTCAACGTCTCGGGCGAATTGCGGGAGGGCCCGAGCCGAAAGGCGACATGGAGCAGCGGCTCCGCTGGCACGTTGAGCGCTGTCTCGCCTGGCTTCAAGTGGCGGGAGAGGAACAGCTGATGGTCAGCGACGAGCCATTCGAAGTGCCGCAGTGTCCTGAGGAGCTTCTGAGCACGCGCTTCCGAGTGGTTCATGACGAGGGACATGACACATGGCCGACTTGGCAAGATCGAGAAGGGCAATACGGGGAGGTTCACTGGAGCGCGATGCCAGGCTTCGAGAAGACCATCGTCGCAGACAAGTTCATGGATACCCGGGCCGAGGTGATCCGAGTTTGTCGGCGCGGTCATCGGTCGACCGATAAACCGTGGATTGGATACTGGTGGCTGTGGCCATCCCCGATCGTACTTCCACCGTGGCACGCACCTGGTACCTGGGCCGAGCTCCGACGAACCGCCAACAGAATGAAAGTTGATGTCGATGGATTCATTCGCTGGATGGCGCGTCGAGAGGGCGGTAAGGAAGCTGTGATCGTTCTGCTCGGATACCCGATTCCTTCGCTCTGGAATGGGAGTCCCGTCGAAGTTCATTGGCAGGCCATCCTACCGCCCGATGTCCCCACGACCATCAAACCTATGAAGGGATTCCGGCCGAATGCCCGTGGCCGAGCGGAGCGCCTTCGACGAGACATATTCGGGGGGACAAAAAAGCTCTCCTACCTCAAGACGTCAAATTGGCACCCCGACCGGCTTCAGGCTCGCGGGAGGTTTTCATTCGACCTTCGTGGATGTTCTATTGCCATTATCGGCGCTGGCGCACTCGGATCGGCAGTCACTGAGATACTGGCTCGTGGCGGTGTCACCAATCTCCTCATCATCGACCACGACGATCTCGAATCGGGAAACCTCGTACGTCATACGTTGATCGGCCCCGATCTCGGATGCAACAAGGCTACGGCAACCGCGATGCGGCTCCAAAGCGCAGCCCCGATGTCCAGCATCTCTGCACACGCGGCTTCCTTACCGTGCGGCGATCGTCTCCGGCTGCTACTCGAGCCGTTCGACATCGTGCTGGACTGCACGGGCGAAGACGACGTCCTCAGGCGTCTCAGCGAGGCGTGGTGGCCCATTCCACGGCTCTTCCTCTCCGCGTCATTGGGCTTCGCTGCGAGACGTATGCTCCTTTTCGGGGCAGCGGCGTGTGCCTTTCCTTACGAAGAGTTCGTGATGGCAGTAAGGCCGTGGCTAGACGCGGAGCGCTCGCAATGGTCGACGGCAGGCGAAACCCTTGAGGGCGCCGGCTGCTGGTCACCGTTGTTTCCTGCACGATGCGATGACGTTTGGCTCGGAGCGGTCGCTACGGCTAAGTACCTGGAGAGCATGGCGAAAGGGGACTGGGTGAAGGGACTTCGCGTCCTGGAGCAATTGTCGGACGAGGGCATTGCCGGCTTTCGGGCGGTAGAGTTAGAGCCGATGGCTTCCGTTGCAAAGGTTTCTGACGAAGGCGCTGTTTCGTGAGTACGGCTCTCCAGTGGGTCACACCTTGCCAACGATACGCCCTTCGGATGGCTGCCAAATCATGGCGGCAAATCGACCAAGAGTGCAAACGATCCGGGGTGATCGAAACTGGTGGGATTCTGGTGGGGCACTACACAAGTGATCAATCGACGGCCGTCGTAACGGAGGCTCTGCCGCCTCCGCGAGATTCGTCACGGGGGCGACGTTGGTTCCACAGAGGTGTGGCTGGACTGCGCAGCCTACTCGCGAAACGGTGGGAGAGCGCGACTCGCACCTACTACGTAGGCGAATGGCACTATCACCCAGCGATCATTGTAGAACCAAGCGGAGACGATCTGGCTCAGATGTACAGTGTCAGTGGCGATCCGAGGTATCAGTGCAAAGAACCTTTAATGTTGGTCGTCGGTGACGCGTCAGGGGGCGACGAACGACCCGTTCGAGCTTTTGTATTTCCGCAAGATGAAAAGCACATCGAACTTGAGCGCAAGCACGATGTGGACATCGACTCACCCCGCTACTCATGCTGACGAATGCGATGATTAGTGAAGCGTCTGCTCTCGCTGACGGGTCTATTCTGTCGTAAGCCCGAAAAGTCTCGCGATCGCCTCGTCCACATCGCGCTCCGGCGTAACGTTCCGAGCCCCCAGCTTCTTGGGCTTCGGCAGCTTTCCGTCTCGTCGAAGCCGCCAAATTGTCATCTCTGAGCAGCCGCCGAGTTTCTGCCGGAGCTGCTTGTCGGTGATCAGTCGAAGCATCCACCGTCTCCTGCCATATCAGGTGCTAGCGGGTTGTGATGCTACTGGTGGAACGGGAAATCGCTGCAGAAAACCGGTTCAGCTGGCGTCGTGGTTTTTAAGTTCCTGAGCTCTCGATAAAAAACGTCGGGTGTCAGGCGATGCCTTGATCACCGTGCCTCCGCTGAAGCCTTGGCCACCGAATCGAGGTAGTCCGCCCACCACTGCGTCATCCGGGTCCTCTCCTCGAAGCGGTCGCCGCGGTCGTAAGCGCCTTTGACCTTGTTCTGCTCCGTGTGGGCCAGTGCGCGTTCTACGGCGTCGACAGACCACATTCGGTGCTTCTTGCCGTCGATCTCGATGACGGCCTCGTTGAGGATTGTCGAGGCGAGGGCGCGGAAGCCATGTACGGTGGTGCGTTTATGAAAGCCCATTCGATACACGGCGAAAATCATGGTGTTCTGGCTCGCCGGTTTGTCCTCGACCCGGCCGGGCATCAACCACCGCGAATGGCCTGATACCTTGTGAAGCTCCTCGAGTGTCGCGAGCGCCTGCTGTGAGAGGGGGACTCGGTGCTCGCGGCGGTTCTTCATGCGTTCCGCGGGGACCGTCCACACGCCTTCCTCACGGTCGAATTCGGCCCACTGCGCCTCGCGGACCTCGCTGGTGCGGGCCAGGGTGAGGATCAGCAACCGAAGTCCCAGCCGGGTTGCCGAGTCACCCTGGTAGGTCTCGAGTGACTGCAGGAACGTCGGCAGCTCATTTGCGGCGAGGGCGGTTTGTTGGCCCTTCTTGCGCGGATTCAGGTGATTGTGGAGCTCGCCGGCGGGATTGACCTCGCGGTAGCCGAGGGCGACAGCGCGGGAGAACACGGCCCGCACACGCTGGAGTACGCGAGTCGCGATCTCGCCGGCGCCC
>JAZBOQ010000136.1:0-2216 GCA_036351195.1 Thermoanaerobaculales bacterium | reverse complement strand
GCGTTGCCATGGCTTCAAAGGTCTCGCGATCGACGAAGTGGTAGTGGATGCCGTCGGTCTCTTTGCCGCGGGGAGCACGCGTCGTGTGCGACACTGAAAAGTGGGCGTCGATGCCGCCCGCCGCCAGCCGCCTCATGGCCTCGCGGATCAGGGTCGTCTTGCCGCCGCCGGACGGCGACGCCACGATGAAGAGGACTCCCCGACCGGCTGAATTCACTCGACCCTCCTTCTCTGCACAATCCGGTCCGGTCATCCTACGCCATCGCCAGACGCAAGGGAAGGCAGTCCGAACCTCTGCTCAGGGGTTGTCCCGAAATCCGCTCTCAGGGTCCTGAAAACAGGACATTGATTGTCACAAGTTGTGAAGGTTCGTAACCGGACGAGTAAAATGGGCCAAAATCGAACCGGCACGGCAATTGCTACGTTACTCACCATCAAGGGCGAAGTCCGGCGATGGCGGTGGTGTCGGAGGGCGGTCATGCACGCAAAAAACGGGCTCAGGTCACATGACGCCGACGGGGACCGCCGGCACAGAAGGCGCCCTCGGGTCGTGTTGTTCGCCATGACCGGCACCGCCAAGGTCGAGGTGCTCGACCTGCCGGAAGATGCCGGCCCCGGATATCGAATGTGCCATGATGGCAGAAACTGGCGCATCACCGGCAGTCGCCCCGGCTCGCGGGTGCTGATCGCCGAGCCGGAGGCGAACTGATTCGATTCTGGGCCCTCGTCTTTTCGAGACGCACAGCATCGGACTGACCTTCGGCGGGGCACGTCGACGGCGGTGTCGTTCAAAACCCGACGGCAAACGCCGGGCAGGTGACTGCCCGGCGCTGTCGTCGGAATGCGGGATCGATCAGGAGCGGGCTTCGCGGAAGTCCCACGGCGGCTGCGGAGATGAGTCCGTCCACAATCCGCAAGGCATCTCGCGCGCCCTCTCAGCGAGATCGACGAGCTCTTCGTCGGTGCTGTCCTCCGGTACCCAGGCGAGGCCTCTGCTGATGAGCATCTCGGACATGTCGATTCCGTTGACCGTGACGCGCGCATCCACCACGTCGCCGTCGCCCTCGATCACCTCGATTTGAACGTTCTCGCCGCCGACCATTTTCTTGACGAAGCTTCGCGTCTCCTTGCCCCACGGCTGCTCGAGTTCGGGCGCGTCGATCCCGTGGATCTGCACTGTTCGCTCGGCCTTGTCACACTTGACGATGAGGGTGTCGCCGTCGATCACCTTGACGCATTTGCCGGTGATCTCGTTGCCGCCGGCGAACGCTCCGCCTGCCGCGAGCATGACCACGACGAGTGTCCATACAACGTAGTTGCCCTGTTTCATGTCGTCTCCCTTGACCTCGACCTGGAACACCCCGAGTCAGAGGATCCCCCGCCCCCACGCGACCGGGTCCGTCCCGGCTTTCAGGTCTCGACCGGAGGTGTTCCGTCTCTGATTCAGGTACGAAGGAAGATCGATTTGGTTAACCGTACGGGCGAATCTCATGCAAATACCCCGGCGATTCAATCGTGCCGAAGACGCCCATGAGAGCCCGCGGAACCGGAGTTCACCGGTCGCTGCCGTCCGTCTCGGAACGAAGTCTCTCGACCATCCCGGTCTTGTGCTCCCAAAGCGATTCGGTGAGAGAGACGTGGTAGAGGTGAGGATTCATCAACCTCTTGACTCCCGGGTCGAGTCGTTCGAGATCCGCTGTCCTGCGGGCGCGCATCTCGGCGAGACTCGGCGTCGCACCGGAGCGGCGACCGTTGCTCACCACCTCTTCATGCAGGCACTCGATCTCACTGACGTCATCGGCAGGAAGGCTGCGCCGGCGCGGTTTGTCCGTGGGATGGCAGAGGACGAGCGCCTCACGGGCGCGCGGCTGCTCGTGCGCCAGCCCGATCAGATCCGAGGTCGCTTTGCCGCGGCGGTCATAGACCCGCCATACCCGCTTGTCGCCCGGGTTCAGGGTTTTGACCTTGGACTCGGAGAGCTTGATCGCCGACCGCAACGAACCGCCGTCTTCGATGGCGACGAGCTTGTAGACCCCGTCCAGGGCCGAGTCGCCGGTGGAGGTGATCAACGCCGTCCCGACCCCATGGATCAAGCGACGAACGAGAGATGAGGGATCGACGCCATAGCGCGGCGCCTCCTCGCGGATCTGGGTCACGATCTGCCAGATCACGAGTTCGTCCAGGTTGTTGGACAGCACGATGCTGACCTCATCGAG
>JAZBOQ010000135.1:0-3348 GCA_036351195.1 Thermoanaerobaculales bacterium | reverse complement strand
TCTCGACGCCGGCTACCGGGTCCACGTCCCCCACGACGCCGTCAACTCGCGCCGCGCCGCCGACAAGCACTGGGCCCTCGAACGCATGCAGGGAGCCGGCGCCGAGATCACCACCACCGAGTCCGCTCTCTTCGAACTCGTCGAGCGCTGCGGCACCCCCGACTTCAAGGCCGTCGCCAAGCTCGTCAAGAAGCTTCCGGTGCCGTAGCGGTTCCAGCGCGACGTAGGGTGGGCCTCGGCCCACCATCCCGAACACCGGATCAACGAGAAGTGTCTGCCGGTCCCTCGTGAACGCGATCAGCTCCCGCTGCCCGAAAAGGGTTGACGACCTGAACCGAACCGTAGTGCTGTCCATCACTCTCGAACCAACTCCTGACAACTCCCGTACCGATTCCGGACGATTCCAGCCCTCACGCGATCGACATTGGAAAGGTGACCCATCTCCGATCACGACGCATCAACTCCATGTATTTGCTGTTGCTCAACAGCGCACGTATACTCGTTCCAAAGTACGCAGTAGCAACGACATGGAAGGCCCCCTTCGACGTCCGTTCCACCTCGGTGACTGGATGGTGGAACCTACTCTCGACCGTATCTCACGAGACGGCCGAGAGGTGCGGTTGCGACCACGCGCCATGGATGTCCTCACGGTCCTCGCCCTGGCGCCTGGCGAGCTCGTCTCCAAGCGCGATCTCATCGACGGCGTCTGGCGCACCGAGTTTGTCGGCGAGCACGCGCTCACCCAGGTCATCGCCGAGCTCCGCGCCGCCCTTGGCGACAACGCCCGCAATCCCTCCTTTATCGAGAACATCCCCCGACGCGGCTACCGCCTGGTCGCCGCCGTGATGCCTGTGGCTGTTTCCTCGGTCTCGTCCAACGGCGCCACGATGCCGTTCAAGCTCGTCACCGACGATGGCAGCCGCCCGCTGATGCAGGGCAGCACCGTCATCGGCCGTACCGATGATGCCGACATCTGCATCGACAAGACCGAGGTCAGCCGCTGCCACGCCATGATCACCGTTCAGGGAACCACCGCGATCATCGAAGACCTGGGCTCCAAGAACGGCACCTTCGTCAACGGCCACCAGGTCGGCGGCCCCACCCCATTGACCAACGGAGACGAGATCTGGATCGGCCGCAGCGTCTCCCGAATGCGCTTTCTCATCGAGGGCGAACCCACCAAGACCGAAGCTTCCGTGACATGACCGAAGATCGAGACCCTTCCTCGAACCAATCGCGGTCTCCACCAAGAAGAGAAGAATTCGTCACCCGCACCGAAGCAGGTGAGGAGACGGTGGATCTGCCTGATGGGCTCGGGTTCTTCAGCACCGGCCAGGTGCTCGGTGAGAGGTACGAGATCCTCGAGATGCTCGGGCGGGGCGGAATGGGCGAGGTTTGGAGGGCCTTCGATCTCAAGCTTCGGGTGGAAGTCGGGCTCAAGGCGCTGCGTGACGACCTCTTCCGGAACGAGCGGCGGTTGGAGCTGTTGCGGCAGGAGGTCCGCGCCGCCCGCGAGGTGGTCTCGCCAAACGTGTGCCGGATCTTCGACCTCATCGAAATCGACGGCCGTGAACTGGTTTCCATGGAGTTCATTGACGGTGCAACACTGCTTGGTGTCCTCCAAGAGCGCGGACCGTTGGAGCTGAAGGAAGCCCAGGACATCGCGTCGCAGTTTCTCTCGGGTCTCGAGGCCATCCACAAGGCCGGGCTCGTCCACCGTGATGTCAAACCCGAAAACATCATGCTCACCCGGGCTGGCCGTGTGGTGGTCATGGACTTCGGCTTGGCTCGGGAACCCGAAAGCGGCGCCGGGTCGGTCTCGGGCACACCAGCCTACATGGCGCCCGAGCACGCGGCAGGTGGTGTCGTCGATGCCCGCGCCGATGTGTACTCCGCCGGCGTCGTCCTCGCGGAGATGGTGAGCCCCGAAGGCATCAAGAGCTACGAATCGCGGCAGAGTGTTTGGGAAGGCGTCCGCTCCGAGCCCGCCCAGGTGCCGGACTCGCCCTGGGCTCCAGTGATCAAACGCGCGGTCGCCCGCGACCGCGAGCGGCGCCCGAACTCGGCCCACACCCTGATCCGCGAGCTCGAGAACGTGACCCTCCGCGTCGAAGGCGCCGAAGACCTCCACCCCTACCCCGGCCTCGCCTCATTCACCGAAGAAAACGCCGAGTTTTTCTTCGGCCGCGAGGCCGAGATCGAGGCCGTCTGGCGACGGTTGGAAGGGGCACACATTCTCGCGATCGTGGGGGCGTCCGGGGCAGGGAAATCCTCGTTCATCGAGGCGGGGTTGCGGCCCAACGCCCCAACGGACTGGCAGATCGCCCGATGCACACCCGGAAACGCAGCTGTCGCCTCGCTCCGCAGGGCGCTCATTCGCGAGCTGACCGGCGACGCCGAGACGCTCGAACTGCTGGTGGACTCGGACTCATCGGCCACCATCGTCGAGGCGGCGACGCGGTGGCGCAACCGGCAAGACCAGGCGCTGCTGGTCATCGACCAATTCGAGGAGCTCTTCACCCAGAACTCTTCGGAGGAACAGTCCCGGTTCACCGGGCTGATCGGCCGGCTGGCGGTCGACGCCGACGTGCGCGTGCTGGTCGCCATGCGGGACGACTTCCTGCTCCACTGCAATCGGCATGAAGCGCTCCGTCCGCTGTTCGCGAACCTGACGCCGCTGGATCCACCGACGGGGTCGGCGCTGCGGCGAGCCGTGACGCAACCGGCGTTGAAGTGCGGCTACCGCTTCGAGGACGACGAGTTGGTCGAGGAGATCCTCTCTGAGGTTGAAGGTGAGCGCGGCGCGCTGCCCATGCTGGCATTCGCCGCCTCCCGTCTGTGGGAGAAGCGCGATCGCGAGACCGGGCTGCTCACCCGCCAGGCGTATCACGACATCGGCGGCGTCGGCGGCGCCCTCGCCCGCCACGCCGAGACAACGGTGGACAAGATTGGCGTCGAGCGCATCCCGATCGTCAGGGAGCTGTTCAGGAACCTGGTGACGGCCGAGGGAACAAGGGCGGTCCGCGAGTGGGATGAACTGTTGTCGGTGTTCGGCGAGGGTGAGGAGGTTAGGAAGTTAGAAGGTGAGAAGGTGAGAAAGTCAGCGCGGCCTTCGGCCGCTAGTAAGGAGTTAAGGGCTAGGACCGCCACATCTCACAACGAGCATCGCGAGCGCTCACTGTTAACAGCGAGCAAAGCGAACGCTGACCCATCACCCCTTACAGCGACCGAAGGGAGCGGCCTCACCCCTCACTCTTCACCCTTTACCAGCGAGCAACGCGAGCGACCTCACCCCTTACCCGACCGCGGCGGCGAAGCAGCCGAGGTCCTCCGCGACCTCATCGACGC
>JAZBOQ010000134.1:0-3208 GCA_036351195.1 Thermoanaerobaculales bacterium | reverse complement strand
CTCGGACGGCGGCGCGGACGCCCCTTGGAGTGAGGCTGCCCAGCGGCGTCAGTCGCGGCGGAACGTCCCCTCGCCGATGACGGCCCCGCCGACCCGCGCCTCGGCGGTGTCGCCCAGAATGGAGTGCCCGGCACCTATTCAGTCAGTCCGTTCAGTCCGTCGGTACGAGTCGCTCGAGCTCGGTGAACCAGTTGAGGGTCAGGTAGATCTCACCAACCCGTTGCTCAGACGAAGTGAGGGTCTTGCACATCAACAGCCTCTGCCCGTCGGGAGCGACATCGTAGGCCCGGGCGGGAGACCCTTTGAAAAACTTCCCCGAAAAGAGCTCCCGGATCCGGCCGGAAGAAAACTCGGCTCCCGTACTGACATCCGCCACCATCATCGGTCGGTGACCGTTCGGCAGCTTCGGACCCCTGAAAAAGAGCCCACGTCCATCGGACGCCCAGGCCGGCATGAAACCACCTTCCACCGAGACCTGAATTCTCGGTCCCGGGTCCGGAAACGAGGTGACATAGACCTCTCGCCGCCCGGTGTAGTCCGATTCGTAAGCCAGCCATCGCCCATCGGGCGAGATTGTGGCGCCGATTTCGAAGTACGGCGACTCGATCAATGGACGGGCCTCCCCCTGCAACGGCTGCAACCAGAGATCCCAGGATGTGCTGTCACTGAAATGCATGAAGACAAGACTCCCGCCGTCCGGTGACCATGAGGCCGGGACGCCAGAGAGAGTTGTGAGTTGCTCGGCTTCACCGCTTCCGTCTGAATCCGTCCAGTAAACCGACCCGGCGACCGTAGGCCCCGCCAGATACGCGACCCGTTCTCCGTCCGGTGTCCATATCGGGTTGTTCTCGTAGCCATCGCTGAGATGCAGGCGGGAAAAAGTCCCCCTTGCGATATCGAACACCCAAAGTTGGGATTGATCGTGTTGGCTCCAGGGGACGATCACTCGTTGTCCGTCGGGAGAGACTCGAATACCGAAGTACCTACCTGGTGGGATGTCGAGTGGTTCTTCGGCCCCATTCCGGTCCATCCAGACCGGCTGACACTGGGCATCGGGCCAAACCCCTCCCGAGAGATGCGCTAGCGTTCCGTTCTCCGCGATGGAGAACTGCCCGCTGAGTGTGGCGGCGTTCACCGACGTGGTGTTGACGGCGTGCCGGACACTCTCCTGGACCACAACCGCGGCCCCCGTCAGAACTCTGCGATCAAGATCGAGGGGCGCTGCCATGAGGGTGCCACGGCGGACGAAGATCAGGTGACCCGTCGACACATACCATGCGTCGCTCGCGTCGTTCAGCAAGGTTGATCGCTCGCCGCTCCTCATGGATAGTGCCACGACCCTCGAATTGTGCCAATCGCGATAGTTACCGGGTCTCGAGGTGAACAGGAGGGTTTCACCATCATCGAGCAACCGCGGGTTCGCGTGCCCAATCTCGTCACCTTCAAGGGTTGTGATGACGATGGGATCTCCTCCTGCAGGGTCAACCTGGAGAATCCCACCAAGCTGTTGCTCGAACAGGATGGATCCGTCGCGCGCCCAGCTCGCGCTGCAGGGCAGGACGTCGACAGCACAGATGGTTTCCACCGGTCCCCCTCGGGTCCGGACTCGTTTGAGCGCGCCGCCGAGCTCGTCGCCGGCAAAAAAACCAATCCACTCCCCGTCCGGAGAAATGATGGGCAGCCATGCGCCTTCGGTTCCTTCGAGAAGTGACGCGGTCTCGTCGCGAAGCGCCCGGAGGTACAGATTCGAGCTCGTCCGGTCCCCGGCGCTGTACACCAGAAACCGTCCGTCGGGCGACAGCGCGACCGCCGTTCGACTGAGCGCCATCTGACCAAACGATGTCGATCCGAAGAGGGAAGATCCAAGTGTTTTCTTCGGATCAAGCTGGATGACCGCCTTGGTCACCGGTTGTGCCGGGTGTTGATTCAACACCCCAAAGAGAACAGCGACCGCGATCGCGGGAACCGACGCGGTCAGAACCCAGGCCACTCGCGCCGGCCATCGGCTGCGGGACGGGGCAGACGGGGTGCTCTCGGCGAACAGGCCGACGTCGCCCACCGGCGACTGGATGGTGATCCGAGCATCCGCAATGTCGTGCAGCCTTTCGCGCGGCTTCTTGGCCAGACAGCGGCCGAGAAGCCGCCGAATGTGGCTCGGCGTGGCGGAGGGCAGGGCGCTCCAGTCGGGATCGTCCCTGAGGATTGCCGCCATGGTCTGCGAGGCATCGTCGCCTTCGAAGGCCTTGCTCCCGGTCAGCATCTCATAGAGGACACAACCGAACGCCCAGACGTCGGCCCGCTTGTCGACCTGCTTCCCACGAGCTTGCTCTGGGCTCATGTAGGCGGCTGTCCCGAGCAGGACGCCGGTAGCAGTTACACCGGCAGTGATCGTTGGAGAGTTGGCGATCGAATCGGGGGTAGACGGTGCCGACCCAGGGTCCTCAATACCCTTAGCCAGTCCGAAGTCGAGGATCTTGATCTTGCCGTCTGACGACACCATCACGTTGGCGGGTTTGAGGTCTCGGTGGATGATGCCTTGCTTGTGTGCGGCCTCGAGCCCCTCCGCGATCTGGCGGGCGTAGTCGAGAGCATCTTCGATCGAGATCGGACCCTTCGCTATCATCCAACTCAGAGTCTCACCCTCGGCCAACTCCATGACCAGATAGTGCTGACCCTCGTGCTCCTCCAACCCATGAATGGTGGCGATGTTCTGATGGCTGAGGGAGGCGAGCAGCTTTGCCTCACGCTCAAAACGCGCCATCCGTTGCTCGCCAAGGGCAACTGGTACGAGGATTGTCTTAATAGCGACGTCACGGTCTAGGCGATCATCACGAGCACGATATACCTCACCCATCCCACCAGCGCCGATCTTATCGACGATGCGGTAATGCCCGATGGTGCGACCGATGAGGTCTCGCATTGATTGGGTTCCTGTCTGTTGATGTTATCGCATCATGATCGAAGACTGGAAGAAACGTGTTCTTGCGCGACTCATCGGTACTTGCAGAAACAAAAACGGCCTCCCACGAGGGGAGGCTGTGTGTTTGATTCTAATGGCGCGCCGGAAGGGACTCGTGCCCTGGCCGAGTTCCAACGTTTGATCGACTGAGAGGAGATGTGGCGCGCCGGAAGGGACTCGAACCCCAAACCTCCTGATCCGTAGTCAGGTGCTCTATCCAATTGAGCTACCGGCGCAGCCGGGTGGCGG
>JAZBOQ010000133.1:0-7527 GCA_036351195.1 Thermoanaerobaculales bacterium | reverse complement strand
TCATCTTTGGGCGCGGAGGCATACTCGACAGTATGTTGAGCACCCAACGATGAGAAAAATCGCCTGGCGCGGATGCATCGTCGGCCGCAGTAGATCCCTCATGAATACTTCGGGCTAAAGAGCGCCGCTCCAGCGGTTTCTCAGGCTCGAGTTCCTGGCAGTTCAATCAATGCTGTCGAGCATCGCTTCGACGACCGAGCACCAGGCGTCGGCAATGCCCGTGGAGTCGTAACCGCCGCCGCCGAGGGCGAGGAGCTTGCCGCCGCAGTGGCGGTCGGCGATCCGGCACAGGTCGGCGGTGGCGCGCCGGTGGGCGGCAGCGCTGTACTGGAGGTGGGTGAGGGGGTCGCCGGCGATGCCGTCGGCGCCGCACTGGAGAATGACGAACTCAGGGGCCGCGCCGTCGATAAGCTGCTCGATCCGCTTCCACTGGTGAAGGAAGGTGGCGTCGTCGGCCCCGGGGAGCACCGGGATGTTGAGCTTGGTTCCCTCGGCTCGGCCGCGGCCGGTCTCGCCGGCGGCCCCGGTTCCGGGATACAGGGTGCGGCCGTCCTGGTGAATGTCGCCGATGACGACATCCGGGTCGTCTTCGTAGGCGTAGAAGACACCGTCGCCGTGGTGGGCGTCGATGTCGACGTAGGCGATGCGCCGGACGTTCCACCGGGATCTCAGGATCTCGATGGCAATGGCGCAGTCGTTGAAGACGCAGAACCCGCCGGCAGTGGATCGCCGGGCGTGGTGGAGCCCGGCGATGGGAACGAAGGCCCGCCGGCATGAGCCCTCCAGGAGGCGTTTCGCCGCGTTCAGGGTGCTGCCCACTACCCACCCGGCGGCGTCGTAGGCGCCGGGGAAGGCCGGTGTGTCGCCGTAGTCGAGGTAGCCGACGCCTTGGCGGGACTGCTCGATGACGCGGTCGACGTAGGCGGGGGTGTGGAAGCTCTCGATCTCGTCCCGCGAAGCGGCGACCGGCCGGGCGATGTCGACCTTGTCGCCCAAGCCTCGCGCCTCCATGCCCCGCCAGAAGGCGCCGTGGCGGTCGGCGCCGAACGGGTGGTCGTCGGCGAAGCCGTAGCGCGCCAGCTCATCGCCGCGGTAAACGGCGACCTCGCGGTCCTCGTCATGAGATCGAGTCACTCAGACATTGTAATCCCATCGAGATGGGGCGTCGGATATCATGATCCCTGTGACGAAGCTGACGCCCACCGACCGCGAGCAACCCCACGTGGTGTGCCCTCTCTGCGGCTCCATTGCCGACCTCCAGGGTGGTTGAGGCAAGGCTCGCATCGTGTGCAGGTCCTGCGCCGCCGATCTTCCAGCTTCCCAGTACCCCGAGACCGTGGAGGCGTACAAGCAGGCGATGATCGATCTCTGGCTCGCACGCTTTCCACGCGAACCAAAGTGAGTTTTGAGTTATGAATTCTCAGTTCTTAGTTGCATCGCATCGGTTCTCCCATCGCGTAGACTACCCCCTGCGATGTAATTCAAAACTAAGAATTTAGAACTCAGAATTGACTCAGTCAAGTTTCACTTTCGCGAGATAGAGAGCCGCGATCTCGTTGGGGTTTTCCAGACCCAGGGCGCGGGCGTAGGTCAGCACGTGACCGCGGACGAAGACCGCCTCGGGGAGCTCGTCGATGTTCTCGGACTCCAGCTGCTGCAGGAGCGTGACGCGGATCTTGGTCTCGGCGGAGAGCTGTTCGATGGACATTCCCCTGGACCGGCGGTAAAAGGCGAGCAGCGCGCCGGGTTCGGTCCGCGAGTCCGGCGCCGGGCCCGACGGTTCGTCCACCTTCGGGGCGGCGGCCGGCTCGGCCGTCGGCGGCGAGTTGGCGGGAGGGGGTTCGTGGCCCGTAACGCGGCGGAAGGCCTCGTCGATGCGCTCGATCATCGTCCGTCGCTCGTCGTCATCGAG
This sequence comes from Thermoanaerobaculales bacterium, assembly GCA_036351195.1. Classification (GTDB taxonomy): domain Bacteria; phylum Acidobacteriota; class Thermoanaerobaculia; order Thermoanaerobaculales; family Sulfomarinibacteraceae; genus JAHECW01. The sequence goes on along the minus strand of JAZBOQ010000133.1, from coordinate 5,615 downwards.
CAGGTTGTAGGTGGCCAGCGATCCCGGCTGGTAGAGTGCGCGACGGAGACGCAACGCCGCATTGATCTCGGCGAGGTCCGCGCCGGGCTCCAGATCCAGGAGCATCCAGTCCTCGTAGCGGGCCGGGCTCATCCCGCGGCCTCGGTGGGTACACCGACGAAGGCGGAAGCCGCACTGCGAACAGCGGCGGCGAAGCTGCTCTGGGGGAAGAGGTCGACGGCCGGACGACGTTCGTCCACCGATCGACAGACCAGGTTGTCGGCGGGAAAGCTCCCGAGGCACTGGAGCCGGATGCCGAAGTAGTCACGGCAGGCCGAGCCCATCTCGTCGCCGAGCCGGGCCTGCTCGGCGCGCTCCACCCGATTGACGATGATGGATGGGCTGAAGGTCGAGGCCTCCTCCATCAGGGCCGCTCCGGCGTCGGCGTCCACCGTCATGACCTGGGCCATGAGATCGCGCGGCGTGCGGACCCGCGCTCTCGCCTCGCTGTTCATGACCGCGTCGACGGCAGCTTTGACCTGAGTCCGCGGCTGGGCCTGTTTGAGCTTGCGGAAGTAGGCGGCCTTGATGAAGAAGTAGGCGTTTTCCACCGACGTGGCTTCGGGCACAACCACCAGAATGCCCTTGCGGGCGACGAGGAAGAAGTCCAGCACGTTGAAGGCCGTCCCGGCGCCCAGGTCGAGGAAGACGTGATCCACATCGAGCATGGCGATGTGACGCAGGATCTTCCCTTTCTGGCCGAAATTGGGGTTGGCGGTCTCGAGCATGGCCTTGGCGCCGCTGATCAGCCACAGGTTTTCCACGGGCGTCGGTGTCATGATCTCGGCGAGAGTCGCCACCCGGCGTGAGATGAAGTCCGAGAGATTCATCCTCGGAGAGGGAACGCCGACCATGGTGTGAAGGTTGGCGCCGCCGAGGTCGGCGTCGACGACGGCGACTCGTTCGCCGGTACGGGCGACGGCCACGGCCAGGTTGGTGGTGATGACGGATTTGCCGACGCCGCCCTTGCCGCCGCCGATGGCCCAGATCCTCGGCCCCGACGGGGCGTGGACGTCGGCTTCGATGATCATTCGGCGATGCTTCCCCGCTCGACCGGATCACGGGACCTGCCGACTCCGCACTGGTACGAGTCAACTCGTGACATTGCCGCAATTGTATCACCGTGCCTTTCGTGGAGGAGGGCTGCGGCCCTGAACGGTGGAGGTCGCGGTGTGCTACCGTGTTGCGCCGTTGGTGGCGCGATGCGAACCAGCTCACCGGAGCGGAGGATTTTCCATGAAACGACTGATTTTGATTGCCGTCCTGGTGGCTCTGGCAGCGGCGCCGATCCACGTCGCCTCTGCCATGGGAAACCCCGACGAGGTGGCCGTCTACGTCAACGACGAGGCCATCTCCACCTGGGAGGTGGGGCTCCTCGTGCCGCAGATTCAGAACGAGATGGCGACGCTGGGACTGGATCCCAACAGCCCGGAGCTCATCGGCAGGGCGGTGCAGCGGGCCATCGACAGTCGGCTGTTGGCGCAAGACGCTCGGAAGCTCGGTATCGAGCCGGACATGGCGCGGGTGGACGAGAAGATGGACGCGCTCGCCGAGGGGACGGGTGGCCATGCCTCCCTCGAGGCCGAGCTCATCACCTCGGGCGTCACCTTCGACCAGTTGAAGGCCACCGTGGTTCAGGCGGACATCGTCCGGACCTTGGTGGAAACCAGGATCGTCCCCGGTATCGAGATCTCCGACCAAGACGTGAAGGCATACTACGAGGAGAACCCGGGACTCTTCATGCGAGCGGACAAGATCCACTGTCGACACATCCTCTTCGTGGTGGACCCCGACGCCGACGACGAGACCCGCGAGAAGGCGCGTAAGAAGGCGGAGCTGGCCCACGCGCGAGCGCTGTCGGGCGAGAACTTCGCAGCCCTCGCCGTGGAGCTGTCGGAAGGTCCCAACGCCGCGACGGGAGGAGATCTCGGTTTCACCGCGCGAGGCCAGATGGTGGAGTCGTTCGACGACGCCGTCTGGGCCCTCGAACCCGGTGAGATCTCGGAGGTCGTGGAGAGCCGGCTGGGCTATCACGTGATCAAGGTCGAAGAAATCGTTCCCGGCGAGACCATCCCCCTCGAAGAGGTGCGGCAGCCGGTGACCGAGATGATGCGTCAGCAGCGAATCGGTATGGCTCTCGCCGAGCATGTTGCGAAGCTGAGGGATACGGCGGTGATCCGCACACCGGAGCTGTGAGGCCGCGCTCCATCGGGAGCATTGGAGGAGACGATGGCCACAGGCCGAGTCGCGAAAGACGTGGTGGTCGGGATCAACTACAGCCTGACCCTGGAAGATGGCAACGAGGTGGACAGTACGGCCAAACGGGGGCCGATGGAGTACCTGCACGGTTATGGAAACCTGATTCCGGGCCTCGAGAAAGCTCTGGACGGGTGCGAGGTCGGGGCCGAGCTCAGCATCTCGTTTCCACCGGACGAGGGTTACGGGCCCCACGATCAGGACAAGGTTGTTCAGGTCACCAAAGAGCAGCTGGGCTTCGAGCCCGAGCCGGGCTCGGTGGTGGCGGCGCGCCTCCCCGACGGCCGCGAGCAGCACCTGCTCGTCGTCGGGATCGACGGCGATGATGTGACGCTGGACGGAAACCACCCGCTGGCGGGACGGACGCTCCACTTCGAGGTTTCGGTGGCGTCGCTGCGCGAGGCCACCCCGGCCGAGCTCAAGGCCGAATCCGTGGACGGCCCTGTCGCGTAGGATGCTGCATCGGTTACCGACGGGATCTCGGTTTTCGTGGTCGATGTTCGGGCCAAGACGCACAATCGATCCGCAAAGACGCCGAGACCGCAAGGTTCCGCTGAGCATCGCTTCGGTTGAGCCGGGCTTCATTTGTGCTGGATCACCAGGACGTGTCCAGGGTTGGCGACGGATGTTGAAAAGCCCTGCGCAGGCTCCGTGTGCTCTGCGACGCTGCAGTGGGATTGTGCCTTCCCGAACGGAGATCGATGCGGGAACCGAGACGAATTCCCGGCAGCGGTCTTGCAGCAACCTGTCGACTGATTGAGAATCGTGGGGTGAGCGTGCTTCGAATCCGAAATGCGGACGTGCTTCAGTGTGAGTCGGACTCGGCTCGCATCCTCGCTGCACGCGACATTGACGTCGACGGCAACCGGATCACGGCGGTGGGGCCCTCGGGTTCCGAAGAGCCGCCGACCGGCGCCGAGATCATCGACGCGGGCGGAATGCTCGCCGTGCCCGGCTTCGTCAACACCCACGCCCACGTTCCGATGACGATCTTTCGCGGGCTTGCCGAGGATGTCGACATCGAGACCTGGTTCAACGAGTACATGTGGCCTCTCGAGGCCAATCTCACGGCGGACGACGTCTTCTGGGGCATGAAGCTCGGTCTCGCTGAGATGATCGCCTCGGGTGTGACCGCAGTGGCCGATCACTACTTCCAGATGGATCGGGTGGCGGCGGCGGTCGGGGAAGCCGGGACGAGGGCGGCTTTGGGGTGGGCGGTCTTCGGTGATCAGGGCGACGAAGGTGTGCGGCGAACGGCGTCCTTTGCCGAGGAGTTTTCGGGTGCGGCCGGCGGCAGGATCACCACCTGGCTCGCTCCCCACGCGCCCTACACCTGCGACGCCGCCTTTCTCGAAGCGGTGGCGGCGGAATCAGACAGGCTCGGTCTCGGCATCCACATCCATGCGGCGGAGACCCCGGGACAGACCGAGGCCAGCCTGGCAGCCATCGGCAGAACTCCGATTCAGGTGCTTGCCGAGACCGGAGTTCTCGACAGGCCGACCATCCTGGCCCACTGCTGCGGGGCGACGCCGGACGACATCGATCTGATGGCGGAGAAACCCTGCGGCGTCGCGCACGCGCCCAAGACGTATCTCAAGCTCGGGATGGGAGCCGCCCCGGTGCTCGAGCTCCGCCGCGCCGGGGTGCCGGTGGGTCTCGCCACCGACGGCCCGGTGTCCAACAACACGTTGGACATTCTCGAGTCGATGCGGCTGATGGCCATGGTGGTCAAACACGAGACCGGCGACCCGCGAAGAATGACGGTGGGCGAGGTGTTGACCGTGGCCACCCGGGAGAGCGCTCGGGTCTTCGGTCTGCCGGACGACCTCGGGCATCTCGCGCCCGGTTTCCTCGCCGATATCGTGCTTGTCGACCTCGGGGGAGCGCACAACCAGCCGCCCCACGATTCCGCGGCAAACCTGGTCTACTCGGTGCGCGCATCCGACGTCCGCACCGTGATCTGCGATGGGAAGATCCTCATGCGCGACCGCGTGCTGCTCACCCTCGATCTCGAGGAGATCAAGGCGCGAGTGGGAGAGAGCATGACGAGGCTTTCCCAACGCGTCCCGGACTCCCGCATTCAGCTCTACCGCCCGTGAATCTGCCACTGCCACTTCTACGGGTACCGGTGCGGGTACAGAAGGTTCCTTCAACAACGGCCTTCTGGCTCGACGCCGCCTGGCGGCGGTGCCGACCCAGCGTCGCCCAATCAGCGTGGTTATGAGGGGATTGAGAACGAGGTGACCACGCTGCTCGGGCGAGCGGCGGCCTGCCTCCGTGCCTGAGCAGCTGCCTACGGCCGCTGGGCTCGGCGATTGCCACTCACGCGCATTGTGCGCAACGCCCTCCAGACCGGGAGGTCGATGGACAGCACAATGACGTGAATGGCACGTCCGTCCCAACGTGCTGGGTGCGCTCGGGTTGGGGATGCGGTCGCGGGGTCCAGGGAAACTGCGATGCCACAGCCAATGCGATGGATGCGCTGCTTCGCGGAACCTTTACGGTTCTTCGTGATCTTTGGGTTCCAAATGCGATGAATCCGTGCAATCAGAATCATCCGTTTTCAGCCGTCGATCGTGATCCCAGTGCCGTCGGCGAGGTGGTTGATCGTCGCGCTCGCGGTGTCGTGGTCGAGCTCGGAGGCGGGCATGTAGGCGACGAGCCAGGAGGCAGCCGTATCGGGCTCGACCTTGACCCGGACGTTACCGGTGATGGGCGTGTCCAACGGCCCGTCGGGATCGAAAAGGACCGGCTTGTTCTCCAGATTGAAGGGTCCGCGGAGACTCTCGTAGGTCTCCCCCTCGACTCCGGAACGCCAGACCAGCGGCGCCCGGAACGATCCGTCGACCATGACGCAGCAGGGAACCGCGAGGCTCGCCGAGAGGCAGTTGTTGAGGTCCACCATGGGGAAGATCTCGGGAAGCTCGCCGCCCTTGACGAGCCGGCGGGCCAGGGCTTCGGACGCTGGCCGGTACCGCGTGGGGTCGCACCCCGCCGCACGGAAGAGCTTGCGCATGGCGGCGATGACCGGGTCGCCGCTGATTGCTGCGGTGTCGGCGAATCGCGCCCGGACGGCGTCGGCGACCTCGGCGCGTCGCGCAGCGAGCGCAACGGTGTCGATGTCGTGAACGTCGAGCTTGGCCCAGAAGAGCCGCCAGCCTTCGAGCTGCATGTCGATGGCAAAGGGAGCTGTCATGGGCGGATTGTAACTCTTTTTTTGGAGTTGCTTTTTCCGTTCTGCCTGGCCGACATCGGCCAGGCAGAACGGAAAAAGCAACTCCAAAAAAAAAATGAGAGACACAAAGGCGCCCGCTCCGAAG
>JAZBOQ010000132.1:0-4715 GCA_036351195.1 Thermoanaerobaculales bacterium | reverse complement strand
GGGTGCGCTCCCCGTGGATTGCCAAGCACGCGCATTGTGCGCAGCGCGCTTCGGGCCGGGAGGTCGATGAAGGGCACAATGGCGTGAATGGCACGTCCCGGACAACGCGAATGTGCGCGGTCGCGCTGTATCGACGGCCGAGGGACGGCCCTGCTCGGGCGAGCGGCGGCCTCCCTCGGGGCGTGCAGAGGGAACCCGGGACGCGGAAAGCCAAGCGAATACCACCTTTAGCATTGTTGGCCGAAGACGCTCCAGGGACCCGTCGCGAAACAGAACAATGCAAAAGATGATACGTGCGCTCGCGGCCGGTGAGGCGCGGGGGCGCTCGGGTTGGGGTTGGGCAGGCTCGAGGTCGTTCAGGGCCAGCGGTAGACGACGGAGTTGACGTTCATCCCGGCGCCGACGGAGGCGAAGACGACCACGTCGCCGGAGGCGACCTCGTGGCCGGTGATTTCGCCTTTGAGGACCATGTCGAGCAGGGTGGGGATGGTGGCCACCGACGAGTTGCCGAGCTTGGAGATGTTCATGGGCAGGACGGCCTCGATGTCGGGGTTTTCAACCCGGTAGAGGCGGAAGAGGCGTTCGACGATGGCCTCGTCCATTTTGGCGTTGGCCTGGTGGAGGAAGATCTTCCGAACGTCGGAAAGATCGAGGCCGGCGCGGTCGAGGCTCTCCTTCACCACCCCCGGCACGTGGTTCAGGGCGTAGGTGTAGAGCTTGCGACCGTACATCTTGACGAAGAGCCGATCGGGCTCGTGGCCGTCGCGGTAGGAGGGGCCCATCCACAGCAGGCGGGCGTGCTTGATGGCGTCGGTGCGGGCGGCGTGAGCCAGGATGCCCACCTCCCGCTCGTCTTCGCGAGCCTCGAGGACCACGGCGCCACCGCCGTCGGCGTAGATCATGCTGTCGCGGTCGTGGGGGTCGGAGACCCGCGAGATGGTTTCAGCGCCGATGACGAGGGCCCGCTGGGCGTCGCCCGACTGCAGGAAGTAGTGGTTCTGGATCACGCCCTGGAGCCAACCGGGGCAGCCGAAGGGCAGATCGTAGGCGACGCACGACGGGTTGGCGATGCCCAGCAATTGCTTGGCCCGGGTCGCCAGGCTCGGAAGAAAGTCGCAGTAGCGACGGTCGTGGGCGACGTCGCCGAAGTTGTGGCCGACGACGATGTAGTCGAGGGTCTCCGGGTCGATGCCGGCGGCCTCGATGGCCGCGGCGCCGGCCTCGGTGGCCAGGTCCGAGGCAACCTGGTCATCCGCGGCGTAGCGGCGTTCGCTGATGTCGGTGATCTGGTGGAACTTGTCGATCACGTTGGGGTTGGTGGCCCGGTCCACGGGTTGGCCGTAGTCCATGTAGAAGTCGAAGTCGCGAAAGTGGTCGTTGGGCACGACCTTCTCTGGGATCGAAGAGCCGACTCCGGCAATCACGGTGCGACGGTGACTCAACAACATGACCGGGCGAGCCTACACGAGAAGGGCTTCAGGTCAAGACCTGGTGCGGCGACCGGGGGTGAAATCGGGGCGGACCCCCGTCCGACGGAGAGCGGTTCGCAGCAGCGAGAACAACCGGTTGCCGGTGCGGATGAACGACAGTCGATGGGCGTGGTGGCGTGCGGCATAGCGAAGGAGATTCGCGGTGTAGACGTTGCGGAAGAACGAAGGCTCGAGCTCGTCGAGGCTCGATCCGCCCAGGTGGCGGACGGTTGCCGATGGATCGACCACGAGGCCCCGGTCTGCTGGGAAGCCGGGCCGCCCGCACTCCCGAGCCATGCGAGCGCAGAAGTCCACGTCCTCCCACCACGCCGGAGCAAAGCCCTCGTCGAGCCCGCCGAGGGCGTCCCAGACCTCGTGGCGGACGAGCCAGGCGGCGGCTGCCGGCTGCTCCACCGGAACCTCGGACCGCGGCGGCGAATCGAAGGCGGGCACTCCGGGCCGGCCGGTGGCGAGCCGCCACGTGGTCGGCAGGCGGCGCAGCTGCCACCGGTGCTGGCTGCTGCCGTCGAGGTCGGTGAGCACCGGCACGGCGCCGGCGGCCCCGGGGTGGCGCTGGGCGGTGTCGACGAGGGCGGAGACGACGCCAGCGTCGAGCTCCGTGTCGGGGTTGAGCAGCAGGAGGTTCTCGTCCCTGGTCGCCGCTGCGCCCGTGTTGGCGGCGTGGGCGAAGGAGCGGTTCTCCTCGAGGGCAAGCACGGTGACGTCCGGGAAGGCGGCGGCCAGGCGCTCGGCGCCGCCGTCTCCCGAGCCCGAGTCCACCAGGACGATTCGGGTCAGGTCGCCGCCGGTCTGCGCGAGCAAGGAGCGCAGGCAGCGGTCAACCTCGTCACCGCCCTTCCACCGGACGACCACGGCGGAGGTGGAGATCATCTCACCAGCTCCGAAGTCCGGCCGAGAAGAGCGGCGGCGGTGCGCAGCAGGGCTGGAGCCAACGCGCCGCGCGGGGTCTGACCGATGGAGGGGAGAGCCTCCACCAACGCTCGGGAAAGGCGCGTCCAGCGCCATTGCATCCGCTGTGATTGCAGCGCGCTGCGATGGCGGGCCTGGGCGTCCGGGTGGACCAACCGCCGGAGGGCCGCGGCAGCGGCGGCCGCATCGCCGGGCGCCACGACCTCGCCCCAGTCCTCGGCCTGGACCAGTCGAGAGACCTCGCCGCCGTTGCTGACCAGCAGGGGAGTCGCCGACCACACGGCGTCCATCGCCCGGGTGCGGAAGGCGAGCTCTGACTCGCGGCCCGGATGGTGGAGCACGGCCATGACCGACGCACGATTGAGCAGCAGGTGGCGTCGGTCGTAGGGCAGCCAGCTCTCGAGGGCGACCACCGCCGGGTCCGTCAGGCCGATCTCGGAGGCCATTCGGCGCAGGTCGTCGGCGGTGAAGTCGACGGCGGCTCCGCCGGGCCTGGCGGCGGTGGGAACGACGATGCTGAGGGGAACGTCGCCGAGCTTCGCTCGTGCGCTGAGCAGGGTCTCGAGGTCGAGCCACGGCCAGACGCCGCCCCACCACAGCGCCACGGTCCAGTCGGGAGGGACGCCGTCGATCTCCATGGACTCCGCGGGCGGGTCGGCGGCTGGAATCCCGAAGGGGAGGTCCACGACCGGCGTTTCAGGCCGTTCCCGAAGGAGCTGTCGCCACCATCGACCCTGTGCTTCGCCCGCCGCCAGAATCGCGTGTGCCCGAGCTGCCACCAGCGGCAGTCGCGCCGCGGCGGTACGGCGGCGGCGGCGGACGGCGGCAGTCGGCGGCATGGCCTCGAGTTCGGCGAGCAGCGGTGTGACGCCGTCGACGACGAGCGTGTGGCTGCCGGTGAAGACCGGTACGTGAAGGCTCCACGGCGGTGCGATCACCGCTTCCGCCCAGGAACGGCCTGCCGAAGTCGTCAGGGTGACGGCAGAGTGGTGCGGCGGGGTCGAGCCGCGGGCGGCGGTGAGGCGAACCTCGTGACCTGCGTCGGTGAGGGTGTTGGCGAGCTCCCACGCTCGCAGGGCCGATCCGGCCATGGACGGACCCACCAGGTCGTCGGTGGCGACCAGTACCCTCATGCGCCGGTCACCGGAAGCGACGTCAGACGGGGCCCCGGGCTCTTACGAAAAAGTGACCTCACGACCAGCCAGGGTACCGCCGCCATCGCCGGGACCGCGGTCAGGGGTGCCCGCCTGTTGTGACGAGCCAGGGTGCGGACGGCGCGGACTTCTCCCCGCAGCAGTCGGGGGAGAGCGACGATCAGGGTGGTCGCGCGGAGGTTTCCCGCCAGCGCCCGCCAGCGGTTGGTGAGCATCCACCACGGGTGGCGCCAGCCGAGCCGGCGGGCGGTTGCGGATCCCACGTGGCTCGCCCACGCGGCGGGGATCCACGATGCTGTCCAACCGAGCCGGCCGAGCCGGAGGCCGAGATCGACATCTTCGAAGTAGCTGCCGAAGGCGGGATCGAAGACCGAGCCATCTGAGAGAGCCGCGCTCCGAAGCGCCTCGGTTCGAAAAAGCGAGGCGGTTCCGGAGACGGCGAGCACGGCGCGGGGCGTCGGTGGCTCCGGCGCCGGTGTTCCGCCGCGGTCCAGCTGGATCGGCAAGCCGAAGGCGTCGAGAGTGATCCCGCGGCCGTCGATGGTGGCGCCTGAGGAATCGGTGACGGTGCCCTGGACCGCCGCGAGAGAAGAGTCGGCGTCCAGCGCGGTCTGCAGCGCGCCCAACCATCCCGGCGCCGGCACGGCGTCGTCGTTGAGCAGGGCCACGTTCTCACACGACTCGGCGATCCGGTCGATCCCGGTGTTGACCGCGGCCGCGAAGCCCATGCGGTCATCGGCGGTAATCAGCTCGACGTCTTGCGGGATCACCGGTGGCGGCGCTCCGCCCGACAGAACGACCAGGGTCCGGCCGGGTCGAGGGTCGAGCGCGGCGACCGCCTCGAGACAGTGGGGAAGGTACCCTCCGCCAAGGGTCGGAATCACCAGACCGGTTTTCACCGTCTGCTCCGCATCGATGCCTGGGGGAGGATCAACCCAACCGTCATTGCGGTCAAGTATAGCCGCGGGTGGTTCTCTGGACACCGGCCTTCTGGTCGCCCCGCCTCTCGGCGTCGTTGCCCAGCACGGATTGTGCACGGGAGCTCGCGACCGAGCCTCCTACAAAAATACCGGGTTCCAGGAGAGGACGAAGATCAAGGGCAGATCGCCGGCGGGGGCGCCGGCGCTACAAGGGAGCTCAGTACTTTGTAGCGCCGGCGCCC
>JAZBOQ010000131.1:0-2464 GCA_036351195.1 Thermoanaerobaculales bacterium | reverse complement strand
TCGGCTCTCCCCCGCTCGCCGCTCGATGACCGAGTCGTGGGTCGCGCCGTGGTTGGCGAAGCTGACCCCGTGCTCGGCCATCTGCCGCATCTGGTCCCAGGTCATGTAGTCCCTCTGACCGGCATCGACCGGATCGGTGGCGACAAAGACGGTGAAGGGCAGGCCGCGTTCGCGAAGGAGCGGGAAACCGACCGAGTAGACGGACCGGTAGGCGTCGTCGACGGTGATCGCGACGGCGCGGTCGGGCAGCCCGCCGTCACCGCCAACAGCCGCCAGCACATCGGCGAGCGGCACCACCGTGAAACCGTGGTCGGCGAGATATTCGAGCTGGGCCTCGAGCTGCTCGACGCGGATGTTGGTCGATGGGTAACGATCATCGCCGAAGCGGTGGTACATGAGCACCACCGCTTCTTCGGAGGCAGGAGCCACGCCGCTCGCAAACACCAATGCGATCGCGGCGAGCGCGACCCGCGGAGGACTACTTCGCACCTTCACCGATCGGGATCAACCAGATGGTCGGTCCGTCCCCGAGGAAGGCGTCGTCGGCCGGGTCGAGCTGATTGACGCGCATGATGCCGTGCAGCGACTCGACGTAGGCGGCGCCCCGCTCCGAGTACTTGTCGAGGGTCTTCGCCAGCTCGAAGCCGCTGAGCCGCTCGCCCTTCGCCCGAAGTTCCGCACGGCGCGCCCGCAGACCGGCGTAGGCGTTGTGGGTGTTGAGGTTCCGCATGTAGGCCATCACCGACTGCAGCGGCGTTTCGAAGGCCGCGATCCGGTAGTCGCCCATGCCTTCGCGCTGCTGCAGCGGCTTGATGCCCTTGCCGCCCCACGACCACTGGCCGAAGAGGGCGTTGCCTTCGGCGGCGAAGCGCGAGGTCCCCCAGCCGCTCTCCTCGGCGCACTGGCTCAGAGCCAGCGACACCGGAACGACGTCGACTCGAACCAGGAGCTCGTCGAGGACCGCGGCGTCGAGAGCGGCGTCGGCGTCCTTGACGACACCGTAGGCAACCGCGAGCTCGGACAGCCAGAGTCGTTCGTCGGCGCTCAGGTCCCCGCTACCGGTGACGCGAGGGCGAATCTCCTCGAGCCGGGCGCGGTCGCGCAGGATGAACTCGTTCGAGCGCAGCGCGAGCGGCGCCAGCGAGCGGAAGAAGATCCGCTTCTTCTCGATCACCGTGACCTCCGCCGACACCCGGTCGCGCCACCTCGGCGCGATGGTCGTGAGATAGACCCTCGGCACCTCGCGGATCCCGGCCGCCCAGGTCTCGGGGGTGTAGCCGAGCTCTTCGAAGAGCTCGCCGACCTCGATGTAGGAGGTGAACTCGAATCGCTCTTCCGGACGCGCCGACTCGGCCCGACTCTCCGGGAGCGTCTCCAGCCCGGCCTGCCGCCCCGAAGGTGGCGCCCCGATCTCCTCGGTCGATTCACCAGTCGACCCGCCGCACGCCGTCGTCAATCCTCCAGCGAGGACCAGCGCGCTCAACACTGCAATCGTCGGATCGACGACTCGCTTGATCATTGTCTCGGGTCCTCCTTGGTCAGTGCCGCATGGTATCAGCTTCAGTGTCATCGACGCGACCTTGCCGATCCACCCATTCCGAAACCTCCGGGGACGGTGTTTGCCCGAAGTCTGCGGACACACGGTTCAGGATTGAAGCAGACTCGCAACCCAGGTGAGGAAATCCGATTTCACCCGTTCCCAGTCAAGCTCGATCAACATTCGAAGCTCGGGCTCCTCATCGGCGTCGTCGAAGTAGCTGAGGCTTCTGATGACGTGCCCGATGTCCCGCATCCGATATTTGACGTGGAACAGGTCGAGGTAGGCCTGAAGGGAACGATGTCGCGAAACCAGGAGCCAGAGATCGACGAAGTCTTTCCGGCTGCCGCGGGAGGCGATGGCCGCGAGCTTCATGGCGGCGATGTCGTCGGTGTGGGCCAACGGCAGGAGGCCCTGTCCGGATTGAAGGACCTCCTCGAGCTGAGGATAGTCGTACCCGAAGAAGCTGACCTGGACCCCTCCCGTCGTGATGTAGACGGTGCGCGAACTCGTCATTGTGACTTCGAAGTCCAGGTCTGAATCCCGGAGCGTCTGAATCAGGCTTTCGGGATCGGCAAACGTCGCAGACATGAAATCGAGATCGATGGAGATCCGATGGCCTTCCTGCAGGGCGAGGGCGGTCCCGCCTGCAAGGTAGAAATCGGTATCGGAAAGGATCTTCGAGATCAGGCGGTAGGCCGTGACCAGCTCGGGTTCGGCACCCTCCCAGCGCGGAGTCACGCGGGCCATTTCTCAGCTCGTTCCCGAGCTTCGTGGACCCAGGATGAGGCGACCGGATCAGGTACGCCGGTGGCCCACGACCAGAACCTCAGTTCCCTGGGCGCCAGCACTCGCCGGCCACGCCTCTCCAGGAACTCTCTCAACTCGGACCGGTGATACGCCCCGAGCAGCCAGCGCATCGACTCC
>JAZBOQ010000130.1:0-22775 GCA_036351195.1 Thermoanaerobaculales bacterium | reverse complement strand
TCGTAGCCGATGAGCTTGCCGGGGTCAAGGGGTGAAATGCATCGCCCGCGGCGGGCGACCCCTTGACCCCGGCAAGCTCATCGGCTGTGAGAGCGCCATGAACACACAGGAGGTGACCATGCACATCACACGGCCAACGACAACGTTCATCGCCCACTCGAAGTCTTTCAAGGCCGCGGGAATTGCAATCTCGCTGGTATTGAAGCTTCCAGCTCCCCTCAAGAGCATCGCCGATCAGGTCATCCGGAGCGCGTCGTCGGTTCCGGCAAACCTGGCAGAGGGCGCGGGACGCTCAGGACGAGATCGGAACCATCACTGGCGTATCGCCTATGCCTCGGCAAAGGAGGTCGACACCCACCTGCAGATCCTTCTCGGCACCGGCGCCGTCAACGCCAAACGAACCCACACTGCCCCCCATCTCTTCGACGACGTCCGTGCCCTCACCTGGAGACTCCTCCATCGGTGAATCGCTCTCCACCGTCGAATTGATGCCCCAACCGCCGATCCGCTACCATGTGCCGGTCCGCAGAGCGCTCGAATACATCCTCGGAGTTTTCCAATGCACCGAATCTTGTCCGTCGTTGTCCTTTCAATCCTGCTCCTCTCCTGCGCCCCGGCCGAGCCGCCGGCACCCCCGGCCGAGCCCGGCGACACCGGTCTGCTGCTCGCTCTCGCCGTCCTCGAAAAGGGGGCCGACGGGCGACCGGTGCCCCAACCCGCACAACTCGGTGTTCTCACCGACACCGGCGCCGGTTGGTCCTACGAACCCATCTCGGATCCCGACTCCAACGTCTTCCACAAGGCCATGGTCTATGAGCCCAGCCCCGGAGATGCGGGAATTCTGACCGCCGGCGGCAGCGGCGCCCACCTCAAGCTGTGGCGCGTCGACGCTGATCCCGAGACTCTCTGGAGCGCCGATTTCGGCGGCAAGTTCAGCCGCATGCGCGACGTGGAGATCGCCGACATTGACGGCGACGGTGTCCCCGCGCTGGCCGTGGCCACCCACGACCAGGGCGTGGTGGCCGTGGTCAAACCCGGCGACGGCGGCTGGTCGGTCACCGAGATCGACACCGGCGAGAACACCTTCGTCCACGAGATCGAGGTGGGCGACCTGAATGCCGACGGCGTGGTCGAGATCTACGCCACACCGAGCCTGCCAAACAAGCTCGACGGCACGCCGCAACCCGGCTGGGTGGTGCGCTACGTGCCCTCCTCCGGCGAAGGCCGGGTCGAGGTGGCCGACCTCGGCGACCGCCATGCCAAGGAGATCCTGGTGGACGACGTCGACGGCGACGGTATCGACGAGCTCTACGTCGCCATCGAGGCGGTGGCCGGCGGCCGGGTGGAGATCCGGCGCTACACCGCCGAGACCGACCCCGCGGACGGGGCGCTGGTGGCCAGCCTCGAGGACAAGCTGTGCCGCTTTTTGACCGCCGGCGACGTGGACGGCGACGGCGCCAAGGAGATGGTGGCCGCGGCGCACAAGAGCGGCCTGTGGCTGCTGTCGCCCGGCGACGATCCCGAGGGCGAGTGGAGCATCTCTTCCATCGACCGCAGCTCGGGTGGTTTCGAGCACGCCGCGCTGCTCACCGATCTCGATGGTGACGGCATCGACGAGCTCTACGTCGCCAATGACAATGCCGGCGAGGTCAACCGCTACGTGTGGGCCGACGGCGCTCCGGTCAAGGAGACGCTCTACACCCATCCGGAAGGACTCTCCGGATTCACCTGGAACATCATGCCGGCACCGGTGGAGCTCATCCCCGGCCGCTGAGACTGGAGCAGTCATGGCGTCGATCCCGTCCCGAGAGATCCACCTCGTCCGCCGGGCCGAGGGCGAGCCCACACCCGAGAACTTCGCTCTGGTCGAAACCACCCTCGACGAGCCCGGCGCCGGCGAGGTTCGGGTTCAGAACCTCTGGTTGTCGGTGGACCCATACATGCGGGGTCTCATGGGCACCACCCGGACCTATGTCGACCCCTACCACCTGGGCGAGGTCATGACCGGCGCCGCCGTCGGCACCGTCGAGGCCTCCCGCCACCCCAAGCTCGCCGAGGGCGACCTGGTGCTCAGCAACTTCGGTTGGCGGGAACGATTCGTCGCCTCGGGTGATGGCGTTCACCCCGTGGATCCCAACCTGGCCCCTCCCCAGGCCTATCTCGGGGTCATGGGAATGCCCGGTTTCACCGCCTGGCTCGGCATCCACGAGATCGCCCGCCTCGAAGCCGGTGAGTCCATCTTCGTCACCGGCGCCGCCGGCGCCGTGGGTTCGGTGGCCTGCCAACTCGCGCGCCGCATGGGTGCCAAGGTCGTCGCCAGCGCCGGCACCGACGAGAAGGTCGACTGGCTCGCGCAGGAGGCCGGAGTCGAGGCCTTCAACTACAAGAAGACGAAGCACCTCTACCGCCAGCTCGTCAAGGTCTGCCGCGACGGCTTTCACGTCACCTTCGACAACGTCGGCGGAGACCACCTCGAAGCGGCGCTGCTGAGCATGCGCGATCACGGCCGTGTCGTGCTCTGCGGCATGATCGGCCAGTACAACGCCGAGCACCCTCCGGCAGGCCCGAGCTCGCTTATCGTGGCGATCACCAAACGGCTCTCCCTCAGGGGCTTCATCGCCTTCGACCACTCGGAGCTCGAGCCCCGGTTCCAGGCCGAGATGGCCGGCCTCATCGCCGGCGGTCACATCCGTTGGACCGAGACCGTCTACGACGGCATCGAGAATGCGCCCGGCGCTTTCATGGGGCTCTTCACGGGCGCGAACACGGGCAAGATGCTCGTCAGACTGTAGCCATCGCTCTTCACGACGCTTCGATTCTCGACTTCTTCACGCGACGCCGCAAGAGTATGAGGAAATACGAAGATCGACATCATGAGCTGACGAGTCGCTGCGGCCTTCGCGCACCGGCTGGGATCGCAGGCGCGTTCTCTTCAACGGGAGCAGACGAATGAAAAGCACCCCTGTCCTGGTCGCGCTTGTCCTGCTGGCGCTCGCTTCCGGAACCACCACCGCCACCGCCGACCTGCCGGCGACCTGTCCCTTCGAAGTGGGTCGCTGGCACCACGGGCCGTCATTCGCGGTCTCGGCTAGCGGATCGCTGGGGGTCTACGGTTCCGGCGCGGTGCTGGTCACCGTCGACCTCTCGAGCCCAACGCAACCGCTCGTTCTCGGCGAGATCACTCTTCCCGACGTGGTCTACGGTGCAGAGATGAACGAACGTTACGCTTTTGTGGCCGCCGGCGAAGCAGATCTCCGGGTGATCGACCTCGTCGATCCGGCCAACCCGGAAGAAGTTGCATCGGTCCCCTACGGCAGCAGCGACTGGCACCACGCAAAGGACGTCGTTCTGGCGGGTGAGCTGCTGTTCGTTCTCGGTGCCGCCGGCGTCACGATCTACGACGTCAGTGAACCAACCCTGCCGACCCCGCACGGTACGTACCCGTATGACGGCTACACCGAGCCGCGGGACCTGAGCGTCAACGGCAATGTCTTCGCGGTCATCTTCGCCGATGTTACGAGCTCGACGGTTTTCTTCGTCGACTTCACCAATCCGGACGTTCCTGATGAGGTCGGGATGTATCACCTCGTCGACGGCGGAGGACAACACTACCACCCGCTCGGTCTGCTCTGGCTCGGCGACACCCTGTATGTCAGCGAGTACAACCAGATGCTGTGGATCGTCGATGCTTCCGACCCGACCAACCCGCTGTCCGACTGGGTGATGTCTCCCGGTGGACTCGAGGAGATGGCCGTCGTCGGCAACACCCTGGTCGGGCAGTATCGTCTTGGCTCGATCGGCCTTTATGACATCTCGACCCCCAACCGGCCGACCTTTCTGACGTGGGTCGAGGGCATCGCCACGAGCGACCTTTGGCCGCGGTCATCGTCGATCGTCGCGTCCTCATTTGGTGGCGGCATCAATCTCGTCGATCTGACGACGCCGAGCAGCCCTTCCATCGTCTCCAAGATCGACGGTATCGGGGCCGTACGCGATCTCGCGGTGACCGGCTCCACCGGTTTCATGATGTCCGAATCGTGGTCCCAATCGGAGGTCGACAGTGGGTTTGTCACCTTCGAGGTCTCGCCATCCCCTTCGATGACCCTGCTCGACCGGGTGGATGACCGGCTGTCCGAGGCCATCGACGTCAGCGAAAACTCAGCCTACGTTTCGGCCTTCGACGACTTCCTCGTACTCGACATCTCCGATCCTTCAGACCTCGCGGTAGCGGGCTCCAGCCCCGACTCGTGGAAACTCGACATCGCGATCCGCGGAACGGTGGCGGCCAGCCCGCTGTACGTTTACGATCTGGCGGTGCCATCGATACCCTCGGCGGCGGCGTCCTGCGATGTCGGCACGGGTTCACAGCGCCGCGTCGAGCTGGCCTTCGACCACGCGTACCACACTCGAGGGAGCTCGTCTCTTGAGCTCGTGGCCTGTGACGTCTCCAACCCCGCAGTCCCGACGACGGCGTCGATCACCAGCCTGGCCGCTCAGCCGTCGGATCTCCTTCTGGTCAGGGATCACCTGGTGATGACCACTCCATCGGGCATTCAAACCTTCGACCTGTCTGATCCCGCCAACCCTACCCATGACGGCTTTCTGCCGGTGGCCGGGGACCCCGAACGTATTGCGGTGCTCGCCAACTTGCTCTTCGTGACCGACACATCGGGCGACGGATCGGTGCTGGTGGTGGATGCCGCCGACCTTTCGAATCCGTCCCTGGCCTGCTCCATTGCCACCGCCGCATTACCGTCGGCGATCGCCGTCAGCGGCGGCCGAATCTACGTCGGATTCGAGAGCACCGGGATCCAAGTCTTCGATCTCCCGGGAGTTGTCTTCGCCGATGACTTCGAACGCGGCGACACGCGGCACTGGAACTGACGGGAGAAAACCGAGGTGGCTTAGTTCGGCGTCTCTTCTTCGACGATTCGCTCGAACACGAGCGGCGCGTCAGAGCCCTCGAAGTAGAACGAGAGGGTGTCGCCGTCGATCGACGCGCGTTGAAAAACCGACATCGCCTTCAGGAAGGCACCCTCCTGCTTCATCATCGGTCCGGGGCACATTTTCTTGGTCGACGCGAAAGGCGTTGCGAAGGCCAGCGATCCCGAGTCGAAGTCGTAGCCGCCGCCGTAGTTGTTGCAGCCGGCGTTGCCGCCCGCACGGCCTTCCTCGTCGAACTCGATAGTGGTCTCGAAATCGGCGGCCGCGGGCTCGCCGGCAATGCTCACGAGCTTCCAGCCACCGATGAGCTCCGCCGCTTTCGGGGCCCGCCCGATCTCGATCTCGGGAGCGGCCTCTTCGGCCACCGGCTCAGGTGGAGCTTCGGCCTCGGCCACCGGTTCCTCGGTCTGCGTACACCCCACAACCGCGATGACCGCAACGAGGCCGAGCACCGCGACCCCTCTGGAGACGTGCGTCTTCTTCATTCTGGCCTTCCTTCCTCGGAGATCCGGGACCAGGCGATCAGCCGTTGCCGATCAACACCGAAACGCCGGCCAGCTGCTGGCTCAGTAGGTTGATGGACACCGGCGGAGTCTTCTTGTTCTTCGCCTTGACCATGACCTTCTTGTCGCCGCCCTTCTTGACCTTGTAACGGTCACCGAGGGCGAACGCGAGCTGGTTGACCAGCTCGGCGGTAATCTTCTTCGCCTTGGTCTTGGCGAGAACATTGAGCCGCACCTTGGTGGAATCCTCACCGTGCGGGGTGACCACCAGCTCGAGAACCCCGTTGAACTCGGCTCGGCCGTCGATGACGATCTTGGTTCTCTCGCGGAAAATCATCGGCGCTTTGGCCTGTTCCGGTTCGGACTCCGCAACCGGCTCGGCTTGGGGCTGGGCGGCCGGTTCTTGGGTTTTCGCTTCCGGCACTGGAGTCGGCTCTTCCTCTGCGTTGACCACCGCGACAGCGGCCGTCGTCACCAACAACAGAACGATCAATGCGGTCTTCTTCGGGCTCATCCAGACACCTCCGCGATATTTTGCCAAAGGTAGCACGGACCGTCGTCGAAGGACGAAACCTCGTCAACCTCGAGGCTGCGAGGTCTTCCTCTGCCAGCGGCAGCGGACGTCCGAACCGGCTCGAGCTACTCGCCCATCTCTTCTGCCAGCTCGGCCTCGATGGCGAAACGGTGGCCCTCGGGACTTTCACCATCCTCGAGTTGCAGTCCCCCCGCATCCACGTTGCCGGCTCGAAGCACATCGTCGAGAACCGGTTCCAAGGCCTTCAGGTAGCGCTCGGGTCCGGCGACGACGAGCCGGGCCACCGGCCAGCGAAGGCTCTTCTGGGAGGTCGTCTTGGCGCCCCGGATGGCGGTGAGCACCTCCACCGCGGCGTCGTACGTACCATCGAGCTCCGGCGCGTCGACCGCGGCCACCTCGTCCACGGTGGGCCACGACGTTGTGTGCACGCTCGGCCGGCCGTCGGCGGCGAATCGCCACGACCAGACCTCGTCGGTGACGAAGGGAACGAACGGCGCGAGCAGGCGGAGGAAAGTTCGCAGAGACCAGCTCAGGGCGGCCACCGCCGAGCGCCGACCGGGAGAGTCCTCCTCGGCGTAGGAGCGCAGCTTGACGAGCTCGAGATAGTGATCGCAAAAGCTCCAGAAGGCGTCCTCGGCCACCTGCAGGGCGGTGGCATAGTCGAAGGAATCGAACGCTTTCGTCGCCTGCTCGATGACGGTCCGCATGCGGTCCACGAGAGCGAGGTCCAGGGGATCGGTGATCTGGTCGACACCCGGCATCCCGCCGTCGTCCACGGCGCGGTCGAGCTGCATGAAGACGAAGCGGCTGGCGTTGAAGATCTTGGTGGAAAGGCGCTTGCCGATCTTGAAGACGCCGGGATCGAAGGCGGTGTCCGTCCCCAGACGGGCCCTCGCCGCCCAGTACCTGACGGCGTCCGACGAGTACTCCACGAGCAGATCGTCGGGGGTCACCACGTTGCCCTTGGACTTGGACATCTTCTTGCGGTCGGGGTCGAGGATCCAGCCCGAGAGGATGACGTGGTACCAGGGAATCTCGCCCGAGTGCATCCACGCCTTGACGATGGTGTAGAAGGCCCAGGTCCGGATGATGTCGTGCGCCTGGGGCCGGATGTCCATGGGAAAGAGCTTGGCGTGGCGCTCGTCGTCAACGCCCCAGTGGCTCTGGATCTGCGGGGTCATGGACGAGGTTGCCCAGGTGTCCATCACGTCGGGCTCCGCAGCGAACCCGCCGACCCGGCCGCGCTGGTCCTCGGTGTAACCCGGCGGGGTGTCGGTGAGCGGATCCACCGGCAGGCTCGCCGCCTCGGCGTAGATCGGCCTGGAAAAATCGGGCTCCCCGTCGGTCCCGACGTCGTACCACACCGGGAAGGGCACCCCGAAGTAGCGCTGGCGCGAGATGCACCAGTCCTGGTTGAGGCCCTCGACCCAGTGGCTGTAGCGGCTCTTCATGTGATCCGGGTGCCACTGGATCTTTTCTCCCTGGGCGAGGAGCTCGTCCTTGTGATCGAGGATCCTGATGAACCACTGGCGGGTGGGCACGAACTCCAGGGCGCGGTCGCCCTTCTCGTAGTACTTGACCATCTGGTCGGTAGGCAAGGGCTCGCCCACCAGCGCCGGACCGTCCCAGCCGGGCAGGCTGCCGTCCTCGGCGAGGAGCTCGGCAATGCGCTTCTTGGCCTTCGACACGTAGAGACCGGCAAGCTCGTCGTGGGCCTTCCGGGCCTTGTCGGCATCGACACTCTCGAAGGGCGCCTCGCCCATGGCCGCCGGCAGTAGCTTGCCGTCGCGGCCGATGATCTGCTTGAGAGCGAGACCCGAGTGCTTCCACCACTCCACGTCCATGGCATCACCGAAGGTGCAGACCATGAGGATGCCGGTGCCCTTCTCGGGGTCGGCGTGCTCGGCGGCGAGGATCGGAACCCGTGCACCATACAGCGGGGTGATGGCAAACTTGCCGAAAAGACTCTGGTACCGTTCGTCGTCGGGGTGGGCGACCACCGCGATGCAGGCGCCGAGAAGCTCGGGCCGGGTGGTGGCGATGAGCAGCTCGCCGCCGCCCTCGACGCCGAAGCGAAGGTCGAAGAAGAGGCCCTGGCGGGGCCGGTCCTCGACCTCGGCCTGGGCCACCGCGGTCTTGAAGTCGATGTCCCACATGGTGGGCGACTCCACGTTGTAGACCTCGCCCTTCTCCACCAGGTCGAGGAAGCTGAGCTGGGAGATCTTCCGGCAGTGGTCGTCGATGGTGGCGTACTGGTCGGTCCAGTCCAGGGACAGTCCGAGGTGGCGCCACAGGTGCTCGAACGCCTGCTCGTCCTCTTCGGTGACGACGCCGCAAGCCTCGATGAAGTTGCGCCGCGAGACCTCGTCGATGCTCGTGTCCTTCTTGCCCTTTCTGATCGGCTTCCACTCCGGGTCGTAGGGCAGGTGCGGATTGCAGCGGATGCCGAGGAGGTTCTGCACCCGGCGCTCGGTGGGCAGGCCGTTGTCGTCCCACCCCATGGGGTAGGCGATGTTCTTGCCCTTCATCCGTTGGTAGCGAACGATGAGGTCCTGGTGGGTGTAGCTGAAGACGTGTCCCACGTGCAGGGAACCCGAGACCGTGGGCGGCGGCGTGTCGACGACGAAGGTGTCCTCCCGCGGCAGGCTCTCGTCCCACCGGTAGATGCCCCAGTCTTCCCACTGCTGCCGCCACTTGTCCTCAACGTCGTGGTGCTTGTACTTCTTCGGAATGTCGGCCATGCGCTCCTCCAGCAGCAATGCGATGGATTCCGCTCGCTGCGATGCGGCGCATGATAACAGAGGCAACGACGGACCACGGGTGCGGCTCGGCAATCCATATCCGTCGATTTGTCCGACACGTCAAACACACCGAATTCAATAATTTACACCGCGAACACGGCTTGCTTTCGGGATCCGTCGCCCGGCTGACCGCTTGACATTACGGCCTCAGTCCGCTTTCCTGTGCAACCTATGGCGCACGCATTGATCATTGTCGAGTCGCCGGCGAAGGCCCGCACCATCGCCCGTTTTCTGGGGGACGACTACGTCCTGGAATCCTCCATTGGTCACATCCGGGACCTCCCAGGCAGGGCCTCCGAAATCCCGGCCGCGTACAAGAAGGAGAAGTGGGCTCGAACCGGCGTCAACGTCGATGACGACTTCAAACCCCTGTACATCATCCCCACCGGCAAGAAGAAACAGGTCGACACGCTCAAGAAAAAGCTCAAGAACGCCACCGAGCTCTACCTCGCGACGGATGAAGACCGCGAGGGAGAAGCCATTGCCTGGCACCTCATCGAGGTGCTCAAGCCGAAGGTGCCGGTGAAGCGGCTCGTCTTCCACGAGATCACCAAGAAGGCCATCGAGAACGCCCTGAAAAACCCACGCGCCATCGACGAGCAGTTGGTCGCCGCCCAGGAGGCGCGCCGGATCCTCGACCGCCTCGTTGGCTACGAGATCTCACCGGTGCTGTGGAAGAAGGTCCGGCCGAAGCTCTCGGCAGGCCGGGTTCAATCGGTGGCCACGAGGCTCATCGTCGCCCGCGAGGAGCAGCGCATGCGCTTCGTGGAAGCGGGGTTCAGCCGCATCGAGGCGCGTTTCCCCATTGACGACGGCGGGGACTTCTCGGCTCGGCTGGAGAGGCTCGACGGACGCCGCGTGGCCGTCGGGAAGGACTTCGATCCGGAGACGGGCCTGCCGAAGAACGAGAAAGTCCTGGTCCTGGAGAGCACGACGGCTGCGGCGGTGGCGCGCGAGCTCACCGACGCCGAGTTCCGAGTGGACGAGGCCAAGGAAAAACCCTTCACCAACCGTCCGGCCCCGCCGTTCATGACCTCCACCCTGCAGCAGGAGGCGGCGCGCAAGCTGCGCTTCAACGCTCAACGCACCATGCGGGTCGCCCAGAGCCTGTATGAGAACGGTCACATCACCTACATGCGAACCGACTCGTTCACCCTGTCGACGGAGGCGCTCAACGCCGCCCGGTCGCAGGTGATCGAGCTGTACGGCGAGGAGTACCTGCCCGAGAACCCGAGGGTCTACCGCTCCAAGTCCAAGAGCGCCCAGGAGGCGCACGAAGCGATTCGCCCGGCCGGTGCGAGCTTCCGCGCGCCCAAGAGCCTCTCCGGAACCCTCGACCAGGACCAGCTCCGGCTCTATGAGCTGATTTGGAAGCGGACGCTCGCTTCGCAGATGAAGGATGCCAAAGGCGTCAAGACGGACGTCAAGCTGTCGGCGCCCACGTCCGCGCACGGCGACGCGGTCCTGACCACCTCGGGCAAGGTCATCACTTTCCCCGGTTTCATCCGCGCCTACGTCGAGGGGTCCGACGACCCGCGCGCCGACGTGCCTGACAAGGAACGCCTGCTGCCCCGGCTGACCGTCGGCCACGAGATGAGCGCCATCGAGGTCGCCGCGACCGATCACACAACCCAGCCGACCCCGCGCTACACCGAGGCGACCCTGGTCAAAGAACTCGAGGCCCGCGGCATCGGACGGCCCTCCACCTACGCCACCATCATCCAGACCATCCAGGACCGCGGCTACGTCTGGCGGAAGAACCAGACCCTCGTCCCCACCTTCACCGCCATTGCCGTCGTTCGCCTGCTCGAGAACCACCTTCCCGATCTCGTCGACTACGACTTCACCGCCAGGATGGAGGACGAGCTCGACGCCATCGCCGGCGGCGAGCTGGAAACCGTCCCGTGGCTCCGGAGCTTCTACTTCGGCGGCTCCGAAGGCGGCAACGGCCACCAGATCATGCGGAAGGGGCTCCAGGGGCTGCTCCAGGAGACCACCGAGGGCATCCACCCGCGAGAGGCCTCCACCATCCCCATCGGCGCCGCCGAAGACGGCCGGGAGGTCGTGGTCCGCATCGGCCGGTTCGGGCCCTACATCCAGGTCGGCGACGAGGGCGACCGCGCCGGTGTGCCCGATGAGCTGCCCCCCGACGAACTCACCGTCGAGCGCGCCCTCGACCTGGTGCAGAAGGCGGCGGCCGGCGGCCGGTCCATGGGCGCCCACCCCGAGACCAGTGAGGAGATCTTCCTCAAGGAGGGCCGCTACGGACCCTACGTTCAGCTCGGCGAAAACGGCGGCAAGACCAAGCCCAAGATGGCCAGCCTGTGGCCCGGTATGACCGTGGAGGGCCTGACCCCCGAGGACGCGGTGATGCTGCTCTCCTTTCCTCGTGAAATCGGGACACACCCGGAGACCGGCGAGATCATCACCGCACAGGTAGGCCGCTACGGACCCTACATCTCCATGGGCAAGGAGAACCGCTCTCTGCCCAATCACGAGAGCCTGCTCAGCTTCACCGTCGATGATGCCGTGGCCCTCCTCAAGCAGCCCAAGGGAGGCCGCCGCTCCGCATCGGCATCGGTGATCAAGGAGCTCGGCGAGCACCCGGTGAGCAAGGAGCAGCTCCAGATCAAGACCGGCCGCTACGGGCCCTACGTCACCGACGGCACGGTCAACGCCACGGTCCCCAAGGGAACCGACCCGGAGTCGGTCACCATGGAACAGGCGGTGGAGCTCATCGCCAAACGCGAAGAACGCATGCGGGCGCAGGGCAAGGACCCGCGCGCCAAGAAGAAGAGGCGCGCTCCAAGGAAGAAGAAGAAGTCGTAAGGTATTAGGTATTAGCAATTAGGTATTAGGTCCAACGCAAACCACCCTCGCGGCGGCGACATACTTGCGACGGGCTAAGACCTAAGACCTAATACCCACTGATGTTTGACATCGTTTCTCACCCCCTGTATAGTCTCGTTCCTTGTGTCTGGAGGCACCGATATGGCAAAAGGACATCGCATCACCGTCAAGCTCAAAAGCACCGAGAGCCCGTACATGTACTCGGTGAAGAAGAACAAACAGAACACCCCCGAGCGCCTCGAGATCAAGAAGTACGATCCCGTCGTGCGCAAGCACGTGACGTTTAAAGAGTCTCGCTGACCTTCGGCGGAGGGCGCCGGCCGGCCGCTCCACAGCCGGCATTCAAGGCCCGGACCTCATCGGCAACCCGATGATCCGGGCTTTTTCATTTGCTCGGCTTGCGTCCGTTTGAGAGGTATCATCAAGGAGAAGACTGCCGTAAGGGAGACGCCGAGGCAACATGGACGTTCTCAGGGAATTTCTCGAGTTCATCGAAGGCTCGAAGCCCGAGCCGGTGGAGAAGTTGCTGCACCGGGTGCTCCTCAAGTGCCGCAGGCTCACCGGCGCTGAGGCCGGCACCATCTTCATCGTGCGCGGCCGCGGCGCCCACCGCCGGCTCGAAGCCGCGGACTCCCAGAACGACGTGATCGCCGTCCGTCCGGCCTCGTTCAGAGTCCCCATCACCACCTCGTCCATCGCCGGCTTCACCGCCGCCACCGGCGAGACCGTCTTCGTGGAAGATCTCTACAACCTCCCCGACGACGTGCCCTACACCTTCGACCACAGCTTCGATGCGAAGCACGGCTATCACAGCCGCTCCATGCTCGCCTTTCCCCTGCTCAACCACGATCGCCGGGTCGTCGGCGTGGTCCAGCTCATCAACCACGTCGCGACGCAGGGCGACCCGCCGACCGCGTTCGGAACACGGCAGGCCGAGCTCATCGTGCCGGTGAACCACATTCTCGGCGGCGCCATCGAACGCGCCGACATGCTGCAGCGGATCAAGGCGCAGAACCGGCGGCTTCGCGAACGAAACCGGACCCTCGCCGAGCAACGGAGGAGGATCACCGCTCTCAAAGACGAGACCGAGCACGCCTTCCAGCTCTCGATCAACCTCCTCGCTCGCGCCGCCGAGGTCCACGACACCACCACCGCCTCGCATGTCATCAGGGTCAACGAGTACTCGGCCTTCATCGCCCGCACTCTCGGCCTGCCGGACACCTTCTGCGACGAGATCCGCTACTCCGCACAGCTCCACGATGTGGGCAAGATGAGCATCGACGGCAAGGTCCTTCGCAAGCAGGGTCCCCTTGACGACGAAGAACGGCGGGAGATGAACCGGCACCCGGCCTTCGGTTACCGAATCCTCGAAGCCTCGGACCGCTTGCAGATGGCTGCCGCCATCGCACTGAACCACCACGAAAGGTGGGACGGAACCGGTTATCCCAATGGCCGAAGGGGCGAGGAGATCCCCATCGAAGCCCGCATCGTCGCACTGGCGGACATCTACGACGCCCTTCGATCGAGCCGGCCGTACAAGAAGGGTTTCGACCATGATCGAGCCCGGGAGATCATTCTCCACGGAGATGACCGCCTGGACCCGGCGGGACACCTCGACCCGCAGCTCCTGCAGCTCTTCGCCGAGCACCACTCCGGCATGGCGGAGGTCTGGGACCGCATCGGCGAGTAAGCCGACGATCGAGGATCAAAGCTTCGCAATATCAGGTATCATTCGCCTCCATGGGCAAGCTCATCGATCCCCAACGTTCCCGCAAGGCGAAAGAGGCTCGTGAGGAAAGAGCGCGACGCATCCTCCAGGCCGCCCACGTCGCCTTTACCCGCCATCCCTACTCCGAGGTCGATCTCGACGCCATCGGCCGCGAAGCCGGCGTCAAACAGGGCCAAGCCAATTTCGCCTTCCGCAGCCGTGAGGAGCTTTTCATGCACGTCCTCCGTGCCCGGTTGAACGAGTGGTACGAGCTGTTGGAGGGTCGATTCTCCGGCGAGCATCCGCCTGCCACGAAGGACGAGACGGCCGACGCCATCGCCCGTTCATTGGCCGAGATGCCCGATCTCACCAAGGTTCTCGGAGGTCTCCACACCGCCCTCGAGCTCCACGAGGACGGCATGGAGGTCCACCGTTTCTACCATTACCTGCGAACGCGGCTCCTGGAGCTCGCGGACCTCGTGCAGCGGCAGGTGGAAGGGGTTCACCAGTGGGACGCCTTCGACGCTCTCTACCGGGGACTGGTTGTGGCCGCAGCGGTCCATCCCCTCCACCGTCCGGTGGGCAACCTGGCGGTGGATCTCGTCACCGAAGACCACCAGGTCTTCGCCCTCGATCTCGAGGACGAGGTTTCGCGGGCGGTTCGCGCGAGTCTCGGCCGCTGACCCGCTCATTTCATCCTGAGCTGTTCTCCCCGGACGAGCTTCCAGATGACGAGCAGCGCGTCAATCTCGGGCAGCGGCGAAATCTTAACAATGGCCTTCACCGGCGTTCCGCCATCCACTCTGGACAGGATGAACCCCTCGCTGGGTTCGAGATCGAGGCTGGCCAGATCCGCCGGGTCCATCTCGAGCATCGGGACAGCGTCGCCCGTCAGCCCATCGGCGACGAGCCGCCGACGCACCTCCGCCTCGACCCCGGCGACCTCGGAAACCAGATCGCGGTTCCCCGGCTCCAGGCTGACGGCCGCCTGAAAGCAACGCACACAACGTTCCAGCCGGCCGGCCTCCAGGTGCTCCCGGGCCTGCCCGAGAAGCATGGAGCCGGTGGCCCCTTCGGCGGCCTCCGCCCGGGAAGCGACCACCCTGGGCCGAACGATCTTCAACCGGCCGCGCCGGTGTTCCCGAAAGAGAATCTCGCAGACGAAAAACTCATTGGAGTGGGTATGGAGACAGATGTCCTCAACCGATCGGTCGTCGTTCACGGCCTCCAGAACCTTCCGGTATCCGGCGTCGACCTCGTCTCCGTCGCCGACCAGCGGCGCCACCGCCACCGGCACGCAGAGCTCCGACGGGATGACCTCGAGAATCCGCTGCCATTCGTCGAGCCGGCGCATCCCCTCCAACACCAGGCCCTGAACGCCCAGTGAGATAGGCACCAGCTCGAAGCTCGGGAGCTCGTCTTCGACGAAGTGGAACTCCCCCTCGTTCCAGGTAAAGAGGTCGAAGATCGCCTCTTCGGCCTTGAGTCGGAGCGTGTCCTTCAGCTGCTCGGGGGTGATGAAACCGCGCTCGACGAGGACCTGGCCCAAGAGATCGCCGGTGCGCTCCTGGTCGATCATTCCGATCTGCAGATTCCGTTCGTCGATGATGCCGTGACTGACGAGGAAGTGCCCGAGGAACTCCCGCGGGTCCGTGGAAGTGCAGGACACGATCACCCCGTCCCGGATGAAGATTCGTTTGGTGAGGTCGGCCCGGGTGACGCGGATGGTCCCGGTCTGGTGGCCGTTGGCGGCCCACTGCAGGAGATCCGCCGCCGTCATGGTCTCGAGATTGCCTTCAAAGGACATGACGCCACTCCACGACGCGAGGTTGGCGGTCAGGAATCATCGTCAGAGCTCGCTGCGAATGGCCCAAAGATCGGGGAAGAGGGATCTTGGCAGTACCGACCGTCCCGGGGTTCCGACAACCGCCGGCGAGGTCGCCTTCCTCGAACCGATGGTACGTTCCATCATCACCGCGTGTCGGTACCTCCACTCCTGGAGACCCTCGTCGAGATCCACCATGAGCTCACAGATCTGCCAGGTCCCGGGATCGTGACGGTAGATCTCGATGAGCGACTCCTGCACCGCGGGAGATGGCGTGGGCTGTTCGCCGAAATCTCGCGCGAGCACCTCCTGCGGAATCGGATACCCGAGGAGGGCCAGGTAGCGGAGGAACGAGTCGTAGATCGACGGCCGACCGAGCACCCGTTCCAGGCGCAATCGGCTCCGGCTGCCCGGAGACATGGCCTCCACGACTTCCCTGCGCCGCCGGCCGAGGACGAACTCGACCTCGCGGAACTGCACCGACTCGAAACCGCTCGCCTGCTCCAGGAGCTCGCGAAACGAGCCGAATGACATGGGCGTCATGGTCTCGAGAATGTCGATCTGCGCTACCAGCGTCTTGAGGATGGTGAGCACCCGTTTCAGGGTCGACGAAACGATGGGAGTGTGGGAGTTCTCCATGGCCAGCTGCAGCAGCTTGAGCTCGTGGAGGATCTGCTTGAGCCAGAGCTCGTAGACCTGGTGGATGGTGATGAACAGGAGCTCGTCGTGCTCGTGACCGTCGGAGCGGGGCGCCTGCAGCGACAGCAGTTCATCGAGTCGGAGGTACGAGGAGTAACCGATGGTCATGGCTCATTCCGTCCCCGGGGCACCACCGTTGCTGCTGCCGCTCCGGTCCGTCACCGGCGTCACTCCACCCGGGTCCAGATCGTGGTCCGGCCGAGCATGGAGAAGCCGATAAAGCCTCGCACTTTGAGGGTGTTCTCATCGTCGGCGAAGCTCATCTTGCACTTGTAGGTCTTTCCGTTGTCGGGATCGTAGATGGTGCCCTTGTGCCAGACTCCACCGCCCTTGTAGAGAAAGTCCTCGGCGATGAGGAGACCGACGACGGGATCGTTCCTCCGCTCCGGATCCGGGTTGTTGCCGTCGACCTTCGGTTGGCCCTCCGGCCCGTCCGGGTCGTTCGGACCGTACACCGGCTCGGCCAGCCACACGATCTTGCCGTGGTACCTGCCGTCGGCCATGAAGACATCGACGTGGGCCATCCCTCCCCCGCCCTCGGGGTCGGTGGCCCACAGACCGAGCAACGCGTCGCCGTCGCCGGCCTCCGCAGCGCCCACACCGAGAACCAGGATCAGCAGCGCCAGACCCGAAATCACAAGGCGTCTCATTCCGCTCTCCTCCTTCGCAACAGTTTGGCCATCAATGATAGCGCGTCTCGGACCCCTTGGTCTCGATCCGGATCCGTAGCCGTGGCAGTGGCAGAAACACCTTCGGCGTCATCGGTCATCGGCCACGGCCACGGACTCGGACTCGGACTCGGACTCGGACGCGGCTATCGCATCGGGAGCGGGATCGGGAGCGGGATCGGGATCGGGATCGATCGCTCAAACCAGCACACCGCAACAACCACGATACGGGTACGGGTACGGGTACGGGCGAATGCTATCCTCCCCCGGCGATGATTACGGCGATTGACCTGGCCAAGGAGTACGGCGCGCAGACCCTCTTCCGGGAGGCGAACTTCCAATTGAACCCCGGGAGCCGCTACGGCCTCGTCGGCGCCAACGGTTCGGGCAAGACCACCCTGCTGCGCATGCTCTCCGGCGACGAGGAGCCCACCACCGGATCCGTCGGCCGGCCGAAGAAGCTCCGCCTCGGCGTGCTCGAGCAGGACCACTTCCGCTTCGAGGAGGTTCCGATCATCGAGGTCGTGATGCGCGGCCACGGGGTCTTGTGGAGCGCGATCACCGAGAAGGAACGCGTCCTCGAAACCGCCGACACCGACTTCGACGCCGACCGCTACGCCGAGCTCGAGGACATCGTGGTCAGCCTCGACGGCTACTCCTTCGAGGCGCGCTGCGGCGAGATCCTCGAAGGCCTCGGCATCCCGACCGACCAGCATGGTCGACCCATGTCGACCCTCTCGGGAGGCTTCAAGCTGCGGGTCCTCCTGGCCCGCGTCCTCGCCGCCGAGCCCGACTGTCTCTTTCTCGACGAGCCCACCAACCACCTGGACATCCTCTCCATCCGCTGGTTGGAGAAGTTCCTCGTCGACTATCCCGGCTGCGCCGTGGTGATCTCCCACGATCACCGCTTCCTGGACAACGTCTGCACCCACATCCTCGATGTGGACTACGAGACGGTGGCGCTGTACACCGGCAACTTCACCTCCTTCACCAAGGCCAAGAGAATGGAGCGGGAGCGCAAGGAGGCCGAGATCGCCAAGCGCGAGAAGGAGATCGCCCACCACCAGGCCTTCGTCGACCGTTTCCGCGCCAAGAACACCAAGGCCCGCCAGGCCCAGAGCAAGGTCAAGCAGATCGAGAAGATGGCCGTCAAACCGTTGCCGCCGTCATCCCGCCGCTACCCGGTCTTCTCGTTCTCGCAGCAGCGGCCCAGCGGCAAACAGGTGCTCGAGATCGAGGGGATCTCCAAATCCTTCGGATCCAAACGCGTCCTCAACGACGTCTCCCTGAACCTGCGCCGCGGCGACCGTCTGGCGGTCATCGGGCCCAACGGCATCGGCAAGTCCACCCTGCTCAAAATCCTCATGGGCCGGATCGAGGCCGACGCCGGAGATGTGGAGTGGGGACACCAAATCTTCACCGGGTACTTCGCCCAGGATCACGAGGAGCTCCTGGCGGGGTCCGACGGCACGGTGGAGGGGTGGCTCGGAGCGGCGTGCCCGGGCCAGACCATCGGCTGGGTCCGTTCCCAGCTCGGCAAGGTCCTCTTCACCGGCGACGAGGTGGAGAAGCGGGTCGCCAGCCTGTCCGGAGGAGAGGCCGCCCGGCTGATCTTCGCCCGGCTGGCGGTGGACCACCCCAACGTGCTCGTCCTGGATGAGCCCACCAACCACCTGGACCTCGAGGCCATCGAAGCGCTGGTGGAGGCGCTGAAGGCATACGACGGCAGCCTGATCTTCGTCGCCCACGACCGCTGGTTCGTCTCCCAGCTGGCGACCCGCATCCTCGAGATCACCGAGAATGCGCTCAACGACTACCCGGGCACCTACGACGACTACCTGGCCGACTGCGGCGACGACCACCTGGACGTGGACGCCGCCACCCTCCGCGCCAAGCGCCAGAAGAAGAAGGCCAGGCGCCCTCAGGAAAAGCGGAAGGCCGACCCCGACGAGCGCCGACGGGCGAAACGCCGCAAGGACCTGGGGCTCCGCCTCGAGGTCGTCACCGCAGCCGTGGAGAAGAACGAAGCCCGTATCGAAGCCATCGATACCGCCTTCTGCCGCGACGGCTTCTTCGAAGAGACCGCCGAATCCAAGGTCCGCGCCCTGCAGAAAGAACGCACTTCCCTCGAATCCGAGGTCGCATCATTGATGGAAGAATGGGAAACCATCGAAACCGAGCTCGCGCGGGATTGAACCGCAATGACGCAAGGAACGTAGAGCGTCGCAATATCGCAAGGGACTCTGATGAACGCGGATCACGGCGGATTGCGCAGATCAATCCGTTCGCCGCAGGGCGTGGACGGTGAACCCGTCGCCGTAGGCGTGCGGGAGGATACGGGTACCGTCGCAGGGAGTCTCCTGCCAGGGCAGACCGTCGGGGAGATGGTCTGACAAATCCACGAGCTCGAAACCTTCCGGAATCGTCTCGAAGTGGGCCTCGTTCTCCTCGGGCTCGATCGAGCAGGTCGAGTAGACCAGTACACCGCCCGGAGCGAGGAGATCCAGCGACGCGTCGATCATCCGTCGTTGGACGGCGGCCGACCGGTGGACGGCCTCCGGTACGAGCCGCCACTTGAGCTCGGGGTGGCGCCGAAAGGTTCCGGTGCCGCTGCACGGAGCATCGAGGAGCACCACGTCCCAGCTCCCCGGCACCCCGGCCGGCCGTGCGGCATCGGCGATCACCACCGGGACATTCTCCAACCGTTCGGTGAGGCGGCGGCACTTGGCCGGGTTCCGGTCAACGGCCACCAGCAGGGCCCAGTCACCGTGCCGCTGCAGCAGGGCGGTCTTCCCACCAGGTGCGGCGCAGAGATCGATGGCGCGCCCGCCTCCCCCGGAAACCGCCGCGGTCAGGTGGGCCACCAGCTGCGAGCTCGGATCCTGGACCACCGCCTTCCCGCCGGCGACTCGGGCCATCAGGGCGGCGCGGCCAACCTCCGCCGTCCAGGCTCCGAGGCACCAGGGGTGAGCCCGGAGCACCGCACCGGCGCCCTCCGCGTCGACCCGGGACACCTCATCGGCGAACCACACCCAGGGGTCGGCCGGTTCCTGCGCCGCCGCCATGGCCGACTCAGCCGCCTCCGGCCCGAAGCCCGCCGACCACCGCCGCCACACCCACTCCGGGTGCGACCACCGCAGGTCCGGCGCCTCGTCACCGCCAGCGGCCGCGAGAGCGCGGCGCAGCACCGCGTTGACCATTCCTGACGCGGAGGACTTCCGCAGGGCCCGGGCCAGCCGCACCATGGCGTCGGTGGCCACCGCGGGCGGAACGCCGAGAACGGCGCCCTCGAAGATCCCGAGCCGCAGGGCTGCCCGCACCTCCGGGTCGAGGCGGTGGAGGGGGCGTTTCGACAGCGGGCGGAGCCGGTGGTCGATTCGGCGAAGCCAACGCTGCACACCGAGCACCCTCGTCCGCACCCCGGCGGACCGCACACCGTCCAGGAGACGGGAGGCAAAGGCGCCGTCGTCGATTCGGATCAGCAGGCGTGCGGCGTGCCGGCGGTCATCCGACGCATTCGCCACGGCTCACCCGCTCGCCGATGAGGAAGGCGTCCACCGGCATCCGCCGACGTCCTTCGCGCTGAACCTCGGTGATCAGCGCCGCCGAACCCCTGCCGCAGCGGATGGCGATGCCGGAGGGACCGGCGTCGACGACGGTGCCGGGCTCCTCTCTTCCCGCCGGTGGCGGCTTGATCTCCTCGAGGCCGAAGATCTTCAGCCTCCCGCCGCGGAACGTGGTGTAGAGACCGGGCCAGGGTGTAAAGCCGCGGAGCCGGTTGACCAGCTGCCGCGCCGGCATGGTCCAGTCGACCTTGGCGAAGTTCCGGCGCAGCATGGGCGTCACGTTGACCCCGTCCTCGGGCTGCGGCCGGGCCTCCACCGTCCCGTCCTCGAGAGCGTCGACGGTACGGACCACCAGCCGGGCCCCGAGCTCGGCCATACGGGATGAAAGTGTCTCCGCGGTGTCCTCGGGCTCGATGGGCAGGCGCTCTTGGAGCAACAGCGGCCCGGTGTCCATCCCCTCGTCGAGCCGCATCGTAGTGACCCCGGTAGATCGGTCGCCGCAGACCAGGGCCCACTGGATCGGGGACGGCCCACGGTGCCTCGGGAGCATGCTCGGGTGAAGATTGACGAACCCCCGCGCGGGCAGTTCGAGCACCTCGGCGGGGATCAGCTTCCCGTAGGCCACCACCACCGCGATCTCGGCGCCGGAGTCCACCAGCGGCTGGTCGAACTTCCCGTTTTTGAGTCCCTTGGGTTGAGCGACCGCGAGCCCGAGGCGACGCGCCGTCTCGATGACCGGCGGCGAGGTCATGACCTTCTTGCGGCCCACGGGTTTGTCGGGCTTTGACACCACCAGCACCACTTCGTGGCGACTCTCGACCAGGGCCTCGAGGGTTGGCACGGCGAAATCAGGGGTCCCGAAGTAAGCAATCTTCATCGGGCGAATTGTACATGAGATCGCGGTTCAATTTGCGTTCGTCCAACCTTCGGTTGCCCGTCGGCAAATTGAAATCGAGGTCTATTTGCATCACATGTGTTTGAAATGCGCCTTTTCCGGCGTACGCTGGGCGTCATGGGGAGCGGAACTTACATCGGCGAACTGGTGGCGGGCGTCCAAAACGGTGACCGTGCGCAGCTCGGACGCGCCCTGACCCTCGTCGAGTCGAACCGGGCAGAGCACCGCGAGCGGGCTCAGCAGCTGCTCGCCGCAATCCTGCCCTTCACCGGCGGCGCCCACCGGGTGGGCATCACCGGCGTCCCGGGCGTTGGCAAGAGCACCTTCATCGAGACCTTCGGCCTCCGGCTCATCGAGCGCGGCCATCGTGTCGCCGTGCTGGCGGTGGACCCCTCGTCGTCGGTCTCCAGGGGATCCATTCTGGGCGACAAGACCCGCATGGAAGAGCTCTCCCGCTCCGACGACGCCTTCATCCGGCCGTCGCCCTCCGGGGGTTCGTTGGGCGGCGTCGCCTCCAAGACCCGCGAAACCATGCTGGTCTGCGAGGCCGCCGGCTATGACATGGTGCTCGTCGAAACCGTCGGCGTCGGCCAGTCCGAGACTGCCGTCGCCGAAATGGTGGACTTCTTCCTCCTGCTCTCCCTCGCCGGAGCCGGCGACGAGCTGCAGGGAATCAAGCGCGGGATCCTCGAGCTCGCCGACATGGTTGCCGTCAACAAGGCCGACGGCGACAACCTGACCGGCGCCCGGCGCGCCCGCGCCGAGCTCGAGAACGCCTTTCACATCCTCCGTCCGGCGGCAGACCGCCAGTGGTCTCCGAGGGTGGTCACCACCAGCGCCCTCACCGGCGACGGCCTGGACGACGTCCACGATGCCATCGTCGAGCACCGGCGCCTCCTGGAGTCCGACGGCGCATTCGAAGCTCGCCGCCGCGAGCAGCAGCTGCAGTGGATGTGGTCCCTCGTCGACGAAGGTCTTCGCACCTCGGTCCGTGAACACCCCGACGTCGTGAAGCTCATCGAAGGACTCGAACGCGATGTCATCGAGGGCCGGGCCACCGCCACTGCCGCAGCGGAGAAGATCCTCCGAGCGTTTCGGGGGAGCGCGTAGTCGCCGTCCGATCCCGAGATGCGGTGATTGTGGCCGCGGGCGTCCCGCCCGCGGATGGGTGACAGCACAAACCCGAAGCCCGATGACCGTATCAGCAGCAGTGGCAGCGGCAGTGGCAGTGGCAGTGGCAGTGGCAGTGGCAGCAAACGATATCGCGCACCCTCGGTGGGCCAAGGCCCACCCTACCTGGCAGCCCGGCATGCGGGAGCGGAGTGTGCCGAATACTGCAGCGCCGTAGGGTGGGGCTCGCCCCACCAGATCGCCTTCCGGCTCCGAACCGCGGCCTTGGAGCCCCGGTCTCAAGCACGCCCCCTTCAACACCACCGCGCACATCGGCGTTGGGCGGGACGTGCCATGCACGCCATTGTGCTCTCCATCGACCTCCCGGCCCGAAGCGCGCTGCGCACAATGCGCGTGCTTGGCAATCCACGGGGAGCGCACTCAGGGTGCGTCGTCGAAGCTCGGAGTCAGGCCGTCGCTCGTCCGATCAGCGCGGTCAACGCTCTCTCGTCACTCACATGACCGCGCTGATCGGGCGACGCTGACCCGCTTCCGCCGTCAAGGCGGATGTGGGCCAGAAGGCCGGCGCTGAGGGCAGGGCCCGGCGAACGACCGCGCCAACATGCACCCTCGGTGGGCCAAGGCCCACCCTACCTGACAGACCGCCATGC
>JAZBOQ010000129.1:0-2819 GCA_036351195.1 Thermoanaerobaculales bacterium | reverse complement strand
GCCGACGGCGACAAGATCCCGCTCGCGTCGATGGCCGACTTCCGGATGGAGCCGGGGCCGGAGCGGATCCAGCGGGACAACCGTCAGACCAGCGTGTGGGTGGGAGCCCGCTACGACCAGGGCACGATGGACGACTACCTGCCCATGGTCGAGGCCGCCATGGACGGCATGGACTTCCCGTTCGGCTACCGCTGGACCATGTCCGAGTGGGCCGACCGCCAGCGCGAGCAGTCGCGCGAGTTCCTCGTCAACCTGCTGCTCGCCCTCGGTCTCGTCTTTGCCGTCATGGCCGGTCTCTTCGAGTCCGTCCGTCAGGCCGTCGGTCTCATGGTCGCTCTTCCCTTTGCCCTCGCCGGCGCCTTCTGGGCGCTGTGGCTGCACGGCACCGACTTCGACCAGCCGGCGGCCATCGGGCTGCTGCTGCTCATCGGTGTCGTGGTCAACAACGGCATCGTCATGATCGAGCACATCAATCTCTACCGCCGCGAGGGAATGGAGCGCACCGAGGCCATGCTCCGGGGTGGTCGTGAACGGCTGCGGCCGATCCTGATGACCGCCATCACCACCCTGGTCGGGCTCGTGCCCATCGTCGTCCAGCGACCGGCCCTGGGTGGGGTCTACTACTACTCCATGGCCATCGTCATCATGGGCGGCCTCGTCGTCTCGACCTTCCTCACCACCCTGCTGCTGCCCACCACCGCCGCCCTCTCCGAGGATGTCTTCGCCGCCATCGGCCGCTTCATCGGTCGCGCCTGGCGCTTTCTCCAACCGTGGAAGCGACGCGCCGCCGAAAGCTGACGCGTCGAATTCTTAATTTTGAATTCTTCGTTCTTCATGGCATCGCAGCCGTTTTTTGAGGCCCTGCGATGGAATAATTGAGAATTCAAAATTGAGAATTGAGAATTATCGTCCGATCTTCGACATAATCTTTTCCTCAATCCACTTGCCGTCGAGCCACTCGACCGGGTCCACCGATTGCCCATGAACGAAGATCTCGAGGTGGAGGTGGTCGCCGCCGGCGAGGCCGGTAGCGCCGCTTCGACCGATGATCTGACCCCGATGCACGGCCTCGCCCTCGGTCACAGCGAGCGACGACAGATGGCCGCTCACCGAGAGCAGGCCGTAGCCGTGGTCGATGACCACCGCATTACCATAGAGCGTCATCCACCCGGCAAAAAGCACCCGTCCCGAGTTCGGCGCCGGAACCGCGGCCTTGGCGGTGGACGCGAGATCGAGACCAAGATGGGTCTGCTGATCCACCGCCCGCCCGTCGTAGACGTAGGAGCGCTGCTCGGCAAAGCCCGCCATTTGTGCCGAGCCCGCCATCTGGAGAAAGGACCCGGACCACAGAAAGGCGGGTTCACTGTCGCGGGAGAGCTCGACGATCCGTTGCAGCTCGGCCTGCCGGAGATCGCTGTTGATCTCGAGATACTGGTCGAGGAGCGATCTCGAGTCGTCGAACCCCGGCGTTCGACTGCTGATGGCCGGCACCACCCGCTCGAGAAAGCCGTCGCTGAGACGAATCGTGTCGGTCGTCGGCGGGCGCGCGTTGAAGAGATCGAGAAAGCTCTGCTCGACCCGGTTGCCGGCATCATCCTCGGCAAAGAGACGAATCTCTCCGGCATCATCGAGATTCCAGGGCAGGGCGTAGATGACAAAAGACTCGTCCGGATCACCACCGGCGAGCGGCGCGCCCGGAGACACATGATCTCCTGCCCGGACCCCCGACAGCACGGCGGTAGGCCCGACCCGATACACCACCGCACCGGCGCCCCCCTGCCGGCCGTAGTGCTGAGACGAGGAGATCTCGAGCCGCGGCGGCCGCACTCTCACCGGCAGGGTGCGTTCCGCCACCACGGCGTCACTGCGACGGAAAAACCCAGACCGTCGTTCAGCCGTCGCCCGCACGACGGCGCTGTCGTCGGTGAGCCACCCAAAGGCGTCGGTTCCCACAGCTCCCGTCAGCACGGCTTCCGCTGTGCCCTTGTGTTTCGACCACGGCAGGAGCGATCCAGGCTCCGGGCGTTCGCTCGCGAGGACCTCGACCCGGTCGTTTTGAATCACCTCGAGCCGGATGTCCACCAGGCCGCGGACGGGCTCACTGAAGACTGCCGTCACCGTTGTTGCCCGGCCCACCGCCGGGTAGTCGGTCGAGAGCACGATGTCCGGAACGGGCCCGACCCTGAAGCCGAGCCAGGCGCCGATGGCGATGGCGACGACGAGGACGACGACGAGGAAGAGGCGGAGCTTTTTCCGTGGGTTGCGGGTGCCGAGCTGCATGGGTTCTCCTTGGCTGGATGGGAGCATGGCTCCGTCGGAAGCATAGCGCAATCGAGACACGGAATCAGTGATGTCATCAAGGAAGGTGACCCCAGTCACCGCACCCGGTCCCTCGCTCCGGTTCCGCCACCAGTGTCGGGTGCGCCGACCGGGCGCCTGGCTC
Organism: Thermoanaerobaculales bacterium; assembly: GCA_036351195.1. Classification (GTDB taxonomy): domain Bacteria; phylum Acidobacteriota; class Thermoanaerobaculia; order Thermoanaerobaculales; family Sulfomarinibacteraceae; genus JAHECW01. The sequence continues at coordinate 376 of JAZBOQ010000129.1, read as the reverse complement.
GAACAGTGTTCGCGGCGAACGATGTTGCGTGTCTGGCATCCCCTTCCATCGCCCTTCCGGTGTCCCGACAACCCGGCTGAGCGGGTGACGCCGGTAGAGATGGCCGGCGTCAAGGCTTCCACCCTTGACCCGCCGGCGAAACCGGGTAGGCTCGGTGCCAACCGCCCGCGACTGTGCCGGCACGGGATCAGGAGACAGCATGCGCACTATCATCGAGCCGTTCCGCATCAAGATGACCGAGCCGCTCAAGATCACGACGGCCGCCGAGCGGCGGGCCGCTCTTGCTGCGGCCCACCACAATGTCTTTCTCCTCGACGCCGAGGACTGCTGCATCGACCTGCTCACGGACTCGGGGACCGGCGCCATGTCCACCGAG
>JAZBOQ010000128.1:0-64110 GCA_036351195.1 Thermoanaerobaculales bacterium | reverse complement strand
CATCGGCCACGGTCATCGGCCACGGTCATCGGCCACGGTCATCGGCCACGGCCACGGCCACGGCCACGGCCACGGCCACGGACTCGGACTCGGACGCGGTCGTCGGGATCGGGATCGGGATCGGGATCGGGCAAGGTCACGGGCACGGGAGGTATGGGAACATGGTGGTCGGAGTGCACTGACCGGAGAGAATCATGCTGCTGCCCATCGGGTCCGATCAGACCACCGTGCGTCGGATGCCGTGGGTGACCCTCGCCATCATGGCCCTGTGCGTGGCGATGTACATCTTCACGCTGGTCGCTCCCGGCGACGAGGGGGCCATTGTCGAGGCGGAGATCCGGGCACTGGAGTACCACGCGGATCACCCCTACCTCGAGCTGGAGCCCCAGCTCAAGGGGTACCTCTACTATCAGCTCCGTCAGCGCGAGGGCGAAGATCCGCCCCGGCCTGCCGACGATGAGCTCGTCCGCTCCGAGCAGGTCGAGCTTGACGTATTGACGGCGCAGTATTTCGAGGCGCGGGACGCGTTGCCGTTCTGGCGGTGGGGCCTGGTTCCCGCCGATATGAAGGTGACGGCGCTCTTCACGCACGCCTTCATCCACGCGGGGATCCTCCACCTCCTCGGCAACCTCTTCTTCTTGTACCTCGTGGGGCCTGCGGTTGAGGACGCATGGGGGCGCCCGCTGTTCCTCGCCTTCTACCTGGCGTCGGCGGCGGTGGCGGCGCTGGTCTTCGCTGCGAGGTACCCCGGCCTCAACGAGCCGCTCATCGGCGCTTCGGGCGCCGTCGCCGGGGTCATGGGCGCGTTCGCGGTGCGCTACTGGGACAGCCGGATCACCTTCTTCTACTTCGTCTGGATGATCCGCATCTACCAGGGGACCTTTGCTGCTCCGGCGTGGATCATGCTCGGTCTGTGGGCGCTGGGCGAGCTGGCCTTCGCCATGGGAGTGTGGGCCTTCTTCAGCGTCGCCGATCTCGGTGACGTGGGTTTCCTCGCCCACGTGGGCGGCTTCGTCTTCGGGGTGGGTTTCGCCTTCCTGGTGGGGAGGGTCGGTTTCGAGGAGCGGTTCGTCGAGCCGGTGATCGAGCGCGGCGAGACGGTCCACGACGCCTCGGCGGTCGAAGAGTGCCTCGCCCTGGAACGGCGGGGTCGGATCGAGGAGGCCCTGCGGGGTCTCGAGGCGGCGTTGCAGGCCGATCCGGGAGATGCCGATGCCGCGGCGGCGTTGTGGAACACGGCCGTGCGGTCCGAGTGCCCGTCGCGAGCGCTCCCGGCAGTGGTGGCGGCGGTGGAGGTCGCGGCGCGGCGGGGCGACACGAGCCTGCCGGCGCAGGTCTGGGCGGAGATGCTGCGGTCGTCACCCGAGCTCGCCGTCGATCTCCGCACCGCGACCCGGGTCGCCGAGCTGCTGGAGAAGGAGGGTCTCGACGGTGACGTGGAGCAGTCCCTCGTCTGGCTCGCCGGGAGGGTGGACTCGTCCACCCCCGAAGGCCTGCTGGTCCGCCTCGCCCGAATCGCCGACCGGCTCGCCGTACCCGCGCCGTTCGCTGCGCTGGCCCTCGAGAAACCCGATCTCTCGCCCGAGCTGCGCGACGAGCTTCACGCCGGGGTCAGAGCTTGAGCGGGTTCTCCTTGTAGATCTTCGCCGCCTCGTAGAAAGCGCCGTTTTCCAGCACGATGTCGTCATCGTTGCCGAACTCGCCGTCCGGGCCCGCCGAGATCAGGTTGTACTTGTCGACTCGGAGCAGGCGATAGAGCAGCGGGTTGCCCCAGCCGTCCGTCTTCTTCAGGTCCGAGGTGAGATCGGGCGGCATCTCCTCGAGGGTCTCGGGGAAAGAGTTCCCGCCCTCCATGTTGGTGCCCATGTAGATGTTGAGGATGGGCCCCCACTCCACCATCCGCTTCTCGGTCAGGATCTGCGGTCCGCCGCACCCCACCGCGATCACCGCCGTAACAACGACTGCCGCAACCAGCTTGCTGTTCATCCTCGCCTCCAGCCTCACATTTCACGAGTTCGTCAACAACCAATAACCAATAACCAAAAACGAAAAACCGAGAACTGAGAATTGAAAACTAAGAACTGACAGGAACTTCCTTGCGCCCGAATCGTCGGAAGAGCTGCCCGTTGGCGTAGGCAAAGCGAGCCGTCTCTCCAGCGGTTGTGAGGGTCAGGCGAATCTTGTCGCCGCAGGCCGGAACGGCGATCGTCTGCTCCGGCTCCCAGGCGCCGACCCGGTGCTCCACACACACCGTCGTGCTGTTGTCGCTCTCGACGGCCTCGACGAGGAGCGTGGCATCCGGGAGCTCGCGGTCATTCGCGTTGGACACCAAGAGGGTTCCGTCAGGACCGGGATCGACCCCGATTGTGAGTTCAACGGAGTCGCAGCCGAGAGCGAAAACGACGAACAGTGCGGCGAGCAACGACACAGGTCTCATACGGAAACCTCCGATGAGCATCGACGATGCGTGGTGACCTTTCGAGTGTATCGAAACCGGAAGTCGTCGGCGTCAATGGTCGGTGAAACTTGCGCCGCCATGCGAGGCGCGGTAGCGTCAGTGGAGTCGAAAAGATGAAGCATCAGGCATATGTCGTCACGGTGAGCGGGGGAGACGACCGGCGCGTACCGGTGGGCTCGTCCCTCGTCATCGGCCGCGGGGCGAGCTGCGATCTGGTGATCCGGGATCTGGCCGCGTCACGAACCCATCTCGAGATCCGGAGGATGGACGGCGGTTTCGAGTGCCGCGACCTGGACAGCAGCAACGGCACCAAGGTCAACGACGTCCCGGTCGATTCGTGTGCGCTGTCGGACGGCGACCTGATTCGGATCGGCGGCACCTCCCTCCGCTTCGTGAGCGAGGCGCAGGCCGAGCAACCTCTGGTTCCCGAAAAGACGGTCTTTCTGCAGACAGCGGTGGATGCGACGGCGTCGCCGGAGGCGCGACCGGCGTCGCGCTCTCGGGAGTTGCTCGAGGCGGCCTACACCCTGATGAACGCCATGTCGACCAGCTTCAACACCTGCGAGCTGGTGGATCGAGTGTTGGAGACCACCATGGAGGCGGTGCGGGCACAACGCGGCGCCGTGCTCTTCGCCGGTCCCGAGCCTGAGCTGCGACCGTGCCCGGAGTGCGGCCGCGTCCACACCATCGAGGAAGGACGGCGGACCCGGGTCGAGCTGGATGAGATCGAAATCAGCGAGAGCGTCGCCCGCCAGGTCCTCGTCGACGGAAAGAGCGTGCTCTTCCAGTCGGCGAGGACGGACAACGTTGTGGATCCGTCGGCCAGCATCGCCGCCCTCAAGCTGACCTCCATCCTCTGCGTTCCCATTCGAACCCGGGACGAGATCCTGGGGATCCTCTACATCGACACTGACCTTGCCGGCCGCGACTACACCGAGGACGACCAGCTGCTGGCGGCTGCCGCCGGCAACAGCGCCGGGCTGGCCCTGGACAACGCGCGGATCCACAAGGACCTGCTGGCCAAGCAGCGCATCGAGCAGGACATCGAGGCCGCCTGGACCATTCAGGAGAGCTTCCTGGTGAGGGACTGGCCCACCCACGACCCCCGGATCGAGGTTTACGGGATGACCAGACCCGCCAAGGTGGTGGGCGGCGATTTCTACGACTTCGCCATGCTCGACGAGGATCACATCGGCATGCTCATCGGCGACGTCAGCGGCAAGGGAGTGCCGGCGGCTCTCACCATGGCCCTGCTCCTCGCCGAGTACCGGCTGTGCGCCACCGGCGCCGAGTCCACCGCCGAGGTACTGCGCCGTCTCAACGAGCGGATGGTGGTCCGCTCGCGGCGCGGCACCTTCTGCACGACGGCCCTGGTGGCCATGAACCTCAGCACCGGCAACCTGGTGGCGGCCAACGCAGGTCATCACCCGGTGATGCGGATCTCCGCCGCCGGCGTTGGGTCGGAGCTGGGAGCGTCCGGACCGCCGCTGGGGATCCTCGAGGGAGCGGACTGGGTGGATGAGGAGACTCCGGTGAAGCCCGGCGAAACCTTGCTGCTCTACACCGACGGCATCGTCGAGGCGCGAACCGGAAGCTCCGATCCGGATGTTCACCGCGATGAGGATGAGTACGGCGTCGAAGGGCTCGAGAACGTGGTGGCGCCTTTGTGGCGGAGCTCCCCCCTCGAGCTCATCGAAGCGGTGCTCTCCGATGTCGATGCATTCTGCAGCCCCCGGGTCCCCCACGACGACTGCACCATGATCGCCCTCAAGTATCACGGTCCCGACGCGGGGCAGCGGTGACGGTCCGGACCGGCGACCTGCGGCTCCGGATCTCCTCGGACCCCCGCCTGCTCGCCGTGGCGCGAGGCGTACTCCAGACCTGGATGGAGATCCTCGGCCTCGAGGTCGATCGGCGTTCCGAGGTGGTCCTCGCCGTGGACGAGGCCTGCGCCAACGCCATCCGTCACGCCTACCGGGGCCGTGAGGACGGTGTGGTGGAGATGGTGCTCGGGCTGACGCCGGAATGGATCGAGATCATCGTCAGCGACGAGGGAACGCCGTGCCCGGAGGAGTGCAGCGAGTTCAAGCCCATCGAGCGCCCCGAGGATCACGAGCTGGTGCCGGGCGGGCTGGGCGTCAAGCTCATCCACGAGGTTTTCGACGAGGTGCGTTTCTGTCCGGGCACATCACGCGGGAACTGTGTCACCATGCGGTTGCGCCGACGCGGGGAGGGCGGGAATGGCAGTGAAGATTGATGTTGACGCAGCCGGAGAGGAGACCCTCATCCGGGTCGAGGGCGACGTCGATCTATACACGTCGCCCGAGCTTCGGAAGGCCGTGTTGAAGGCGGTGCCGAAGGCGGTCTCGGCGGTGGGAGTCGACCTCGGCGGGGTGACCTACATGGACTCCTCGGGGGTGGCGACGCTGGTCGAGGGCCTGCGCAGCGCCAATGAGCACGGGAAGACCTTTGCCCTGGTCGCGCCGTCGTCGTCGGTGATGAAGGTGCTCGAGCTGGCGCGGCTGGACAGCGTCTTCGAGGTGAGATCCGCTTCATGATCGAGATCGTGGGGCGCCTCGGCCGGTGGACGTTGCGCCAGATCGCAGCGGCCCTGGCGGTGTCGGTGCTCATGGTCGACACCATGGTGTGGCTGGCGGTGGCGCCGCTGAGAGGGCGGGGTTTCCGCTGGCGGTCCGCCGTCGAGCACTTCGTCGAGTTCGGGGTGCGTTCCCTGCCCATCGTCGGCATGATCTGCTTCCTGGTGGGAGTGATCATCGCGCTTCAGGCCTCCTACACCCTGGGTCAGTGGGGCGCCAACCGCTACATCGCCGACCTGGTGGCGGTTTCCGCCCTGCGCGAGCTCGCGCCGCTGATGACCGCCGTCCTCGTCGCCGGGCGCTGCGGTTCGGCCATCACCGCCGAGATCGGCACCATGAAGGTCAACGAAGAGCTCGACGCCCTGGAAGTCATGGGCTTGAACCCGATCAAGTACCTGGTGGCGCCGAAGTTCCTGGCGATGGTGACCTCGGTTCCTTCGGTGACGATCATTGCCATGTTGATCATGATTCTGGGAGGGTGGACGGCGTCGGTCTTCGTGGTCGGGGTGGAAACCGAGATCTACCTCCGCCAGACGGTGAACGCCATCATCGAGAAGGACCTCGTGATCGGACTGGTCAAGAGCTTCTTTTTCGGTGTGGTCATCTGCTGGGTCGGCGTCTATCGGGGTTTCCAGGTCGAGGGCGGCGCCGAGGGGGTCGGCCGCCTCACAACCGCGTCGGTGGTGACGTCCATTTTCCTGATCGTCATCGTTGACCTGATTTTCACCGTTCTGTTCTACTACCTGTGATCATGGACAACGAGCATCCCATCATCGACGTCAGAGACCTGGTTTTCGCCTACGGCGACAACGTGGTCCTCGACCGAGTCAGCTTCTCCGTGAAACCGGGAGAGATCTTCGTCATCCTCGGCGGTAGCGGATCGGGCAAGACGACCCTGCTGCGCAACCTGGTGGGCCTGCTCCATCCGGCATCGGGCTCCATCGTCATCGGCGGTGAAGACTTCACCGCCATGTCCGAGGAGGCCCGGACCGAGGCTCGTCGAAAGATGGGGATGTGCTTTCAAGCAGCGGCGCTACTCGGGTCTCTCACAGTGGCGGACAACGTCGCCCTGCCCCTGCGCGAGCACACCAAGCTCGAGGAATCGACCATCGACATCATGACTCGCATCAAGCTCGAGCTGGTGGGTCTCGGGGGTGCCGGGGATCTCCTGCCGTCCGAGCTCAGCGGCGGTATGCGAAAACGTGCCGGGATTGCGCGAGCCATGGCGATGGATCCGGAGATCATTTTCTACGACGAGCCGTCGGCGGGACTCGACCCCATTGTCGCAGCCGGTCTCGACCAGCTCATCCGGACCATGCAGTCCACCTTCAATCTCACCAGCATCGTTGTCACCCACGAGATGGAGAGCGTCAGGATCATCGCCGATTCCATCTGTGTGCTCCATCGCGGGCGGGTGGCGGGTATCGGGACGTTTGACGAGCTCGCGAAATCGGATCACCCGTACATCCAGCAGTTCTTCGCGCGGCAGCCGGACGATGCCGGCGCCACTGACGAGGCTTACGCCCGGTCACTCACCGGGATCGACTGAAACGAGAGGACCATGCCTGCGGAGAATAACTTCACGGCAACCGAAATCAAGGCCGGCGTCATGGTGGTGGTCAGCGTGGTCGTGCTGGCGGCGTTCGTCGCGGCCATCCGGGGCTGCGGTACCGGTGGGGTAGTGACGAACGTCTTTTCCGCCGACTTCACCACGATCAGCGGGCTCAACGACGGAGCCGATGTGCGATTCGGCGGCGTCAAGGTGGGCAAGGTCCTCGAGATCGGCGCCAGCCCCGATGACCGGTCGATGATCACCGTGGCCTTCGAGGTGCCGGCCGATGTGCCGGTGAACCACGGCAGCGTCGCCTCGATCTCTCAGGTGAGCCTGACCACCGGCAAGCACCTGGAGATCACCACCGGTGACAAGGAACTGCCCCTCCACGTCTCCGGTGATCGGATTGCGTCGTTGACCGCTGACGACAGTGTTCTCGGCATCCCCGATCTCGGCGGGGTCGTTCAGCGGCTGGAGCACGTGCTCGACGGGCTTGTCACCCTTCTCGGAGTGGAGCGTGCGAAGCTCGCGGCCGAAGCCACGGGTGAGGACATGGTGGACCTGGCGGCGGTCGCCGAGTCGCTCAACGAGGTCATGGCGGCGGGCACCTCGACCCTTCAGACAGTGGATGCCACGATCACCGAGAATCAGGATGAAATCCGGCTCGTCATCGAACGGCTGGTGGAGGTCGAAGCGGCTGCTTCCGCGTTGCTCACCAACCTCAACGCGGTGATCGACGAGAACCGCGAGCCGCTCGCCGCCACCCTGTCCAATGTCGAGCAGCTCAGCGACGAGGCGTCGCGCCGCCTGACGGAGTTGGCCGCGTCATTGTCCGTGACCCTGAAGTACCTGGAAGGCGTCGGCGGCAACGCCGGCCACCTGGCCGAGGAGCACGGCCCCACCCTCGAGCAGATTTTGATGAATCTGGAGGCCACCACCCTCAACCTCAGACATTTCTCCGAGACCATCGCGGAGCAGCCGGGCGCCCTGGTTCACGGCAGCAAGCCGAAGGGCCGTTCGGATGGAGGAAAGTGATGACCCGCAGCATCCCAATGGTCGCGCTCTTGGCGGCTCTCGCGGCCTGCGCTTCGGCGCCGGAGCTGGACCACTACACCATCGACATGACCCCGTCGGGACGAGTGCAAGCCGTCACGAATCTGGAGGTCAACGGCGTTGTGGTGTCGGACAAGCTGGCGCAGCGACGCATCGTGATCCACCTGAGCCCCACTCGAATCGAGACCTACGCGAATGCCCGCTGGGCCTCGGGCGTCCGCCAGATGGTCGAGCAGAAGCTCGCCGCTGAGCTCGGAGCGCCCGCCGCCGATGGCCGGCGCCTGGTGCTCGACGGCGCGGTCACGGCGTTCGAGCAGGTGGATGGATCCGCCGGCCCGCAGGCGAGGGTCGGTCTGGACATGGAAATCCGCGACCACGGCTCCAATCGCAGCGAGCCGCCGCTGCTGGAGAAGACCTACGAGGTGCTTCGCCCGGCCGCGACCGACAGTGTCGACGGAGTCGTTCAGGCGCTGTCGCGTTGCCTCGAAGAGATCGCCGCCGAGATCGCGGAGGATGCGGCGGGGCTTTGACGCCGGAGGGGCCTGCAGCGCAAGAGCCGAACGGCGTGTTTCGAGTGTCGTTTGGCCCGTTTCACGCCCGATTCTTGGCCCATACCACCAGTATGAACCGGCGAATCGGTCGAAAAACGGCCTCGAACGACCCTTCGAAATCCACCATCCGTTCTTACGCTACAGGCCCCTCCGGCGTCGTTGCCCAGCGTCGCCTCCTGAGCAAGGTGCCCGCCGAGGGCGCCGCGTCGAAGGATCCCCACCGGCTTGAAAGATCTCGTGGGTTCGCACACCACGCTGCTCGGGCGAGCGGCGGCCTGCGTGCAGGCTTCAGCCCAGCTTTCGGCGGCTGGGCTCGGCGATTGCCACCCTTGGCATTGTTCGCAACGACCTCCACGCCGGGGGGAACGGGAGGGAACAATGCCGAGGATGGCACGTCCGTCTCAGCGGGCTGGGGCGCTCGGGCTGGGGAGGCGCTTGATGCCGGGGCTTCCGGATTGCGGTGCGGAGCCGGAAGGCGATCTGGTGGGCCTTGGCCCACCGAGGGTGCGTCAGGGCGTTGTCGGTGCAGCATTGAGGATGGGCGAGGGGCGCGATCGGTTGAGGCAAGGTGCTCGGCACCTGCGACGGCGGATGGCGGGCGGGACGCCCGCCGCCACAACCATCGCAGGTCATCGGCCACGGGATCGAGATCGGGATAAAAAAACGCCACCGGTTGCCCGGTGGCGTTGTGTGGGCGAGACCTTCCGCTCAGCGGCGGATGACGGCGATGCCGAGGCCGAGGGCCAGGGCGATCAAGCCGGTGAGGCCGGCCAACGGCAGATGGCTGCCGGTCTTGGGGAGAACCGGTGCGGGTGCCGGGGCGGGCGCGGGCGCCGCCTTGACCGGTTTCGGTGCGGGCGCCGGTTCGGCCGGGGCGAAGCCGGCGACCTTCATTTCCTGCTCGGTCACCATTTTCGTTTCTTTGTGGACGATGTAGGCGGTGACCCGGTCGCCGCCCGCGAGGGCCTCGATGGGGACCTGCTTGCCGTCGCGGAAGACCACGAATCCCTCGGGGATGCCGGTGATCATGTCGAGCTGTCCCTCTTCGTTGCGGAAGATAACGGTCTGACCCTTGCGCTGCACAACCTCGGCGTTGCGCGCCTCGTAGGTCTTGACCACCTCGGGGGTGGTGGTGGTGGCGATGGTCTGGGTGAGGACCGTCCCCGGTTTGAGGTCGGTCACCGGGACCTGCTTGCCGTTGATGTCGAACATGAAGTCGCTCGGAACGTCAACGTCGCGGACGGTGCCGTCGGCCATCTCGACGACGAGGTGGTTGCCGTAGACGTGCAGTACCTTGCCCTGCTCGACCTCGTAGGTTGTCTGGGCCGTGGCGACACCGGCGCTCATGGCGACGACGGCCACCAGAGCAATGATCAGATTCTTCTTCATTACAATCCTCCCTTTTCGATCTGGTCTTCGGTTGTTGTCGGGCGCGATTTTTACGCGAGAGATCCTACCACAGTAGACTTCCCGCGTGTCGTGTTCACGGGGTGCGCGTCCGTGGTCGAACCATCTTTCTGTCGTCTCTGTCTGGATCAAACCAACCCGAGCAACGGTTGATTCCGGCGGAGCAGAAAAATGTCCGGTACGGCCTGGAGACCCGACATTCGGATTCAGTTGGAGCTGACGCCTTCGGGCAGCTGGAGCTTGATCTGAGGAACGGCGAAGTCGATGCCGTGGGCCTTGAACTCCTGGTCGATGGCCATCTGGACCTCGTCCTTGGCCTGAATGCCGTTGCCGAAGTCGACGACGAATCGCAGCTCGAAGATGATGGCGTCGTCGGCGAACTCGATGAGCAGCGCCTGCGGTGCGGGGTTGTCGAGAACCAGCGGGTGTGCCTTCGCAGCGCGGATGAGAAGGCTCTTGACCTCGTCGAGATCGGCGCCGTGGGCGATCCTTAAAGGGACCTCGATCCGACGCTTCGAGTCCGTCAGGGTCCAATTGACCAGCTTGGTGGTGATGAATTCCTTGTTGGGGACGACCATTTCGCTCCGATCCAGCAGTGTGATGGTGGTGGCTCGAATCTGGATCCGGGAAACCCGGCCCATGAGATTCCCGACGGTCACCATGTCGCCGACGCGAACCGGCCTCTCCACCAGGAGGATGAGACCGGAGACGAAGTTGGCGACGATCTCCTGAAGGCCGAAGCCGAGGCCGAAGGTCAGGGCGGCGGCGAGCCACTGCACCTTGGACCAGCCGATGCCGAGCAGGCTGAAGACGACGATGGAACCGACGATGGTGATCGAGTACCGCAGAAGGGTGCTGAATGCGAATCTGGCGCCCGGGTCGAGGCGAGAGCGCCGCTTGAGAATGATCTCGACGACGCCGGGCAGGTTTTTTACCAGCACGAAGGTGACCAGGGCGGCCAGGATCGCCTCGAGCAGGTTCCACAGGGTCAGCTTCGGAGCATCGGTCGCGTCCGGCGCCTCGGCGCCCGAAACAGTGGCGGTGGGGGCTGCTTGGACGTCGGCCGGGGCGTTCTCGTCGATGGCGAAATCATCGGGAGAGGGGAGTGGGTCGGCCGCGAGCAACCCGAGTTCTGATTCGACACTACCGAGCGGATCCAGGATGGCGACCTTCGGCAGCAGCTGGACTCGTTTGAAAGCGTCGAACATGGGCAGAGCATCGGACCAGATAGAGAGCAGGCCGAGCACCATCGCGACCAGTAATGTGAACCGGAATAGCTCGCGGACCTGTCTGTCGTCGACTTCGATCGCCGATGCGGAGGTGCTGCTTTCGGCATCGGCGTTGAACTCTGCCAGCCGCCGTTCGTGGTTGAGACGCCGCCACCGCTGCAACACACTGCCGGCGACGAAGACCGCGAAGACGAAGATGAGCGTTCGAAGCATCTGGTAGGCCAACAACAGTGCGGTGACGTAGTAGCCGAAAGCGGCGAGGAGGGCCGGAACGAGGGTCGCGACGATGATCGCGGGAAAGATTGCCAGCACGATGTTGAGCAAAGGAAAGTCGGCGATTCGTTGCTTCCAGGATCCGGCCGCGTCTGGGTCGGCGGTTCTCGCCTTTCGAGTGGGTCGAATCAGAGCCAGGATGAGAAGTCCGAGGATCGTGAGCCCGCCGATGAATGCCATCCGGCCCAGGCTGTTGTTGTGGAGCTGGAGCGCAGCCGGGCTGTTGAGTCGCATGCCGGCATAAGCGAGGTGGAGGGCGACGTAGATGAGCGGAAGAGAAAGGGCTTCCGCGACAAGCAGACCGTGGCTCGACGGGCGGCTGGTCAGCTTCGGCCAGCCGAAGTGGACCTCGGCGAGGCCCCGTGGTGCGAAGACGTGCCGTAGGAGCTCGAGAAACGCCGCGACGATGGCCAGCTGGAAGAAAGCCTCGGCCGAGGAGAACCAATACAGCGAGCTCCCGAACCGGTTCGCGGCGGCGCCGAGGGAAAAGAGCGCCAGGGGCAGCGGAGCCGCGAGAACCGCGGTGATCAGGAGTGCCTCGACGGTGCGACCGAAATGGTCAGCCTCGGGATCCTCGACGCGGTCGGCAAGGTCGTTCAGGCGCCGGTGCAGCGGCGTCCTCACCACAACGAGGAACAAGAGAAGCACGATGGTGAGTCCCGTCTTCCACCCGAGCTCTCCACCGGTGGAGACCTTGTCTCCGTGGCCGCCAGCAGTCAACCAACCGGCGGCGGCGGTGAGGCTGCCGGAACGGGGGATGATCGGTCGCGGCACGCTCCGGGACCACAGGACGTGGGAGTAGAGGAACTTTTCGACGGCTTGATACTGGGCGAAGAAGAGCCTGACGAGAGAGCGATGCTCGGCGAGGAGGCTGGAGTAGTCTCTCCCTTTGGAGATCGACCGGTCAAGGAGCTCCTGTCGAATGTCGAGCAGTCTGCGGACCTTGTGTGCCAGCTCGGGAGTGAATCTCTCGCCGAGCTCGTCCCGGAGCGTCTGTTCGGTCTCCGTTCCGAGAAGGTACGCCCGCGTCCGGTCCTGTTCGTAGGTGATCAGCAGATGCTCGATCTCCGGAATCGCCTGGTCGAGCTGCTGCATCGTCCTGGCGACAGATCCGTGCTCGGGAAAGCTGTCCGGGATCTCCGGCCACCACCGTTTGACGCTGCCGCGGTGCCCGTAGACATCGAACTTGCGTGCGGTGAGCTCCGCGATGCGGCTCAGGTGTGCCTGGTTGGATCTCGTGGCGTCGATCTCGCGGGTGGTTTCCTCGGAGCGGATGACGAGCCCGTCGGGCCCCCATAGATTCTCGGCCAGCCGCTCGGTCTCCTGGGCGAGCCCGGCCATGGTCGGCAGGGCGTCGACGAGGTCTCGACTGATCGCCCGGACGGACTCCAGCGATGTCCGCGCGTGCTCGGTGCGAAGCTCATGGGCCTTTGCTTCGTGCAGCTTGACGAGCGCCTGGCTGGTGGCGACTCTCCGCTGAGCGAGGTCGACGTGGAGAGGGATCAACGCACTTTCGTCGGAGAGGAGCATCAGCTGAGCCCGCAGCATCTCGATCTCGCTCTTGGCAGCCTGGCGGCGAGCGAGAGCGGCCATGCGGGATGCCTGGTTGAGCTCTGATCGTTCGGCGCTCTCCCCGGTTCTGAGCTCCCGATTGAGGAGCTCGAGCTCGAGGTCGAGCTCGCCGAGGCGCCGTGCGACCCGGGATCTCGACTCTCTCTGGTGGACGGCGGCCTGCTGATCCTCGCGGAGGGCGGCGATGTTGGCGGCGAGCCGTGCTCGCTCTCGAGCCAGCGCGTCCTCGGCCTGATCGACGGTGGGATGCTCCGGCAGGTTGAGCGCCGGCGTCGGAGCGGAGCGGTCGAGCTCGGATCTGAGGGCGGCGATCCGAGATTCGATGCCGTCTCGGCGGTGGTTGGCAACGGCGGTTGCGGCGCGATTGGCATCGACGCTGTACAACGACCCGAGAGCCGCATCGATGTTCTCGATGGTTTTCGTTCGGATCTCGTCGGTCAGGCTCGCGTCGCGCTCCACCGCCACCTTGAAAGCGAGAAGACCTTCGGTGGTCGGATCGTCCGCGATGTCGGACTGGGCGAGGCCGGAAGACACGAAGAGAAACGACGCCAACAGCAGCGCGGTGGCGGTATTCGACAGCTGGTTCATTGCCACGAGGTTACCCTGACCGCGCTTCGGGGTCGAGCTGACCCCGGAGCGGGAGGTCGGAGGCATCTGCCGGCCGGGCGAGTGTTCGCCGGGTTGTCGTCAGTCGTTCAGCTTGTCGTTGAGCCAGTACTTGGTGCCGGCGAGGTCGGCATTGAGCATCAGGCCCTTGTCGGTGAGCTGGTAGATGGCCAGGCCGTTGACGAAGGCGGTCTTGGCCTCTGCCGCGTTCTTTCCGGCGGAGGCGGTGGCGCCGGCGTCGGCCTGCCAGCCCTTGTCGATGAAGTTCTTCGCGGTGACCTCGTCCTGGAAGAAGAAGACCACCTGGTACTTGTTGACGCCGAGGCCGAGGCCGACGCCGCCGGTGCCCATCTTCATGTACGCGCGCTTCCCGGTCGCCTTGTTCACCGCGACGCCGTTGCCGCCGCCGCCGGAGATCCCGAAAGCGACCTTGGTGTTGTCGAATACCGCCCACGCCACGGCTTCGTTGTAGATGCTCTCGGCCTTGGCGTTCTCGGCGAAGAGCCGTTTCAGGGTTTCGTCGGCGACCTCGTTGATCTTGGCGCGCTTGGCCTCTTGACTGAGCTCTTTGGACGTCTTGGGTTCGTCAGCCAACGCCGAGGGGTTCGCGAAAACGACGGTTGCGACGCAGATGAGCGAGATTGTGATGGCGGTTCTCATGATCGGCCTCCCGATGTTTCTGGATGACTGGATGGATCTGTCGAACAACGCGATGGATGAAACCGCTCAATGATAGCGTTTCTTCCGTCCACCAGCACGATCTGCGGCCGAAAATTCTCCGACTCCTCCTCGGTGAGCTGGCCATAGGCGGCGATGATCACGCGGTCGCCCCGCTGCACGAGCCGGGCCGCGGCACCGTTGACGCAGATCTCTCCGGGCTCGCCGAGAATGACGTAGGTGGTCAGGCGCGCCCCGTTGTCGATATCAAGAACATCGACCTTCTCCCACTCCCTCAGGCCGACTGCTTCGACCAGCGCCGGGTCGATGGAGATGGACCCGTTGTACTCGAGGTCGGCGCCGGTGACTGTGGCGCGGTGGATCTTGGACTTCAGCATTTCAATCATCATCGATTCATCTCCCTTGGGCGCCCTCGTCGGCTCGCGGCTCGATGTCGGGGCCGTCGAGCATGACGAAAAGCGCTTCGGCGAGCTCGGTCTTGGTCAGGGTTCTCATGATCGGCCCGCCAGGGATCCAGATGACGGCGGGGTGGTGCTCGTGTGTGATCTCAGCGAGGTCGTTGTGGACGACCAGATCGGCGCCGCCGCGTTCGAGCAGGGCGCGCACCTTGGCCTCTCGGGCCGCCTCGTCGGGATCGTTGGTGAGCTTGAAGCCGACGACGTGGATCTTCGGGTTTCGAGACCAGGTCTTCAGGCTGTCGATGAGCTTCGGGTTGGGGGACAGACGGATCGTCATCTCGCCGCCGCTGCCGATCTTCCCCCGATCGCCGTGGGACACCGGGCGACCGTCGATCTCGATGGAGGCCACGGAGTAGTCGGAGACCGCGGCGAGGTGCACGACGGCGTCCCACTCACGGTTTCTCAGGTGGCGCCGAAGCGAGGCCTCGAGATCGGCGAAGGTGGTGAAGATTTCGCGTTCGACGTCGACGGCGGCTAGCGGGGCGCGCTCTGCGTGCAGCAGCAGGACCTCGGCGCCCAGCTCCCGGAAGCGGCGCGCAATGACTGCTCCCGTGGCGCCGGTGGAGGTGTTGGTCAACCGCCGGACGCCGTCCACCGGCTCTTCGGTGCCGCCGGCGGTGATGAGGATCTTCACCTCATCGCCTCGACGACGAGCTCGAAGACCTCGTCGGCCTCGATCAGCCGACCGTCGCCGGCCTCGCCGCAGGCGAGCCTGCCGGAGCCCGTCGGTAGTATCCGGCAGCCCCAGCTTCCCAGGGTTGACAGGGCCTCCCGCACTGCCGGGTGGGCGAGCATGTGGCTGTTCATGGCCGGTGCGATCCAGTACGGCGTGCGGAAGTTGTTGGCGAGGAAGAGGCAGCCGATGAGGTCGTCGGCGAGACCCGAGCGGAGCCGGGTGATGTGGTTGGCCGATGCCGGGTACAGCAGCATCAGATCGGCCCATTCCGCCAGCCGAATGTGATCGTGGGCATGGCCGGGCTCGAAGATGTCGCCGACGACCTGTCGATGGGTGAGGCCCTCGAAGGTGGCCTCGCCGACAAAGCGTCGGCCGCCGTCGCTGAGCACGCATTGGACATCGTGTCCCGCGTCGATGAACATCGACGCCAACGAAGCGGCCTTGAACGCGGCGATGGAGCCGGTGACCTGGAGCAGGATTCTAGACTTCGACATTGTCGATCAACCTCACCTTCCCCAAACGGACGGCGCCGAGGACTCGGTCGTCCCGGCGCTCGACATAATCGACGTCAAAGCCCGCGTGCTCGAGCGCCGCTGTCATCTCGCCGGGCGATCCGCCGCCGCTGAGGATCCGGTGGAGCTCGGGCGCCACCGCTCTCTCCTCGGGACTCAGGTGGACATTGCGCGAGCTCATGGCGAGCCCGTCGGGTTCGCGGACGGTGGGGCAGGCGACGATCTTGGTGGGGTGGAAGAACGCCGCCGCCATGCCCCTCACCAGCTCCAGCTGCTGCCAGTCCTTCTCGCCGAAGTAGGCGCGGTGGGCGCCGGCGATGTTGAGCAGCTTGAGCACCACCGTCAGGACGCCGTCGAAGTGTCCGTCGCGGTGAGCTCCTTCGAGCTCACGACTGAAAGCGGTCTCGACAACCTTGAAACGGTAGTCGTCGTGGTACACCTCTCCTGGTTCGGGGTGAATCACCAGGTCCGCCCCGGTCGCTTCGACCTTCTCGAGGTCCGCCTCCAGGGTTCTCGGGTACCGCTCGAGGTCGGCCGGATCGTCGTACTGGGTGGGGTTGACAAAGATCCAGACCACAACCACGTTATTCTCGTTTCGGGCCCGGTGCACCAGGCTGAGGTGGCCGTCGTGAAGGGCGCCCATGGTGGGGACGAGCCCGATCGAGCGACCGCCCGCTCGGAGCTCGGCGAGTCGTCGGCGCGCACCGGTCAGATCGCGGATGAGATCGATCATCGGTAGCTCTCCTCGCCGTTGGGAAAGGCTCTGTCCACGACGTCGTCGTGATAGGCCTGAATGGCGTCACGGACCAGCCTCGAGCCGTCGAGCCAGGTTCGGACGAACTTGGGCCGGAATGCGGTGGTCAGGCCGAGGAGGTCCTGCAGCACCAAGACCTGCCCGTCAACCCGAGAACCCGCGCCGATGCCGATGGAGGGAATCGCCAGGTCCGCGGTGACGCGGGCCGCCACCCGGGAAGGGATGGCTTCGAGGACGACGGCGAAGCAGCCGGCCCGCTCGAGCTCGCGGGCCTGAGCCACCAGGTCGGCTGCGGCATCATCGCTGCGTCCCTGGACCTTGAAGCCGCCCAGTTGGTGAACGGATTGCGGGGTCAGACCCACGTGGCCCATCACCGGTACGCCGGACTCCACCAGGTGCTGGATGAGCTCGAGATTGCCGGCGGCGCCCTCGAGCTTCACGGCGTTGGCGCCGGCTCGCATGAGCTCGGCGGCTGCGTCGACGCCGGCTGGGAGCCCGCGACGGAAGGACAGAAACGGGAGGTCGCCGATGATGAACGCGTCGGGCGCACCGCGGCGCACGGCCGCGGTGTGGAGCGCCATGGTTGCCAGGTCTGCGGGGATCGTGGTGTCGTGGCCATGAACCACCATCGCCACGCTGTCACCCACCAGGATGCAGTCGATGTCGGTGTCGGCGATGAGGCTCGCACTCCATGCGTCGTAGCAGGTCACCATCGAGATGGGCACGGCCTCGTGTTTCTTGCGGGCGAAGTCCTGGATTCTCATGGCCGGTCTCCGGTGGCGGTGGCGTGGGCGTAGGCGAGATAGACCTCTCGGAACGGGTCGTTGTCGAGGCCCTCGAGGTCGCGTCGGATGCTGCCGTGGTCGTCTCGAGCCAGGGAACCGGTCAGGGCGGCGCGGCCATGGTCGAGGGTGTTGGCGGCGGTTCGCTCGAGGAAAGGTCTGAGGATCTCGCGGGGTAGATCGAGCCGCGCTTCGAAGTCGTCCATCGCCTTGGTCCACGAGATCGTGGTGAAGTTGCCGGCGAGGACGCAGAGCGCGTGGTAGAGGGGCTTGAGATCGCGATCGATGGTCCGTGAGGGATTGTGGAGACCGGGGAAGATCTCGTCGAAGCGCGCCCCCTCCGACTCTCCAACGAAGGGGATCGCGCGGTAGGTTTCGAGGTCGTAGAGCTCGGGCCCGAAGGTCATGAGCGGGTGCAGCCCGGAGGCTGCGTCGATGGCCAGACTGCCGGAAAAGTGCACCAACGTTCGGTTGCGGATCTCCGGGTGGCCGTCGATGAATCCCTTGATGGCGTCGTCGCTGATGGCCAGAAGAACGACCTCGGCGGCGCTGACGATCCCTGCGGCTGCCCGGCCGGCGCCGCGGTGCCACTGCACGACATCCTGGTTTTCGAGCCCGAGGTAGTGGGCGAGGTGGGTGGCGAGTCGGCCACGGCCGATGAGGCCGTAGGTGGGAGTGCTCATGTCGGTACCTGTCCTTTGGATCAAGTCCGTTCCGGTGTTTTCGTCGGCCCCGCAATCCGTCACCGTCATCATGATCGGTGCAGACCCGGTAAGCCTATGGCATTACGCCGCCGAAGACAACATCGCTCGGCTGGGAGGGCCTCTCCGGACGGTGGCCGCACAGCTGAAGGAGAGATTGGGGAAGCCGGTTTGTTGGTGTAGAGTTGGCGGCGGATCCGACGGTGAGGTCCACCGTCGGGGAGGGTGCGATTCGTGACTCTGAGTTGGGGCCGGTTCTCATTGCGACGTTTGGTTGGTTGGACGGTTTCATGGGTGTGCGTTTCGATGCTGGTGGCTCTCACCGGTTGTTCGAGTCGCACCATGACCCCCGTCAGCACGCCTGCCGACCGGCCGGCGACCCATGGGTCCACATCCTCGGCGGATCCGAGATACCGTTACCCCCACGAGCAGATCCGCTTCGAAAACCACGTGCTCGGGCGCGGCGACACCGCGAACTACAGCGAGAGGTTGCTGACATTTCCCTCGATCGGCGACAATGGACAGCAGGACAAACAGGTCCGGGCCCGATACTTTCGCAGTGAGCTCGAGGGGCCGCGCCCCCTGGTCATCGTGCTGCCCATCTACGCCCGCTTCACCTATCCGTCGCGAAAGATGGTGAAGTTCCTGCAGAAAAAGAGCGACGGAGAGGTCCATGTCCTCGATGTCGAGGGAAAGGACTTCCTGATCGACTGGCTCGAGCTCGCCGACACCGATGATGAAGAGACGGTGCTGGAGATCTTTCGCCGGGGGATCGAGCGCGAGCGGGTCACCGTCATCGACGTTCGGAGACTCATCGACTGGGCTAAGCAGCGGCCGGAAATCGACGCGTCTCGCGTGGCCCTCGTGGGATTCAGCAGAGGCGCCATCGTGGCCGGCATCGTGGCCACTCAGGAGCCGAGGCTCGCCGCCACGGTGCTGATGATGGGTGGAGCGCACCCGGACCGGATCATCGCTCGATGCGATGGGGTGCGCACCTCCGCCGTGCAGGGCAATGTGGAACGCCGCTTCGGCTGGGACCGGGACGAGTTCGAGCGCCGGATCCACGATCTCTTCGCGGTCGTGGACTCGGCCAACTACCCGGGCCGGGTCGATCCGGAGACGGTTCTGATCTTCGAGGCGGGCAAGGATGAGTGCATCCCACCCTCGTCACGCGAAGCTCTCAAGCAGGCCATGGGTAACCCGATGGTCTACACCATCGATCGCAAGCACCGGTGGGCCTTTCTCGACATCACGCCGCTGGGCGGCAACTGGTTGTGTCACCGAACCTGGGAGTTTCTCCGGCGCCGCTTCGAGCGAGCTGACGGGTTGTGACGGCGATCGGTCTGCCTGGTTGAAAGCAGTGGTAGCCTTACTCGACTTCAGCTGAGGAGCAGTTTTCATGAGACGTGCCGAATTGCCTGCTGCCGTTGTGTCGATCATTCTGGTGTGTTGCGCCGGGGTTCCGGCTCTGGGTCAGGACGTTCCGGATGCCGCGTTGACGGCCGAGGAGCGACTGGAGGCCGAGGCCCAGAAGCTCAGGACCGCCATCGATGAGCACTGGAACGATCTCCTTGCTCTCGACGACCAGCTCGAAGCAGCCGGTGGAGACAACACCCGGGCGCTCCGCGAGAGAGGCCGCGTTCTCCTGGCGGAGTTCCAGGACGATCTCGACTCGCTGACGACCAACATCGTCGCCCGGGAGGAGGTGGGATTGGATGCGGCCGACGACCGAGGCCGGGTGACCGAGCTGATGCAACAGTCGGCGGCCTACATCCAGAGCGCCGCAGAGCAGTTTCTCCAGCGTTCGGAAGAACTCAGGGTGGACATCGAGGACGCTGCCGCAGAAGACGAGCGTGACCTGACAAAGGAGATCGAGTACGCCGATCAATGGTACGGCGTCACTCTCGGGCTGTTGGCGGGTCAGGTTGCCGCCATGGAGGAATTCGGTGTCGGCGCGGAAGAATCGAAGACCTTTCTCGTCGACCACCTCGCAGACCGCGCCGAGCTGTTGGCCGGCCGGGTGTTGTTGGCCCGCGACGAGGTTGATCGCATCGGGAGGTTGGCGGCGGTGGATCCGGCCAACACCGAGATTGTCTCCGAGCTCGATCGTGCCGATAACGAGCTCGATGTCCTGATCGGGCAACTCCAAGACACCTCTCGCTTGATGGAGGAGCTCGACATGGATGCCTCGGAGTACGAGCAGTTGATCTTCGAGGTGACGGGTGAAATCACCACGGATCTGCTCAACCGGGACGTCCTCGGTGGGCTGGTCACGAGCTGGCTGAGGGCGGCCGGCGACTGGGTCCGGGTCCATGGGCCTGGGGCGATCTTCAAGCTCTTCGTGTTCGTGGCCATCCTGGTGGCTTTCAGAGTTCTCGCCAAGCTCGCCCGTTCGGTGGCGCAACGCTCCATGAAGGCGTCTAAGCTCGAAATCTCCCAGCTCTTGGAGCGCACCACGCTGTC
This sequence comes from Thermoanaerobaculales bacterium, assembly GCA_036351195.1. Taxonomy (GTDB): domain Bacteria; phylum Acidobacteriota; class Thermoanaerobaculia; order Thermoanaerobaculales; family Sulfomarinibacteraceae; genus JAHECW01. Next base: position 43,788 of record JAZBOQ010000128.1, on the reverse strand, counting down.
GTTGATCGGGTCCGTCGTTATGATTTTCGGCCTGCTCGTGGCGCTGTCCCAGGTGGGTTTCCAGGTCGCCCCCCTGCTTGCCGGCCTCGGTGTTGCCGGTTTCATCGTCGGCTTCGCGCTCCAGGACACTCTCGGCAACTTCGCCTCCGGGGTCATGATTCTTCTTTATCGACCCTACGATGTGGGAGATCTCGTGGAAGCCGCCGGTGTCTGCGGAACGGTGAAAGACATGAGCCTGGTGTCGACCACCATTCTGACCCTCGACAACCAGACGCTGATCATCCCCAACTCGAAGATCTGGGGTGACGTCATCAAGAACATCACCGCTCAGACCCAACGGCGGGTCGACCTGGTCTTCGGAATCGGATACTCCGACGACATCGAGCACGCGGAACGGATCTTGAACGAGATCGTCGCAGCGGACGACCGAGTGCTGAGCGATCCACCGCCGAACATCAGGCTGCACAACCTCGGAGAATCATCGGTCGACTTCATCGTCCGGCCGTGGGTGGCCACTGGAGACTACTGGGACGTCTACTGGGACATCACCCGGAAGGTCAAGATGCGTTTCGACGCCGAGGGGATTTCGATCCCGTTCCCGCAGCGGGACGTGCACGTCATTCAGGAGTCCGAGGGCGAGGGGTGATGGTCGGTCCTGGATGTCAGGCGATGACTCTCAAGGATGCTGGATATTTGAGGTGATGGGATTTCGTTGGGGAAGTGCTTTGCGCTCCCCGTGGATTGCCAAACACGCGCATTGTGCGCAGCGCGCTTCGGGCCGGGAGTTCGATGAAGGGCACAATGGCGTGAATGGCACGTCCCGGCCAACGCGCTGGGGCGCTCGGGTTCGGAAGGTGCTCGCGGGGTACTGGACACTGCTCGCCGCCGCTGCCCCGGTTACTGCCGCGGTCATCGGGTACGGACACGAGCACGGGCACGGGTACGGCTAGGACACCAACTCCCACACCGCGAGCCAGACCGGCAGGCTCACGATGCACGCGATGTAGCTGATCAGCATGACGGTGCCCACCTTTTGCTCGTCGCCGCCGTAGGCCCGGACCTGGACGATGAGGTTCGCCGCCGGCGCCGCGGCCGCCTGAAGGACGAGAAACTGGGCCAGTAGGGGATTGGAGCCGCCGATGCCGGCTGCGAGCAGCGCACCGACGGTGAGGGCCGGAATCAGGACGAACTTCACGAGAAGGACCCGGGCCGCGTCCCAGAGGTGGGGGCGCCAGCGGACGGGCATGCCGCCGAGCATGGCGCCGAGGACGACCGTCGCCACTGGAACCGCCCCTTGGCCCACCATCTCAATGGCTTGGGACACCGGGGCTGGAATCCACCGTCCCAGCCCGAGAAGAGCGGTGGAGATGGAGATCAGGCACGCCACCAACGGTGGGTTCAGCGCTCCGAGCCAACCACCACGGCGGCTGGCGTCGTCGGTGGCCAGGACCTTGCCGACGCTCCACAGCATCGGGTTGAAACCGGTGATGAAGAGGAAGGTGTAGAGGGCGAACTCGTCGAACCGGTTCGGAAACAGGGCGAGGCCCACCGGGAGGACCAGGTAGCCCGAGTTCTGCATGGCTGCGACGGCGAGCATGTTTCGCTTGTCGGGCAGCTCGCGGCAGAAGACCAGTGCGGCGAGTGCGAGACCCACCGCCACCATGACCACGGCGGCCAGGGGCAGGGTCCACCACAGGGGGGTGGACACGGGGTCGAAGTTGGTGGTGACCTTGTCGAAGATCATGGCGGGGAGGAAAACCACGATGGTGGCGCGGCTGAGCGCCGTCACCATCTCGCCGGTGAGGATTCGGCGGCGGACGAGGAACCCGGCCACCGCCATCACGAAGAAGATCTTGAGGATGGCGGCGAGGGTGGCGGCGGCGGCGGCGGTGAAGACGGTCATCGGTCGAAAGGGTATTGTAATCGCTTTCTCAACCTGTTTGGTTGCACCATTTCGCAATGATCGTTCGCGGCGGAATGGTGCTACTCTGTCGACCGGATGTTGGGTGTGGTTCTCGCCGCCGGAATCGTGCTCGCCGGCTCGCCGGTGCAGTCCTGCGACCCCGAGTGCGAACGTCAGGCGGCCGAGCGTCTCCTGGAAGTGGGTGAGCTGAAAGCAGCCGCCGCGCGGCTCAAGGACGCGCGGCTCCGTTTTCCCGACGATCGCCAGTTGGTGCTCCTCCTCGCCCGCGCCTACATGTTGCAGGACAACCTCTTCTGGGCGGAGCGCACCATCGCGGAAGCCCTCGAGACGCAGTCCGGCGACCCGGAGCTTCTCGCCTGGCTGGCGGCCATCCACCTGCGCCAGGGCGACCCCGAGCTCGCGGCTGACGATCTCGATCCCGAGCTGGCTCCCACCGCTGATCCACTTCGATCGAGATGGCGCCTGCTGGGAGCGTCCAGGCTGCAGCTTTCCGGTGATCACGACGGCGCTCGCGACCTTCTCGACGAGGCGGCTTTGAGCGATGTCGTCTTCCCGGAAGACATGCTGCCGCTCCAAGCCCTGCGGATCAGCCTCGACCCGTGGTGGAGCCCGGTGCTCACCGGCACCGTCGACCTCGGCGGCGGCCACACCTCCAATGCTCTGGCGGGTTCACCCACCGACCCGGGGCAGGACGGCGCGCCCAGTGGGCTGCTCATGCCCCAGCTCCGTGCTCGCTTCGCGCCGCACGGCTCGGAGGCGGTCCGTGCGTTCGTCGATGTCGAAGTCCTCGGAAACCACCTCTTCGATGAGGATGCCGAGGAGTACAGCACGGTGCTCGGGGGTATCAGGCCCGGAATCGCGGTCTCCTCGGATCGCCGCCGCCTCTCCTTCGGATATCGCATCGAGGGGCTCTGGTTGGAAGAGGAGTCGGGGCTCTACTCCGAGGCGCACCGGGTCGAGGCCGAGATCGAGTGGGCGGCTGGGCGCGTGCTCTTCGGAGGGTTTGGCCACCGCGACTACAGCGACGAGAAGCGCACCCGTTGGGAGGGGGACGTGGGTATTGGTGGTTCCCTGGGTTCCGTTGCCGGGGTCCCGATCGTTGCCGGCGCCACGGTTCGCCTCGCCGACGCCGAGTCCGATGCCTACGACCAGCTCGGGGTGTCGGCGGCGGCATCCTCGACCTTTCTTCTGGGCGGTAGGGTTTCGCTGCAGGTCGCGTTGTCGGCGATCTGGGACGACTACGTCAACTCCGGCGGCGCCGAGGGCCTGCTCGTCTTCGGCACCGAGGAGAAACGGCGCGATCTGCTCGGCCGGATCGGTTTGATCCTCTGGGGACCCCAATGGCGCGGGCTGCGGCCCGGCCTCGAGGTCCGCACCACACGCCGCGACTCCACCGCGGACGAGGCACCGGGCTTTGATTTCTCCTTCAGCGAATGGCGGGCCGTCTTCTGGCTGCGGTGGACGTTCTCGGCCGGCGACGGCGCACCGAAGGTCTCGGCGCCGGTGGGCCACGTACCCCTGGACTGGGGGATGGACGCGGGCGGCGGTATGGAGCAGGAGCGAATCCTCGATCTGCTCCGGCGCGACGAGGAGCTGCGGCGCGGTTCGAGCTGCTCGGTGGGCCCATGAGGCCGTCGGCGGTTGTGGAAAGCCGGCAACCGGGGGCGGTCTCGGGCTGGCGGCGAAGCCTTGTCGAGGCGGTTGTCCTGACCATTTTCTCGGTGGTCGTGGGACTCGCCATCAATGCCGCGAGGCCGCACGGCCTGCCCCTGATTGCATCGACCCCATACGAGATACTGGTTCCCTGCCCGGAACCGGGCGGCCCGGTGGAGCGGGTGACGGCCGATGACCCCGGGCTCTTTTCGCCGCGGACGTTCCTGGTGGACGCCCGTGGACCGGCGGATTTCGCGGCCGGCCACCTGCCGGGCGCCGTCAACCTTTGCTACGACTGGCTCGATCCGGTGCCCGAAGCGGACCTCCTCGCCCTGGCGTCCGAGATCGCTGCCAGCGGCGCCACCCGGGTGGTGGTCTACGGCGACGGTGGCCGGCCGGACAGCGGCGAGCACCTCGGGCGGGAGATCTCCGGCCGGGGGATCAAGAACGTCTCCTTTCTCGAGGGAGGCGCGCCTGCCGTTGCCGAGGAGATCGCGCCGTGACGGGCGGGCGTCTGGCGGCCTGGCTGGCGGTGCCGATGCGCTGGTACCTGGGGGTGCTGTTCATCGACGCGTGCCTGCACAAGATCGCCCACCCCGGGTCCTTCGCCCTGGACATCGCCACCTACGACATCCTGCCCCTGGTGCTGGTCAACATTGCGGCGATCACCATGCCGTGGGCCGAGGTTGCGGCCGGCGGCCTGCTTCTCGCGGGCCACCGGACGCGTGCGGCGGGATGGATGATCGCCGGCATGATGGTGGTGTTTCTTGCCGCCCTCTCCATCGCCCTCGCCCGTGGGATGGACATGTCCTGCGGTTGTTTCGCCTCGCAGGGCGCAGTGGACGAGGACCCCATCTCCCGCCTCACCGTGGTTCGCGATCTCGTGTGGCTCGGGTTGGCGCTTTTCGTGGTCGCGTTCGACAGAGGGTTGCTCGGCGTGGACGGGTGGCTCCGTCGGAGGTCTGTATGAACCGTGTTTTTTCGATTCTGGCCCTCGCCGTGTGGTGGTCGAGCCCGTGTCTCGCGCAGACCCCGGTTTGCGACGGCCTTTCCGGCGCCGACCGGAAGATCGCCGAGTCGATCATGGCATCGGAGTACCTCTATGACTGCTGTGACGACACCATTGCCGCCTGCCTCACGGCGGATCCGGTCTGTGACCTGGCGGTTCGTTTGGCCGACAACGTCTGCCGGCGCGTGGCCATGGGCCAGGACGAGGCGCGGATTCGCCGCGGTCTGTCGAGACGGGCCCGGAGCATGATGGGGCGCGGTGCACCGGCGGAGATCGACCTGGCTGCGGCGCCGGTGGTTGGCCCGGAGGACGCACCGGTGACCCTCGTGGTCTACGCCTGCGCCCGCTGCCCCTACTGCAGCAAGCTCGTTCCGGAAATCTACCAGGCGTTGGCCGAGCCGCCGCTGGCGGATGACGTGCGCATGGCGTTCCGGGTCTTCCCGATTCGGGGCCATGAGGGCTCGACCCCGGCCGGTCTCGGCTTTGCCGCCGCCGCCGAAATGGGCGCCTTCTGGCCGTTCCTGCTCCAGGCCTACGGGAACTTCGACGAGTTCTCTGAGGAGGTTCAGCCGGAATGGGCGGAGGCAGCGGGGCTCGAGCGGGAGGCGTTTCTCGAGCTCATGGCGGATCCGGCCACCCGCGAGTCGTTGGTGGCGAGCAAGAAAGAGGGGCTGGTCAACGGCGTCGAGGAGACGCCGACGCTCTTCATCAACGGCCGACGCTGGGTCGGGGACCTGGAGACCGCTGAGGTCCTGGACGCCCTGGCCGAGGAGGCCGAGCGGGTCAAGGCTTCGAGTCGATCCGACGGATAGCGGCGTCGACGTTTTCCGGATGGAAGGCCTGAGCGACGGCGTTGAGGGTCGCAGTCGACCGGCGAAGCTGCTCGGTGTCCAGCGGGAGGGGGAGTTCGGCGAAGATCGCGGCTTCACGCTGGAGGATCATTCGGATGCGATCCCTCCCGGAGGCGGTGAGTCGAATCAGATGCGAGCGTTGGTGATCGGGGTTGGCCGTCCGCTCCACGAGACCGTCGTCGAGCAGGGCGTTGACCACCGTCTGAATGTGCTGCCGGGAGACCGGGCGGGCAGCCGCGATCTGCGGCACCGTCTGTAGCTCCTTCTCGTGCAGACTGAGCAGGACGCCGCGGCGAGCGGCGGAGCGTTCACCGTCCCCGTGGACGCGCTCCGCCGCCGCCTTGAGAAGGTGGAACAGGGTCCTCACGCCGTCGATCAACGGGCCCAGCTCCGCATTCGCTGATGTCGCCTCAGGCACCCGAGCTCCCCTCAGCGAGGTGGCGCTCGGCGTGCGAATGCCGACGAGGATGGCGGACGGCGAAGACCGCCACGCCGACGACGGCGGCGATCAGGGCCGCGCCGGACCAGGAGAGCGATGCGCTGACGGTCCCTGCCGCCACCGCCCCCGCGAAGAGGGTCGGGACCAGCAGGCCCCATCCCAACTTGACGGCGAAGAAGGTCAGGAGGGAGGCGCCGAGGGCTCCGCCGAAGGCGCCGTTGTGGTTGCAATCGCGTTGGCTATCGTTCATTTTCCGTGCTCCTTTCTATTGACAACCTTGTTGTCAATTAAGGGATATGTTATGACAATTTAGTTGTCAATAGGTGATCCGGATTTTTTTGGTTTCTCCGGGAGCTCGGGAAGAGTGAGGCGCAATGGGCTGTTGTGGCTGGCAACCGATCGAGATGAGGAGGAGATCATGAGTGAAAAAGTCTTTAAGAAGATCACCGTCACTGGGTGCTCGCCGGACAGTTACGAGAAAGCCATCGAGGCCGCCGTGGCCAAGGCCTCCGAGAGCCTTCGCGGGCTGTCGTGGTTCGAGGTGACCGAGTTTCGCGGGGGCATCAACCCCGACGGCGAACTCGAGTTCCAGGCCACGCTCGACGTCGCCTTCAGGGTCGACTGAATCGATCCCAGCGGTTCGGCGCCCGGGCGCCTTGCGCCGGGTCGCCTCCTGAGGTACCATCCGTCTCCCAATGCGTGGGGCCGTAGCTCAGTTGGGAGAGCGCAGCGTTCGCAATGCTGAGGTCGTGGGTTCGAACCCCATCGGCTCCACCAAAGACATCAATCGCCGCCCATCGGGCGGCGTTTTCTTGTCGTTGGTTCCGCCGACGGGGTTCTCACCTCCGGTTGAACGCACGTTCGTGCGTCCCCGCACCGGGAAGAGCGGGCGGCCCTAACCAACGTCGAAGGTTCGGTACTGGTCGATGGTTCTCCGTGGTAAGGGCCGCGAACCGCTCTTCCTCGGCGCGGCCAAACCCCATCGGCTCCACCAAATAAAATGATCCGCCGCCGTCAGTCGGCGGTTTTCATTTGGTGGAGCCGATGGGGTCCGGTTTACGGGTTGCGAGCGCCGTTCCAACCCGAGCGCCCCAGCGCGTTTGGACGGACGTGCCATTCTTGGCATTGTTTTGTTGTGCCGCCAAGCCTGTAAGGACCTTCCATCAACAATGCTCAGGGTGGTACATTCGCGTGGCTTTCCGCGTCCCGGGTTCCCTCTTCAAGCCTGCATGTAGGCCGCCGCTCGCCCGAGCAACAACGCATCGAGCACTCTTCCTGCAACCCTCCCACGCACATTCGCTTTGGGCGGGACGTGCCATTCACGCCATTGTGCTCTCCGTCGACATCCCGGCCCGAAACCTGCTGCGCACAATGCGCGTGCTTGGCAATCCACGGGGAGCGCACTCAGGGTGCGTTGCTGAAGCACGGAGGTAGGCCGCCGCTCGCCCGAGCAGCGTGGTCACCTCGTCCCCGTTCCCCACATGACCACGCTGATCGGGCGACGCTGGGTCGTCGACACCGTGAGGTGGCGTCGACCCAGAAGGCCGGCGCTGAGGGTACCCCCCGGAGCCCAACTCCGCACCAGATCCCCTCAACGACCCCATGCCGAGCTGGAGCTCGGCGGTCCTGGGCGCTGGAGTCCCGGCAGGCGGCGGCAACTGAGAACGAAGAGCCGGTCGTTTACGCTCCGCTGCCGTTGTCTCCCGACCAGCGCCGCCACGCGGAGTCAACGGGCTCGCCGCCGTACCAGACGGCGCGGGTGAAGCTCTCCACCCAGGGGTCGAAGCCGGGGATGACGCGCAGGTTGTCCTCCATGGCGAGGACCGCGGGATCATTTGGCAGCTGCTCGAGGGCGGTGGCAGCGCGGCGCAGCCGCCATCCCCACGACGACTCTTCGTGGCACTGATCGAGCCGCCGCGCCCACAGGCGCAGGATGGCGGCGGTTCGGACGGCGTTGGACTCGTGCCCCATCGGCACCATGCAGGGGATGAAGGGATCCATGCCGACCTCGTGGAGGGTGACACCGGCGCGCCGCTCGAGGGCGTGGAGGCCGCGGCCGACGTCGGCGTGAAAGAGGGCGTTCTCGAGTTCGTCGGCAACGCCGGTTCCGTCGCAGCCGTCGAGAATTCGGTGCCGATCCTTGGGGGTCAGAAAGAGCGGTGCAGCGACGGCGAAGCCGGCGCCTTCTTGCTTGAGCTGCTTGATCCGCCGTTCGACCTCGGTGAACGCGCCGGGGAACGGGAAGAGGCCGAGCACCGCGCCCCACCGCCAGTCTTTCCATGCGGAGGGGAACGTCATGCCATCGGACAGGGGAAACGGCAGCACCGGGAGGAGTGCGCTGACCCGTTGATCGCCCGGCGGGTTCTCGAGGCCCAGCTCGTCGGGGGTGATCTCGGGATCATCGAGGACCAGGAGCACCGACCCCCCCCGCTCGAGAACGCGGTGAAAGATCTCGTTTCGTTCGCGGGCGACCCTGGCGAAGGAGATCGCGCGAACGGCTTCACGGGGAACCGAGCCTTCACCCGGCAGGATCCGGCGCGGAGCATCCTCCCAGACGATGCCGAGCTTGATGGGATCCAGGCTGACCTTTTTCCCCGGAAGGTACCCCGGCCGTTGGACGTGGGTCACCGGGAAGAGATCCGGGTAGGCGGGTTCGATCCTACGCACCACTGTCTCCGAACACGGCGTCGATGGCTGAGAACGGGCTTTCGGTGGTTGCGCCTGCGTCCAGGCGCCGCCCGACGTACTTGGCGAGGACGTCGGTCTCCAGATGCAGCCGACTCCCGCTTCGCAGGGTTCCGAGGGTGGTGGCCTCCAGGGTTTCCGGTATGAGAGCCACCTCGAACCAGTGCGGTCCCAGCGCCGAGACGGTGAGGGAGACCCCGTCGAGGGTGACGCTTCCTTTGGCGGCGACCTCGCCGGCGTGCTCCTGCGGAAGGGACAGCCGCCATCGCTGAAACGACCCTTCGGGGTGGATGCTCACGAGCAGGACGTGGGCGTCCACGTGCCCCTGCACGATGTGGCCCCCGAAGCGGTCGCCGAGCCTGAGCGCTCTCTCGAGATTGACGGAGGCGCCGGCTGGAAGAGTTCCGAGCAGGGTGCGGTTGACGGTCTCGGGCGAGAGATCGGCGGCGAAGCCCCTTGGGGTGGGATCCAGGGCCGTGAGGCAGGCGCCGTTGACGGCGATGCTGTCGCCGCGGGCAGGCGCGGCATCGCCCGGCCAGACGGCGTCGATCTCGAGCCGGGCTCCGCCGCCGGTTCGAACCAGACGCCGGACCGAGCCGATGGTCTCAATCAATCCCGTGAACATCCGCGTCCTCCGGGCGCACACCGTGGAGCTCCAGGTCGTCGCCGTGGCCGGAGACGTCCTCGAAACAGAAACGCCGCGCCATGGAGAGGTCTGCGACGCCCCGGCCGGCCACTGCTGGCGGAGCCTCGCCGCCGATGACCATGGGGGCGACGAAGAAGAAGATCTCATCGACGAGGTCGGCGTCGAAGAACGAACCGTGAACGGAGGCTCCGCCCTCCACGAGCAGCGCAGTGGTGCCGTTGTCGCCCAGGTGCTCGAGCAGCGCGGCCACCGAAACCCGGCCCTGCTCGTCCTCGACGAGCTCGACCAGCTCGACCCCGGCGGCGTTCAATCGATCGCGGTCCGCAGCCGCGGCTTCGGCGGTGTGGGCGATGAGCGTCATTTGGGGGTCGGAAGCGACCACAACCGCGTCGTCGGGAGTGCGCAGCTTCGAGTCGAGAATGATCCGCCGCCAGGCAGCCCCGGGGTTGAGGCCGAGGCGCCGGGTGAGGTTGGGGTTGTCGGCGAGCACCGTGTCGACGCCGACGAGGATGGCATCGTGCTCCTCGCGAAGCTCCAGGCCGCGGTGGCGCGCCGCCTCGCCGGTGATCCAGGTGGAGTGACCGGTTCGGGTGGCGATCCTGCCGTCCAGTGAGACGGCGGCCTTGGCGCTGACCCAGGGCCGGTGGTGCTCCACCCATCGCAACCAGCGCCGGTTGAGGATCCGCCCGCTCTCCGATTGCACGCCCTCGACGACCTCGATGCCCTCGGATCGAAGGTGCTGTCCGCCCCCGGCTGCCAGCGGATGGGGGTCCGGTACGCTGATGACCACCCGGCGGATTCCGGCCGTGATGATGGCTTCGGTGCAAGGCGGGGTGCGGCCGTGGTGGTTGCACGGCTCGAGGGAGACGTAGATGGAGCCGCCGCGGGCGAGCTCTCCGGCTTCGGCGAGGGCGTGGACCTCGGCATGTGGACCGCCGCAACATTGGTGGTGGCCTTCGCCGACGACCCGGCCGTCGGCATCCAGCACGACCGCGCCGACCATGGGGTTGGGCGATGCGCCGCAGCGGCCTCGTCGCGCCAGCTCGAAGGCGCGGCGCATCCACCGGTCGTCGACGGCGGACGTTTCGGAATCCCGCTCTGGAGTTGGAATACGGGCCGCGCGGCGAGCGCCGGTCACCGAAGGCGCTCCCGTATTGAGAGCGTTTCGTTCCCCATGTTCTACGTCTGATGAACTCAATTTATGCGTCCCGATCCGAGGTACCGTTCAGTGTATCCGAGACGCCACCGAGCCTCAAGCCTCGAGATCGAGAAGCGAGTTGACGAAATCCTCCCGATCGAAGGGCAGGAGGTCGTCGATGCCTTCACCCACCCCGATCCAGCGAACCGGCAGCTTGAGGGTTTCGGCGATCGCGAGCACCACACCCCCCTTGGCGGTGCCGTCCAGCTTGGTGAGGACGACGCCGTCGACCCCGGCGGTGGCGCCGAACTGCTGGGCCTGCTCGATGCCGTTGGATCCCGTGGTGGCGTCGAGGACGAGAAGGACTTCGTGCGGTGCTCCGTCGACCTCACGGGCGGCGACGCTCTTGACCTTCTCGAGCTCCTTCATGAGGTTGGCCCGGGTGTGGAGGCGGCCGGCGGTGTCGACGATCACCTCGTCGGCGTTGCGCGACCGGGCGGCGGCGATGGCGTCGAAGACGATGGCGGCGGGATCGGCGCCCTCTTGCTGGTGAATGACGGGGACGTCGACGCGCTCGGCCCAGACCTTGAGCTGGTCCACGGCGGCAGCTCGAAAGGTGTCGGCGGCGGCGAGAACCACCGACGCGCCGGCCTCTTTCCTGCGCTTGGCCAGCTTGGCGACGGTGGTGGTCTTTCCGGTTCCGTTGACGCCGACGACCAGGGTCACCTTCGGGCTCGCGGTGACCGGTCGTGTCGCCGTGTCGGTCTCCTCCAGGAGCTTGAGCAGGCGGTCCCTCACCGCCGGCCTGAGCTCGTCGGCGGTGGTCAGGCGTTGGGACCGGACCAGATTCCGAATCTCGTCGGACAGCCGGACCGACAGGGTCACACCGGCATCGGCCGAGATCAGAGCCTCCTCGAGCCGGTCGATGTGTTCGGGCTCCACCGGTCCCGTCCGCTGGAAGGCTTCGCCTACCTTTTCGATGAACTCGGTGTGGGTCATGAAGAGGCCGCGTTTGAGTTTTTTCAAGAATGTGCCAGCCATGTTTTCTCCCATGCGCCGACACCCGGCTGCGGGTGGCGGTTTCCAGTTCGAAGCGACGCTCTCGCCGGTACGTTGCGGTCGGGCCGCCGGTGGTTCTACTCGATCTCGCGGGCCAGCAACCTCGCCGCCCGGCGAAGATGGTGGCGAGCCCGCGCCCGGGCCACGGGCTTGCGCGCCACGAGCACCACATAGTAGCCAGCGGGCAGGAGGTGCGTCAACGTGACGAGCTCCGCACCTTCGGCCATGAAGAGCTCGAGCTCACCGATACCGGTGGTGGCGGCGGCGGCGCCGAGCAGGCGGGTGAAGATTCCCTGGTAGGCGCCCTCGACCTTGAGGTCGAAGGGTTGGCCGTGACCGGTGACGAACTCCACCGTCTCACCTTCTTCGTCGAGGAAGATCGCTCCGATGGCTTCGGGGACATCCACCAGCAGGTTGGTGAGAAGGTAGGTGAACGGCATTCGCGGGATCTCTTCCGAATCAGGACTCGCCGAGAAACTCCCGCGCCGCGTCGGCCATCGCCGACGAGGGATCCGACGCGATGACCTTCTCCAGGTACCGGCGGCCTTCCTCGGGGCGACCGGCAGCCATCAGGAGGCGCCCGTAGGCGAAGGTCCCCTCCATGCGGTCCGGGTGATTGAGGCGGGCTTCTTCCAGGATGCCCAGGGCGCTCTCGATACGGCCCTGGGACTCGGCGATCTCGGCGAGCCGCAGGTAGGCCTCGAAAACCGGCATCGGAGCGGTGATGGCCTTGTTGAAGTTTTCCTCGGCAGCTCCCATCTGGCCGCGGCTGAGATAGGTCATTCCCAGGTTGTAGAAGACCTTCCAGCGGTGGGGGTAGGTGGAGTCGGAGAGCACCGCGATGAAGTCCACCTCGGCCATCCGGTACTGCTCGAGGGCGAGATAGGTGGAACCGCGGTTGTTCCGGGCGTCGGTGAATCCGGGGATCAGCTGCAGAGCCCGGTCGAAGTAGGTCAGCGCCATGTCGAGCTCGCCCATGCTCAGGTAGCACAACCCCATCATGTTGTAGACGGTGGCATTGTTCGGGGCCGACGCATCGGCCATTTTGAACCGCTCCAACGCCTCGTCGAACCGGTCCTGCTGCATCAGGACGTTGCCTTGGCGCAGGTAGTTCTGCGCGGCCAGCGGGTTGAAATCCTTGTTCTTTTTATTCTTCTTGGGGGCGGCCGTGACCGTGCTGGAGACCGTCAATGAGATGGCGAAGATGAGCATCACCAGGAAGGCGGCGCGTTTCATGATTCCTCCGTGCGGGCGGTGGCCTCGGCGCCGCCGTTCAGGGCATCGGGCGGCATGATGTCCCCCGCGGCCACTGCGGCGGTGAAGGCCGTGATGACCTCGGGGTCGAAACGGGTTCCGGCCATGGCCTCCATTTTCTGGACGACGTACTCCAAAGGCATCGCCTTCTGGTACGGCCGGTTGGTGGTCATGGCGTCGAAGGTGTCGGCGACGCCGACGATTCTGGCCACCATGGGGATCTCCTCCCCCTGGAGCTTATCGGGATAACCTCTGCCGTCCCAGGTTTCGTGGTGGTTGCGGATTCCCGGAATGATGGACTTGAGTTTGCTGATGGGCGCCATGATCTGCGCCCCGATGGCCGGGTGGCGGCGCATGATCTCGTACTCCTCGTCGGTGAGGCCGCCGGGCTTGTTGAGGATGCCGTCCTTGATGCCCAGCTTGCCGACGTCGTGCAGGATGGCGGCGATCCGAACGTGAAAGACGTCGTCGAAGTTGAGCCCCAGGTGGCGGGCGATGGCCATGGAGTAGGCGCTCACCCGTTCCGAATGGCCTTTGGTGTAGGCGTCTTTGGCATCGATGGCTGCGGCCAGGGTGCGGATGGTCTCGAGGAAAAGCTCCTGATTCTGGCGGAGAGCGTGCTTGAGCTTGCGGACCAGCGACTCGATGTTGCCGGCCATGTGGTTGAAGTTGTTGCCGAGCTGGGCGATCTCGTCGGCGCCGGAGACCTCGGCCCGTACGCTGAAGGTTCCCTCCGAGATCTCACTGGAGATGTGGGCGAGGTCCTGCAGCGGTCCGATGAGACGCCGGCTGAATGCGAAACCCAGCCCGAGGGCGAGCAGACCGGCGATGGTGCTGACCACGAGGGTCCGTTGCTGCATGACCTTGACCGGCGCGAAGGCGACGGATGTGGGTCGTTCGATGATGACGCCCCATCCCAGCGACGGCACCGGCGCCGCCGAGCCGAGAACCTCGCCGACATCGGGGTAGAGGGGATTGGTGTAGGTGGAGGTCAGGGCCAGGGGCCGGGTGAGGAAATCACGGACCAGAGGCGCATCGGCCAGCGAGCTCCCCCTGAGGGAGGGATCGGAGCTCAGGGTCACTGTTCCGTCGCTGTCGATGACGTGAACGTGGAGTCCGCTGAAGCTGTTGTCGGCGAAGCCGCTTTCGAAATCCTCGAAATCCAGAACCCCGGCCAGAGAGCCCCAGACGGCCCCGCCGGGAGAGCTCAACGGATAGACCATGATGGCCCATGGCGAGCGGTCGGAAGCGAGCTCCAGACGGTGCTGGGGCGAGGGCTCGCCTTCCATGGCGCGGTCCCGAGTCTCCCGGACGACGGCCGAGAGCAGCTCGACCTCCCCGGTGGACAGCTGAGGATCGTACACGTACGAGCCCTCCCCTTCGCGGTCCAGAATCTGGAGATACGCATAGGACGGTCCGGCGGCGCCGGCCATCTCCTCGAGAAAGGACTCGAGAACGACGACGTCGTCTTTGGCGGAAACGGCCAGAGCCCGTGCGGTGCTGTCCAGGTAGGTGCTCCGGCTGGTGACGAAATGGTCGACGTCGCCGGCGAGGCTCACCGCCTGTCGGTTGAGGTAGAGCTTCTCGACGGTGGTGAGGTGTTCCCGGTTGTAGGATGCGAAGAGCCACCCGGCGAGGGCCACCGGGACCACCGTCACCAGGACCAGCGTCGCGGCGATCGGGTAGGTCAAGCTCGATTGGATGCGTGTAAGAAGGCCCATCGATAACGAGAGAAATATATCATGAGACGGGAGATGGGGCCGTTCACGTCGATCGATCGCGGCCTCGGAAGGGACCCTTCAATGGACCGAAAAACGGCAGCCTCGACCCTCCGGCAGATCGCCGGCCTGCTGGAGCTCTCGGGCGAGAATCGGTATCGGGTCAGAGCGTTCACGGGAGCGGCGCGAGCGGTGGAAACAACGGACGGCGACCTGGATGAGTTGGTTTCATCAGGGCGTGTTGTGGAGCTGAAGGGGGTCGGCAAGGGAACCGCTGCGGTCCTGGCCGAGCTTGCCGCAGGGCGTCGGCCGCGGGCTCTGGTCGACGCTGAGGAGGCAGTGCCGCCCGGCGTGCGCGAGATGCTGAAGCTCGCCGGACTGGGGCCGAAGAAGGTCCGCGCTCTGTGGCGCGGACTCGGGGTCGAAAACCTGGGCGAGCTGGAGTACGCCTGCCGGGAGAACCGCCTTGTGGACCTCAAGGGCTTCGGCGCCGCGACGCAGTCGTCGGTCCTCGATTCCATCGGCTTTCTTCACCGCTCGCGGGAACGGCGGCTGATCCATCAGGCGTGGGCCGACGCCGGGCCCTTGATTGCCCGGATCTCCTCCGGTGACGGTGTCGCCGATGTGGCGCCGGCGGGCGAGCTGCGTCGCATGGGCGAGACGGTGGGCGAGCTGTCCCTCGTCGTGACCCTCCGGGACGGTGCGCCGGAAGAAGAGGCGGTGGCGACGGTGGGGGGAGCCGAGCGAATCGCCCCTGGACAGTGGCTCCACCGGCCGGAGGAAGGGCTCGCCGTTCGGTTGTGGTTCGCGTCGTCGGCGAACCACGGCTCGATCATGCTCCAGGCGACGGGAAGTGATGAGTTCCTCTCCGGGCTGGGACTCTCGTCCGCGGTTGGATTGAAGGGCGGCGAGGAGGCGGTGCTCCGCTCCCTGGGATTCGCCTGGATCCCACCGGAGCTTCGAGACGACGGCTCGTGGCTCGAACGGGCGCGCCGCGACGACCTTCCGAACCTCGTGGAGGACAGTGACATCCGCGGCGTGCTCCACAACCACACGACGGATTCGGACGGGGCGGCGACGCTGGAAGAGATGGCGGCTGCGGCCGCCGATCGGGGCTGGGAGTTCTTCGGTGTGGCGGATCATTCACCGGTGGCGGTCTACGCCAACGGGGTCGATGGGGCGCGGCTGCGTGACCAGTGGTCCCGGGCCGATGAGTGGAATGCCGTTCACCGGGAGCTCCGGATCGTCAAAGGCATCGAAGCGGACATCATGGCCGACGGGTCTCTCGACATTCCCGAGGGCTGTGAGAGTGGGCTGGACTACGTCGTCGCCTCCGTTCACTCGGCCTTCCGGCAGAGCGAGGAGGCCCAGACCGAGCGCCTGGTCGCTGCGGTGGCCCATCCGGCGTGCCGGGTGCTCGGACACCCCACCGGACGACTGCTGCTGGCCCGACCGGGCTATGCGGTGGACATGGAGCGGGTGCTCGACGCGTGCGCCGAACACGGCGTGGCGGTGGAGATCAACGCCAGCCCCTATCGACTCGATCTCGACCGGAAAACGGCGCGGCTGGCCCTCGACCGGGGAATCCGGCTGGCGGTCAACCCGGATGCCCACTCCGTGGATGGCCTCGACGCCGTGAGCTGGGGGCTCGCCGTGGCGCGCGGAGCGGGAGCGACCGACAAGGACCTGGTCAACGCCATGGACATCGAGAAGTGGTTGCTTCGGTGATTTCCCGCCAGCGCAGTCCGAAACCTGCGGCGGGCGTGCTAACGTTGAATGAACCCGGAGGGCGACATGGCGGACACGGTGCTGGTGGTCGAGGACGATCCGGCAAATGCGTTGCTGGTGGAGACGATCCTCAGAAACCTCGGCGGATTCGACGTGGTCACCAGCGATGACGGCGACGAGGTCATGGCCCTCGTCGCCTCTCGTCCGTTCAGCGCCGCTCTCATGGACGTGTCGTTGAAGGACACTCGCGTTGCCGGCGTCAAGGTGGACGGCGTCGAGCTCACCCGGAAGATCCGCGATCTGCCGGGGGGCAGCGGACTTCCGGTCATTCTTCTGACCGCGCACGCCATGAAGGGCGACCGGGAGCGGTTGCTCTTCGCTTCCGGTGCCAACGACTACGTGGCAAAGCCCATTGCCGATCAGCACGCTCTGGTGAAGCTCGTCCAGCAGCACATCACCACGGTTCAGGATTTGGCAGGCGCGGAGATCGTCGACTGACCCGAATCGACCCTTCCCGGGCGAACGGTGCCTACGACATGACCGGCGACGCTCCACTGAGATCAGCCGGGTCCGCCTCTTGGAGATGGCGGGCCGCCTCCTCGGGGCTGGTGGGGTTGATGGTGTAGCCCGAGCCCCACTCGAATCCGGCCCGCCGGCTGATTCGGGGGACCAGCTCCAAATGCCAGTGATAGTCGTGGTCGATGGTGGACCAGTCGTCGGGGTGGCCGGGTCTCGGATGGGGGCTCGGTGCGGTGTGCAGAACCAGGTTGAACGGGGGGTCCTGCAGAAGGTGGCGCAGGCGCCTCAGGAGATCCGAGAGCACCAGTGCCAGTCCGCGGAGGTCGGCGTCGTCAGTGGCGGCGAAATCGTGGTCGTGGCGGCGGGGCAGAATCCAGGTTTCGAAAGGCAAGGCCGAGGCGTACGGCGCCAGGGCCACGAAACGGTCGGTCTCGATGGCGATCCGCGATCCGAGCTCGATCTCCTGGTGGATCAGATCGCAGAAGAGACAACGCTCTTTCGCCCGGAAATGGGTCCGCGAAGCCTTGAGCTCCTGAGCCACCTCCGACGGGATGATTGGGGTGGCGATGAGCTGCGAGTGGGCGTGGGTGATGGAGGCTCCGGCCTCGGCCCCGCGATTCTTGAAGATCAGCACATAGCGTAGCCGCGAGTCGTTTCGCAGATCCAGGATCCGCGCCCGCCACGCCATGAGCACGTGTAGCAGCTCGTTGACCGTGAAGTCCGCCATGTCGCGGTTGGACTCCGGGCACTCGACGATGACCTCGTGGGCGCCGACGCCGCTGACGCAGTCATTCAGCCCGGTGCCCTCCCGGGTGACCTCGCCCTCGACTCTGAGGGCGGGGAACTTGTTGGCGAAGACCCGCACCTGCCAATCCGAACCCGAGGCCGGGTCGATGGCCGGCAGCGAGAAGATCTCGGGGGTGGTGAGGTCCTCGTTGCCGGGGGCGAAGGGGTCGACCTCCGGTGACGACGCGGTTCGCGTCGGTGTCGGCACGAGGAACTCCAGCGGGCGGAGCCGGCGCTCCGGGGCGATGATGGCCCAGCGGTTCTTGATCGGACAGTATCGGAGCTCTGACATGCATCACTTCCCGTCGGTAAAACGATTCGACTCGTCGACGTTCATGGGTTCGAGGAGGAGTTGGGAGCCGCCGAGCAGGCTGCGCCCCCAGCGGCGGATGTCCAGGCGGGCGGGACGCCGACAGTCCCACGGGATGGACAGCTCGAAGACCGACCCCACGGCGCACCTGACGCCCGGCGGCGGCTCGACGTCGGCTCCCGCGATGATGGAAATCGGTGGGTCGTTGTCCGCTTCCAGGCGGAGCTCCACCGGAGCCTCGGCCACGACCTCGGACATGGCTCTTGCGGCCTCGATGAGCAGGTGGAGGCCGGTCGCCCCGCCCCACAACGAGATGCCGTCGATCTCGAGATCGTCGGTCTCCACTCGAGTGGCGAGGCACCACTCGAAGTACGAGGTCTTTCGCCCGTCGAGGGTGGGCTCCCGCCACCCCGTCGACACCGGTACGTCGACCGGGGTAATCACCGTTTTCAGGGGCGTGTTCAGGGCTGCCGGAGCCTCGACGGCCGCCTGCCGGCACGCATCGGCCAGGTGGTGGCGGAAGATCCGGTCGTACAACGGCGCGAGCTCGGTCGGGTTGTCGTCGCCCAGCCACCAGAACCAGTCCGACGCCTCGGCCACCAACAGCGAAGGAGGCCGGTCGGAGCCGCTCGCCTCGATGGCCTCGCGCACCTCGGCCAGCAGGCGCCACGCGGCAGTCTTCTCCGGGTGGCCGATCCAAGTGGCGAAGATCGAGTTGATCCACGACCCCGGGTGAAGACGGGGGAGCGTCGCGGAGGAGGACGACTCGGCCATTGTGGTGAGAGTCACGGGCTCGATCTCATCACCGGCGGCGGAGAGGCCCTCCATCAAGGTTCGCAGGAAGGTCCCGCCCCCGTCCGGGTAGTGGAGCCAGGGGTTCTCGCCGTCCAGGGCGAGGACGATGGTGGCGTCCTCGGGCAATCGCCGGCCGAGTTCCGAGAGCTCGCCGACGAGAGCGTGGGCGGCGCGGGTCTCGTCGTTCCAGCGGCCGTAGGTGAAGCCGATGGCGTCGGAGAGGCGTCGGTCACGAAAGAAGATTGTCGGGCTCGGGCCGTCGAGGGTCCACGGACGGTAGAGGTCGTCCGCTGCGCAGTCCTGCTCGCGGATCGTTCGGTCGAGGCTTCTCGCGAGAATGCCCTCGTCGGTGACCAACCAGCGAACTCCGGCCTGCGCGTAGATGGACAGTGCTTGGGTGGAAACGGAGCCTTCGGGAGGCCAGCAGCCGGAGACGGCGATGCCGTTGGCCCGCATGAGCGAGAGGCCTTCGTCGAGCTGCCAGACGGCATCCTCAGGGTGGCGGAACTCGGGAACATCGGGGGCGGCGTCGGGTGCCCAGCTGTCGACCACGATGCCCGTGTCGGCGAGGAGCGGCATGATCGGGTGGGCGAAGGGGCTGGTGGAGATCTCGGCGCCGGGAAGGCGCGAAATTTCTCTCCAGAGCTCGATGAGCTCACCCGGTTGGTCCTGCAGCCACGCCGTCACCCGCTCGTGGTCGGCTCCGGAGAACCCCCGGCCACGGCTGGACATGGTGCCGAGGCGGGGATCGGTCCACGCCTGCTCGCCGGCCTGGGCGAGGACGAAGAGCACCTGGAGGTCCCGCAGATCCGCGGGTCCGAAGGCAGCCGCGAGACGGGCGCCGCTCCGGGAGATCCGCCGCCGGCTCGCGAGCTCGGCCAGCCTCGGGTACCGCTGCAACTGCCGCGGCGTCACGTGGAATGCCCAGGAGATCAGGATCTCGCGCTGGTCGTCGGTGAGGTCTCCGACGGGTGTCGTGAAGGCCTCCATGACAGGATCGTGGACCTTACCGTCTCGGTAGGCGATGAGCTGTTCGAGGAGAGAGGGGACGACGTTGAGAACATGGCCGGGGCCGCCGGTGGCGGTGACCGCGTCGGCCAGCGTCCGGTAGGCGCCGCCGGCGTGAACCGCGGCCCACGGCGCGTGGGCCACGCCGTCCGCAGTGCGATAGCACGGCTGGTGCAGATGCCAGAGGAAGCTCAGCTTCGCCATGACGACCGGTTCGAGCGCTCAGTCGCGATCGTCGGACTTCGGGGTCCGATCGAAGCGAGCGTCCAGGCTGAGGTCTTCGTACTCATCCTCGGTGGCGAAGTTCTGCGGATCATCGTTACCGCACATCTCGCACAAAGCCTCCTTGACGACGCCTTCTTTCCACTCGAAGACGTAGACCGGACTTTCGCACTCGAGGCAGATCAGATAATCGGGGGTCATGGCTCACTCTCTCCTGACACAACACAACCTTACACTGTCCGTGTTCCATTCTCGTGAAGCTCGCAGCTGGAGGACGTGGAGGGAGAGCTTGGTCAGCCTTCCAGCTCGATTCCGAGCAGGGCCGCGAGCTCTTTCCGGTTGAAGGCCTTGAGCACGTCCTCGGTGGGGGCGACGACCTGCTCCATCAACTCGAGCTTGGATCGGATGAGGTCGTCGATCCTTTCCTCGACGGTGTCGCGGGTGACCAGCTTGAAGACCTGGACGAAGCGTTTCTGGCCGATGCGGTGGACCCGGTCGGTGGCCTGGTTCTCTTTCGCGGGGTTCCACCATCGGTCGTAGTGAATGACCACCGAGGCGCCGGTGAGATCGATGCCGACGCCGCCGGCCAGCAGGCTCGCCAGGAGGACCCGCTCGTGCTGCTCGGAGTTGAAGCGGCGAACGATGCGGCCCCGGTCCCGGGTGGATCCGGTGAGCACCAGGTGGGGGATCTTGCGTTTGTCCAGATGCCGGGAGAGGTAGTCGATCATGGTCACGTACTGGGAGAAGACAACGACGCTGCAGTCGCCCTCCAGAGCCTCGTCGAGGATTTGGTCGAGGACGTCGATCTTGCCCGAGTTGGAGCCCGCAGAGAGGCTCTCGTCGATCAGGATCGGGTGGTCGCAGACCTGCTTGAGCCGTGTCAACAGCGCGAAGATGTGGATGTAGGGCACGTCGGTCGCCGGATCGTTCAGACTGCCTGCGATCTCGTGGGTCCCGGTTTCGCGGATCGTTTCGTAGAGCTCCCGTTGTCGGGCCTCCATCCGGCAGAAACGAATGTCCTCGACCTTGTCGGGGAGATCGGCGAGCACCTGGTCCTTGATGCGGCGAAGGGTGAGCACCGACAGTCGGCGTCGGAGCCGGTGCAGCTGGTGGTGGGTGGGGTTTCGGTGCTTGGCGCGAAATTCGCGCTCCGAGCCCAGGTAGCCGGGCAGGATCAGGTCCACCACCGACCAGAGCTCGGTGAGGCGGTTTTCCAGCGGGGTTCCCGATAGGGCGATGCGAAATGCCGCCGGGATCTTGCGCGCGGCCCGGGCGGCTTTGGTGCGAGAGTTCTTGATGCGCTGCGCCTCGTCGAAGACGGCGACCTCCCAGATCCGCTCCTGGAGCTCGTTCGCCGACCGGAAGAGGATGTCGTAGGTGGTGAGCACCACCACGCCGCCGCCGATGGCGGCCAGGGATCGGCCGGGGCCGTGGTAGACGTGGACGTCGAGACCGGGAGCATAGCGCCGCAGCAGGGTGTGCCAGTGCTCGAGAACGCCGCGGGGACAGACCACCAGGAGCCCTTCCGAGCGCCGAATCTCGTGCACCAGGCAGAGCAGCCCCATGACCTGGTGCGTTTTGCCGAGGCCCATGTCGTCGGCCAACAGTGCGCCGATGCCGGCGAGGTACCGGTTCCACAGCCACGCGACCCCATCGCGCTGGTACGGGCGCAGCCGGCTCTCGAGACCGGGTGGGTCGGGACATTCCGGCGCCGTCTCACCCAGCAGGAGATCGCCGAGGGCGGAGAGACCGCCATCGCCGCCGCTGATCGGCAGACCGGTTTCCGCCACCAGCCGGATTAGGGCGATCCGGGTGCCGAGTAGGCCCTTGACCTGTTGCCGTTTCGGAAGCCGGAACCCGGCTTCTTCGAAGAGTTCGAGATCGGGCGCCCGGACAATGGCCTCACCGATCCGGGTGAATCCCTCGTCGAGCAGCTCGTAGGCTGCGGGCCACTCGAGGAGGGATCCGGCAGCCTTGAAGGTCGGCCGGATACGGACTCTTCCGTTGGGAGTGAGCTCCGCTTCGAGGGAGACCGGTCTCGGAGAGATCGGTTGACGAAACGCCGCCAGCTCGCCGAGAGGGAGGTACCAGGAGTGCTGCAGAAGCTGCGGGTGGTCGAGGTTGAGAAAACGCAGGGCGTCCTGGCCCTGGAGGACCTGAAGCCCCTTGCGGTGGAACGGGACCAGGGGCGTGGCGGGATCGAGGACCCGACACAAGTGGTTGCCGATGCGGGCCCATCGACCGAAGACGTGGCCTTCGAGGCTCGATCCCCGTAAGACCTTGCCGCTGCCGAGCCGGTAGCCCGGCTCCAGGGTGATGCCGGATTTCGTCCAGGACGAGATGAGAACCGGGTGCAGTCTGGCCTCGGAGAGCTCCAATCCGGTGAGGTCGCCTGCGAGCTTGATGCCCGGGAGGGTTTGGAGCAACGGTAAGGCCGACGGCAGCAGGGTGGCGCTGAAGACCACCACTCGCCGGCCGCCCGACGGCAGGATGATGTGAATCTCCACCTCCTGGCCGGAAATCCGCGCGGTGGCGGCGCCGGTCTTCTGCAGCGACAGCTGGAGCTCGAGAGCCGAACGGAGGTCGTGGCCCGTGAGGTGGCTGAGGTCGAGACGTTCGGCAGTGGCTCTGCCGGGAGCGATGAACGGGTGCCGCGAGTTGGCGCGCCAGGCGGCTCCCGGGCCGAGACGCTGCATCGTCGGCCGTACGTCGAGCCACTGGAGCAGGGTGGCCACCGCGTGGGCGCAGGGCCTGTCGGTCTCGGGACAGGCGGTGCAGCGGCAGCCGGTGAAAGGACCGCCGGTGTCGGTCAACCGCACGGTGCAGGCGGGCTGGGAGATCTCGGACTCGAGGCCGTCCCCGGTCCAGACGATGCGGATCACGCGGTGTTCGGAGTACAGGTGGTATCCGCGCTCGGCGATGCCCCGGGGAAGATCACCGAGAATTTGCCCCCGGTTGACATGAAAGAGCCCGGCTGGTGTTCGTGGAGAGCCGGGGGATCTGGAGTTCCGGGTCATAGCCCCTCATCCTACCAAGGATGGGGTCGAGAATCGAATCCGGTTTCGGTGCCGTGGTTGTTGCGGTGTGCTGGTTTGAGCGATCGATCCCGTTCCCGTTCCCGTTCCCGATCCCGCTCCCGATGCGATGGAATGTTTCTTCCCTGCCACGTGCTGACTCCGCAATGACTGCGGTGCCCGCTCGGATCGTGATCGCCGCCCGAGCGAGTGATCTTCAGGCTCATCGGGTGTTCATGTGGTGAAATGCCGGCGTTGATTGCTCTCGCGAGGGTTGCCATCGTGATGATCGAGGAGTCTGCTGGGAACTCGATCTACCCTGA
Source organism: Thermoanaerobaculales bacterium (assembly GCA_036351195.1). Lineage (GTDB taxonomy): Bacteria > Acidobacteriota > Thermoanaerobaculia > Thermoanaerobaculales > Sulfomarinibacteraceae > JAHECW01. The sequence goes on along the minus strand of JAZBOQ010000128.1, from coordinate 20,707 downwards.
TCTGCGAAGTTACATGACCATAAAACACTGAAAATTATATGTTTAAGATATATATGATAAGAAGGCACTAAAAAGTTATACATAATGACTTGACAAATAACAACTCAGGTTTTATATTGTGATCGTGATCGAGATTGATAAGGAGGCACTAAAATGAGAAACATGATTCGTTGGCAGCCCATGAACCGACCGACCACCTGGAACACCAACGTCGATCGCCTTTTCCATGAGTTCCTCGGCCGTTCGCTCGGCCAGGCCGAAGAGGAAAGCTCGTCCTACGGCAGCTGGACCCCTGCGGTCAACATTCTCGAGAAGGAGAACGAGATCGTCATCAGCGCCGACCTGCCGGGTCTGAAAGCCGAAGACGTCGAGGTCACCATCGAGAACTCGGTGCTGACCCTCAAGGGCGAGCGGACCTTCACCGAGACCGCCGAAGGCGAGACCTACCATCGCGTCGAGCGTTCCTACGGCAGCTTCGAGCGGAGCTTCAAGGTGCCGAGCTCTGTCGATCCGAAGAAGATCGAGGCCCGGTTCGTCAACGGTGAGATGACCGTGACCCTTCCCAAACGGGACGAGTCCAAGCCGAGATCGGTCAAGGTCAAGGTGGCCACCAATTAATACCCAGTCATTGCTGCGTCCCTTCGATCCGCGTTCGCAGCAGACGGAGGAGCCCCCGGCAGATGCCGGGGGTTTTTCTTGTCGAGCGTCGCGGAAAGCGGGCGTTGCGGTACACTCCCCCGATGCCGGAACCAGGCACTGCACCCACTCCCCGCAACCAGTTCTCGTTCTCCCGTGTCAAGACCTTTCACCAGTGCCCGTTGAGGTACCGCTACCGCTATCTGAAGGGGCTCAAGGAGGTTTTTCGGTCCATCGAGTCCTACATGGGGAACGTGGTTCACGATGTGCTCGAGTGGCTCTACGACGAGCGGCGGAAGCGGGAGAGCCCCGATCTCGAGACGGCGTTGGCGACGCTGGCCGGCCACTGGAGTGCTGGGCTCGGCGACGAGATCGCCGTGATTCGCTGCTCCGACCGGGTCGACGACTACCTCGTGGTCGCGCGCGAGATCCTCGCACGCTTTCACCGGGAGACCTTCACCCGCGACCGTTCGACCACGGTGGCCCTCGAGAAGAGACTGAACCGGAAGCTATCGGATTCGGTCGTCTTCACCGGGTTCGCCGACCGGATCGGCCGAACCGAGAACGGGCGGCTCTTCGTCGTCGACTACAAGACATCGAAGAAGCAGGGGGACGACTCGGAGTTTTCCGAAGGGCTCCAGGCTCCGTTGTACGCCGCCTGCGCCATGGCCCACGAGGGCGACACCGAAGCGCTGGCGGGCTACCACTACCTCCGGCACGGACATACCAGATGGCAGTCGGTGGACGAGGATCGGGCGGCCGCGTTGATGAATCGATTTCGGCAGCTCGCCGAGGAGACCTCGGTTGCCACCGAGTTCGAACCGCGACCGGGAATTCTCTGCGCCTGGTGCGGTTTTAATGAGATGTGCCCGTCGGCGGAGGTTCCGGCAGCGCTTTCGGGAGGCCTGGAGAAGGCCCGCGAAATCGCTGATCGAAGTCCGAAGCTGTACGAGCACGGACCACGGTAGCCGCATCGGCAACCATCGGTTGCCGAGATAACGCACACCAACATCACAAACGGAGGAAAGCATGGCCCATCAGCTCCCCGACCTGCCTTTTGGTCCCAACGACCTCGAGCCGTTCATCTCGGCCGAAACACTCGAGTACCACCACGGCAAACACCACAAGGCGTACGTGGACAACCTGAACAAGCTGACGGCCGGAACGCCGCAGGAAAACGCGTCCCTCGAGGATCTCATCAAGACCGCCGACGGAGGCGTTTTCAACAACGCCGCCCAGGTGTGGAACCACACCTTCTACTGGAACTGCCTCAAGGCGGGCGGCGGCGCCGCTCCGAGCGCCGGTTTCGAGGCCAAGCTCGCCGAGGCGTTCGGGAGCTTCGACGAGTTCAAGTCCAAGTTCAACCAGGCCGCCGTGGGTCAGTTCGGCTCCGGTTGGGCGTGGCTCGTCAAGAACCAGGACGGTTCCCTGGCGATCACCACCTCGGCGAATGCCGAGAATCCCATCCGCAACGGCCAGACCCCGCTGCTCACCTGCGACGTGTGGGAGCACGCCTACTACGTCGACTTCCGCAACGCCCGTCCCAAGTACCTCGAGGCTTTCTGGGGTTGGGTGAACTGGGAGTTCGTCGAGAGCAATCTGTAGCTTTCGCGGCCGGAAAAGATACCAAAACAGCGGTCTTCGGGCCGCTGTTTTTGTGTTCCACACCGGGTCAGTCGAGGCCGAGCTCCTCGATCTCCACCCATCCGGCGGTAATCTCCGACCGCGCGCGTTCCAGGGACTCGCGGAGGCCGGCGGTGTGCTCGTCGTCGACGAGCTCGGGGTTGAGAACGACGTCGAGGACGCCCGAGCCCAGGTCGAAGGCGAAGACCTGGCCGATGAACCGGTGGTCGTGGACCTCGCGAGCGATACGCAACATGGCGTCGGCCACGTCGACGTCGACGGATGCAATGACGATCTCGGACTCCGCGGCCATGAGGGCGGGATCGGCTGCGATCAGCAGGAGTCCGGCGTCGTGGGCCGCCGCCAGCACGCGGGGCTCGACCCGGTCGGTGGAGTAGAGGGCGATTTCGGCACCGGCCTCGACGAGATCCCACGGTCCGTCCGGGCCGCTGGCGGTGACGATTTCGATTCGGGGCCGCGTCTTGGAGGATCCGGCGGCGAATCCGGTTTCCAGGTGTTCGAGCCAGGGGCGGCCCGATCCGCGCAACAGACCGACGGCTTCGGCCTCGCCGGCACTCGCGGCAACCGCGCCGGCGAGGTAACCCACCTCTTCGGGCATGAAGGCCATGCTGCCGATGTTGGCGCCGTGGACGCTGCCGGGGATGATCACGAAATCCGTGTCGGGAAAGGCCACTGCTTCGGTGTAGACCAGGGTCTCCGCTTCGGGGCCGACGCAGAAGACGAGGTCGATTCCCTCCTCGGCGTGGCGGCGGAGCGCCCGCCGTTGATCCGCCGCGCCGACGGCCCGAGTCCGGGCGATGTCGGCGTCGAGCTCGGCGGCGATAAGGCCGAGGCCCCGCTCAGCCTCCCGCTCCCAGCGGCCGCTGATGGTGACCGAGGTGACCAGGCGGACGCGGAAACCGGGCTCGGAAGGAACCTCGGGAGGCCGGCATGAGATCGAGCCGGCGATGGCGATCGACATCAGTATGGAGGTCAGTGGCTTGGGAAGACGCATGACGTTGAGGCTATTTTACCCCCGCCGGGTTACCATGCCGCTATGGACCTGCTCCAACTCGTGGCCGATCTCGACGAGGTGCTCGATGCCGATGCCGTCAGGGACTACTGTCCCAACGGACTTCAGGTGGAGGGGCGATCCGATGTGCGCCGGGTCGTCACCGCGGTATCGGCGTCTCGCGCCCTCTTCACCCGTGCCGTTGATCGCGACGCGGACGCCGTGGTTGTCCACCACGGTCTGCTGTGGAATGGTTCGGAGCCACCCCGGTTGACCGGGTCGTTCCGCGAGCGCATCAGGCTGTTGTTGGTCAACGATGTGTCGCTTATCGCCTATCACCTGCCCCTTGACCGGCACCTCGAGCTCGGCAACGCCGCCGGGCTCGCCAGGCGACTGGGACTGGCTGAGCTCGAGCCCTTCGCCGAGCACCGGGGGGCGTCGGCAGGAGTCTGCGGCGTCTTCCCGGAACCGGTGGACGCCGAGGAGTTCTTCCAGGCCGTGGCGGAGGCCACCGATCGGGAGCCCCAGGTCTTTGAAGGCAACCGCCGCGAGATCTCGTCGGTGGGAATCGTCACCGGAGCCGCCGAGCGCGAGTACCACCAGGCGGTGGCGGCGGGCCTCGACGCCTACATCACCGGTGAGGCGACCGAATGGGTCATGCACCAGGCCGCCGAGGACGGCGTTCACTTCGTCGCGGCAGGGCATTACGCCACCGAGCGCTTCGGGGTGCAGGCGATCGGCCGGTGGATTGCCGACCGCCACGGTCTCGATGTGGAGTATATCGATCTGCCGAATCCGGTGTAGCTCTCCACGTCCGTAACCGTAACCGTATCCGCGTCCGCGTCCGCGTCCGTACCGTAACCGTGTCCGTGGCCGTGACCGGGGCCGATGACAGCATCAGCGGCAGCGGCAGCGTCCGGATTCAGCGGCAAGAGCAGGGACAGGAGCGGGGGCAGCGATCAGCGACCGTCAACCCCCCACACGCTCAAACCCCAACACCCACTCGGCGCCAGACGGTCTCGACGCGTTCGAAGACGGCCTCCCAGGTGAAGTTCCGCAGCGTCGCGGTCAGGTCACCAGGAGGAGGGGCGTCGAGGGCCCCGTCGATGGCGGCGGAGAGCCGATCGACGAAGGCGGGGAGCTCGGCCTCGACGGGGGTGTCGACGCCTGCCATGGCCGGCAGCTCGACGAGATCGAGGGCGGCGCCGAGTCGCGGGGCCAGCTCATCGACCACGCCGGGCAAGGCGGTGGCCACCAGCCGGCAGCCGCAGGCCAGCGCTTCGACGAGGACCAGGGGGAGGCCCTCGTAGAACGACGGCAGCACACAGACGGTGGAACGGCGCATGAACTCGGCAAGCTCGGGCTGCCCGACCTGACCGTGGAGCACGACTCCAGGGGCCATGGCGATCATGCGCCGGCGGAGCGCTTCGGCCTGCGGCCCCGACCCGTCGCCGGCAACGTGGAGCTCGAGCCCCGGACGCGACGTCGCCAGTCTCTCGAAAGCATCGAGAAGCTGCGGCAGGCCTTTCGCTGCACTGTACTTGCCGATGTAGAGCAGCGATGGCGACACGGCGGAAGGGCGGCCACCACTGTGGAAGAGATCATCTCGGAAGCCGGCACCGACCACGTGGATCCGGTGGTCGGGTACGGCGAGAGCCTCGGCGAGCTCGCGGACGTGGCTGCGTTGGATGACCGCGAAAGCGTCGTTGCGGGAGCAGCCTTCGCGCACTCGCGTCGCCAAGCGGGGCACGAGCCGCATCTGGCGCAGGCCGGTGGCGTGGCAGTGGGTCACCACCGGGATCTCGGGGGCCAGATCCTTGAGCAGGGACGACATCAGCCACACGTGGTGGGAGTGGATGACGTCGGGTGCGAATTCGTCCACGAGTGGGGCGAGGTGGCGTCTCCAGGCATTAACGTAGGCGTCGATCTGCCTTTCGTTCATCGAGTTGAAGACCGTGCTCGGGTAGGGCATGACGTCGCTCATGCCGGGCACGGGGAACGACAGGTCGCCGCCGCCGAAGAGGAGGGGGTGGATCCGGTCACCCGAGAGGCCGCCCACTTTCGGGTGCGGGCAGCCGAACGGTGCGCCCGCTGCCACCCGTTGTTCCCAGCCCGCGGCGGCGGCGTGGCGGACGAGTGCGTCGAGCGTGATTCCGCTTCCGGTGAGCGAGGGGCGTTGGGAGAGGCAGTGGAGGACTCGCATGAGCCGGCATGGTAGCGCAGCGATCACCGTTCCCGGCACGATCTGCCGTGTCGGTGTCGCGGGTGGTACACCGGGAAGCCGGCCTGCGATGTGGACCGCCGAGCTCCAGCTCGGAACGGGGTCGTGAAGGGGACCCGGAACGCGAGTAGCAAAGAGAACGTACCACCCTTAGCATTGTTGACCGAAGGGTCTCAAAGGCTTCGTCGCACAACAGAACAATGCAAAGGGTGATACGGGCGCTCTCGGCCTGTGACGCGCTGGGGCGCTCGGGTTGGGGAGGTGGTCGAGACCGGGGCTCCAGGGTCGCGGTTCGGTACCGGGAAGCGATCCGGTGGGCCGAGGCCCACCCTACGGCGCTGCAGTCCCCGGCGCGCTCCGCTCCCGCATTCCGGGCACGGGCACGGACGCGGACGCGGACTCGGACGCGGACTCGGACGCGGTCATCGGCCACGGGATCGGGAGGGCGGCTATACTCATCCCCATGGTCGACAACGACACTGCGGTCTGTCCGAAGTGCGACGGTTCGGGTTATGTGCTCGCCGAAGAAGACGGTGTGGAGCTGGTGCGTCCCTGCGAGTGCGCCGAGGAGCGGCGCCGCGCCCTGGCGTTGGCGAAGGCGGGCATCCCCGAACGCTACCGCCACTGCACGCTCGAGAGCTTCGAGCTCTGGAACAGTACGGGCGATCCCACCCAGGGCAAGAGCCTGAGGGTGGTGCAGGAGTTCGTCGACCTCTACCCCAACGTCGACAAGGGGCTCCTGCTCATGGGCAATGTGGGAACCGGCAAGACCCACCTCGCCGTGGCCGCACTGCAGCAAATCATCAGGGACAAGAAACCACAGGTGAGGGGGCGTTTCGCCGACTTTACATCGCTGGTGCTCGAGATCCAGATGACCTTCGACGGGTCGGGGAGCAAACGGGAGATCCTTGATCCGCTGGTGAGCTGCGACCTGTTGGTCCTGGACGAGCTCGGCGCCGGCAAGACCAGCCCCTGGGTCATGGATTTGCTCTACTATCTCGTCAATACGCGGTACATCGAGAATCGCCTCACGATTTTTACCACCAACTTCACCGACGCGCCCCGGTCGGCCGGCGAGGACTCGTTGTCGGTCCGGGTGTCGGAGCGGATCCGCTCCCGGCTCTGGGAGATGTGCCGGTTGGTGGACTTCAAGGGCAGCGACTACCGGGCCGAACGTCTTCGCGCCCGCGAAATGGGACTGCCCAGGTGAATCGGATCGTCGCCATCGGAGCGCTCGCCCTGGCGGCGGGCTGTGCATCCACCGTACCGGCGCCGCCGCCGGCGCCGACGCCCACCGCGACCGCCGTGGCCGCTCCCGTGGCCACGCCGGCTCCGACACCGACTCCGCCGCCTGCCGTTCCGGTGTCCGAGGTTCACCTCCAGGCGGTGGGAGAGGACTCGGTTCGGGTTCTCCTGGAGCGCGGTCGCGGGCCATTCGTGTTGCCCCAGCCGGGCCGGGCCTACCGGGTGGTCGTCGGCGGTGACGAGCGGTGGATGTGGGGCCCTCTCGAAATCACTGCCGGCGCGGCGGAGCACCACTGGCAGGTGGGAGCGTGGTCGACGACGATGGCGGCTGAAGGCGCCGCGGCCGTTCTCGACCGGGAGCTCGGCCGGTCCGTCCGGGCGTGGGTCGAGCCCACCGGGACCGGTCTTTTTCGGGTCAAGTGCCGGTGGCTGGGGACGGAGCCGGCCGATGCGGCGCCGCTCCTGGCATCGGTGGGATTTCCGGATGCCTTCGCCACCTCGGCGGGAGGAGCCGTCCGGATCGCCGGCGCCGGGGCAAGCGTGAAAGCCTCGTCGGCGGTGACGCTGCACCCGGCGGGCGACTGGCCCACCGTGGTGGGCGGCCGGCGGTACCGCGGCCGTTTCGTGGTCCGGCCCGCCGGATCCGACCTCCTTTTGGTCAACGAAATCGCCATGGAGCAGTACCTGCGCGGCGTCGTGCCGGTGGAGATGGGTCCGTACGTCTTTCCCGAGCTCGAGGCCCTCAAGGCGCAGGCGGTGGCGGCGCGGACCTACACCGTGGCCCACCTCGGCGATCACGACGACGAGGGATGGGACATCTGCGACACGCCGGCGTGCCAGGCCTACCACGGCGCCGGGGCCGAGCACCGGCTCACCGATCGCGCGGTTGTCGAGACCGCCGGGCTCGTCGCCACCTTCGAGGGAGCACCCATCGACGCCATGTACACCTCGACCTGCGGCGGCCACACCGAGGATGCCGCCGAGCTCTTCGACGGCAGAGGAGCGCCGTACCTCAGGGGCGTTGCCTGCGCGTGGGACCGGGCGCTTCGCCTGACCGGAGAGCCGGATCCTATCCCGGCCGGAGACGGGCGGGCGTTTCGGGCCGACCTCGCGCGACGGGCGTTGGGCCTTCCCGGTGGACCGGTGGCGCCGGAGAATCTCCTGCGGCCGGTGGCGGCGCTGTGCCGAGGAGAGGTGCGGCCGCTCCCCTCCGCCTTTGACATGGACGATTGGTCCGGGGCGTTGCTCGCCGCCGGCGGATTCGACGACCGGGGCCCGTTGGCGGCCGGCGTCGGCGCCGATCGGCTGATCCGCCTGGCGGATCTCTTCGATCTTCCGCTGAGCCCTCCGGACCTCGGCGACCGCCCGCGGGAGTGGCACCTCGAAGCGGCGGCAGCAGTGCTCGAACTACGTGGTGTCATCACCGTCGATCGGGGCGAGGCGGTGCCCCACCCGCAAGGGGTGGCGATCTATCCCCGCCGGGCCGACCGGTCCGAGCCGATTCGGCAGCCGGTGCCGCTGTTCAGCCGGTGGAACGAGAGCATCACCGGCGCCGCGGTCCTGGATGTCTTTCCGGGAACCCCCCTCGAGCGCTACCGTCTCGATGACCGGGTGTTGGCTCTGGTCGTGGTCCGCTCCGGCGGCGGTGGCGAGGCCGACCGGCGTTCGTCGTGGCGCAGCTGGCGCCGGGTCAAGAGCTGGGACGAGCTGGAGGCGAGCATTGGGCAACGAGATCTCGAGAGAATCGAGATCGTCCGGGTCGGACGCTCGGGACGGGTGGTGGAGCTGGGGGTGATCGACTCGGCCGGCCGCCGGAGGATCATCGACGGCTTCGATGTTCGCCGGGCTCTCGATCTGCCGGAGACGTTTTTCGAGATGCACATGATGACCGACTCGGAGGGCCGGAGGTCGGTCCAGTTCCTCGGCCGGGGATGGGGTCACGGGGTTGGCCTGTGCCAGAACGGAGCCTACGGCCTGGCCCGTTCGGGTATGGGATTCGAGTCGATCCTCGAGCACTACTACACGGGCATCGAGGTGGTGCCGTGGCGTTGAGCTGCGCGGAGTAGAATGGGCCCGCCCGAACCCGCCAGGAGGTGATCATGGATCTGGAGCTCACTCAGGATCAGATGTCCATCCGCGACATGGTTCGCGATCTCGCGCGCAATGAAATCAAGCCGCACGGCGTGGAGTGGGACCGCGAGCAACGGTTTCCCAGCGAGCTCTTCGCCACTCTGGGCGAGCTCGGTCTCCTCGGTGTCCTGGTCCCAGAGGAGTTCGGCGGCGCAGGGCTCGGTTACATCGAGTACGTGCTGATTCTCGAGGAGATCGGCGCCGCCGACGGCGGCGTCGGCCTCGGTGTTGCGGCGCACAACTCCCTGTGCACGAACCACCTGTTTCTCTTCGGATCGGACGAGTTGAAGCGGCGCTACCTGCCGAAGCTGGCGGCCGGCGAGTGGATCGGCGCGTGGGGGCTGACCGAGGCGGAGGCCGGATCCGACGCCGGGGGAACCCGCACCACGGCGGTGCGCGACGGCGACGAGTGGGTGCTCAACGGATCGAAGAACTTCATCACTCACGCCACCGTCGGTTCGGCGGCGGTGGTCATGGCGCGGACCTCTGCCGAAGGCGCCCACCACGGCATTTCGGCGTTCTTCGTGCCCTTCGACCGGCCCGGCGTCGGACCCGGGAAGAAGGAGGACAAGCTCGGCATGCGGTGCTCGGACACGTCCTCCCTCATTCTCGAGGACTGCCGGGTGCCCGCCGACCACCTGCTCGGAGGCGACGGTGACGGTTTCGTCCAGGCGATGAAGGTCCTCGACGGCGGGCGAATCTCCATCGCAGCGCTGTCCCTGGGGATCGCCCGCGGGGCTCTGGACGCCACCGTCGAGTACGCCTCGGTGCGGCACCAGTTCGGCAAGCCCATCGCGTCCTTCCAGATCACCCGCGCCAAGCTCGCCGACATGGCCACCGACGTCCAGGCGGCGCGCCTGCTGACCATGCGGGCGGCGGCGCTCAAGGATGCCGGCCGCACCGTCACCCTCGAGTCCTCCATGGCCAAGGTCAATGCCTCGGAGACGGCGGTCCGGGTGGGCGAGGAGGCGGTCCAGATCCACGGCGGCTACGGCTACACCACCGACTATCCGGTGGAGCGCGCGTGGCGCGACGCCAAGCTCTGCACCATCGGTGAGGGTACGTCGGAGATCCAGCGGATGGTCATCGCGCGCGAGATTCTGAAAAACGCTGGCGAGGGGAGATGACGCAATGAACAAACCGACCCTGGATCACATCGGCATTGCCGTTGCCTCCCTGGCCGAAGGGGTCGAGTTCTACGAGGCGCTGGGGCTCGATCTCGAGGGTGTGGAAGAGGTCCCCGAGCAGGGCGTGAAGGTGGGGTTCCTTCCCGTCGGAGACGGCCGGCTCGAGCTGCTGGAACCCACCGGAGAGACCTCGCCCATCGCGAAGCACCTCACGCGGCGGGGCCCGGGTCTGCACCACATCTGCCTGAGGGTCGATGACATCCGCGCCTCCATGGCGGTCCTCGCCGAGCGCGGATACCGGCTGCTGTCGGACGAACCGCAACCGGGAGCGCACGGCTGTCTCGTCTGCTTCGTCCATCCCAAGTCCACCGGAGGGGTCCTGCTCGAGCTGTCGCAGTCGATGGAGGAGGGCCGCGGTGAATGACGGTTCCGTCGTCCCGAGCATCGGTGTCGGTTCATTGGTGGTGATGCACTGCGCCAACCCGCGGGAGAAGCACTGGGGTCTGTTGATCCAGATGGACGAGCTGGGAGTCGTGGTGCGGGGCCTCGACCTGGAGTCGGTGGAGGATTGGCTGGCTCAGGAGCTGCGCGGCGGCGACCCGTTGATCGCACCGTCCACCTTTTTCGTCCCCAGCCACCGACTGGTGCGCCTCGACCTCGACGAGAGCGGTCCGGTGGTCACCGGGTACGGCGACCGCTTTCGCCGGGAATCCGGACGCGACGTCCGCAGCGCGCTGCTCGGCGACGCCGAGCGCGGAGAAGCGAACTGAACCGGCTTCCGGCCACTGCGATCGTGGCGGCGATCGGGGCGCTCGCTGTGTTGGGCGGGCCGTGGGCCGCCGCCCAGTACCAGGGTCAGGTCGAGGTCGATGCCGTGATCGTGCCGGTGACGGTGCGCGACGCCAAGGGCCGCGTGGTGCGGGGCGTCGATCGGAGCAAGTTCCACCTCACCGTCGACGGATTCGCCGTACCCATCAAGGATCTTCATCTCGAGGACGACCTCCCCATCAGCCTCGGGTTCATCGTCGACACCTCGGGCTCCATGGCCGGCCGCAAGCTCGCCGGCAGCCAGAATCTGATCATGGCTTTCCTCGCCGAACGGCGGCAGGAGGACCAGCTCGCGCTGTGGACCTTCGGCAACGACCAGGTTCTCGAGCGCTTTCCCTTCGGGATGGGTTGGTACCTGCTGCCGCGAATGCTCGAGACCATCAAGCCGTGGAGCACCACCGCGCTGTACGACATGGTGCTGCGGGTGCCCGAGGTCATGGAAAAGGCCCGCCACCACCGCCGGGCGGCCATCCTCCTGACCGACGGAGTGGACAACGCGTCGGGGATCTCCGCGGCGGAGGCCACCGAGATCGCCCGCAGCCTCGAAACTCCCATCTACGTGCTCGGGGTCGAGCCGCCTCCGGAGCCGGGCGGAGAGGGGCCTTCCTACGAGGAGATCCTCACCCTCATCGCCGACGGCTCGGGTGGACTCTACCGCCGCATCCCGCGCGCTGAAGAGATGCCCGATGTGGCCAGGACTCTGCTCGAGGAGCTGTCGTCGCGCTATATCCTCAGCTTCAACACCTCGGGAGTCGGCGCGCGGAAGTGGCGCCCCCTGGAGGTCACGGTGGACGGGCACGAGACCGTGACGCGGACGGGGTACGTGGGGACGTTGCCGTAGATTCAGATCACACTCCCCCCTCCCGACTTGTATTACAATGATGTTGTTGAGACAAAAACAGTTGTGAATGACACCGATTGAAATCTCAGTGGAGGTCAAGATGCGCAGAGTGTTTCTGGTGATGGCAGCGTGCTGCATCGTTGCGAGTCCCGCCCTGGCCGGCGGGGGGGTCGATCTGTTCGCCAGCTACGGCGAGGTGGTGGACTCGGAGAGCGAGTTCGGTCTCGGATTCCGGGTCAGCCTCGGCGGTACGCACTGGATGGCCGACGCGGGTTTCGCAGGCTACCAGACGGTGGAGAACTTCCAGATCATCGATGAAAGCCCGTACGAGAACGATGACTTCAAGTACCGGGTCTACGATCTCGGTCTGCGCTACGTCTTTTACGATGAATACCACAAGCTGCGCCCCTACCTTGGCGGCGGCGCCAGCCTGGCATCCTCCAGCACCACCTATGCGCGCGTCGACAATGACCTCGGATTCTACGCAATCGCCGGCTTGCGCTACGGGAAAACCCCGGGGATCCAGTTCATGGGTGAGCTGATCTACCGTTGGGCCGAGGCCGAGGTCAGCTACGACCTGATTGACGAGGACGACGTCACCGTGGGCGGGCTCGCCCTCCAGGTCGGGCTCTCGTTCATCTTCTGATCCGGCCCGGCGCGGGGACCGCTTCCACTCCGTCGGCCACCGGATTTCGTGGTCGCGCCGTCGGGTGAGAGAAACAGAGTAGAATCACGCCCTGAGAAGGAGTCGTGATGCCTCTTGACAGTATTCGTGCGCGTGCCACTGCCGCCTTGGCCGACGCCCTCGAGGCCGAGTTCGACCTCCGTCCCGAGGAGATCATCTTCGAGATCCCGCCGAGGAGAGACCTCGGCGATCTCGCATGGCCCGGGGCTCTGCCCCTGGCCAAGGTTCTCAAGCGCCCGCCGCGGCAGATCGCCGAGGCGGTGGCCGAGCAGGCCCAGTGGCCGGCCGAGGTGGCTCGGGTGGAGGTCGCCGGCCCCGGGTTTCTCAACCTGTGGATCGACCGGCACCGGTTGTTGAGCAGCCTGGTCCGCGGCGAGCGGAGCCACCCTGCCGGCGGCGGGTTGAAGATCGTCGTCGAGCACACCAACATCAATCCCAACAAGGCGGCCCACATCGGCCACCTGCGGAACTCGGTCCTGGGCGACACGCTGGTCCGGTGCCTGGCCCATCTCGAACACCGGGTCGAGACCCAGAACTACATCGACGACACCGGGGTCCAGGTGGCCGACGTGGTGGTCGGTCTGCTCCACCTGTCCGAGGTCGAGGTAGCCGAGTGCCTGGGGGTGGAGACCGTTCGCCGTGACGAGCTCGTCGAGGCGGCTCTCGCCCTGGATCCGGGAAGCGTCCCCGACGCCGCCACCGACGATTTCGACGATTTCTGCTGGGCGTTGTACCCGAGGGTGACGGCGCGCTACGCCGACGACGAGGACTTCAAGGCCCACCGGGCCGAGATCCTGCACGCGGTGGAGGCCGGCCACGACGACCTGGATCTCGACCAGGCGATCCAACTGCTTCGCGCGGCGGTCATCGGCGGCGAGGAGTGTCCGCCGAAGGCGGTGTCCCGCGTCGCCGCTGCGGTGGCCGACGCCAACATGCGCTGCCACCTGGCCACCATGGCGCGGCTCGGAGTGGGCTACGACGTCCTGCCGCACGAGAGTGACATCCTCCACCTCGGTTTCTGGCAGCGGGCCTTCGAGCTCCTCGAGACGTCCGGGGCAATCCGGCTCGAGGACGAGGGCAAGAACGCGGGCTGCTGGGTCATGTCCCTGGCCTCGAGCCCCGAGTTTGCCGACATGGACGACCCCGACAAGATCCTGGTCCGTTCCAACGGGACGGTGACCTACACCGGCAAGGACATCGCCTACCAGTTGTGGAAGTTCGGCCTCCTGCTCGACCCCGACGGTTCGCGGCACGACTTCGGCTACCGGCCCTACGCCGCCTGGTCGCAATCGTCACCAGCGGCCGAGGTCTCCTACGACGACGGCGACCGCGTGCTCGCCACGACCACCGCCGATCCCGGTGAGAGGCTCGAAGGACACGCTTTCGGCGCCGCCGACCGGGTGTACAACGTCATCGACGTCCGCCAGTCGTACCCGCAGAAGGTGGTCAAGGAGGCGGTCCGAGTGCTCGGCCACGACGATGCGGCCGACGCGTCGATTCACTTCGCCTACGAGATGGTGGCGTTGACGCCGGCGGCGGTGAAGGTCATCGAGGAACGCAGTGGAAAGTCCTTCGACCTCACCGAGGAGGAGATGTCAAAGGCCTACGTCGAGATGTCCGGCCGGCGGGGGATCGGGGTCCGCGCCGATGAGTTCCTCGACGTGCTGGTGGATGCCGCCGAGGACGCCGTGGTCGGCCGGCTCTCCGGCACCGGCGCGCCGGCCGACGTGGCCGACCGGGCCAAGGCCATCGCCGTGGGAGCCCTGCGGTACCTCATGGCCCGCCAGTCACGGAACCGGGTGCTGGCCTTCGACTTCGACGAAGCGCTGTCCTTCGAGGGCGACACCGGACCCTACCTCCAGTACTCGGCGGTGCGCGCCGCCAAGATCTTCGGCAAGCTGGAGGAACGGCGGGGCGAGGGGCGGTTCGACGCGGCCGAGCTCGAAACCGTCGCGGGGCTCGAGATTCCCGACGATCTCTGGGAGCTGGTGCTCGAGTGCGCGAGGCGCCGGGACGTCGTGGCGCAGGCGGTGGCGAACCTGGAGTTCTCGCTGCTCGCCCAGCACGTCCACGGGATCGCTCAGCTTTTCCACCGTCTGTACCACAACCACCCGGTTGTCCCGGAAGACGACGGCGTCCTGCGCGCCCTGCGGCGGGCGGTCTTCACCCTCTTCGTCGACGAGATGCGGGTGCTGCTCGAAGAGCTCCTCGGCATCCCGATTCCGGAAGAAATGTAGGACCGAGCTCAGCCTTTCCAGCTGCGGTAGAAGAGCACCTGCTCGTGGATCGGTTTGGCGCGCTCCTCGAGCTCGAGGAGCTGCGGCTCGCTCATGGGGTTGAAGGAGCGTGCGATCTCGACGTTCTCCTCGAGCTGGGGGATGTCGTCGCAGCCGACGATGACCGTGCTCACCGGGAGGGTCAGCACATAGCGCATGGCCTCGGTCATGTCGAGGGTGCCCGGCACGGTTCCGGCATAGCGGGATTTCGGATCGTCTGGCGCCTTCCAGGACTTCAGCAGCAGCCCGCGCGATGGGATCTTCATCCCGATGATGCCCATCTCCTTTTCCACCGCTAGCGGAAGGAGCTTTTCCTTGAAGCTGAGGTGGTGGGGGTCGGCAGCGTTGACCGCCAGGAGAATGCAGTCGAAGTCGAAACGCTCGATGGCGGCAATCAGCACATCGGGGTCGGCGTGGCCGGAGACGCCGAGGTGGCGGACGATGCCCTGGTCGCGGGCCTCGACAAAGGCCTCGATGGCGCCGCCGGGGGCGAAGCTCTCCTCGACCTGCTCCATTCGCGACAGGGCGTGCATCTGCCAGAGGTCGATGTGGTCGGTGTTGAGCAGCTTCAGCGAGCGTTCGAGAAGCTTCAACGAGCCGTCGCGAGTGCGGTCGTGGCTCTTGGTGGCGAGGTAGGTCTCCGATCGCCGGGTCTTCATGACCTCGCCGAAGTACTGCTCGGACCAACGGTGCTCGGTGCCACCGTAGCGTGCTGAGGTGTCGACGTAGTTGATCCCGAGATCCAGCGCCCGATTGATGAGCGGCACCGCGACGTCGAAGTTGTCGGCCTTCTCGATGGCCGACTGCCCGCCGAGGGAGAAGATCCCGACCTGATAGCCGGTCTTGCCCAGGTTGCGGGTGGGCATGGCCTTCGGGGTTCGAGGGTTGTTCGGCAGGGCAGGGGTCGATTTCGCCTCGCCGCCCATCACGCTCTTGGCGACAAAGCCGGCTGCAGCGGCCGTACCGAGCTTGAGTACGTCGCGGCGTTCGATGGTCGAGTCGGTCTTTTTCGAGTCGGTCATGGTGCCTCCCTGCGTTGTTAGCGGACCCTCCGCAGGTCCCTGAAGTGGCCGTCGCGGCCGTCGTAGTCGTCGATCTCGATGTGGCCGTCAGCATCGATGGCCAGTGCGGCGCCGGCGTGGAGGGCGCCCTCACCGAGTCCCGAGAAGCCGTCGATCTCGATGATCGCGATGCCGAAGGGGTAGTCGAGAGAGTCTTTGCCCAGCTGCTGTTCGCTGATGTCGATCCTGCGCCCGGTGAGGAAGAGGATCCGGTGGCCGTCGCTCGTCTTCTCGGCGGCGACGAGGCTGATCGGCCGGACCTCGGCGCCGAGCCGGAGCTCGCCATCGTTGCGGTAGCGGATCGCGCCGAGAACGGCGCTCTGGCCACCGTTGGCGAGGACCTCGCCGAGCTTCTGAACCTCGGCGACCGTGGAGTAGCGGTTGGCCACCAGGGTCACGGGCATGCTGCGAGTGCCGTTGGGGCCGTCAACCACGGCAGTGCCGGTGAACTCCTTACCGGGGCCGTCGGCGGCGGCGGGCGCTGGGACGATGACGTTGGCTGCCAGAATAATGGTGGTGGCGATGGTCTTGAGTGTGGTCATGTGGGCCTCGTTTCGGGTCGGCGATCGGTCTACAGGATATATCGGATTGTGAAGAGTTGGGATTCCTGGTTGGGCGCTGACGCTGCGAAGGACGGCGCCTTCGGCCCCGGCCTTTCTTGTAGCGGCAGGCATCCCTGCCTGCCGTGGGGAGCGCCTGAAAGCCCGGAGCGCGAGGAGAATGGGACCCGCGGCGCCGGCCTTCTGGACACCGCCGCCTACCGGCGTCGTTGCCCAGCGTCGCCCGATCAGCGTGGTCATGTAGGAAACGAGGACGAGGTGACCACGCTGCTCGGGCGAGCGGCGGCCTGCCTCCGTGCTTCAACGACGCACCCTGGATGCGCTCCCCGTGGATTGCCAAACACGCACATTGTGCGAATCGCGCTTCGGACCGGGAGGTCGATGAAGAGCACAATGGCGTGAATGGCACGTCCCGCCCAACGCGCTGGTGCGCTCGGGTTGGGGAGGTGGTCGATGGCGGGGGTTCGATGATTGCGGTTGGGAGTCGGGAGGCGATCTGGTGGGCCGAGGCCCACCCTACGGCGCTGCGGTCTTCGGAGCGCTCGGCTCCCGCATTCCGGGCTGGTGGGTAGGGTGGGCCTTGGCCCACCGCGGGTGACTGTTGAGGCGGTCGCGGTCCGGGCTCTACGCTCGATCGATGGGGAACGCGATGACCTCGTCGATGCGCTCGGCGCCGGCGGCGAGCATGACCAGGCGATCGACGCCGAGGGCAACACCGGCGCAGTCGGGCATGCCGTGTTCGAGGGCGGCGAGGAGGCGTTCGTCGATGGGGACCTCCGGCAGGCCGGCATCACGCCGTGCGGCGAGATCGGCCCCGAAGCGCCGGCGCTGCTCGGCGGGTTCGGCGAGCTCGTGGTAGCCGTTGGCGAGCTCGACGCCCTCGACGTAGACCTCGAAGCGCTCGGCGACGGGTGGGTCTCCGGGTCGGATCCTCGCCAACGCGGCCTGGGATGCCGGGTAGTCGATCACGAAGGTCGGTCGACCGCGGCCGAGCTTCGGCTCGACGATGTGGCTCATGAGCAGGTCGAGCCAGCCGTCGCGGTCGTTTCCGAGATCGGGAGGCGAGTCGATGTGCTCGCGAGCGGCATCGGCGATCTCTGCCAGGGAGGCCGTCACGGGATCGATCCCGATGTGGTGGTGCATCGCCCCTCGGTAGGTGATCCGCTCGCTGCCACTGCCACTGCCACTGCCACTGCCGCTGTCGCTGCCGCTGCCGCTGCCACGGAAACGGAAACGGCCACGGTCATCGGCCACGGCCACGGAGCCGGGTTCGGACACGGCCTCATCGGGAACGGGAACGGGATCGACCGCTGCGCCAACCGCTCCTGTCGGCATTGAAACCGGTGCGGCAAGCCCCACCCGACGTTCGCCCAGCACGGTGTGGAGAAGCTCGGCCACCTCGTCCATCAACCGGTGGTGGTCCCATCCCGGGCGGTACCACTCGAGGATCGTGAACTCGGGGTTGTGGCGGCTGCCCGCCTCGCCGTCGCGGAAGGCCTTGCAGAGCTGGTAGATGGGTCCGCTGCCGGCGGCCAGGAGCCGTTTCATGGCGAACTCGGGCGAGGTCTGCAGCCACAGCTTCCGGCCGCCGTCGTGGCCGGGTCCGCGGTATCGGCAGCTCATGGCATGGAGGTGCAGATCAGTGACCGGTGCGGCCGCCAACAGCGGTGTTTCCACCTCGAGAACGTCGCGCCTGGCGAAAAAGGCGCGAACCGCAGCGAGAACTTCGGCCCTCTTCCGCAGAGCCGGCGCGGTCGCTGTGGGTCGCCATGCATCGGCCATCGTGGCGATGGTAGCAGTGACGGGCGTTTGGTACCCTTGGGACCATGCTCAGAAAGGGCCTCATGTTGGCGTTGGTTGTCGCCCAGTTGGTGGGTTTCGCGGCGCTGATCGCCTGGCGGGTGGCGGAGTGGAACGCCGCGGGTTGGGCAGGGATGGCCTACAACATCGATTCCCGGGCAGACCGTGATCGTCCGACGCCGGCGTTTTTCTGGGGCGCTGGGAGCCGAACGGTCGAAATGGTGGCGCCGGGCGGGCCGGCGGCCCGCGCAGGAATCGTTGCGGGTGATGAGGTTGCCTCGGTGAACGGCATCGCAGTGGCGGAGATCGATCGGCTCGCGGACGTGGCGGAGCGGGCGCGATCGGGAGACGGGATCACCTACCGAGTTCGCGGATCGAGCGGAGAACGTGACGTCACCCTTCGCTTGGAGCCGCCCTACCGGTACCCTCTCGTCGTTTTCGCAACCGGGACCTCCGTCGTGGTCGGTGCCATTTTCCTTCTCATGAGCCTGCTGGTTTTTTGGAGCCGGCCCCGTTCCCAGGTTGCGCTGGTCTTCTTTCTCGTCTGCGTCTTCGGCGCTGCGGAGTACCTGGTCTATGCGGCGTTGGAGCTCGACATCCCGTCTCTCCGCGGCGTGGCGCCGGCCACGGTCGGGGTGCCGGTACTGCTCGGGTTGTTGCTGGTCGGCGTGTTAACCGTCGCCTTGATCGACAGTCTGCTGCACCTGGCGTTGGTCTTTCCCAGGACTCGGCCGATTGTGAAGCGATGGCCCGAAGTGACCGTCTGGGTTCATCTCGCGCCCTTTTCCTCGGTCATCTTCGCAACAGTGGTGACCGCCGTAGGATTGCTCGGACGATGGCCGGCCGGGACGGTTGTGGCGGCGTGCCTGATGGCGGTGGGGGCCTCGGCCGCGGTCCTTCGGCTTCGGCAGAGGTCTCGGTCCGACGGCTGGCTCCGGGCCGTCATGGCGAGCCCGTGGTGGATGCACGCGCTTGTCGCCGTCCTTGGAGCCGCCGGTGGATTCGGCGTGAGGGCGCTTTCCCGCGATGCGGCCGGGATCGCCATGGCGGTGTTGTTCGTCTGCGCGATGGTCGTCTCGATGCTCTTCATTGTCGTTTTCTCGGTGATCACCACGATCGCGTTGTATCGGAGTTACCGTGAAAGCGGTCTCGACGAGCAGCGTCAGCTGTGGTGGCCGCTCTGGGGCACCCTCACCGCCGTGGGTGGCTCGCTGGTGCTGATGATCGTCACGATCGTGATCTCCATCGTTTTCGGCCACCACGGCACCATCGATTACACGACCAACGTTCTGCTCGGCGCCGTCGGCAAGGTGCTGTACCTGGTGATTCCGGTATCGCTCGCCTTCGGCATCGTCAAGTACCGGTTGATGGAGATCGACGTCATCATCCGCAAGACACTCATCTACTCGGTCGTCACCGGCTTCGTCTTGGTGGTGTACCTGCTGCTCGCTGGGGTTTCCGGGCTTGCCATCGTCCGCTCGGCCGGTCTCGAGAGCCAGGTCGCCACGGTGGTGGCCACGCTCCTGGTGGTGGCGCTGTTCGTGCCCATGCGAAACCGGGTTCAACGCCTGGTCGATCGGTTCTTTTTCCGGCGCGAGAGAGACACCCAGGCGTCCATCGGTCGCGTCGCCGAGACGGTGATGCAGGCAACCTCTCTCGAGACCATGTGTCTCGAGGTGGCCGAGGAGGTTCAGCGAGCACTCGGCTGCCGGACGGTGGCGATTCTGGTGCGCCGCGCCGGCAGCGACCGCTTGATCGCCGAAGCCACGGTGGGTCTGCCGGACAGGGCGTCGGTGGGGATCACGTTGCCGTCGTCGACGCCGGTGCTGGAGGCGGCCTCGGTGCATGTCGTGGTCGATCGCGACGCGTTGTCGGAGGAGGAGCGACACGTCGCTCAGAAGGCCGCTGCGGTCCGGGCCGCGATCTGTCGGCGCGGCGACGAACCGGTTGGTCTCATCACCATCGGTCGGAAGCTCTCGAGGGAGCCTTTCGACGACGAGGACGAGGTCTTTCTCGAGGCGGTCGCCGGACAGCTCGCCATCGGGCTCGGAAGGTTGCGCGGACGCCGGGCGGAGCTCGAGTTCACCCAGGCACTGCAGATCCAGCGCAGCCTGCTTCCGGCGGAGATCCCTCAGATCGGCGGCGTCGAGGTCGCGGCGCGGTGGCAGCCGGCCCGTGAGGTCAGCGGCGACTACTACGATGTTCTGAGGCTTTCGGACGACAAGCTGGCGGTGTGCATCGGCGATGTGGTGGGCAAGGGAATGCCGGCGGCGTTGCTCATGTCGAGCCTGCAGGCCGCGGTGAAAGCGGTCGCCGCTGCGGATGCCGACCCGGGCCACGTCTGCACCCAGGTTCGGTCGGTGGTGACGTCAAACCTTCAAGGCGGGAAGTTCGTCACCTTCTTTTTCGCCGTGGTGGACGGGGGCGGTCGGCGATTGACCTACACCAACTGCGGCCACAACCAACCGGTGTTGGTGCGAGAGGACGGCACGGCCCAGCGGCTGACCGAGGGCGGGCCCGCCTTCGCGCGCCTCATGCGGGACCTTCCGTATCGAACCGGCGAGGCGGCTCTCGAATCCGGCGACCGGCTGGTTCTCTTCACCGACGGAGTCAGTGAAGCGTCGGACGGCGACGGCGAGCAGTTCGGCGAGGATCGCGTGGT
>JAZBOQ010000127.1:0-2145 GCA_036351195.1 Thermoanaerobaculales bacterium | reverse complement strand
GACACCCGCCAGGTGGTGAATCCACGTCTCTCCGCGATCCGGATGGAGGTACCGGTAGTCGAGCGAAATCTCGTCCAGCCGACCGTCGTGCAGCTGGTCGCGCAGGTGCATCACCCGCTCCGCGTCGCCACGGTGGAGACTTTCCATCCAGAATTCCAGAGGTTGCAGTCCCTCCAGCCGGTCGTCGGGCAGGCCGCAGAGGTCGCGAAGCCGGCCGTCGATGTACATCCTGCCTCGTTCGAGGTCCACCTCGTAGAACGCGAGACCCGCGAGCGCGGCGCCCGCGGCCAGGCGGGCCTCACTCGTTCGAAACGCTTCGTCCGCGAGCTTACGTTCGCTGATGTCGATGGAAACGCCCATCAGGCGCTCAACCTTGCCGTCGGCGGCGACCCGGGGCCGTCCCCGGGAGGCGACCCAGCGCACACCGCGTTCGCCCTCAGCGAAAATGCGGTACTCCAGATTGACGGATTCGCCGAACTGTACCGCCCTCCGGATGGCGCCCCGAACGAGGTCCCGATCATCGGGATGGATTGACGCCTCGAATCGATCGAGGCTGATGACCTCGTCCGGCGCATAGCCGAAGATCTCGCGACCCCGATCGGTGGCCCAGAACGAACCCGTCGTGAGGTCCAGGCTCCAGACCCCGGCGCCGGCCGAATCCACCGCAAGGGCGAGACGTTCCTCGCTCTCCTGCAATCTCAGCTCGTGACGACTCCGGGCGAGGGCGTTGGCAAAGACTTGTGCCACGAGCTGCAAACGATTGACGACGTCATCCGGCCAGTCGCGTTCCACTCGCAGAGTGTTGAGTGCCAGGCAACCGACCGGTGGTCCGCCTCCCACCGAAAGCGGCAGGCACAGGTTTGACTTGATACCGCTGAGATGGCCGTGCTCCCGATCGACGGCGGCTTCCGCGGGGAGTTCATCCAATGAAGCTACAGCAATCACTCGGCCGGCCTTCATCTGCTCTGCATACCAGGGGTATTGATCCTGGTGCAGGGGCTCGGGAGCCGGCTGAGCTTCCTGGGCCGGGAAGAAGTGGGTTGGCGCGATGACATCCGGGGCGTCAACCGACCACTGCCAGAGCACCGAGAAATCGATCCCAATCAGCTCGCAGACGCGGCGCAGCGCATCTTCGATCGCGTGGTCCACCTCACCGGGAGGCAGGTTGATGAACTTCGATGAGAGATCGGCGATCAGGGTTTCGAATTCGAGACGGCTCTCGAGGGGCTCGGCGGTCGAACGCTCAGACTCAGGGCCACAATCATCCGATCTCGATCCGCGCACTCACCCACCCCCGATAGTCGATTCTGGATCATCCTAGCAGGATGTGGGATACGAGAAACGAGCGGTCCTTTTTAAAACCTCACCCGGCCGAAGATGCTGAAGTCCCAGATATCCATATCGACGGAGAGATTGAGCGTCCCGATGTCGTCGTCGCCGCCGATGTCGTCCGCATCGATATCGATGGTGGCGATGTTGAACGAGCCACCGACGGACCAGCGCTTGCCGAGAAGATACTCGATCCCGAAGCGGCCGACCCACTGGCTGCCGCTGTTGTCGCCGATGGTGATCTCCAACCAGCCGCCGGTGAGGATCATCCGCCAGTGTTCGGTCAGCAATCGCCGGTACTCGAGGTTGAGGTACGGCAGCGGCACGGCCACATCCGCTCGTTGGCTACCTTCGATGATCTGGCCGCCCTCGAGGATCCAGCTGAGATTCGAGGTCAGATCGAGGTACCGCAGCCCGAGCCCGAAGCCCAATGCCCAGCGCTCCTTCACCCAAGGATAGAAGGTGTAATCCACGAAGATCTGCATGGTCTCGAAATCGAGGCTGATTCCGGCGCCGATGGGAATCGTCTCGTCGCCCCACTCGATCTCGGTCAGGGCCTGGGAGGTGGAGTCCCGGCTGAGGTTCTGCCAGCGGGCGGCCAGGCGATGGCGTTTCGCGATCTGCCATTCGAAGTCGAGTGACGGGATTGACTGCCGGTCTCCGAGGTCGAGGTCGTCCTCGAAATTGAGGACCGATCCCTGATCCAACTCCTCGGAGAAGAGTCCGACCGAGGTGCTCAACCCGACCCAGCTGAGTTCGGCCTTGAAATTGAACTTGTCGAAGAGCGGCTCGTATGCACGTTGCGCCTCGGCCGGG
>JAZBOQ010000126.1:0-94986 GCA_036351195.1 Thermoanaerobaculales bacterium | reverse complement strand
GCATTCGTAGCCGATGAGCTTGCCGGGGTCAAGGGGTGAAATGCATCGCCCGCGGCGGGCGACCCCTTGACCCCGGCAAGCTCATCGGCTGGACGGGCGCCATGAACACACAGGAGGTGACCATGCACATCACACGGCCAACAACCACGTTCATCGCCCACTCCAAAGCCGTCGAGGCAACGGGAATCGCCATCTCGGTGGTATTGAAGGTCCCTGCTCCTCTCAAGAGCATCGCCGATCAGGTGATTCGCTCTGCGAGCTCGGTAGCCGCGAATCTCGCGGAGGGGGCAGGGCGCTCGGGTCGGGATCGGAATCACCATTGGCGAATCGCCTACGCCTCTGCCAAGGAAGTCGACAGTCACCTGCAGATCCTCCTCGGTGCAGGCGCGATCGATCCCAAACGAACCCGCAACGCCCTCCAGCTCTTCGACGACGTCCGAGCCCTCACCTGGAGGCTCCTTCACTGTTGAGGCGCTTCCGTACGCTCTTGTAGGTGGGTCGTTTCACGGCCCGCATGGAGTGCGTCGTCACCGCTTGGGCACCGAGGCATCAACGAACGCGCTCTTCGCACAGCATCAATGCTGCGCCTGCAGGTGTTCTTCGTATTCTGTGTGGTCTGTGGTGCGATGCTTCGCGCCCTTTGCGCGGATCAAACTATCCCGGGTGCACCGGAAGCGACATGGGGTCGTCGTTGTGCTCGGAGCACTGGGTAATGTCCCCGCCCTCGGTGGCACAGGTGCACGACGGGCCGCCGCAGTGTCCCTTGATGCTCTTACCGGCGACGAAGATCCCCACCGACAGCGCCAGCATGGCGACGGCGAACACGGCGATGGTCAGGATCAGGGTCGTCATCGTTTGTCTCCACCCGGCGCAACACTCGATTGCGGTTCAATATTCTCCACCGGCCAGGCGCGGCTCGACCACTGATCGAAACCCCCATCGGTGTTCCGGATGAGGAAAAGCGCCGCGATGTGTTCCCGCTCGACCAACTCTCTTCCCTCGTCGGGTCCGAGGATGCTGATCGCCGTCGCCAGCGCGTCCGCAGTCATGCAGCTCGAGTGGACCACGCTCACCGATGCCAGGGTGTGAGTGATGGGGCGCCCGGTACGCGGGTCGATAAGGTGAGAGATTCGGACACCGTCGCGTTCGTAGTAGTTGCGGTAGTCGCCCGATGTCGCCATGGCGGCATTCGCCAGCGCGACGACGTTCCAGACCCCACCTCGCACCAGCTGGGGTTTCTCGACGCCGATGCGCCAGGCCTCTTCGTGAGCGTTGCGGCCGGCCGCCCGGACCTCGCCGCCGATCTCGACCATGAAATCGTCGAACCCGAGCGCACCCATACCCTCCGCCACCCGGTCGACAGCGAAGCCCTTGGCGATGGCGGAGAGGTCGCAGCGGAGGGCGGCGCGATCCTTGCGGAGGGTTCCGTTCACCGGATCGACGACGACACGGCGGAAACCGTTCTCCTCGAGCAGCCGGTCGATGGCGGCAGCGTCGGGCGGCTTCGATGGTGTCTCCGGCCCGAAGCCCCAGGCGTCCACCAATGGCCCCACGGTCACGTCGAAGGCGCCGCCGGTGAGCTCGGCCACCCGCAGCGCCTCTTCCATCACCACGAGCAGCGATCGGCTCGCCTCGAAGCTCTCCGTCCCGAAGTCGTTGAATCGACTGATCTCCGAGTCCGTCCGATAGGTGGACATGCTGCGATCCACCTCATCCAGAATCCGCCGGATCGCGGCTGCAACCTCGGCCCTCGTCCCGTGCGGACCATCAGGCAGCACCAGCTTGACCGTGAAGGTCGTTCCGATCGCATGTCCGTTGAGGGACCATTGCTCTCGACTCGACTCGGCCGGCTGGCGCAGAAATACGACCACGAAGAGCGCGCCGACGAAGATCGCCGGCAGGATCATCTTCCGTAGCGGCGGCGGTCCGGACGACTGCCTCGTCATGGTTGTCTCCGCAGCGCTGTCGATCAGCCTCCGAAGTCGTCGAGCATGATGTTCTCAGGCTCGACCCCGAGATCGTGGAGCATGCGGATCACCGCTGCATTCATCATCGGCGGCCCGCACAGGTAGTACTCACAGTCCTCCGGGGCCGGGTGATCCTTGAGGTAGTTGTCGTACACCACCTGGTGGATGAATCCCACGTCTCCGTTCCAGTTGTCCTCGGGGAGCGGTTCGGACAGCGCGAGTGTCCACTTGAAATTCGGGTTCAGCTCTTCGAGCTTGTCGAACTCGTCCTGATAGAACGCCTCGCAGAGGCTCCTGGCTCCATACCAGTAGGTGATCTTGCGGTCACTGTGCAGCCGCTTGAGCTGGTCGAAGATATGCGACCGCATGGGAGCCATTCCGGCGCCGCCGCCGATGAAGACCATCTCGTTGCCGGTCTCTTTGGCGAAGAACTCGCCGAAGGGGCCCGAGATCACAACTTCGTCGCCGGGCTTGAGGCCGAAGATGAAGGACGACATGATCCCCGGTGGGACATCCGGCATGTTGGGAGGGGGCGACGCGATGCGCACGTTGAGCATGATGAGGCCCTCTTCCTCGGGATAGTTCGCCATGGAGTATGCCCGGGTCACCGGCTCATCCACCTTGGAAACGAACCGCCACATGTCGTACTTGTCCCAGTCTCCCCGATACTCCTCATCGATCTCGTAGTCCTCGTAGCGAACCTCGTGCGGTGGGCACTCGATCTGGATGTAGCCGCCAGCCCTGAACGGCACCGCATCACCCTTGGGCAACTCGAGAACGAGCTCTTTGATGAAGGTCGCCACGTTGCGGTTCGAGCGGACTTTGCAGGTCCACTTTCGGACGTTGAAGATCTCCGGCTCGACCTCGATCTTCATATCCTGCTTGACCTTCACCTGGCACGACAGCCGGGTGCCGTGCCGCTGCTCGCCGCGGTTGATATGCGAGGTCTCGGTGGGCAAGATGGCTCCACCGCCCTCCACGACATCGACCTTGCACACCCCACAGGTGCCCTTGCCGCCGCACGCGGAAGGGATGAAGATTTTGTTCGCCGACAGGGTGTTGAGCAGGGTCTCGCCGGCAGGGGTCACGAGGGCCTTGTCAGGATCATCATTGATGGTGATCGTGACGTCGGCCGAGGCCACGAGCTGCGACTTGGCGATCATCAGGATCACCACCAGCGCCACGATGACCAGAAGGAATACGGCGACTCCGAGAAGGATGGTTATCATCGACGCCCCCACCTACAACTGGATGCCCGCGAAGGCCATGAAGCCGATGGCCATCAGTCCGGTGATGAGAAAGGTGATCCCCAGGCCGCGCAGAGCCGGAGGAACATCCGAGTAGACGATCTTCTCGCGGATCGCGGCCAGCGCCACGATGGCGAGCCAGAAACCGACGCCGGAGCCGAACCCAAAGACCGTGCTCTCGCCGAGGGTGTAATCCCGCTCCACCATGAAGAGCGACGCTCCGAGGATCGCGCAGTTCACCGCGATGAGCGGCAGGAAGACGCCCAGGGCCGCGTAGAGCTTCGGAACGTAGCGGTCCAGGGTCATCTCCACCACCTGTACGGAGGCGGCAATGGACCCGATGAACGCGAGAAACCGCACGAAGCTGAGGTCGATGGATCCCCAGTTCGGGTTGAGCCAGACCAGCGCACCTTCTGCGAGGAGGTAGTTGTAGAGAATCGTGTTGAGCGGCGTGGTCACCGTGAGCACGAAGGTCACGGCCGCGCCGAGCCCGACGGCGGTCTCAACTTTTTTCGAAACGGCAAGGAACGAACACATGCCGAGGAAGAAGGCCAACGCCATGTTTTCGACGAAGATGGCCTTGACCGCGAGGCTGAGGTAGTGTTCAAGCATCTCAGTCCTCCTGCAGTTCCGGCTTCCAGGTCTGCAGAAGCCAGATGAAGACGCCGATGAGGAAGAAGGCCCCCGGCGAGAGAACGAAAAGACCGTTGGGTTGGTACCAACCACCCTCGGTGATCACCGGCAGCACCTGGATGCCGAAGAGCTTGCCGGCGCCGACGAGCTCACGGAAGAAACCCACGACGATCAGAATCAGGCTGTAGCCCAACGCGTTGCCGATCCCGTCGAGGAGGCTCTCGAACGGCGGGTTCTGCATGGCGAAGGCCTCGGCCCGCCCCATGATGATGCAGTTGGTGATGATCAGACCAACGAAGACCGACAGCTGCTTCGAGATGTCGTAGACGAAGGCCTGCAGAACCTGGTCGGTGACGATCACCAGCGAGGCGATGATCGTCAGCTGAACGATGATGCGGATCGACGGTGGAATCAGATTCCGAATCAGCGATACCGTCAGGTTCGACAACGAGAGCACTGCGATCACCGCCAGCGACATGACCACCGAGGTCTCGAGCTTGGTGGTGACCGCCAGCGCCGAGCAGATGCCGAGCACCTGGGCCGCGATGGGGTTGTCGTTGAACAGCGGATCGAGGAGTACCTGCTTGTATCGTGCTTTCATCAGGCGCCCCCTTCCTCGGTCCGAATCTGCTCGAGATAGGGTCCGAAGCCATCTTCGGAGAGCCAGAAGCGAACCAGGTTGGAAACCCCACGAGCGGTCAGCGTCGAACCCGAGAGTCCGTCGACCCGATAGGGGTCCTGGTCCACGGGTCCGGCGTGGCCCTTGATGACCTCGATGGCCACCTCGCCGCTGTCATCGAAGGCCTGGCGTCCCGGCCACAGTGCCTTCCAGGACGGGTTGTCGACCTCACCGCCGAGGCCCGGCGTTTCGCCGTGCTCGTAGAACGTAATGCCCTCGATGGTGGTCAGGTCGGGAGCGAGAGCCAGGAAGCCGTAGAGCGTGGACCACAGCCCTTTGCCCTCGATCGGCAGGATGACCATCTCCACCTCGTCCTGCACGACCTTCTGGTAGATCACAGCGGTGTTCGGCAGGCGCGGAATTCCGGCGGGATTGGCACCGGCGGCCCGGCTCAGCGCCGGATCGCGAGTCGCCTTGCGTTGGTCGTAGGCGGCCGTGTCCACCGACTCGTCATACTCACCAGTCTCGAGATCGACGGCCCTCGCCACGATGCTCTCGTCGAAGAGACGCTGAATCTCGGCCGCGTCTGCCGCCTGTCCGGCTTCGATGAGACCGGCCACCATGAGCACCTGTTTCTGCCGGTCGAGCTCCTTGTTCTGAATCTGCCTCGGCCGCAGGGCCACGGCAGATGTCGAGACCACGATGGAGCACACCAGACACACCGCCGCGGCGAAGCCGATGATGTAGGCGTTACTGTGCTGCATTTCGCGCCATCCTCCGTTTGATGTTGCCCTGGACAAAGAAGTGGTCGATGAACGGGGCGAACATATTCATGAACAAGATCGCCAGCATCATGCCTTCCGGGTACGCCGGATTGACCACCCGGACCAGCACCACCATGACGCCGATGCCGATGCCGTAGATCCAGCGTCCCTTGTCGGTGAACGCCGAGGAGACCGGATCGGTGGCCATGAAGACCGTGCCGAAGGCCCATCCCCCGAGGACCACGTGCCATCCGAACGACACCGCGAACGCCGGGTTCGTCGACGACCCGACCGAATTGAGCAGCAGGACCATGGCCCCGGTTCCGATGGTCACGCCGGCCATGGTGCGCCACGAGCCGATGCCGGTGGCAATGAGTATGACCGCACCCACCAGACACAGCAGGGCCGAGGTCTCCCCCATCGATCCCGGAATCAAGCCGATGAACGCCTGCCACCATGCCTCCGAGCCCACCGCCCCGAGGACGTGCGGTCCTTCGCCCACCGCCCTCGCCAGCCAGGTAGCGCCGGAGAATCCGTCGACACCGGTGAAGTTCGCGGCGATCCAGGGTTTGTCACCCGAGATCTGCGCCGGGTAGGCGAAGAAGAGGAAGGCGCGAACGGTGAGGGCCGGGTTGAGGAAGTTCATCCCGGTGCCGCCGAAGACCTCCTTGCCGATGATGACGCCGAAGGCGACACCGACGGCCACCTGCCACAGAGGAATGGTCGGCGGGAGCGTCAACGGAACCAGAAAACCGGTGACGAAGAAGCCCTCGTTCACCTCGTGTCCACGAACCATCGCGGTGAAGACCTCGATGCCGATACCGACGCCGAAGCAGACGACGAAGATCGGGATGAAGTACAAGGCTCCGTGGACGAAGCAGGCCACGATGTCGGTGGTGAAACCGAAGCCCAGGGCGGTGAAAAGACTTGTCTGCCAACTCTCCAGCGGTGCGGCGCCGGCAGCGATGGCCCGGTGCGCCTGCAGCCCGGTGTTGTACATCGCCATCAACACCGTCGGCATGAGGGCGATGACGACGACGATCATCATGCGTTTCAGGTCCAGCCCGTCGCGAACGTGAACGGTGTCGCGATTGACCTTGCCCGGTGTGTAGAAAAGGGTATCGGCCGACTCGTAGAGGGGGTAGAAGAACTGCAGCTTCCCTCCCCGGTCGAAGTGCGGCTCCGCTTTGTCCAACAGAGAGCGTACGAACTTCATCAGCCCTCCTTCCAGACGTCCAGGAGATTCCTCCTCAACGCCGGTCCGAAGTCTTCCTTACCCGGACTGACGAAGGAGCAGAGTCCGAGGTCCTCCTCGTCCAGCTCGAGGCACCCGAGCGCTTCGGCGCGCTCGAGATCGTTCATCAGAAGCGCGCGGAGCAGGAAGGTCGGCATGATGTCCAGCGGCATGACCTTTTCGAAGAGCCCGATGGGCACCATGGCGCGGTGTGCGCCGTGAGTGGTTGTCGTGAAGTCATAGCGCGCCGACGATCCCCGCAGGGCAGAGCCGAAGGCGCGGGTGAGCGAGAATCGATCGAAGCCCGGCCAGATCCAGCCGAGGAACTTGCGCTCGTCATCCTCCTTGAGGCAGGAGATCTGGGGAGCGAAGCGGCCGAGGTAGCCGAATGCCTTCCCCATCGCCCGGTGACCGTGCAGCACCGATCCTGCGACAATCCGGTTCCTGCCGCCGTCGAGCTCGCCATCGACCAGCGGCCCGATCTCGGCGCCGAGCCGGGTCGCCAGCAACCGCGGCCGCTGGACGACCGGTCCGCCCAGAGCGACCACCCTGCGGACATCCAGCCGGCCGGTGGCGAAGAGCGAACCGATAGCCGCCACATCCTGGTAGCCGATGGTCCACACGGTCTTCTCACGGTGGACGGGCTCGAGAAAGTGGATGTGGGTGCCGGCGAGGCCTGCGGGATGTTTACCTTCGAAGTGCTCGACGCGCACCGACGCAACGCCTCCGCCGTCGAAGGACGAGCCCGGTGCACAGCACAGGTAGACCGGCCCCTCGGTGAGCTTGGACAGGGCTTCCAGGCCTCGATTGAAGTCTTCTATCCGTCCCTGCAGCACCACCTCGGGGTCGGCGGCGAGCGGATTCGTGTCCATGGCGGTGACGAAGATCGCTGCGCAGGTGTCGGCCGCCCCCGGCGTCTTCGAAAAGGGCCTCGTTCTCAGGGCCGGCCACTCGCCGGACTCCAACAGGAGCGTCCGGACCGCTTCTCCATCGAGATCCGCCACCGGCTTCCCGCTGTAGCTCGTGAAGGTCTCGAACTCACCGTCCGTCGGGGCTCCGGCCAGTTCGGACTCCGAGAGCTCGATCACCAGCGACTGAAACGCCCGCCGCTCCCCGCGATTGACGGCCGCCACCGTTCCGGCGCCCGGAGCAGTGAACCGAACGCCTTCGGTCTTCCGGTCTTCGAAGAGCAGTTGCCCCCGGGCGACCTGATCTCCAACCGCCACGTGCATCCGCGGCTTCATGAATTGATAGTCGCGAGCCATCAGGGCTACACGACCGACGGGTGGCGCCGCCTCGACTTGCTGAACCGGTTCTCCCGAAATCGGGAGGTCCAGTCCCTTTCTCATCGTGTGAACGGCCATCTCGGTTTCCTACCTCCCCCGCGTCGTGAGGCGAAACTGACGCCGGGCGCCGGCCCCTCCTCGAAATTGAGCCGGACAAGAATAAACCGGAATCGCGGTTCGTTAAAGGGGTAACAAGCTCGATTTCAACGAGACACATTCAGACACCAACGCACCAGTTCGAGGAGGAAGAGATGGCGAAAACACCGATTGTCCAGTTCGTGATGGGGAGATCGACACAGTCGTTCCGAGCCGACGACCCGATGCGCGAGGCGATGCACCGGCTGGCCGGCTCACCATTCCCGGCGCTGCCCGTCCTCGACGATCTCGATCACGTCATCGGAGTACTGAGTGAAAAAGACTGTCTCCGAACGGTGAGCCACTGGGCATACGACGGAGTTTCCGGCGGCACCGTCGACGACCACATGTCCGATCTCGATGTTCGGATCACTCCGGATATGGACCTCTTGACCGCGGCGCGGGCCTTCCTCGAGACCAACTTTTCGTGCCTGCCGGTGACCGAGAACGATCGCCTGGTGGGCTTCGTCCACCGCCACGACGTGCTCAAGGGCATCGATCGGTGGGCCACCGCCATCGACCGCGAGCGCGAGTTGAAGCTCACCACCACCTCGCGGCACGACCGACCGTCGGCCATCCAGCACATGCAGGAGGTGGCCGCCACGCACTCTCGCGAGCAGATGTCGCAGGTCTTCAAGAAGCACTGAGCCATCTCGAGTTACGAGTTAGAATTATGAATTATGAATACTCGTCGCACAGAACTCGGCAGCGTCGAGGCCGGTCCGATGCGATGGAGTTCACCATTCACCATTCATCATTCATAATCGACCGATGACACTCAAGAATCGTCGTCTGTTTTCGGCGGATCACATCTACCGCCACCTGACCGTCGCGTTGGGTTTGTTCTTCCTTCTCGGGCCGGTTCTCAGCACGGTGACCGATTCGCCCAAGCTCTATACCTACCTGACGACCGGCCTGCTCATTTTCGCGCTGTTCGAGATCACTCGAAGAGCAACGGACCTGATGATCGGCCTGGCGCTCGGCGTTCCTGCCGTCGCCGGCGGGGTCTTCAACGCCGCGACGCCCGACACCCCGACCTTCAATCTCGTCCCGCTGATCCTCGGCACGCTCTTCCTGGCCTTCCTGGTGTGGCGGATCCTCAAGGACGTCATCGACGGCAGCAGAATCTCGTCGGAGAAGATCTACGGCGCGGTCTGCGCCTACCTCTTGATCGGGTTTCTCTTCGCCAACGTCTACGGATTCATCGCCCTCGCCGATACCAACGCATTCGCTCTCTCCACCGAGTTGGAGAACCACCTCCTCGGTTCCGGCCCTTCTCGGATTCACGGCGTTCTGAACTACTTCAGCTTCGTCACCATGTCGACCCTCGGCTACGGCGACATGACGCCCGTTTCCCAGGCAGCACGCACCCTGGCCTGGGTGCAGGCGGTGATCGGTCAGCTCTACCTCGCAGTGATCGTCGCGGCGCTCGTCGGGGCACACATCGCCAATCGAAATCACTGATTTCGATTGGCGAGTTATGAGTTTAGCCTCTTGCAAAACTCGACAGCGAGGTCGTCAAGTATCGATGTACCTTGTAGCGCCCATCTCCTGGTGGGCGTTCTGACAGGCATCGTCGCACCAACGCCGATCAGGAGATCGGCGCTACAGAGCGCGCTCCCACGATTCTTGCAAGAGGCTGAGTTATGAGTTTTGAATGATGAATTGCCATCGCACCCGGCCCGACAACGCCGAGGCAGATCCGATGCGATGGAATTCATAACTCATCATTCATCATTCATCATTTTGCAGCGTTAGCCGCCGAGCTGCTCCGGCGTGGCGATCTTGCCGAACTTCGCCTTGAGCTCCTCGAGACCGGTGCGCTGCTCGGCATAGACCTCGAAGAGCGCGGCCGGGAGGTCCTCCTCCTTACCGTACGCCTCCTCCTGAAGCTCGATCCGGGCAAGCATCTTGTCGATGTACAGTGAGAACTGCTTGTCGTAGAGCTCGCGCGGATAGTCCTTGTCGATGAGTTCCCGGAAGAGCTTCTCGAGGTCCTCGTAGCGAGGAATGAAGCCGATGGGAGTCTCGATCGCCTCCACATCGCCGTGGCTTCGCCGTTCGAGCCAGCCGAGCCAGACCTTCACATCTCTCTTCTCGCCGAGGAGCCCAAACCCTTCGCCACCCCGCGCCTGGTGGGTCAGGAAGTAGTTCAGCCCCGCGAGGATCGGCGGATCCGTGAGCTTGGATGAGTTGAACAGGTTGAACTGTGCGGTCATGTAGTCGGCGAGGGCTCCGGGGATGAACGGTGCGTTCGCCCAGGGCTGCCGGCGGACTCCCGACACGCCGATCTCGGTGGCGGTGGCCGCCGAGACGATGGACGCGCCGATGACGACGCCGTGGTTCGCGTTCTTGGCGACCCAGATCGGCGGCATGGTATCCGAGTCACGGCCGCTGTAGGTGATGACCTTGACGTGGGCTCCGTCGGAGGACTCCGCAGCCTCGCTGTCGAAGTTCCCGATCGCCTCGCAACGCACGGTGATGCGGGCGTTTCCATGGGAAATGGGGATCCTCTTTCCGTCCGGGTCCGTGATGCCTTCCCACCAGTCACCTTGGAAGTTTCGCCCCTTCGCCGGCGGATCTTCACCACTGCCTTCCCAGTGCGGTTTGTGATCGTCATCGACCAACACGTTGGTCCAGATCACCTCGTGACCTCGCTCCCGAAGGACCTTCATCAGATGGGGGTCACCATCCCAGTTGACATCGTTGACGATGCCGAAGATCCCCCGCTCCGGGTTGATCGCCCGCAGCGAACCGTCGTCCGCGATCCACATCTGAGCCAGGTCATCTCCGACGAAGAAATCCCCGGCCATGGCGGTCGTGGTCTTACCGCAACCGCTCGGCGCGGCGCCGCAGAAGTAGGTCGCCCGTCCGCCGGGACCCTTGAAACCCGTGATGAACATGTGCTCGGAAAGCTGTTGCCCCGCCTTGAAGTAGGTGGCCAGGTCGACCGCGAAACGATGGTTGCCCTTCTTCATCAGGAGCGTGTTGCCCGCGTAGGTGCAGAACATGGAGTAGGTCGTCAACCACGACCGGTCCATGAAGACCCGGGCGTTGGGCAGGTCCTCGACTCTCCACGGTCCTTCCGAGTGAAGATTGGTAAAGAAGAAACCGGTGTCCTCGACCTGCTGATCGAAGGTGTCGTACGAGTTCCGATAAAGCATATCGGCGCTGTGCATGACATACGCGGAGCTGGTGATCTCGATGGCGGGAATGGTCGCCGGGGCGCCCGCCGGCCCACGATTGAAGAAGCCGACGAGCAGAACCTTGCCCTCCATGATACCGGCCATCTTTTCGTCGATGTAGGCGTGGGCTTCGTCGCGCAGGATCTTCTTGGCGAGCACGCTGATCTTCTCATCGGGATTGACGATATAGAAGGTCCGATCGACGATCCGCGCCTGCTCTTGAGCAAGATCGAAGTGGATGGTGTGGTCCGGCATGGCCAACGCCCGCTCTTCGCCCTTGGCGATGCTCAGCTGACGGATGGTCTCGAGGTCGGCCTCGCTGCCGCTGTTGATCATCACCCTGTCCGGACGACAGACTGCGATGGAATTGGCGATCTTCAGGAGCGCCTTGTCGGTCGTGATCTTCTCGAGCTTTGCCAGCTCGGTAACGCCCATCTTGCTCCTGAAGAGCTCCCACGCATCCTCGATTGTCTCGATACCACCAAGATCCGCGAGGATTTCAGTTCCCTTCCCCAATTCAAGCATCGATCAGCCTCCTCTGTGTCCACGTCGATTGTCGATTCTCGTGTCAATGTGACCGGAGGAGTATACCTGCGATCCGATTCTGAGAGAATTCCCCAAGGGCGGAAATCTTCGGTATGATGGCTGCCGCAGCTCAAAACTGCCCTGGAGGTGCCGTTGTGCACGCTCGGTTGACTCGTGTCTGTCTCGTTCTGATTCTCGCCGTGGTCCCGCTGCTCGGTTGCGGCAGCAGCCCGGTGCTCGGAATCCTCCTGCCCACCAGCGGCGACGCGGCGCCGTACGGCGAGTCGATGAAGAAGGCCGTCGACCTCGCGCTGGAAAACGCCACGGCCGACGGCACCATGCCCGCGAACCTCACCGTTGTCTGGGGCGATTCGGCGACCGATGCCGAGCAGGGTCGCCGCGAAATCAAACGGCTCGCGGATCAGGGCGCCAAGCTGATCATCGCCGGCACCACGAGTGGAACCGCCCGGGCCTTTCTTCCCCAGCTCGAAGACAGCGACGTCATCGTTCTCAGCCCCTCGGCTTCGGCTCCGGCCCTCACCAAGGATTCGCGGCGCTTCTTCCGCTTGTTCGCCTCCGACGAACTCGAGGGACAGCGAGCCGGACGCTTCCTGTACGAGGATCAGAACAAGCAGAGCGTCCTCATTTTCTCCGAGGACTCCGAGCAGGCGCGGGGCATCGAGCCGCCCTTCCGCCAGGTCTACGAAGGGGCCATGGGCGGGACGGTTGTGGGGCGGGTCCTGGTTGACTCGCCGGACTGGCACACCGATTGCGCGGATCTCATCGCGGCCCATCAGCCCGAATCGATCTACATCATCGCGTACGCCGACAAGACCATCGAGGTCCTCCGCCACCTCCGCACGAAGGGCTACTCGGGAACGATCTGTGCAACCTCCGCCTTCCATTCGGGTTATATCCTGGAAGAGGAACCGGAGCTCGTCGACGGGCTGCTCTTCCCGCAACCGGCTTTCGAAATCGAGTCCGAGCTCGAGCCCATCAAGAGCTTCGTCGCCGCCTTCCGGACGAAGTACGGCCACGACCCGGACATCTACGCGGCCCACGCCTACGACGCGGTTCGGGTCGCGCTGCAGATCCCCGGCATCGTTCGGGCCTGGGAGGCCACCGAGGTGCGGCGGGCGCTCCAATTCGAGATCAAGGAGTTTCCCGGGGTCACCGGCCCCATCCAGTTCGACGACTATGGCAACGTCCGCCACAATCCGGT
The DNA here is from genome assembly GCA_036351195.1 of Thermoanaerobaculales bacterium. Taxonomy (GTDB): domain Bacteria; phylum Acidobacteriota; class Thermoanaerobaculia; order Thermoanaerobaculales; family Sulfomarinibacteraceae; genus JAHECW01. The sequence goes on along the minus strand of JAZBOQ010000126.1, from coordinate 82,169 downwards.
GATGTTCATCGTCAAGGACGGCGCCGTGATGAGCTACAAGAGCTACCTCGAGATCGAGAAAAAGAAAATTCGCGAGAAGATCAGGAAGCTCCTGCAGGGCCAGCAGCAGGGCGGCTAACGCCGCTAGTTCTTAGTTATGAGTTATGAGTTATGAGTTCCATCGCAGACTTCTCAGCAGCGTGTGTGGATTCCGCTGCGATGTTGACGACGCCGATGATTTTCGTGACCGATTCACAACCGGTGCGGCGGAACTCATAACTCATAACTCACAACTCATAACTCGAGTCTGATTCGCCATGCGAATCAGACTCGACTCCATCGGCTGCCGACTGAATTTCGGCGAAATCGAGGCCATGGCAAGGACGCTGGCCGCCGCCGGACACGCCATCGTCGGACAGGGCGAACCGACGGATCTGTGCGTGCTCAACACCTGCACCGTCACCGCCGTGGCCACGCGCAAGTCCCGTCACCTCATCCGTCAGCTCCGTCGCTCCGAACCTGAAGCGAAGATCGTCGTCACCGGATGCCTGGCCGAGCTCGAGGCCGACTCGCTGGCCGCCCTCGACGTCGATCTGGTGGTCGGAAACGAGGACAAGGACAGGCTGCCCGAAATACTCCGTCAGCACGGACTCCTTCTCGATGCCCGTCCCGACGCCACCGGCGACCCCATTCCGACAGCGAGGACGAGAGCGTTCCTCAAGGTCCAAGACGGATGTGACAACGCCTGCACCTTCTGCATCGTCACCGTTGCCCGCGGACGCGGACGAAGCGTTCCCGCCGACCGGGTGCTCACCGAAATCCGCGACCTGCAGAATGCCGGATATCGCGAAGTCGTCCTCAGCGGCGTCCACCTGGGATCGTACGGACACGATATCGGCCGGCCGCGAGGCCTCAAGGAACTCGTCCGGCGGATTCTCGGCGAAACCGACCTGAAACGCCTGCGCCTGTCGTCCCTGGAGCCGTGGGACCTGGACCACCGCTTTTTCGAGATCTTCGGCGATCGCCGCCTCCTGCCCCACCTCCACCTGCCGCTGCAGTCGGGCTGCGACGACACCCTGCGGCGAATGGCCCGAAAGACCACGGTCGGCCGTTTCGGCGCTCTCCTTGATGCCGCCCGAGATCGCATCGGCGACGTCTCCATCTCCACCGACATCATGGTCGGATTCCCCGGCGAGACCGATGTCGAGTTCGAGGAGTCGATCTCTGCGGTCGAGAGCTTCCGCTTCTCCCGGCTCCACATCTTCCGCTACTCCCGCCGTCAGGGTACGCGCGCCGCGTCAATGCCCGACCAGATCCCCGGCCCCGTTGCCCAGGAGAGGAGCCGCCGGCTGCACGAGCTCGGGACACGCCTGATGGATGCCTTCCACTCTCGATTCATCGGCCGTCGCGAAGACGTGCTCTGGGAAGAAGCCGAGGATCTCGGCGCTGTGCGACGGTGGAGTGGGCTGACGGGCAACTACATCCGAGTGATGGCCGAAGCCGATCCCGCCCTCGACCTCGAGAACACCGTCACACCCGTCGACCTCGAGGCCTGTGTTCCCGGCGGCATGGTGGGAACGGTGGTCGAGCCGGGGGCGCTGCCGGTGGTCGACGGGGACTGAGGGCGTCTCCGATACCAGAAGGCGATCTGGTAGGCCGAGGCCCACCCTGTTCACACGGGCTGTCGGGTAGGGTGGGCCTTTTGGCCCACCGAGGGTGCGCGATATCGTCCACTGCCTCTGCCACGGTCATCGACCACGGACGCGGACGCGGACGCGGACGCGGACTCGGACGCGGCCATCGGGATCGGGATCGGGATCGGGATCGGGAGAAAAGGCTACACTGACCATCCTGGAGGCGCCGATGGATCGGATTGTGGATTTTTTCTTCGAGGTCGGAATGCTCAAGCGGACCCCGCGAACAGGGTGGCAGTTCCTTGCCGGAGCCGAGCCGGAAAGCGTCGCCGATCACAGCTTCCGAGTCGCGCTCATCGCCTTCACGCTCGCCCGGACCGGGAACGACAGCGTCGACGGCGACCGCGTCCTCCGAATGGCGCTGGTCCACGATCTCGCGGAGGCCAGAACCGGCGACCTCAACTACATGAATCAAAAGTACGTCCGCGCGGATGAGGAAAGGGCAGAGGCCGACCTCGTGGGAGGGTTGCCGTTTGCCGATGAGCTCGCCGAGCTCCTCGAGGAGTACCGTTCCGAATCGACACCGGAATCCATCCTCGCCCACGACGCCGACCAGCTCGAGCTGCTCCTCCAGCTGGTGGAGAATCGCGACGCCGGAGTTCCCGGCGCCGGCGATTGGGTGCCGCACGTTCTCAAACGGCTGCGAACACCCGGCGGTCAAGAGCTGGCAGCACGCATCCTCGACGGTGACAGCACCCGATGGTGGTTCGACAAGGGCTCCCAGTGGTGGGTGCGGGGCGGCAAAGGTTAGTGGGGGTTTCAGAGTTTGAGGCTTTGGCTATCCTGAACGCAGCCTCTGCAGACGCGGCCATCGCATCGGACGCGGACGCGGACGCGGCCATCGCATCGGGATCGGGATCGGTCAATCGTCGAGCGCGGTGCCTGGTGATCTCGACCTGCGACGACTGCCAGTGGAAAATTTCTCCCGCTCAGCCATAATGCTCGGGTGAAGATGACCCCCATGCTGCGCCAGTACCTGAAGCTCAAAGAGCAGGCGGGCTCCGCCCTTCTGCTCTACCGGATGGGTGATTTCTATGAGCTCTTCTTCGAAGATGCGGAGACCGCCGCCCCGGTGCTCGGCATCACACTCACCAAAAGACGGCACAACGACGATGTCGAGGCACCCATGTGCGGCGTGCCGCACCACGCTTTCGGCTCGTACGTGGGCAAGCTCCTCGACGCAGGTTTCCGAGTCGCCGTGGCCGAGCAGGTCGAGGATCCCGCCACCGCCAAGGGCCTGGTTCGTCGCGAGATCGTCCGCACCCACACTCCGGGCACCATCTCCGAGACTGACCTCCTGGAAGGATCGCGCCGTTGTTTTCTGGCGGCGTACGGCGGCGACGATGAGAGCCTGTCACTGGCCTGGATCGAGGTTTCCACGGGCACCTTCGAAGGCATCCGTTTCGACGAGCCGCACCAGCTTACCGAGCACCTTGCCCAGCTTCGGCCCCGAGAAATCCTGGTGGCCGAGGGTTGGGACGAGTGGCGGAAGCTGTGGCCCGCCGAGCTCGACACGCCCACCCTGACTCCGGTAGAGCCCGAGCTCTTTTCCCCCACCTCCGGCGAGCAGCGACTCAAACGGGTCCTCGAGGTCGGGTCCCTGCGTGGTTTCGGCCTGGACTCCGGCGAGCAGCTCGTCGGCATGGCCGGCGCCCTGCTCGCATACGTGGAATCGACCCAGAAGGCGGCCCTCCACCACCTCCAATCGTTCGTCCGCCGCACCACCGGCGACGCCCTGGTCATCGACCGGGCCAGCCTGCGAAACCTCGAGGTGGAAAGGCCCGCCGACGGCTCCGGATCGGTCTCGCTGCTCGGCGTGCTCGACCACACCGCCACTCGCATGGGCTCGCGCATGCTGCGCGACTGGATCACGATTCCCTCCATCGACATCGAGGAGATCTGCGACCGCCAACGCTCGGTGGCCGAGCTGGTTGAAGACGCCGATCTCCTGAGCGCCATGACCGACGCCCTCGGCGGATTGCCGGACATCGGGCGCCTCGGCGGCAGGGTCGGTCTCGCCATGGCGACGCCGCGCGAGCTCGATGCCCTGCGCACCTGCATCGACCGCCTTCCGGAGGTCGCTCACGCCGCGGGGCAGGCCACGTCTTCCCGCCTCCGCCGGCTGGCGGCGTCGTTGGATCCCCTGGCCGACCTGGGAGAAATGCTCCACACCCGGCTCGCCGACGATCCGCCCCCAGCCCTCGGTCCCGGCGCCATTGCCGGCGGCTGGGACAGCGACCTCGACGAGCAGCGCAGCCTGGCGCGCGGCGGCAAGGAGCTCCTCGCCGGAATCGAGGCGAGCGAACGCGACCGCACCGGGATCGCCAAGCTCAAGATCAAGTACAACAAGGTCTTCGGCTACTTCATCGAAGTCTCCAAAGCCAATCTCGACCGGGTTCCGGATGACTACGACCGCCGGCAGACGCTGACCAACGCCGAGCGCTTCATTACTCCCGAGCTCAAGGAGCTCGAAAACCGGATTCTACAAGCGGAGGAACTCGCCAACGCCCGGGAGCGAGAGCTCTACGCCACCCTGCTCGACGAGCTGGCCGGGCACGCCCGGCGCATCACATCGACCGCCGCCGTCGTCGCCCAGATCGACGTCCTCACGGCCTTCGCCGACCGCGCGCGGCGCTGGAACTACTGCCGGCCGACCATCGACGAAGAGCCGGGGATCTTCATCACCGACGGCCGACATCCCGTCCTCGAGCAGGTTCAGCGCGAGCCGCCGTTCATCCCCAACGACACCGAGCTCGACCCTTCCGGAAGCCGCATCGTACTGCTCACCGGCCCCAACATGGGTGGAAAATCCACCTATCTCCGACAAACCGCTTTGATCACTCTCATGGCTCATTGCGGCTCCTTCGTGCCCGCTTCGGCGGCTCGAATCGGCCTCACCGACCGGATCTTTACCCGCGTCGGGGCGTCGGACATGCTCGCCCGCGGCGAGTCCACCTTCATGGTGGAAATGGTTGAGACCGCCAATATCCTCAACCACGCGACGCCTCGCTCCCTGGTGATCCTCGACGAGGTCGGCCGCGGCACCGCCACCTTCGACGGGCTGTCCCTCGCGTGGGCGATCGTCGAGCATCTTCACGATCGGCCCGAACGGGCGGCGCTGGTCCTTTTCGCCACCCACTACCACGAGCTCACGGAGCTCGCCAGGGCCCTGCCGAATCTCATCAACCGCTCCATGGCGGTGAAAGAGTGGCGCGGGTCGATCCTCTTCCTGCACCGGATCACCGAAGGGCCCGCCGACCGCTCCTACGGGATCCACGTGGCCGGGCTGGCCGGCGTTCCCGAACGGGTCTGCCGGCGAGCCGAGCAGATTCTCGCCAACCTGGAAAAGCAGGAGATCAACGTCTCCGGCGACCCGGAGAACGCCGGTGCGGAAAGCGACCCTGACCCCGAGCGGAATTGTCAGCTCGAGCTCTTCCGGCCCCTGTCCGACGAGCTCGTCAACGAGATCCGCCGCATCGAGGTCGAGTCCCTGACGCCCATCGACGCGATGAATCTGCTCGTCGGGCTCAAGCGACGGGCCGACGGCGAGGACTGAGATGCCCCCCGAGTGCACACCACTGGTCGTCGGGGTGCCGGGACCGGGTTTGAACTCCGACGAGATCCGAACGCTGTCCTACGTCAAGCCGTGCGGAGTGGTGCTGTTCCAGCGCAACATCGAAACCGTGAAACAGGCTCGCGCTTTGGTCTCGGAGCTCCGCGAGCTCGAACCGAGGCCGTTTGTGGCCGTCGATCTCGAAGGCGGAGCCGTCAACCGGCTGCGGCCCATCTGGGGCGAGCTTCCCAGCGCCGCGGCAGCCGCAGCCACGGGCCGTCGGGCCGTCCGCGCCGTCGGCGAAGCGGCTGGTGCTGCGTGCCGGAGGCTCGGGATCCACCTCGACCTCGCCCCCGTTGTGGACCTGCACCGCCCCAACGGAATGCTGGCTCACCAGGAGCGCTGTCTCGCGGCGGATCCGCACCGGGTCACGGCCCTCGCCCGTGTCTTCAGCGAAGGTCTGGCAGCCTGGGGAGTCAGCGGATGCATCAAACACTTCCCCGGGCTCGGTGAGATCCCCGTCGACACCCACGACGAGCTGCCGACCCTGCGCATGAGCCAAGCGGAGCTCGCCGCCCACCTGGCGGTTTTCGACGCCCTCACCGCCACCGTTCCCCTGGTCATGATCGGCCACGTCATCGTGCCGGCGCTGGGCGAGGCCGAGCTCCCGGCCTCCCTGTCGCCTACGATTCTCCAACGGGCGCGTGAGCTTCCCGGCTCTCCGGTCTGTCTCTCCGACGATCTCGAAATGGGTGCGCTGGCGAACAGCGGCGACCTGCCGGAACGCGTCGAAGCCGCGCTCCTCGCCCGCAATCACGGGGCCCTGGTCTGCAGCGCGTTCGACCGCCTCGAGGAGATTGCGGCCCGCCTCGCCGAACGCACGGCTGTGGAGTCGTCCGCCGGCATCAGAATCCTCGAGATGGCAGCCCGTATGGACGCCCTGCGCCGGAGCCTGCTGAGCAACGCCGCCGCCATCCCGGCGCCCGACGACGCCACCGTCGAGCAGCTCTGGGAGCGGGCGCGGGTCGCAAGCTCGATGCGATGAGTGATGAGTTATGAGTTATGAGTGATGAGTGATGAGTTATGAGTTATGAGTTATGAGTTATGAGTTATGAGTTCTGAGTCATGAAGGAGGGTCGCAAGGCGTCGATTCTACTTTCGGGGGGATTGGATTCGGCGACGGTGCTGGCCATGGCCAGGGACGAGGGCTTCGAGTGCCACTGCCTGACGGTGGATTACGGACAGCGCCATCGAGTCGAGCTCGAGGCGGCGGCTGGCGTGGCGGCCGAGCTCGGCGCCGCCTCGCACCGGGTGCTTACCGTCGATCTTCGGGCTGTCGGTGGCTCTGCCCTCACCGACGAGATCGAGGTGCCCCACGGAGACGAACCGGGGACCGGCGGGGTTCCGGTGACGTACGTCCCGGCACGAAACACCATCCTTCTCGCCCTGCTATTGGGCCACGCTGAGGTGACGGGGGCCACGGACCTCTTCATCGGCGCCAATGCCGTGGACTACTCGGGGTATCCCGACTGCCGACCCGCTTTCCTCGAGGCCTTCGAGCACCTGGCCGACGTGGCCACCGTTGCCGGTGCCGAGCACGGGGCCCGTTTTCGGGTCCGCGCCCCGCTTCTCGATCTTTCCAAAGCCGACATCATCCGATGCGGCGTTGCGCTCGGTGTCGACTACGCCATCACCCACTCGTGCTACGACCCGGCCCCCGACGGGCTCGCCTGCGGCGACTGCGACTCCTGCACGCTGCGGCGCCGTGGCTTCACCGAGGCCGGCGTCCCCGATCCGACTCGGTATGCGTGACAACGACTTCTATAGATTCAACGCAGAGGCGCAGAGACGCAGAGCCATCGCAAAATCGCAGGAAATGGAACGCAAAGACGCAATGGCGCAAAGACATCGCATCTGTTTGAATCATCGCACCATCGCAGCTTCTGACGCGGATTTCGCGGATTCCACGGATCGAGCTCTCTTCGAACCGGATCGCTGTCGTACGATTCGCCGTCGATCGATCGCTTCAGCACTCGCAACCTGTCTGTCGCGTCAGCACGGTGAGGCCAGAGTCGATTGATCAGCACAGGTGATTGGAGATCGCCTGACGGTTCGATGCGCCACTGATCGACGCGACACCGATCCCGTTCCCGATGTGATGACTCAATCAAATGCGATGGATCCGTGGAATCCGTGAAATCCGCGTCAGGAAAGGCGATGTGCGGTGGATCCGATTCCGCCGTCGCCGCCGGTTCTCAACCGATGACGGCAAAAAACGCCCGCCCGGCGACGGAGATCACCAGGGCCACAACGACCGTGAACCCGGAGATCGCGGCCGCCGCCTTCCACCCCATTTGCTTGGCGAGCACGGCGATGGTGGCGATGCAGGGCACGTAGAAGACGACGAAGAGCGTGAAGGTCAACAGCTGCCCCGTCGTCATCACGGTATTGACCTCGGTGGTACCCAGGGCCTGGACAAGCATGACCAGCGTGAGCTCTTTTCGAAGGACCCCGAAGACGAGAGTCATTCCCACCGCGGCCGGCAGACCGAGCATCCACACGGTGAGGGGAGAGAGCAGGGCGTTGATGGGTCCGGCGGCGTGCGCCCACTCGAGGACACCGAGGACGATGGACGAGGCGATGAGGAGCGGCCACGCGATGGTGATGAACTCCTTGAGCTCCAGCCACGTCTTCGCCACCAGGGTTTTCGGGTCCGGCAGACTGAGTTCGGGAATCTCCAGCACCAGGCCAGGCGACGCACCCGCCATTTTCGAGGCCGCCACCGTCCCGAGGATGACGATCACCAGGATGTTGAGCAGGTAGATGCCGACGGCCCAGAGGGGTCCCATGAAGGCCGCCACCAGACCGAAGATGACCACCGTCCTCGCCGAACACGGGATGAACGAGGTCAGCGCCGCGGTGATCTTGCGGTCCCGTTCGGACTCGAGAATCTTGGTCGACATGATCGCGGGCACCGAGCAGCCGTAACCGAGCATCATGGGAAGCACCGACTTGCCGTGCAGGCCGAGGTGGTGCATGAAACCATCGAGGATGTAGGCGAGGCGAGGCAGGTATCCGGTGTCCTCGAGGATCGCCAGGCCCAGGAGAAACGGAACCAGGTAGGGCAGCACGATGGCGACGCCGCCGGCGAGACCCATGACCACTCCATCGGCCACGGTGGCGGTGAGGCTGCCGGGTTCGAAATGTCCCGAAACGGTGGCTTGGATCCAGTTGAAGGCCTCCACCAGGGGGCCCTCGATGCGTTGTCCGACACCGAAGACCAGCCAGAAGAAGGCGGCGAGAATCAACAGCAGCAGCGGCCCGCCCGTCCACGGGCTGAGCAGCAGCCTGTCGGCGCGTTCCCGCCACCCCTCACCGTGAGCGGTCAGGGTGACCACGCTTTCCTCGATGGCGTGTGCAACGGCATGCCGGCTTCCCGACACCACCTGGTCGGCGCTCCAGCCGTGGGCCCGTTCGAGCTCGGCCGAACACCCTTCGACCAACTCCATGGCCCCCGGCGCAACCGACTCGACATGGAAGGCAACGTGGGGATCACCCTCGAGGAGCTTGATGGCCACCATACGGTTCGGGATGCCCCGGATCACCTCCCGACCGTCAAATCCCTCCTCGACCTTCGCGATCGCGCCCTCGACCTCGCGGTCGTAGGTCGGCGCGGCGGCGGGCGATCCGATGGCCGCATGGCGCAGACTGTCCCGGAAGAGCTTCTTGAGCCCGTGGCCCAGTCGGGAGACGGTGGGAATCACCGGCACGCCGAGGCGCTGGGAAAGCTCGTCATTGTCCAGGTCGATGCCCCGGCGCCGGGCTTCGTCCATCATGTTGAGCGCGACCACCGTGGGCCGGCCGAGCTGCAGCAGCTGCAGCACCAGCTCGAGGGAACGGCCCAGCCGCGTTGCGTCCACCACGGCAATGACCAGGTCGAAGGGCTCGTGAAAGAGGAAGTGCTCGGCCGGACCGGCCACCTCCTGCGACGAGGTGAGAGAGTAGATGCCGGGCAGATCGACGATCTCCACCTCGCGGCCGGCGATGAGAGTCTTGGTGGTGATGAAGGTCGTGGACGACTTGGGGAAGTTGGCGGTCGCCGAGCGATAGCCGGCAACAGAGTTGAAGATGGAGCTCTTCCCGGAGTTGGGTTGACCGGCGAGGACGAACCGCATCAGTGGCCGGCCTCGACCGCCTCCGCCGGTCCGGAGAGGGGCTCGAGGATTCCGTCCATCTCGACCCGGACCTTGCGGGCGACACCTCGCCCGAGGGCCACCCTGGTGCCGTGGATCTCGACCAGGACCGGGCCGCGGAACGGCGCCCGCTGCACCACCGTCAACCAATCACCGATGTGGATGCCGAGGGTGTTGAGGTACGAGCGCACCTTCTGGCCTCCGTCAATGACGATGACTCTGGCTTCGCGCTTCACACCTACGGTGTCGAGGGTCATCATTCCTTCCGGCTCCTCCACCAGACACGGCATCATAACCCAGGATCGCGCAATTTGTTTCCACTGGAAACGAATCTACATCGGTCCTATTTTTCAGTACTTTAGACGCTCTCTACCACAGTGAATTGGCATTCATCATTTTTTCAGAAACGGGATCGTTACTGAGATTCGAATTCATCGATCGAGAATTCGGAGTTAGAATATCGTCCCCGCAAGGAGGTGCCCATGACCGAGTCACTGACCGTCGAGCTGAGGGATCTGCCCGAACCCGCAGGTTTCGAACCCGGAATCCGGCGCGCGCCAGACCGCGGCTGCACTCTCAACCGCAATGAGACCAAGATCGCGCTGGCCAATGCTCTGCGGTACATCCCGGAGGAGCACCATGGGTTGGTCGGCCCCGAGTTCCTCGACGAGTTGAGGACCCGCGGTCGAATCTACGGTTACCGCTACCGCCCGCACGGCCGCTTGACCGGGAAGCCCATCGACACCTACACCGGTAAGATCACCGAGGCCAAGGCCATGCAGGTGATGATCGAGAACAACCTCGACTTCGACGTCGCCCTGTATCCCTACGAACTGGTGACCTACGGCGAGTCCGGCCAGGTCTGCCAGAACTGGATGCAGTACCGACTGATCAAGCGCTACCTGGAAATCATGGATGACACGCAAACGCTTGTCGTGAGCTCGGGCCACCCCCTCGGCTTGTTTCCATCCCGCCCCGAAGCACCCCGGGCCATCATCACCAACGGTTTGATGGTGGGAATGTTCGACACTCCTGAGGACTTCCACCGGCTCGCCGCTCTGGGCTGCGTCAACTACGGCCAGATGACCGCCGGCGGATGGATGTACATCGGCCCGCAGGGCATCGTCCACGGCACCTACATCACCCTGCTCAACGCCGGCCGCCTCTACCTCGGCGTCCCCGAGGACGGCAATCTCGCCGGCCACACCTTCGTCACCTCGGGGCTCGGCGGCATGTCCGGCGCGCAACCCAAAGCGTTGGAGATCTCCGGCGGCGCCGGGATCGTCGCCGAGGTCGACGCCTCGCGCATCGAGACCCGCCACTCCCAGGGGTGGATCTCCAAGGTGACCGACGACCTCGCCACGTCCGCACGGTGGATGCTGGAAGCCGCCGCTGCCGGAGAGCCGCTCTCCGTCGCCTACCACGGCAACATCGTCGACCTGCTCGAGTACCTGGACAAGGAGGACATCGGCGTCGACCTGTACTCCGACCAGACCTCGTGCCACGTCCCGTACGACGGCGGTTACTGCCCTGCCGGTGTCGGATTCGATCAGATGCGCGACCTGCTCGCCCACGACCGCGACGGATTCAAGGCCATGGTCGACGAGAGCCTGGCGCGCCACTTTCGGGTCCTCCAACGGCTCACCGACAAGGGCGCCCACTTCTGGGACTACGGCAATGCCTTCCTGCGCGCCGTCTACGACGCCGGGGTGCCGGAGATCACCGCCAATGGGTCCGACCCCTCCGAAGGCTTCATCTGGCCGAGCTACGTGGAAGACATCATGGGCCCCATGTGCTTCGACTACGGCTACGGACCCTTCCGCTGGGTCTGCCTCTCCGGCCAGCCGGAGGACCTGCGCGCCACCGATCAGGCCGCCATGGCCTGCATCGATCCCACCCGCCGCGGTCAGGACCGCGACAACTGGCAGTGGATCCGCGACGCCGAAACCAACGCCTTGGTGGTGGGTACCCAGGCGCGCATCCTCTACGCCGACGCCGAGGGGCGCACCGCCATCGCCCGGCGTTTCAACGCCATGGTCCGGGACGGTGAGATCGGCCCGGTGATGATGGGGCGCGACCACCACGACACCGGCGGCACCGACTCACCCTACCGCGAGACCGCCAACATCTACGACGGCTCCTCGAACGTCGCCGACATGTCGCACCAGTGTTGGGCCGGCAACGCCGCCCGCGGCATGACCATGGCCGTGCTTTCCAACGGCGGCGGCGTCGGCACCGGCAAGGCGATCAACGGCGGATTCGGCCTCGTCCTGGACGGTTCGGAGCGGGTGGACCGTCTCCTGGACACGGCGCTGGAGTGGGACGCCATGGGCGGCGTCGCCCGCCGCGCCTGGGCCCGGAACGCCAACGCGATCGAGACCGTGGACACCTGGAACGAGGCGAATGCCGACCGGGGGCACGTCACCGTGCCGAGGGTCGCGGATGAGGAGCTGTTGGAGAACCTGCTGAAGTAGCTCACGGCTGGATCCTGCCACCGCTCGCGATGAGTTGGAGGAAAGGCAATTGACGACGAGGCTCCAGGGTGGTCGTTCGAGGCCGGAAAACGATCTGGTGGGCCAAGGCCCACCCTACGGCGCTGAAGTCTCCGACGCGCTTGGTTGCCGCACTCCGGGCTGCCTTGGACATTCTTCGCAGCGATGTGAATGGTCGTCGTCGCGTTGATGAGTGGACTCACTCCCCGGTCTGAATCCAATGCGATGGAATTCATAAATCATCATTCATCATTCATAATCGAATCATGGACAACTTGCTCGCTCACCTGCCGCCTGAGCTCGCCGGTTTCGCCGTCACCCTCGGGATTTCCCTGCTCATCGGCCTGGAGCGCGAGGAGCAACGCTTTGACGATCCTGCCGGGTTCTTCGGCGGCATCCGCACCTTTCCCCTCATCGGTCTCGGCGGGTTTCTCCTCGTCCGGGTCTTCGACTCGCCCGTTCCCTTCGCGGCCGGTCTCGTCGTACTCGGGGGGCTGCTCTTGGTCACCCACTGGGCCAGCGCCAGGGAAGGTGACCTGGGACTGACAACGGAGGTCGCCGCCCTCCTCACCTTCACGCTGGGAGCGACCGCCGCCAGAGAGATGTACTGGATCGCCCTCGCCGTGGGCATCGTCGCCATCATCCTGCTGCACGAGAAACGGAGTCTCGAAGGGCTGGCCGACAGGATCCCCAGCACCGAGCTCCGCACTCTTCTTCGCTTTCTGGTTCTCACCGCGGTGATCCTCCCGGCGGTGCCGAACCAGAACTTCACGGCCTACGAGGTCAACCCGTTCAAGATCTGGTTGGTGGTGGTCGCCGTGAGCGGCGTCTCATACGCCAGCTACCTGCTCCAGCAACGCTACGGCGGACGGGCCCTGATGCTCTCCGGCATCCTCGGCGGCGCCTACTCCTCCACCGTCACGACGGTGGTGCTGGCCCGCCAATCGAAGACGGGCGGTCATCCCGCCATCGCCTACGCCGGCGCCATCACAGCCGCCACCGGTGTCATGTACATCCGTCTCTGGATCCTGGTCTATCTCTTCGCCCCGACCCTCGCCCGCGAGCTCATGGTGCTCTTCGGCGGCCTCGCCGCTGCGGCGCTCATCCTCGGATTCGTCCTCAGCCGCCTCGGCGGAAACAACTCGTCGGACGACGAGATCGAACGGCCGCACGCCAATCCGCTGGAGATCAGCTCCGCCTTCACCTTCGCCGGCATATTCACGGTCGTCCTCGTCGCCACCCGAATGGTGGCCGATCGCTTCGGCGGGACCGGAGTGCTCGTCATGGCCGTCATCATGGGCGCCGCCGACGTCGATCCCTTCATCCTCGGCATCACCCAACACGTGGAAAGCGGCAACCTCGCCCTCTCCACCGCCGCCCTCGCGGTGGTGCTGGCCGCCGCCACCAACAACGTGATGAAGGGCGCCTATGCCTTCGCCTTCGGCTCGAAGAGCACCGGACGGGCAGCTCTGGCGTCCCTCGTCGGGATCGCCGTCCTCAGCCTGGTCGCGTTGTGGTTGATCTGAGGGGATCGAGACCAATGGCACGGTCGAGACCGGCCTGGTCGTAGGGGGTTGCAGAGCAGAGGTCCGTGTCGCTGGGATCAGATGCGGAGCAGAATTCTCTTGGTGGTTACTCGCGAAGCACGCCGCGGGCGGTGTAGACAAACGCCACCGACCGGCCCCGAACGCCCTCCCCACCCTTCGCCGGCTCCTCGAGGGTGGCGTGGACTCCGGCGCTGAACGGGATCGCATCCTGCAGCAGCAATCGGTACATCACCGCCCTCGGGTAGCCGCTGCGAAGCAGCGTTGCGCCGGCGAAGGGCGCGAGGAAGGGTGCCGGCTCACCGGTTGAGCCGCGGAAGTAAAAGCCCCCGTTGAAGAGGTCCTCGACCCCGGTTCCGTGCCACGACGGGTTCGGCTCACCGTTGACCCGGATCCGCTCGTCGGCCTCGAGAAAGGTCCATTTCCGACCATTCGCCGGTCTCAGATCGGTCACAAGTCCGATCAGTTTGCCCGGTCCGTCGAGATCGACCAGGTCGATCTCGCCTTCGGAATCGGCTGAGCCCAGCCGGCGCGCCTGCATGCCGAAATACCCGGCATCATCCGGCGGCGGCGTCCCGGCCGTCCGCAGGGCGAACTCGACCCGGGCTCTGTCAGGGCCCTCCACGGGCCGCCGCATGAGCTCGACGATCGCCTTCTCGAAGAAAGGCATCGGAGCGTAACAGTAGAGATCGCCGTCCTCGTCGGCGCCCATCATCAGCGAACCGGATGGCCCCGAATCGCTGGTCATGACGCCGGTGAGATCGAGCAATGGAACGAGCTGAGGGGGCCGGTCGTCGAAGGTCAACCGCAGACCGAGCCGGCCCCAGTGCTTTCTCGGGGCACGGATCACGATGCCGTTGATGAGATCGGGCCCCGCCAGCTCGGCGATGACCTTCGCTCCGCCCGGTGGCAGCACCACCACGCCATCGGCGACGGGCATCGACGGATCCGGCCACGGATCTCCCCCGGCCCGGGCGAGAATCGAAGAAAGCTCGCCGAAATCCTCGTCGCCGGTGAACGACCGGACACCGGTGGCGTCGTCCGAGAGCCTCGCGGACACCTGGAACCAGATCTTGGCGTTTTCGGCGCCCACCAGGCTGATCTCGCAGCCGTTTCGGAAGGCGACGGGTACATATGAAACGTTGCCCCCACCGGAGGTACGGAGATCGGCGACCAGTGGCGGTAGGAAAGGCGCTGTGGACCCGTCGAAGAGCTCCGGCAAGGGCACGTCCACCACCGCACTTGGCCTGCCGTCGATGCGGATGCGGAGACGGATCGAGGGGTTCAGAGGTTCGCTGATCCCGTCGCCCATCACCATCCAGATCCGGGTCACCGCACCGGCGCCGTCGGCGGAGAAAATCACGCCCTCGCCGTTGTCCATCGTCCGAAGAAAACGGTGGTCGCCCGGAGCATGCCGGTCGAATTCGCAGCCCGAAGGGCAGTGGCTCGAACGCATGACCACCCGGTCTCCCGGAGACACCGACGCGATGGTCGCCAGGTCGCGCCACCATTCCCACGGCAGTATCCGGGCCGCGGTGTCGGGAGCTTCGATTCCCTGCCTGCCGGCCGTCGACCCGACGCAACCGGTCGATCCTGCCGCCGCCACTGCGATGATCAGGGAACCGACCACCGGCATCCATCGCATCCCTCGCGACTCACCCATGATGCCTCCGTCTCCGGCGCGCCTCGGCGCCCTCCCGCTCCACCGACCGTTTCAGCTCCCGGACCACCTCTTCGTTCG
Source organism: Thermoanaerobaculales bacterium (assembly GCA_036351195.1). Taxonomy (GTDB): domain Bacteria; phylum Acidobacteriota; class Thermoanaerobaculia; order Thermoanaerobaculales; family Sulfomarinibacteraceae; genus JAHECW01. Next base: position 66,973 of record JAZBOQ010000126.1, on the reverse strand, counting down.
ATGAGAACTCGTCGGCGTAGGGACAAAAATCGTCCCGGACCACCCGACCCGACCCCAGGTCCACAACGAAGGGGTAGAATCGGCAGCCCTCCGGCCTCTGATGGTAGACCCCACACCGCCCACGTCGCAGAAAAACGCACGCGCCGTCGCGGTTGACCATCTCCAGATCACCAGCTTCATTCAGCCGTACGAAGTCCGCGTGACCGGCCTCTTCGAGACGGGCGACGTCGGCCTCGGTGAGGGTCATCCGGGTCTCGATACAGCAGGCGTGGCAGCTGTGGCGCCGACACGGGCTCGCTGATCCCTGATCTGCAGCCCGTCCGGTCATCGCCGGCTCAGGGCAACTCGTCATAGATCGGCAGCGCATCGACCGGTTCGTACCAGGACGCGCGGGAGCCCCAGTAGATGGTGCGTTGAACCGGCTCGCCCGGCTCCTCGTCCAGGGTTCCCGCCGGCACCAGATAAAACCTGCCGTCCCGGGTCTTCCACGGCAGAGACGATCCGCAGCGGGAACAGAACGCGGTGCAGAAGTACTTCGCGTCGGGCACCTCGTATCGGCGCACCAGATCCTCGCCCGACGTCCACCGGAACTGCTCCCCCGCCACCATGAGGCTGGCTGAGTGAGCCCCCCCGGTGAACTTGCGGCAGCGGCTGCAGTGGCAGTACTGGAAAAAGACGTAAGGCGGTTCGATCTCGTAGGCAACGCCTCCGCAGAGACAGCTTCCTTTGCGGCCTCGTTTCATCTTCAGTCCTTTCTGAACGCCGCCGCCCCCACCAAGAACAAACAGGCGGCCAGCGCCATCCCGCCGATGAAGAGGCCGGCCTTGGCGGCGACCACCACCGGACGGGCGTCGAAGATCCTCCAGCCGAGCTCCGACGCGCCCGATGTGACACCGAGATAGAGCGCCCCGGCGCACACCGCAAAGGCCAGGAACGACAGGGCGCTCAAGAGAAGCTCCTTGCGCGACATGGCGTGGGCATCGGTGCGGAGGATGTACCGCCGGCGCAGATAGCGCGAGATCGGAGCTCCCGGCTTGAAGTAGATATAGACCCTCAGCCCTACGTACGCCAGGATCGCAGTCACGACGAGCCATTTCATTGGCCGCTATCGTACCCGTTCCCGTGTCCGCGTCCGTGTCCCACCCGCGAGCGCCTCCCCAACCCGAGTGCTCCAGCGCGTTGGGCGGGACGTGCCATTCACGCCATTGTGCTCTCCATCGACCTCTCGGTCCGACGCGCGCAGCGCACAATGCGCGTGCTTGGCAATCCACGGGGAGCGCATCCAGGGTTCGTCGTTCAAGCCTGCAGGCAGGCCGCCTCTCGCCCGAACAGCGTGGTCACCGAATCCTCGTATCCCATAGACCACGCTGCTCGGGCGACGCTGGCCAACGACGCCGGCAGGCGGAGGCGCCCAGAAGGCCGGCGTTCCGGGTACGATTCCGGCCAACGACAGCGCACCAGGTTCCCACCACGATCCCATGCCCAACTGGAGCTCGGCGGTCTCAGCCTCTTGCAAAAACACCGGATTCCAGGAGAGGACGAAGCTCGAAGGCAGATCGCCGGCGAGGGCGCCGGCGCTACAAAATATTGAGCTCCATTGTAGTGCCGGCGCCCCCGCCGGCGTGATCTCGCTCCGGTAAGGCCATCACTCGGTGGATTTGCCGAATTTTGCAAGAGGCTAAGGGATGCCTGCCGCTGCAAGCCAGACCGCGGCAGGTAAAGCTCCCTCAATCGCCTCCGGGAGAGACCGCGAAATCGCGGTCCCAGGGGGTCCGCTCGTAGGACGAATTCATCAACGGACTCGAGATCAGGAAATCCGCCGTCGAACGATTGCAGGCCATGGGGATGTTGTAGACCACCGCGAGCCGCAGCAGGGCCTTGACATCGACATCGTGCGGCAGGGGCTCCAACGGATCCCAGAAGAAGATCACCATGTCGATGTCGCCCTCGGCGATCTTGGCGCCCACCTGTTGGTCGCCACCGAGAGGACCCGAGCGGAAGCGGTGGACGTCGAGGGCGAGCTCGCTGCTGATGAGGCCTCCGGTGGTCCCGGTTCCGAAGAGGTGATGACGGCTCAGCGTCTGTCGGTTGAAACGAACCCAGTCGAGCAGATCCGCCTTGCGGTTGTCGTGGGCGATGAGTGCAATGCGTTTGATCTCGGGAATGGTGTCGTCGGTGCTCGACATGGCGATGCTCCTCTCCGGTCAACAGTCTCTTGCGCCGTGGTTGAAAGCGTCACGCCACCAGCAGATCCTCTCCGGCTCGAACCAGCTCGGCGTAACGTCCGTCCAGCGCCATGAGCTCGGTGTGGCTTCCCTGCTCCGCGACGCTTCCGTTCTCGAGCACCACGATGCGATCGGCCTGCTCCACCGTCGACAAGCGGTGCGCGATGACGATCACCGTCTTGCGCTCGAAAATACGCGCCAGTGCGTCCTGGATCAGCTGCTCGGTCATGGAGTCGATGGACGCTGTGGCCTCGTCGAGGATGAGCAACGCCGGATCGTGGGCCATGGCCCGCGCGAGGGTCAACAGCTGACCCTCCCCCACCGAAAGGTCGGCTCCCCGTTCCCGCACGACGTGCCGCCACCCCACCCGATCGACGATCGAATCGGCGTGGACCAACTCGGTGGCCTCGGCGCAGTCCTCCTCGGAGATCTCCGGCCGTCCGAGATCCACGTTGAACCGCACCGTCTCGGAGAAGAGCTGAGCGTCCTGCCGAACACCTGACACCCGGCGCCGCACATCCGAGCCCCGAAGGCCGGCGAGCTCCCTTCCGTCGATGGTTATCGAGCCGCGATAGCCGGTGTAGGAGGTGTCGAGGAGACGGGTCAGCGTGGTCTTGCCGGAACCCGTGGAACCCACCACCGCCACAACTTCGCCGGGCCGTACTTCGAGATCGATCCCATGCAGCACGTCCTCGGCGTCCGGTCGGTAGCGGAAGCGCACGTCTCGGAGCACCAGGGCTCCCTTCACCTCGCCCAGCAGCTCACCCTCGTCCCTCACCACCTCGTCCACATCGAGCAGGCCGAGGATTTTCTCCAGCGCCGCAGCTCCCCGCTGCAGGATCGCCACCCGCGACGACAGCTCGCGAAGTGGGCGGAAGAGCCGGTCCAGGTACTCGATGAACGCCACCAGCAGGCCGGCGCTCACGGGCTCCACCGGCGACAGCGGCAACCCCATCGCGGCCGCCAAGCCGGCCCCATACCACAGCATCACCGCGACACAGATCGAGGCCGCCCCATCCACCAGGGCGTACATGAACGAGTCGTAGACGTTGGATTTCGTGGTCGCACGCCGAAAGCGATCATTGCGCAGGTCGAAGAGCCGCGCACTCTCCGATTCGTTGCCGAAGAGCTGAACCACCTCGACGCCGTCCACCCGCTCGGCGAGAAAAGCGTTCACCGACGCCAGTGCTTCGCGGACCTCGGAAAACAGCGCGCGGAGGCGACGCCGGATGAACTCGAGCACCGCCAGGATCGGCGGCGCCAGGAGCAGGAGAACCACCGTCAGGCTCGGATCCAACCACAGCATGGCGATGATGGTGCCGACGATCATCAACACGTCGAGAATGATGTTGATCAGTCCCGACGAGAAGGCCTCTCCCAGGGCGTCCACGTCCGACGTCGCCCGAGTCATCAGGCGCCCGGCCGGTTGTCGGTCGAGATAGCGCTGCTCGAGCCCGAGCAGCTTGCGATAGACACCGGAGCGAAGCCGGACGATGCTCCGCTGGCCGCCCCACGCCAGCGAAAGGACGTAGCCTCCCTCGACAACGTAGGCCGCCACCACCGCACCGAGGTACGTCAGGGCCAGAGCCGCCAGACCCTCGGCCGCTCCCGGCACGATGTGCTCGTCGATGGCGCGCTTGAGCAACCAGGGCTGAACCAGGCTGAGACCGGCGGCCGCGGGCGTCAGCGCCAGGGCCAGGGCAAAGGTCCACGAGTCGGGCTTGAGATAGGGCCACAGCCGACGGAGCATGACCCCGAAGCTCACGACGCCGCCTCATCCGCCGCTGCCGAGCGCTGGCTCTGGATGAGCCAGGCGTCGCGGTAGATCCCGGGGCGTTCGAGCAGCTCGGCGTGGCGCCCCTGATCCACCAAACGGCCGCGTTCCATGACAAGCACCGTGTCGCAGTGGCGCAGAGCGGACAGCCGGTGGCTGGCGATCAGAACGGTCGGGGCATCCGGACGGCGGGCGAGCGCCGCGATGGTCTCCACCAACTGGGCCTCGGTGGTGTGATCCACGGCCGACAGCACATCGTCGAGGATCATCAGATCGCCCCCGCGGTGGATGGCCCTTGCCAGGGCCACCCGCTGCCGCTGACCTCCCGACAGCATGATGCCGCGTTCTCCGACCACGGTCTTGGCCCCCTCAGGGAGGTTCTCGAGATCTTTGCCGAGGGCGGATTTCCCGATGGCCTTGTGCACCAGCTCGATGTCGGGTTCCTGCTCCAGGCTCACGTTTGAAACGATGCTGTCGGAAAAGAGGAACGGCCGCTGGGGCGCCACCGACAGGCGCTCCCGCCAGGCGTCGAGATCCAGCGTTGCGAGATCGACGCCATCGACGAAGATCGTTCCGGCGGGTGGGTTGTAGAGCCTGGAGAGAACCTTCAGCACGGTGCTTTTGCCGGATCCGGTGCGCCCGAAGATTCCCACCACCGCACCGGGATCAACCGCCGCGGTGAAGCCCTCCAGAACCGGCCGATCCGGCTCGTCGGGGTACGCGAAGTCGAGGCCGCGAAACTCCACCGCCGGCCCGCGGCCCGAAGGAACCACCACACCCGACGTCCCTTCGGGCCGTTCGACGGGCGCATCCATGAGCTCGAAGATCCGTTCAAGGGCCGCCCGTCCGCGCTGAATCACCGACAGCATCCAACCCAATGACCGGAGGGGCGGCAGAAAGACCATCAGCAAGGCGCTGAAGGCCGCGAGCTCACCCACCGACAAGGCGCCGGAGAGCACCAAGCTGCCGCCGACGGCGATCAGGACGTACATCGCCACGCCACCGGCGAGGACCAGTAGCGGCAAGGCCGTCGCTCGGATGACAGCGAGCTTCATCCCGGTGGCGAGCCACTTCAGATTGCGCTTCTCGAAACGGTCGATGAAGGCCTGCTCGGCGACGAATCCCTGAATGGTCGCCATGCCCTGCAGGCTGCCGAGAACATGCTCAGAGATCTCTCCCAGGTGCTCCTGGTTCTCCCTACTGAGCTTGAAGAGCCGCCGAATCGCCCACTGAACCACCACCATCGCGAGCAGAATGGGCAGCAGCATCAGAGCCGTCAGCTGCAACGACAGCGCGGTCATCTTCCAAATCGTGAGCACCACCGCCAGGCTCACGTTCACCACCTGCAGGCCTCCGAAACCGATGAGGGTGCGCACCCAGGTGATGTCGTTGGAGGCCCGGCTGACGATGTCGCCTCGTTGGTGGGACGCGTAAAACGACGGTTGCAGCCGCAGCAGACGGTCGAAGAGATCGCGCCGAAGCGCATATTCCACGTGCCTCCCGGGGTTGAAGATGAGAATGCGGGACAGGCTTCGAACGACGATGATCGTCAAACCCATGACGGCGATGAGCGCGACGTAACGGCCGATAGCGTCGCCGGCGCGGAGCCCGTCGATGGCCCGGCCGATCTCTCCGGGGATGCTCACCGTCAGCAAGTTCGTCAACCACAGGAAGACCGCACCGGCGAAATAGCTCCACCGGTGGCGCCAGGCGTAATGCCGCAGCAGTCGAAAAACGGGATGAGAGGAGACGTCGTCGCCGATCACGGTCAATGCAACCCGATGGTATGGTCTCATGTTTCCGGGTCCGCGTCCGATGCCTGCAGCGACAAGACGAGCGTGAAGGCCGGAACAGCGACAGCGGACAGTGACCCCTCCAAGCGGCTGGCGACGGGACTGTCAACCGAGCCTCTTGCAACATTCGGAACGTCGACTGTGTCGCGGCCTCGCCGGAGCGAGATCACGCCGGCGGGGGCGCCGGCGCTACAACGAAGCTCAGTACCTAACTGTCAACTCGGCCGCGACCTCTCCGTGCTACCGTGAGCGCACCGAAATCCGGAGGCATCTATGGCCGACATCGTTCCCGAGGTCCTGATCAGCGAGGATGAGATCACGAGCAAGGTCGCCGAGCTGGCGGCTCGGATTTCCGCCGACTACGCCGACGTCGACGATCTGATCCTGGTGGGTATCCTCAAGGGCTCCTTCATCTTCCTCGCCGACCTGAGCCGCGCTCTGAGCATCCCCCGCAGCGTGGACTTCATGGCGCTGTCCACCTACGGAGATTCCGAGTCAACCGAAACCGACGGTGCGGTGCGCATGATCATGGATCTGCGGCGGAACATCACCGGCAAGCACGTGGTGGTGGTGGAAGACATCGTCGACACCGGCTACACCTTGAGCTACCTGCTGCGCAATCTTGCAGCCCGCCGCCCGGCGTCCCTCAAGACCTGCGTCCTGGTGGAAAAACCCGATCGCCGCGAGGTCTTTACTCAGATCGACTACCTCGGCTTTTCCATCCCCGATGTCTGGGTTGTGGGGTGTGGACTCGATTGGGCCGAACGCTTCCGTACGCTGCCGTACATCGGCGTCGTCCGCCCGGACCAGAACGAATGAACCTCCAAAACGAGCACCCCCACCGCAACGACGAGAAAGGGCCCGCCAGATGAAACACAACTTTTTTTTCAGTCTTGTTCTTTGCTGTCTCGTCGCCGCTGCCGGAGCATCGAGCGCCGCAGTGGACGACCTCACCGACCTGGTACCGGCCGGATCTCCACTGGTCGTCTATGTCGCGGATGCTCCCGACATGCTGGATCAATTGGAGACGTCTCCCCTTGCGGGCCTGTGGAACGACCCTCAGGTCGCGGCCTTCTTCGCCCCGCTCCGCGACGAGCTCGGCGAAGGCAGGTGGGACGAGCTCGTCCGCAGGGAAACCGGCCTCGGCATCGATGAGATCAAGACGTTCCTTGCTGGAGACCTCGTCTTCTTCATCGAGAACCTCAAGCTGGAGCTGGAAGATGGCGCCGAAGACGCCGATTTCTCCGGCGCCGTACTGGTGTCGGTGGGCGACAACGCCGAGGCCGTCAAAGCCATGATCCTGGCCCAGGAAGGACGGTTGATCGAAGAGCACCGGAAGAATGGAGACGACACCACGGGCGATTCAATCGTCGCGACAACGCAGGAATTCCGCGGCGTCGATCTCCGGATCATGGACATCACGGACGACGAGTACGACATCCAGACCGGCTGGGCAGTGGTCGATGGCGTCCTCGCCTACGCCTCTCCGGCGGAGGCCCTCCAGCGGGCGGTCAGCGCCATCCTGGACGGCGGCGCCGATTCCGCGCTGGACACCGGCCCGAACTTCGCGACTGCCGCCACGCACGTCGGTGCGGCGGACTCCTGGCTCTTCATCGACATGGCGCCCCTGGTGCCCGTGGTCCGGGAGCTGGCGGAGACCGCCGCGGCAACCGCGCAGGAGGCCGGCAGCCCGTTCCCCATTGACCCGGACAGCGTTGTCCGAGCCCTCGGCGTCGACACCATGCAGGCCCTCTTCGCCACCTTCTCCTTCCAGGAAGGGGCGATGGCCATTGACTTCGGCCTGACCTACAGCGACAACCGCGGTCTGGTGAAGCTGTTGGCCTACGGCCCCGGAGACGCTCCGCGTCCCGCATTCATCCGTTCCGACGCCGATTCCTTCACCACCGCCGCCTTCGTTTTCGGAGACGCCTGGTCGGCCCTGGTCGAGATCGTCAACGGCATCAACCCGGCCCTCAGCGCCATGGCGGCCATGCAGCTGCAGTCCGCCGCCCAAAGCGCCGGCGTCGAGCTCGATCTGAAACGCGACATCCTTGACAACCTCACCGGGGAGATCGTCACGATTCAGAACGTGTCGGATATCAGCGGGACCACCGTCGCCGACCTCGAGCTGCGGCAGGATCAGGTCATCGCCCTGGGCATCGCCGATCGTGACGCCCTCGAAAACGCCGTTGCCGGCCTCACCGCCATCACCGGACAGGGGGAGGAGCTCTTCGCCGAGCGGTCCTTTGAGGACCACACCGTGTTCGCCCTCGAGCTTCCCGGAACCGACGACGAGGGACCGAAGAACGAGATCGCCTACGTCGTCACCGATACCCATCTTCTGATCTCCATCGGAACGCCCGCCACTCTGGAATCCACCCTCGGCGGAATGTCCGCGAAAAGCGGGTCGGTTTGGAAAGAGCGCAAAGTGCGCCGAGCCGTCGCAGCCCTTCCGAAGGGGGCCAGCGCCATCCAGTACCAGGACCCGACAGAGCTGGGCGACCTTCTCTTCCGCGGCATCGCCGCGGCGGACGAGCTGAACCTCGATGACGACGAAGACTTCAGGATCTGCAACCCGAAAGCGATTCCCGACGCCGGCATCGTCGGAACGTACTTCTCGTCCGCGATCAACGGTGTCTGGAAGGACGATCACCAGATCGTGTTCCGCGCCAAGATCTTGCCGGCGACGAAGTGATTGTCTTCTCTAAAAGACCGGCGATGCTTGATTCGTCCTGCAATCCGGACTCATTTTGTGATCCGGCTCACGGCCAATGACCGGACCGTGACCTACATTGGATTCAGGACGCACCCATGAATCTCCTCCTTCGAAAGGGCCTCAGTCGAGGCCCTCATTTTTTGCGAACGTTTGCCGAGAGATGCGAGAATGGTGATTGAGGATTGACTCGTGGGTGTTCTCTTTGCCTTTCTCGCGCTCGGTGTCGCCGGCGCCGTGGTCTCCAGGAACTGGGAGATGTCCGGCCGCATGGCGCTGGTCTTCGTCGCGGTGCCCTATGCCGCGACCTTCCTCGCTGGGTGCTCGCCGTGAATGCGCTCTACGAGCATGCTCGGGACGGGCATGGTGCTCATCGGCGTTCCCATTTCGGTGGGCTACTCGTACTTCTGCCTGCGGTCCGCTCCCGACCGGGCCGTGGCCGCCGTCGCCTTCGTCCTCGCCCTCGGCTCCCTCGCCGGTCTCGTGTGGTTCGGATGGCATTGGTTCGCCTGATCCCCTGACCGCCTCTCCAGCCCGAGCGCCCCAGCGCGCCACCGGCGGACGTGCCATGTTCACACTTTTCACCTCCAGGCTGTTCAAGCTCTCTTCGCGCTTCGAAAAGTGTGAACGTGGCGATCCCGTGCCCAGCCGTTGAAAGCCGTTGTTCCGGTACCGAGGCAGGCCGACGGCGTTCGCTCGGCACGGTCACCGCATCCTCGTTCCTCAAATGACCGTGCCGAGCGGACGACGCTGACCCGCTTCCGCCGATAAGGCGGATGCGGGTCAGGAGGCCGGGGCTGGGGGCAAGATCCGGTGACGCGACCACGCCGACAGGCACCCTCGGTGGGGCGAGCTCCACCCAACCTGGCAGCCCAGAATGCGGAAGCGGAGCGCGCTGGGAACTGCAGCGCCGTAGGGTGGGCCTTGGCCCACCGGATCGCCTCCTGGTGTCGAACCGCGGCTCTGGAACCCTCGGTGGGCCAAGGCCCACCCTACCTGGCAGACGACGGCGCGCAGTGGCAGAGACAGCGTCCGGGTCCGGGCTCGAAACGATCCCGTTCCCGATCCCGAATACAGCGACAGCGGCAGTATCAGTGGGAGAGGCAGAGTCATCCGGCTTCGCCTTCGGCTACGCCGCGACCAGGTGGCAGCTCGTCACGGCGTAGCTCGCGGAGCGAGTGAAGCCGGATGGCAGTGGCAAACCGCGACGAACTCGCGTGGATGTGGCCACGCACGGTTGCCTCCTGGTGTTTCACACGCGGTGGGTAGTCGCTGAGAAGGCCCTCGACCTCTTCGACGAGGTCCGTGCGATGACGTGGAGGCTGCTCCACCCGTAGACGCTTCACATCGACCACGCACCGGATCCCCACCACGACTCAATGCCGAGCTGGGGCTCGGCGGTCCACATCGCAGTGCGACCTTCGATTCCCCTGAGCCCGGCATGGGTTAAGCTCTCGGAAGCCGAAACACGCGATCGGAGTCGACCATGCCGAACGAAACCCCCTTTGCCCGCCGGATCTTCGCCAATCGCACGCTGAACCTGCGCTCCATCGGCGCCATCGGATACGACATGGACTACACCCTCGTCCACTACCGCGTGCGGACGTGGGAAGAACGCGCCTACGCCCGTCTGCGGGACCTCCTGGCGTCGGATGGATGGCCGGTGGAAGACCTCTCCTTCGACGCCGGCTCGGTGATCCGCGGCCTCATTGTCGACGCCGGGCTCGGCAACATCGTCAAGGCCAACCGTTTCGGTTATGTCCTGCGCGCCGCCCACGGCACCCGGATGCTGGACTTCGCCGAGCAGCGCAACATCTACCGCCACACCCCGGTGCAGCTCTCGGACCCCCGCTTCATCTTCGTCAACACCCTCTTCTCTCTGTCCGAAACCTGCCTGTACTCACAGCTCGTCGACCTCTTCGACGAGGGCCGGTTGACCGGAGTTGTCGGCTATGAAGATCTCTTCCGGAAGGTCCGCAGCCGCATGGACGAGGCTCACCTGGAAGGCACCCTGAAGGCCGAGATCACCGCCGATCCGGCCCGGTTCATCGACCTCGACCCGTTGGCGCCGCTGGCCCTGCTCGACCAGCAGCGGTCCGGCAAGCGGCTGATGCTGATCTCCAACGCCGAGTGGGAGTACGCCCGAGAGATCATGGCGTTCGCCTTCGATCCCTACCTCGAGCCGGAAGGCCTCACCTGGCGCGACCTTTTCGAGCTGGTGATCGTCAGCGCCCGCAAGCCGTCGTTCTTCACCGACCGGCTTCCGCTCTTCTCGGTGGCTGACGAGGAGCAGGGGCTGCTGACGCCGGTCCCCGGCGCCATTCCCGGCCCGGGGATCTACCTCGGGGGCGACGCCGCCCGCGTCGAGGGCTACCTCGGCCTCTCCGGGTCGCAGATTCTCTACGTCGGGGATCACGTCTTCGCCGACGTCCGCATGTCCAAAGCCAGTCTTCGCTGGCGAACCGCCCTGATCCTGAGAGAGCTCGAAGAGGAGATCGAGGCCATCGAGGCCATAGCGCCGGTGGAGCGCGAGCTGTCCGCGTTGATGGCGGACAAGGAGGCGCTGGAAGAACGCCACCGTACGGCGCGCCTGGAGCTGCAGCGGGCGAAAGAAGGGTACGGGCCACAACCCCAGCACCCGCCCGCCGAGGTCACTGCAGAGCTCGACGCGGCGTGGGAGCAGATGGTGGCTCTGGACGAGAGGATCGCACCGCTGGCGCGGCAGAGCGCCCGGGCCTACAACCCCCGTTGGGGCACTCCCATGCGCTCGGGATACGACTTCAGCCACCTCGCCCGCCAGGTGGAGCGTTCGGCGGACATCTACACCTCGCGGGTTTCCAACTTCCTCCACGCGACCCCGTTCGCGTACCTCAGGGCAAAGCGTGGCTCCATGCCGCATGACGTTGGAGAGAAGAGTTAGAGAGTTAGGAAGTTAGAAGGCTAGAGGGTTAGAAGGTTAGAAGGTCTATCGGGAAACACCCTCTGACTTTCTCACCTTCTCACTTTCTTTCTTTCTCACTTCAAAGAAAACGGCCCGCGCCGGAAGGCGCGGGCCGTTGAGGTTGTAGAACCCGATCCGATCAGAACTCGATCCGGAGACCGATCTCGTAGCGCCGCGGCAGGCGATAGGAGAGCGGCTCGCCGACATCGGTGCCGATGAAGGCCTCGGTGTTGAACGCGAGGTCGAGCTCGCGATCGAAGAGGTTGTAGACCGTCAGCACGGCGGTGATGTCGAACTTGTTCAGGTTCCACGTCTTGGAGCCCTGAACGTCGAGCTGCCAGGTGGACTTGGTCTCGTAGTCACCACGCGGCGAGAGGAAGATGTCGGTGGTGCCCAGGAAGGCGCCGTCGCCGGTGCTGCAGTAGGGCAGCACCTCGGCCTGGGTGATCCCCAGCTCCGCGAAGAGCGGATCGTTGGGGTCGGCCGCCTGGAGATTCTCGCAGGTCGAGAACACGGTCTGGTGGCCGGCCGACGAGAAGAAGCCGTCGAAGCCGATGGTCCAGTTGTGCGGCAGCAGGTAGTAGCCGTTGAGCTTCACGCGGTGCTCGCGGTGGTCGGGCATGTAGCCGTCGGTGTTGTAGAAGTGCACCGGGTAGAAATCGGCCAGCGCCGTCGCGTAGGAGTCGGACGCACCGTTGGGCGTGTTGCCTTCGGACTCGGAGTAGGTGTAGCTGAAGAGCAGGTGGAGCCGCTCGCGGCGGGTCTCCGCCGAGAGGATCAGACCCTCGTAGTCGCGGTAGAAGGTGGGCATGTTGGTGATCATGTAGAAGCCGCACTCACCGGCGGTGGTCCAGGTCGAGGTGTCGTCCAGGTCCGGGTACTCGCCGTCGCCCCAGGCCCAGGTGTTGTTGGCGCAGGTGTCCTCGATGATGTTCTTGGTCTTCTTGTTGACGTAGGTGAGCTCGATGGAGGTGTCGCGGGCAATCTGGGTCTCGAAGGCGAGAATGTACTCGTCGGCGTAGGGCGTTTCCAGCGTACCCAATCCAGCTTGGTCGAGAGTCTGGGCCGGCTCGTAGATGTCGGCCTGACCCCGGTTGTCGAAGAGGTAGTACTGGAATCCCTCGTCGTTGACCCACGGGAAGGGGTCGCCGTACGACGGCGGGAAAGGAGAGTCCGGGGAGCAGAGGCGTCCACGGGTCGAGTTGCAGTAGAACTCGAGGATGTTGTACTCGCGGTAGGTCTGGACGAGGCCCGACGCGAAGCTCGCCACCGACAGCGCCGTCGGATCCATGAAACGGCCGGCGGAGCCGCGGAGCACGTACTTGGAGTTGCCGGCGATGTCCCAGGCGATACCGAAGCGCGGCTGCCAGCGGTCCATGTCAGCGATCTGCTCGCCGATGTGGTTGTCCAGCGTCACGTTGTCGAAGCGGATACCGGGCTTCAGGGTGAGGTTGGGGTGGGGCCGCCAGGCGTCCTGCACGTAGAAGGTGGTGATGTCGCCGTAGGAGTTCTCCCAGTCCTTGGCGGTCTCGAAGGGCTCTTCGACAAGGACGTAGTAGTTGAAGTAGCCGTCGCCGTTGATGTCCTGGTAGTCGTAGTCCTCGCTCAGGTCGTAGTTGTCGTGAATGAAACCGCCGCCGTTGTAGAAGAAGTTGTAGTTGAACTCCATGTCCGAGTACTCGGCGCCGACCTTGAACTCGTGCGCGCCGGCGAACTCGTCGACGAACATGGTGGTGTTGAGGCGGATCTCGTCACGGTAGCGGCGGTTCAGGGACGAGTAGAGGAAGTTGTTGTAGTCGTACGGGTCCTGGCCGCTCTGCTCGATCCGGTGGCCGCTGCGGACGGTGTCGCCGTTGGCCGCCTCGACGTCGATGTCGTTGGCGAAGAGGCCGACGGCGGCGTTGAGGAGCACCGACTCGGAGAGCACCGAGTTCAACTCGGCCTGCCAGATGTCCGAGCCCTGGAACTGGACGTTGCGGGCCGTGGGATCGACGAACTGACTGGAGTTGGTGCCGTAAATGTCCGCCGGAGCGCCCGTGTACTTCAGCACGGCGCGGTGGCTGTCGGCGATCTGCCAGGTCAGCTTGCCGATGTAGTTCAGCCCTTCCCACTCGCGGGGGAAGAGGGCGCCGGCGTTCTGGCGGTCGCTGTCTTCCTTCTGCAGCGAGGCGAAGAACCAGAGGCGGTCGCGCAGGATCGGGCCACCCAGGGTAGCGGACAGGCTCTGGTAGAGGGTTTCCTGCTCGTCCCGGTCGTAGTAGTCGCCGTTCTCGGTCATGTTCTGGTTGCGGTAGCGCGCGTCGAAAGAGCCCGAGAACTCGTTACCACCGGACTTGGTCACCAGGTTGACGATGCCGCCGGTGGCCTGGCCGAACTCGGCCTCGAAGCCGCCGGTCTGGAAGTTCATCTCCTGCACGGCGTCGTAGTTGAAGTTGGTGCCGAAGGTCCCCGTCACCGGGTCGGTGGTGTTGAGACCGTCGATGAGGTAGGAGTTGTCGCCGTCGGACCCGCCGAAGACGCTGGCATTGCCGGTGCCGGCGACGCCCGCGGCCTGGCCGATCATACTGAGGTAGTCGCGGTTGGCCGAGCCCACCGCCGCCTTCTGGAGATAGTCCTCGTCGAAGGTGACCGACGTGTTGACCTGGGTGGTGTCCACCACCGGCACCTGGGCCGACACTTCGATTGTTTCACCGAAGGTCTCCGGAATCATCTGGAAGAGGATCTCCGCCGTCCGGCCCAGGCTGACCTGAACCTCGCCGGTCACCGGCTGGAACCCGGCCAGGGTCGCCTGGACGGTGTAGGTGCCCACCGGAAGCAGATTGAATACAAATGCTCCGTTGCCGTCGGCGATGGCGATCTGAGGACCACCGATCAGCTTGTCGGAGGAGATCTGGATGGTCACACCCGGCATGGGCACGCCATCGTTGTCGGCGACTTCACCTTTGAGTCGGCTGGTGGTTGCGGCCGATGCCACGCCGGCGATCAGCACCACGAGACACATTGCAGCGATTGTTCTACGAACCATGCTCACCTCCTGAAAAAATGACCGCCCCCTCCGGGCGACCGAAACGGCCGCGAGGCCCTTTGCGGGCTCGAAACCATCGATGCATCATCGAATTTCCTCGCAGGAATGTCAACTGCTGAGCAGGAAACCCGACTCCGTTTCCGCCGTTTTCGACGGCCTTCATCGCCGGCCGACGCCCTTTTCGTGATCCCACGGCCTCCTTTCACCACTCAATACTATCCTCTGGTGGGTGCACCTTTCGAGCCAGCGGCGCCCCGGGGCAGCAACTTTTACAATCCATCCCGACGAACTGACTCAAAAAACATCACTTAACCAGGATGTCGAAAATCGTGTCCGCCGCCGGCCCAGCCGGATTTACATCAGCGGCCCCACCGGCGTGACCGGAAACCCGTACAGCTGTTCGGAATTCCGACACCACAACGTCTGCAATCCGCGGTGGTACACTCCGCCGACTCGCCTCGGCCGCCCGCCGAGCCCACGCCGCGGGAGACTCGCCACCATGACCAGGATCGCCACCGTCAGCTACCTCAACGCCCGTCCGCTCATCGACGGGCTCGAGCACCGCGCCGGGATCGAGCTCATCCGCCGCGTCCCCAGCCGGCTGCTCGAGACCCTCGAAGCGGGCGACGCCGCGATCGCGCTGTGCCCGACCATCGATTATCAGCGCTCGACGTGCCCACTGGAGATCGTTCCGGCCGGCGCCATCGGCTGCAACGGACCCGCCCTCACCGTCAAGCTCTTCAGCCGCACACCCATCGACGACATCGGCGAGATCGCCGTCGATGGCGACAGCCACACCTCGGTGGCCCTGCTGTCAGTCGTCCTTTCCCGACGTTACGGAATCCGGCCGACGCTCCGCCCCCTGGATCGCGGACCGGGTCGATCCGATCCGGACGCTCTGCTGCTCATCGGTGACAAGGTCATTACCCACCCTCCGGACTCCGACGGCTTCCCCCACCGACTGGATCTCGGCGCCGCCTGGAAGGAGCTCACCGGCCGCCCGTTCGTCTTCGCCACCTGGATGACCTGCGGCGGCAGCGACCTCGGCGACGCGCCGGCACTCCTCGACCGGGTCCGCCGCGACAACGGACGACGGATCGCCGAGATCGCGGTCCGGCATGCCGCCCCGGGAGGATGGCCGGAAGACCTGGCCGCGCGCTACCTCAGCCGCAATCTCCAGTACGGCCTCGGGTCGGAAGAGCGTGCCGCCATGGAGGAGTTCTGGCGGCTGTGCCGCGAGTGTGGAGTGATCGAGAAGCAGCGCCCGTTGAGGCTTCATGCGAGCGATGGGTTGGAGGTTTGAGGGCAAGAGTTGAGGGTGAAGGGTTAAGGGTTAAGGTTCATCACGCAAATGGCGGGATGAACCTGAGTTTTGAGTTATGAGTTTTGAGTTATGAGTTTCATCGCAGTCATCGCAGGCGTCACGGCGCCGGCTGTCACCGGCTGAATCTGTTTGTGCCGCTGGCGCTCCTGGTTGAACCGGCCCCGCATTCATCGCCGCACCGTTCCTTGCGATGATAACTAAGAACGAAAAACTGAGAAATCAGAACTTGGGATCATCCCGGCATTTGCGGGATGATCCAAAGCTAAGGGTTTAACCTCGTGGCAAGGCTCGGAGAATTGACTGCACGGTGGCCTCGCCGGAGGGTGATCGCTCACCGATCCCAGGCCGCGTCCGGGACCTCGGCCGGTGGCGGCCGCCACCGGTACCGATCGAGATCGAGGTTGCCGGCGAGGGAGAAGCTCACGCCCTCGTTTTCGAGCATGGACCGCTGCAGTCCCCCCGGAAGATCCGGAAGTCGTTCGGTGGAGCAGCCACCCGAGGCATTGACCACCCGGTGCCAGGGAACACCGTCCGGACAGCGGTGGAGCATCCACCCCACCGCCAACGGCGAAATCCGCGAGCCGAGGCAGGCTGAGATCTGACCGTAGGTCATCACCGAGCCACGAGGAATCGACCTCACGACGGCGAAGACCTCATCGCGAACCGAGACCGGGTCGCCTTCCAGGTCTCCGTGAACGCGCGTGGTTCCCTTTGCATGACCCATCTGCCGAAAGTGTATCGCAGCACCCCGTACCCGTACCCGTACCCGTACCCGTGCCCGATGACGTGGCTCCCTGACCCGCAGGGCGATCTGGTGGGCCAAGGCCCACCTGGCAGACCTCATCGGATACGGGCCACAACCCGGCCACATCGGAACCCGCCATGGAAATAATCCACCATTCATCATTCATCATTCATAATTACAGTCGTGTTCGCCGATGTCGCCGTGCCGAAAAGCGCTCCCGAGCCTCTGACCTATCAGGTCCCGGAAGAGCTGATGCCCTTCACCGTCCCCGGGGTCCGGGTTCGGGTGCCTCTGCGGAATCGTTTCGCCACCGGTGTCGTCGTCGGGATCACGAATACGACGGATCTGGACACGGATTCGCTGCGGCCGATCGAGGAGGTGCTGGACGACGCGCCCCTCCTCCCCCAGCGATTGATGGAAACCGCGGCGTTCGTCGCCACCCATTACCGTTGCCCGCTGGGGACCACCCTCGCCGCCATGATCCCGGCCCGCCTCTTCCGCGCCGACGCCGAGGAGGCCGAGCTGACGCCCGCGGGCGCGGGACTCGACCTCGACGCAGCCGATGCCGATGTGTCCGCCCTCCTCAACGTCCTCCGCGAGAGCCGAAAGCTCAAGGTGCCGACCCTGCTCTCCCGCGCGGGAGTCTCCGGCCGCTCGGCGTTGGAAGGGGCGGCGGACAGGGGTTGGCTCCGGATCCGACGACGGCGCCGCGACCGCGCTCCCCACGTCGACGTCACCGCCTACCGTCTCGCCGACCTTCCAATTGACGAGCTCCTCGAGGCGTGCCGCCGGGCGCCTCGCCAGCGCCAGGTCGTCCAGTGGTTGAACGCCGAAGCGCGCCCGGCTCTTGCCAGCGACATCACCACCGCCACCGGGTGCTCCCCCTCCACCCTGCGCGCCATGAGCTCCAAGGGCGTGATCCTGAAGTTCACCCAACGCAAATCCGGCCGGGCGCTGTGGACGCTCTCCGCCTCCCCGGAGCGCCACCGCCTGACCGACGAGCAGCGGACGGCGGTGAAGGCCGTCGACGCTGCGGTCAACGCGGGGGGGTACGCGCCCTTCCTGCTGCACGGCGTCACGGGGTCGGGCAAGACCGAGGTCTACCTGCGGTGCCTCGAAACGGTGCTCGCCGCCGGCAAGGGCGGCATCGTCCTGGTCCCGGAAATCGGTCTCACGCCGGCCGCGGCGGGGGCGGTGACGCAGCGGTTCGGCCGCCTGACGGCGGTGCTCCACTCGGCCCAGTCCGACGGCGACCGGTGGCGGGAGTGGCGGCGGCTTCGAGCCGGCGAGGCCCGCATCGTGGTCGGACCGCGGTCGGCACTCTTCGCGCCCCTGGACGAACTCGGTCTCATCGTCGTCGACGAGGAGCACGACAGCGCCTACAAGCAGCAGGAGGCGCCGCGCTACCACGCCCGCGACCTGGCTCTGGTCCTCGGCCGGGACACCGGAGTGCCCGTCCTCCTGTGCTCGGCAACCCCGTCCGCCGAAGCCGAGGCCCTCGTGCGGAGGAAGCTCGCCGCCAAGCTCGAGCTCCGTCATCGGGTTGCTGGGAACCGGCTGCCCGAGGTGGAGCTCGTCGATTTGCGGCAGGAACCGCCCGAGGCGGGCGAGCAGGGCCGCACCCTCTTCTCGCAGCCTCTCAAGACCGCTCTGGCCGAAACCATCGAGCGCGGCGAGCAGGCGATCCTGCTCATGCAGCGGCGAGGTTGGGCCCCGGTGCTCATGTGCCGGGACTGCGGCCACCGCATTGACTGCCCGTCGTGTTCGGTGGCCATGGTCGTCCACCGCCGCAGCGGCGATTTGAGGTGCCACTACTGCGGCCACCATCGGGCCATCCCCGCCACCTGTCCGTCCTGTGGCGGCGAACTGCTGGATCCGGTCGGGGCCGGGACCGAGAAGGTGGCCCACCACCTCCGGCAACTCCACCCCGGCATCGACTCGGTGATTCTCGACCGCGACACGGTCCGCCGCCGCGACGGCCTGGAAACCGCCCTCGGCCGATTCGCCTCCGGCCGCGCGCAGGTCCTGGTGGGCACCCAGATGGTGGCCAAGGGCCACCACTTCCCCGGCGTCACCCTGACCGGAGTCATCTCGGCGGATGCTCTCCTCAATCTACCGGACTTCCGCTCCGGCGAGCGCACCTTCCAACTTCTCACCCAGGTGGCGGGCCGGGCCGGCAGAGGCGACCTACCGGGCCGCGTCATCATTCAGACCTACTACCCCGACCACCCCGCGGTCCTCTTTGCGTGCCGCCACGACGTGTCGAGCTTTCTCGACGAAGAGCTCGTCTTCCGGCAGGCCTTCGCCTATCCTCCGGCAGCCCGACTCGCCCTGATCCGCTTCGAATCAAAAAGCGCGACGGCAGCACGGCGGGCGGCCGATGCTGCGGTCAACGCCATCGGCCACCCTCCGGATTCGGTGCGGATTCGCGGGCCGGCGCCATCACCCATCGAACGCATCCGCGAACGATGGCGCTGGCAAGTTCTCATCAGCGCCCGCAACCGCGAGACCCTGCGTGCGATGCTCGAACTCGCCGAAACTCCCGGCGTCGGAAAGAACGTCCGCCGCACCATCGACGTCGATCCTCTGAGCACGCTGTGAGTGCTCCTTTGCAATTCTTGAGGGAGTAACTCTTTCGCACGACCTCCGTTGATTGGATAATGATCAGCGTCCGACGCCGATGCCGCCTTTGCGAGTTCAACGAACTTTTCTCGAGGGGCATCGTAAAGTAGGGCGAACGGGGAAAACCCGAAAAGGAGCCAGCCGATGAAGACCCGAGCGATGATTCTCACCATCACCGCAGTGAGCCTCTTGACCGTCGCGGCCCATGCCGCCGAGTTCGAGGTGCCCGCCCTTCCGGTGAACATTCCCGGGCTGCCGAGCACGGGGCAAGAAATGAACCTCAACCTCGAGGCAGCCTACCAGCTCGCGCTGCACCGCAATCTCAACCTTCAGGTGGGGCGTTTCTCCATCGCCGCCGCCGACGAGAACATCTTCGCCAACACCGGGATCTTCGATCCCAACTTCATCGCCTCGGTCAACGGCAGCTTCACCCGCAGCCCGTCCTCCACACTTCTCGACGGCGCTGAGGTCACCGAGAGCCGACGCACCCAGATGGGCATCGGTATCAACCAGCTGCTTCCCACCGGGACCTACCTCGAGCTGACCACCGGCGGGCTGCGCAACGCCTCCAACTCCACCTTCTACTTCCTCAACCCGAACTACAACGCCGACCTCTCGCTGAGCCTGCGCCAACCCCTTCTGGACGGTTTCGGCACCCTCATCAACAGAGCCGGAATCGTCATCGCCGAGATCAGCCGCGACCGCACCGCAACCGGTTTCGAGGCGACCGTGGTGAGCACGCTCAGTGACGTGGAAAACGCCTACTGGGACCTGGTGGCCGCTCGCCGCGCCATCGATGTCGCCAACCAGAGCCTCACTCTGGCGGAGCAGTTGCTCTCCGAAACCGAAGAGCGGGTCAAGGTCGGCACCTCGGCGCCCATCGACACCGTCCAGTCCGAGGCCACTGTCGCCACCCGGCGTCAGGACCAGATCACCCGACGCAACGCCGCGTCCAACGCCGAGGACACCCTCAAGGCCGTGCTCGGCTTCGACGATCCCAGGGAGTGGATGACGACCATCACCACCACCGAGAACTACGATTACGAGCCGATCACCCCCGACCTGAGAGAGGCCATCGAGACCGCCCACCGGATGCGACCCGAGATCCGCGAGAAGCTGCTCGAGCTCGAGCAGCTCGACGTCAACGAAAAGATGGCCCACCACCGGACCCTTCCCAGCCTCGACCTCGAAGCGAGCTACGGCTGGGGCGGCGTCGACGGCGACGCCATCATCGAGGACCCCGACACCGGCGAGGAGACGAAAATCGACGGCGACGGCTTCAGGGGTGCCTACGACCAGCTGGGCGACTGGGACTTCCCGCACTGGACGGTCGGACTCAACCTTTCGGTGCCCATCGGCAACAACGACGCCAAGGCCACGCTTGCCCAACGGCGGTACGAGGCTCGCCGCGGTGCCGTCGAGCTTGCCGCTTTGAAGCAGGAGATCACCCGCCAGGTCCGCTTCGCCGTGCGCGCACTTTACGACGGCGCCGCCAACGTGGACGCCGCCGAAGCTTCGGTGGTTCTCGCCGAGCGCAACGTCGAGGCCGAACAGACCAAGTTCGACAACGGGCTGTCCACCAACTACCAGCTGTCCCAGATCCAAGAGGACCTGGCCAACGCCCAGCTCACCCTGATCCAGGCCCACCTCGCGTATCGCAAGGCCATGGTCGGGTACCACGTCGCCACCGGGACCCTGCTCGACCGGCACGACGTCAAGATCGTCGATCCCGGCGCACCCGAGAAGACTCCCCACGACTTCTGGGAGGACATCGAGTGGCTTCAGTTCGAGAGCTTCTCGGCCTCGAGAGACGTGGTGACCAGCCCCGCGGAGCCGGTGGTCAACAGCGACCGCTGAGCAACCGCGGCTGCGGCCAACCTTGGACGTGTGACGGCGGCCCCACCGGGCCGCCGTCGTCGTGAGGTACACTGTCGATCCCGCGGGCGCCCGGCGACCCCGGACGAGAGAGCCACATGACCATCACTTTCGACACCATGACGCCGATCGCCCTGCACCCCGCGGTGGTCCACTTCCCCATCGCTCTGTTACTGGTGTCGACGCTCTTCGATGCCGCCTGTCTGATCTTTCGCCGATTCGTCTGGATCGACCGCGCCGGATCGGCCCTGCTGATCCTCGGGAGCGCCGGACTCGGCGCCGCCTTCCTCACCGGCAACCGCGCCGCCGAGAAGGCGGCCCCCGTCACCGGCGCCGCCCAGGGCATTCTCGCCGAGCACGAAGACCTCGCCCTGATCACCCTCGGCGTCGCGGGCGGCGCGTTGCTCCTCAAGCTCTTCGTGACCTGGCTCGGCCGGCATGACCTGGAGGTCAACATCGGGATCTTCCGACTCTTGGCCCTGATCCTGTCGTTCGGAGCCGCCTTCCTGCTCGTGCTCACCGCCTATCACGGCGGGCAGCTCGTCTACGACCACGGGATCGGCGTCAACCTGGCGGGTTGACGCCGATCCCGTGGTCGGAGTTATGAGTTTTGAGTTTTGAGTTCCATCGCAGGTGTTGAGGCGATTGCGGTAGTTCTGAGTTTTGAGTTCAATCGCAAGCGTTCAGGATTCCATGCGATGGAACTCATGACTCATGGCCGAGATGAGGTCCTCAATCCCTCAAGAGCCTCGAATCCTCCACCACCTGCGATGTAACTGAAAACTGAGAACTAAGAACTGAGAGTTGAATCAGGTTGCGGACGCGACAGCGGCGGCAACCTGGTTCATCAGCTCCAACTCGCCGTCGGAAGTCCTGAGAAGATCGTCGAAGCAGACCGCGGTTGCCCACGCCTCGATCTCCGACTCTTCGTACCTGCCGCTGGCGCGGAGCAGCCTCAGACCGCCGGCAGCCACCTCACGCGCCGCCGCAGCACCGTGGAGCCGGGCGCAGGCCATCAGGAAACCATGGCGGTCGTCGATTTCGGTCGCCGCCTTGTGCGCCAATGCCACCGCGGTTTCCACCTCGGCCGACATTCTGGCCAACTCGAAGAGACACCATTGCTCTCGCAGCAGCCGTTTCCGGTGGGCGGCGAGCATGGTCTCCGCCATGGCGTCGGCGGCCGCCGCGGCGGCTTCACCGGTACCGAGCTCGCGCAGCGAGGAGGCCATCTCATGGTAGAAACCACCCTTGGTCTTGACCGTCGTCCGCCAACGGTGGGTGCCGATGATGCTCTGGAGTATTTCCGAGGTTCCTTCGTAGATGGTGGTGATGCGGACGTCGCGGCGGATCTTCTCCACCTCGTACTCGTGGGTGTAGCCGTAGCCGCCGTGCGCCTGCATCGCCGCATCTGCGGCGGCGTTTCCCGCCTCCGAGGCGAAGAGCTTGGCCACCGCCCCCTCCACCTGGAGACCCTGTTCGCCATCGTCGAGCCGCCCCGCCACCCACTCGCAGTAGGCCCTGGCAGCCTCGAGGCGCACCACGTGCGGCACCACGAGCTTGTGGCTGAAGCCCTGTTTCGCCGCCAGCGTTTCGCCGAACTGCACGCGCTCCCGAGCGTAGGTCACGGCCCGCTCCAGAGCCTCCTCGCCGGCGCCCAACCCGAAGGCCGCCACCATCAGACGGGTGAAGCCGAAGACCTGGTTGGCCTGCTCCAGCCCCTTGCCCTCCTCGAGCCCGAGGAGGTTTTCGGCCGGGACCTCGACATCTTCCAGCGTCAGGCTGGTGGTGTTGGAGGCCCGGATGCCGTGCTTGTGCTCGGGCTCACCCACCGAAAAACCTTCGGCCCCACGCTCCACCACGAAGAACGACGGGCCCTTGGGCGTCCGCGCCAACACGGTGTAGATCTGCGCCACACCGCCGTTGGTGATGAACTGCTTGGCTCCCGTGATGCGGTAGGCCGTGACCCGTCCATCGGCATCGGCCACCGGCACGGCTTCCGTTTTCAGGCTCGCCACGTTGGAGCCGGCCTCGGGCTCGGTGACGCCGTAGGCGACAATGAGCCCCTCCTCGGCGATGCGCCCGAGCCAGAGCTCCTTCTGCTCCGACGTCCCGCCGACCACGATGGGGTCGACGCCGAGGGCGATGGCGAGGAAAGCCGTTGCGACTCCGAGATCGGTCCGGGCCATCTCTTCCGAGACCCGGAAGAGGTCGCGACCGCCGCCGCCCAGGCCCCCCACATCCTCGGGCAGGAAGAGCAGGTGCAGGCCGAGCTCCGGTCCGAGCATCTCATTGACCAGGTCCACCGGAAACTCGTCGGTTGCGTCGAGGCGGAGGCGGGCCTCCTTGTCGAGCCGGCGCTCGCTGACCGTCTTCAGAGTCTGCAGGACGAAACCGAGCGTCTCGTCGTCGAGTCCGGCGCGTTGGCGTTCCATGTCGAGCCCTCCTTGCGGCCCGGGTATGTACCACAACGACGTTCCAGAATCATGCCGCGGAACGGCATGAGGCTCCCCGGGCCCGTGCCCGGGGTTAGATCATCACCTCCATGGACAGGTCAACGGACTTGGCGCTGTGGGTGAGGGCGCCGACGGCCATGAGATCGACCCCGGTGGAGGCGACGGCGGCCGCGTTCTCCAAAGTGATCCCGCCGGAAGCCTCGATCACGGCCTTGCCGTTGGCCAGCTCCATGGCCTGGCGCAGCTCCTCCACCGACATGTTGTCGAGCATCACCACGTCGACACCGACCTCGAGCCCTTCTTCGAGCTGCTCCAAGGTGTCCACCTCGAGCTCCACCTTGACGGTGTGTCCGATGGCGAGCCGCACCCGCTCCACCGCGGGGCGGACACCCCCGGCCAGGGCGATGTGGTTGTCCTTGATGATCACCGAGTCGTCGAGCCCGAACCGGTGGTTGGAACCGCCGCCGCAGCGGACGGCGTACTTCTCCAACGCCCGCAGGCCGGGCGTCGTCTTGCGGGTGCAGATGACCCGCGCCGGCCACTGGGCGACCTCCTCGACGAAGGTCCGGGTCAGGGTGGCGATCCCGCTCATCCGGGCGAGCAGGTTGATGGCGGTTCTCTCGGCGCTGAGCAGCGACCTCGCCCTGCCGTGCACCTCGATCAACGCGTCGCCCGCCTGAGCATCATCACAGTCCGCCGTGTGGTGCATTACCACCGCGTTGGGATCGAGCAGATGAAAGGCCATGGCCGCCACCGGCCCGCCGGAAACCCGGCACGCCTCCCGCGCGATGATCCTGGCGCGGGCCTGCCGGTCGTGCTCGACGACCGCATCCGAGGTCACGTCGCCGGCGCGGCCGAGATCCTCGAGAAGGGCGTGGCGCAGCAGATCCTCGAAAAGAAGTTGGTGCAGCTCGGGCAGTACCTTCCTGAACATCTCACTCCTCCCATGAGTCGAACTCCGCCTCCGGCGGGCTCTGGTGTCGGTTTGTGTCGTCTGCGAGACTGGTCCGCCGCCGAAGCGGCCGGAGCCCTTCGAAGAAGAGATCCTGTTTCCAATGCCGGCATTGTCGCGGGAAATCGCGTCGGAAGTGAGCGCCGCGGCTTTCGGTGCGCAACCCGGCGGCGGTGGCGACGAGGCGGGCCACGGTGATCATGTTGGCAACCTCTCCGGAACCGGGCCCCTGGGCCGACGCCAAACGGTCGAGGTCGAGTTGAGCCCGCCGCAGCCCCGTGGCCGAGCGCACGAGACCCACATCCCGCCACATGATCTTGCGGAGCTCGGCGGCAACCGGATTCAGCTTTCCGGCCCAGGGCTGAGACGCCGGTGCCAGATTCCGTCGATTCGCCGCCTCGGCCACCCGATCGGCGGGCTCGCCGTCCCACGGTACAGACGCCAGCGAGCGACCGATGCGGCGGCCGGTGACCATGGCCTCCAGCAGCGAGTTGCTGGCCAGACGGTTGGCTCCGTGGAGCCCGGTCCAGCTCACCTCCCCGGCCGCCCACAGCCGGGGCAGCGAGGTGCTTCCATCGAGACCGGCGACGACGCCGCCCATGTGGTAGTGGGCCGCCGGGACCACCGGCATCGGGTCGGTTCGCGGGTCGAGGCCGTGGCCGAGGCACAGCCTCAGCACCGACGGGAAGCGGTCGCCGAACCGATCCGACAGGTGGGTGGCGTCGAGGTAGACGCGGCCTCCGGCCTGGAGTTCGTTCCAGATGGTCCGCGCCACGATGTCCCTGGGCGCCAGCTCGAGTCCGTCGTGCACCCCTTCCATGATGCGCCGGCCCCGGTCGTCCACCAGGGCGGCGCCTTCACCTCTGAGCGCTTCCGTGAGCAGCGGTTTGGTGCCGGCCTGAACATCGAGGGCGGTGGGGTGGAACTGGACGAACTCGAGACCCGCCAGGGTGGCTCCGGCCCGCCCCGCCATGGCCAGGCCGTCGCCGGTTGATTCCGGCGGATTGGTGGTCGCGGCGAAAAGGTGTCCGATCCCACCGGTGGCGAGCACCACCGCATTGGCGGCCATCAGCATCGGACGGCCGTCGACGTCGACACACACCACGCCGACTACGCGGCCCCTGCGGCAGACCAGGTCGGTGGCGAGAACCCTGTCGACAACCTCGACACGATCCATCTCCGCCACTGCCGCCGCCAGCGCCCGAACCAGCTCGGCGCCGGTGGCGTCGCCCTCGGCGTGAACCACCCGGGCCAGGTCGTGGGCGCCCTCACGCCCGAGCTCGAGCTCGCCGGAAGCGCTGCGGTCGAAGACCGCACCGAGCGCTTCGAGCCGATGAATGACGTCCGGGCCCTCCCGGGTGACCGCCCTGGCCACCTCCTCCCGGCAGAGGCCGCCCCCGGCCTCCATGGTGTCCCTGGCGTGTCCCAACGGCGAGTCCCCCGGGCCCACCGACGCCGCTACCCCGCCCTGAGCCAGCGGGCTCGACCCGCCCGCGGCGTGGGCGGACTTGCTCAGCAGAACGACCCGTCGGCCGGCCGCGGAGTGCGCCACCATCAGACCGGCGACGCCGCTGCCGATGACGATCACGTCGGCGGGTCTCACCTGCCCGGGCGTGAAGTCCGGCGCCACGCTCACCGGTTTCCGCCCCGACCGACCTCCATCATCCGCTCGACGGCCCGCAGCGCCCGCTTCGCAACCACCGGATCGACCTCGATCTCGAACTGCCGCTTGACCAGAGAGTCGACGATGTTCTCGAGGGTGATCTTCTTCATGTGCGGACACAACGTGCATGACCGGATGAACTCGATCTCGGGGAAATCCGCAGATACGTTGTCGCTCATGGAGCACTCGGTGATGAGCACCACCTTCTCGGGCCGGGCAGCGGCGAGATACCTGATCATGTCCGAGGTGGATCCCACCACGTCCGAAGCCTGCAGGACATCGATGTCGCACTCGGGATGCGCCAACACGGTCACGCCCGGAAACTGGCGGCGGTAGTCCGAAACCAGGTCGGCGGAAAACTTCTCATGCACCTCGCAGTGGCCTTTCCACGGGATGATCTCGACATCGGTGTTCGCCGCGACCCACTTTCCCAGGAACTCGTCAGGAAGGAAGATGACCCGATCGACTCCAAGAGAACGGACCACCTGGACGGCATTGGCCGAGGTGCAGCAGATGTCCGTCTCCGCCTTGACCTCGGCCGTGGTGTTCACATAGGTCACCACCGGTACCCCCGGGTGCTGCCGTTTGAGCTCCCGCACATCGGCCGCGGTCACCGCGTCCGCCAGCGAACACCCTGCATCGAGGGCGGGAATCAGCACGGTCCGCGACGGGTTCACGATCTTCGCCGTCTCGGCCATGAAGTGGACGCCGCAGACCACGATGAGCTCGGCATCGGACTCTGCTGCGCGGCGGGCGAGAGCGAGGGAGTCCCCCCGAATGTCCGCCACTCCGTGGAAGATTTCCGGGGTCTGGTAGTTGTGGGCGAGAATCACGGCTCCGAGCTCGCTCTTGAGCCGGTTGATCTCTTCCACCAGCGGCCGGTGCACCGCCCACTCGGCTTCGGGAACCAGGTGCTTGATCTTCTCGTAGATCGCGGCGGCGTCGCTCATGCTGCCTCCCACGGTCCGGGCGTTTTGACCTTCGTCCCGGCCGACTGGATGCTCAGTGTACCCCAAGGGTAACCGCTTGGAACGAAAACGCGTATCATTCAGAGGAAACGAGACGACGCCGGCGCGCCCGCCAAGGCCCGGCCCCTCGGAGGTTGAATGAACCGCAGACCGGTGCTCCCTGTGATCCTGTTGACGGTAGCTCTGTGTGGCTGCGGCGTTGCTGGGGATGAACTCTGGTTCGACGGTGATCTCGACGGAGCGATCCGGGCCGCGGCCGAGCAGGACACGCTGGTCTTCGTCGAGTTCAACACCGAGTGGTGTTCCTGGTGCCGTCGGTTCGAGACCGAGACCCTCACCGACGTTGCGGTGAGAGAGGAGCTCGCTGAGTTCGTCGCCATCCAGCTCGATGCCGAGGGTGAGGGTGCCGAGGCCGCCCAACGGCTGACCATCGACAACTACCCCACCGTGGTCTTCCTCGACAGCTCCGGCGAAGAGGTGGAGCGCATCGTCGGCTACCTGCCGCCCGAGAAGTTCGTCAAGGAGGTGCGCCGGATCCGTAAGGGCGACACCCTCCTCGCGTGTCTCGAAGAGCTCGAAGGGGACCCCTCCAACATCGACGCCATCAAACGAGCCGTGGAGGGCCTGCTCGAACGCGGCGACCCCGAGGGAGCCATCGCCAGAATCAGCGCCTTCCACGCCGGCGATGGCCACGACCACGAGCTCTGTCGAGCGCTCATGTTCCTCGCCGGCCGCGACCTGCACTATCGCGTCTACCTCTCGAGCGCGAAGCACTTCCGCAAGGGCTGGAAGACCGCGGTCGAGATTCCGGCCGCGCCGGGAACCAACCGACTCCGCGAGCTCATGGACGACGGGCTGATCGAGCTCGATCCCGAGATCCAGGCGGAACGGATGCGCCGGGCGCGTTTCGACGACGCCGCGGACCTGCTCGACATGGTGGACCGGAACGCAGCGTCGGGCGCGGAGCTCTACGGGATTGCGGCCTTCGCCTTCCGCGGTGGCCACTACGGGACTGCCGGCGATCTCTACTCGCGATGGTTCGAGGAAACCGGGCCGCCGAAGGATCCCGACGCCCTCAACCGCGCGGCGTGGCAGCTCTATCTGGCCGGTGAGCAGACGGACGCGGCCATCGAGATGGCCCGCGCCGCCTACGCCGCAGAACCATCGCCCGACATCGCCGACACCCTCGCCCGGTTGCTCTACATCAGCGGCGACGCCGCCGCCGCAATCGAGCTCGAGCTCGAGGCCGCCGGGGGCGCCGACGACGAACAGGCCGCCGACTTCAGGCAGGTCGTCGAGAGGATGAGGGCCGGAGCCGACCTCGGCGACGAGCCGGCCTTCGAGAGCTTCCCCGGCGCGAAAGAGACGACTCTCTAACGACGCCATCCCACCGGATCACCCGTGGTAGAGTTGCGCACCCGTCGCAACCGGGGTTGGGAGTCTCAATGGAAGAAGGCAAGAGCACCTGGAAGTTCCCTCGAGCATTCTGGACCGGCAACGCAGCCGAGCTGTGTGAGCGGGCGGCGTATTACGGCACCTTCATCGCCCTGCGCACCTACCTGATCAGGGTGGTGGGCCTCGACGACATTCAGGCGGGCGTCACCGCCGGCCTCTTCGGCGCCCTGATCTACCTCTTCCCGTTCTTCACGGGAGCGCTCGCCGACCGAATGGGATTCCGCAACGGACTCATGCTGGCCTTCGCCCTGCTCACCATCGGCTACGGCATGCTCGGTGTCTTTTCGACCCTCGGCCCGGTGCTCGTCGGGCTCTTCGTCATCGTCGTCGGTGGAGCCTTCGTCAAACCGGTGATCACGGGCACGGTCTCCAAGTCCTCCGACTCCTACAACCGCGCTCGCGCCTTCTCGATCTTCTACATGGTCGTCAACATCGGCAGCTTCACCGGCAAGACCATCGTCGCCCCGATGCGAATCCAGATGGGCGTCGACACGGTTCCCTTCTTCTCCTCGGGCGCATCGCTGGTTGCGCTGATTCTCGTCTTCTTGATCTTCCGGCCCACCGAGGAAGGCGATGAGCAGCCGCGGAACACCAGGGAGGTGCTGCAGGGGATGTGGATGGCCATGTCCAACCTTCGGTTCTTCGCCCTGATCTTGATCACCGCCGGCTTCTGGGCGATCCAGGGTCAGCTCTACGCCGCCATGCCCGACTACGTCCTGCGCATGGCCGGCGAGACCTACAAGCCCGAGTGGTACGCCAACGTCAATCCGCTGGTGGTGGTGATCTTCGTCGTCGCGATCACCCAGCTCGTCCGGAAGTGGAAGCCCCAGAACTCCATGCTGGTCGCCATGGCGATGATCCCCATGTCTTCATTGGCCATGGCTTCGTCGGCCTATTTCCACGGCAACTTCAACATCTTCGGCCTCGAGGTTCACCCCATCACCCTGATGATGGTCGTCGGCATCGCCATCCAGGGCCTCGCCGAGTGTTTCCTCAGTCCCAAGTGGCTCGAGTTCGCCTCCAAACAGGCGCCCAAGGGCAAAGAAGGCGTCTTCCTGGGATTCGCCCACATGAACACCTTCTTCGCCTGGCTCTTCGGTTTCATTCTGTCGGGCTTCCTGCTCGCCAAGTACTGTCCCGAGCCGACAACCCTGTCACAGACGCTCCAGGATCAGCACGCCCTCGCCCTCGCCGGCCAGGGCCCCATGCCCGAGGTCTACGCCCACGCCCACTACCTCTGGTACGCCTACTCGATTGTGGGTCTGACGTCGTTGGTCGCTCTGCTGATCTTCGTCGTGGTCACCAACAAGATCGACGCCAAAAAGGAGGCGGCCGCCGCCGTCTAAGGGAACACGATCGCCCCATTCTGCGTAGTTCAGACTGAAGGGAGACCTCAGTGACGTCAACCAACCCCCTCTACCGTTCCCGTTCCAACCGGATGATCGGCGGCGTCTGCGGCGGTATCGCCGACTGGCTCGGCTGGAGCCCGACCGGCGTCCGCCTGCTCTACGTCGTCGGTTCGATCGCCTCCGTCGCCTTCCCCGGCATCGTCGTCTACCTCGCACTCTGGCTCGTCATGCCGTTGGACAGCTGAAGCTCTCAAAGGCGATTCTGGACACTGGATCCAGCATCCAGTATGAAAAAATTTACGCGGGCGGCTTCCGAGCCGCCCGCGAACCTTTTTCCTCTTCCTTCGTTGTCTTGGTCAGGAACGGCCGTTAACCAATCCGGTTCCCGGTCGTCTTCCTATCAGACCGATACGGAGGTATGACATGAACCGCAGAATCACCATCATCGCCGCCATCTTCGTCTTCGTTGCCGGCTTCGCCCTGGCCAGCGAGGAGACCCGGTGGATCAACGTTCACGTCAACGACAACACCGACGGGACCAACGTCGAGGTGCACCTGCCCCTGAATCTCGTCCTGTCCGTCCTCAAGAGCGTCGACGTGGAGAACTTCCACCGCGGTCACATCGACCTGGACATCGACGATCCCGACATGGACATCGACTGGCCCGAGCTCCTGGCGGCGGTGAAGGACGCGCCCGACGGACAGTTCGTGACCGTGAACTCGCCCGACGCGCAGGTCAGCGTCCGCAAGCAAGCCGGAACCCTGCTCATCAACGTCGACGAGGCCGACGGCGACAACGCCAAGGTCAAGGTCACCCTGCCCATGCAGTTCATGGATGCGCTCTTCATCAGCGAGGACGACCAGATCGATGTCGCCGGACTGCTCGAGAGCCTCGACGACTTCTCCAACGGCGACATCGTCACCGTGGAGTCCAACGAGGCCAACGTCCGGGTCTGGATCGACTGACCCGGGATACGAGGAGCACCCCATGCGTCAACGAGGCATGTCCACCGTCGGCGGCGTTCTTCTCGCCGGTCTGCTCGGCACCCTGGCCGCCGTGGCCGTCACCGATTGGGTGATCGTCGATGTTGAGATCGCCGACCCCGATCCCATGCACATCAAGGTGCCGTTCCCGTTGTTCATCGCCAACGTCGCCACCTCGTTGGTCCCCGAAAGCGCCCTCGAGGACGCCCGGATCCCGCCCGAGGTCACGGCCAACAAGGATCTCGTCATCTCGGCGGTGACCGCCCTCCTCGAGGCGCCGGACACGGCGCTCGTCAAGGTCGAGGCGCCGGACGCCCTGGTCGAGATCGCCAAGCACGGCGACAACCTGACGGTGGCCGTCGATGCAGACGACGCCACCGTGCGCTGCACCCTCCCCCTCGACGGCGTGCTCTACGCCCTCGAGCGCTGGGATTGGAAGACGGCCGATCCCGGGCTGGTCTTCGACGCCCTCGGCAAGGCCGACAACGGTCCGCTGGTCAGCGTCCTGGCCGACGACGGCACCAAGGTCGCGATCAACCTCTGGTAGTCACCTACGGGTCCCACGAACCCATAACCCCTCCACACGCGGGCTCTCACGAGCCCGCAATTTTTTTCGAACCGCAAGGATCACAGCGCGGGCCGGCAACAGCCATCAGAGTCAGATCTCAGCGACCGTCCGCGCTATGCTCCCGGGATGGAGATCGAGTACGAAGTGGTGGATCGGGAAACGACGGAGCTCGGGGACCTGGTGCTGCGGCGCTACCGGGCGGAGACCGGCGAGGAGGGCTACGAGATTCTCGTCGACGACGCCTTTCTCATGGCCAGCCACGGCTCGCACTCCGAACGGGCCATGGCCGCTCTCGCCCACCAGCGCCTGGCCGCAGACCCCGACGAACTCACGATCCTCGTCGGCGGGCTCGGCGCCGGCCACACCCTGCGGGCGGCGCTCGATCTTCCGGAGGCCGCGCGGATCGTCGTCGCCGAGATCGGCGCCAAGGTCGTCGAGTGGAACCGCCGCTACTTCGCCGATGCCAACGGCCAGGCGATCGACGACCCCCGCGTGGAGATCGTCATCGACGACCTGGCCCGGGTCATCGACGACTCCTCCGGCGCCTTCGACCTGATGCTCCTCGACGTGGACAACGGCCCGGGTTGGCTCGCCGCACCAGGCAACGCCGGTCTCTACGGCGCCGGCGGCGTCGAAGCGTGCCGTCGGGCGCTGGCGCCGGGCGGCGTTCTCGCAGTCTGGAGCCCCGGGCCCAACCCCGACTTCGAATCGACCCTCCGCGAGACCTTTGCGACGGTCGAGATCGAAACCACCTCCTCTCCCGACGAACCCTCCTCCACCATCTACCTCGCAGCGAACTGAAGATCGCGCCGCACACCGTTCGACTCCGTTTCAGGCGGATTCAAGCCGATGCGCACAATCAAACCGCAGAGACGCTGAGGTCGCAGAGGATGCGCAGAGTCACTCAGCCCATCGCAAGGCGCCCTACCTCTCAAGAATGAAAGGAGCCCGGGTCAATACGTGATGCTCAGCGACGCCCAGCGCTCTCTGCGCCTCTGCGGTTCGATTCCGCGCTTGGTTATCGATCGCTGCAACATGGAGCAACAACGCTCACCCGAAGTATTCATGAGCGATCTACTGCGGCCGACGATCCATCCGCGCCAGTCGAGTCTTCCTCGGTTTCATCCTCGCTCATATCTGACGAGACCGGAATATCCCAGCCGCCGAGGTGGGCGACGGTTTCCGCCAGCCGTTCGGCTGTGACGTCTTCAGGTTGGCGGGGTTCGCCGATGCGGATTTCGACCCGCGACCAGACGCGGCGGAAGGGCTTGGTCATCGCCTTGCCGCCGTAGCGGCTGAAGAAGCTGCCCCACAGCCCGACGAGGGCCATCGGCACCACGGGGACGGGCGTCCGCTCGACGATCCGCTCGATACCCGGCCGGAAGCACTGCAGCTCACCGTCGGGGGTCAAGCGCCCCTCCGGGAACAGAAAGACGAGCTCGCCGTTGTCGAGCTCGGCTGCAATCTGATCCATCGCCCGTTGCTGAAGGTCCGGATCGACCTTCGCCGACGCGATCTGGATCACCTTGGCACCGCGCATGAGAAACCGTGCGAGGGGGAGCTCGGCGTACTCGTGGGTCATGACGAATCGCACCGGCCTCGCCGAGACCGAGGCCACGATGAGCCAGTCGACCCAACTGACGTGGTTGGCCACGAGCACCGCCGGGCCCTCGGCGGGGATGTGCTCCTCGCCCGTCACCCGGAGCCGGTAGAGAACGTTGGAGGTGCACCAGGCGACGAAACGCAGCAGGAACTCGGGAATCACGGTGTAGATGTAGACCGCGACCGCTGCGTTGAGCACACCGAGGATGAAAAAGAGCGACTGGATCGTCCGGCCCCAGGCGAGAGCGGCGACCAGCGCCACCGACGACACCACCATGAAAAACGAGTTGATGATGTTCAATCCCGCGATCACCCGCGACCGCCGGGCGGCGCGGGTGCGCAGCTGAATGAAGCTCATCAGCGGCACGGTATAGAAACCCGCCGAGACAGCGATGCCGAAGAGATCCACCAGGACACGAAACGCGCCCGGGTGCCCGAGATACTCGGGAATGCCCATGAGGTGGCCGTCGAGAGGACCGAGGAAGCGCCCGCCGGCGATGGCGAGATCGACGGCGAAGACGCTCATCCCAATGGATCCCAACGGCACCAGACCGAGCTCGAGCCGTTTTCTCGAGAAGGTCTCGCAGAGCATGGAACCGATACCGATTCCAACGCAGAAGGTCGAGAGGAAGAGGGTCACCACGGTCTCATCGCCGAACATCACGTCCTTGCTGAAGTTGGGCAGCAACGACAAGAACGAGGCGCCGAGGAACCAGAACCACGAGATCGCCAGCACCGAGAGAAAGACCGTCTTGACGCTCCGAGTGACCTCGAGGATCTCGATGGTCGGGATCACCGGATTGATCTTGAAATCGAGCCCGGGGTTTGCCGGCGGGGTCTTCTGGATGAACCGGCTCGTCAGGTATCCGGCGCCTGCAACCGCCACCACCATCAGTCCGAGGCGGGACACCCAGACATCACCGCCGGCGATGACAAGGCCACCGGTGATGGTTCCCAACAGGATGGCCAGGAAGGTGGCCCCGGCAACCAGCGCGTTGCCGCCGACCAGGTCCCTCGTTCCCAACAGCTCGGGGAGAATCGAGTACTTGGCGGGGCCGAAGAACGCCGACTGCATCCCCATCAAGAAGAGAACCACCAGCAGCAGGACCAGGTTGTCGAATGCGAAACCGATCCCGGCCAGGGTCATGGCCCCGATCTCCCAGATCTTGACCAGACGGATGAGCCGCCACTTGGCGAATCGGTCGGCCAGCTGCCCGGCGGTGGCCGAGAACAGGAAGAACGGCAGAATGAAGATTCCGGCGCAGGCCACCACGATGTGCTTGGAGTCGATCCCGAGCAAGCTCATGGACCGATACGCCACGAGAATCACCAGCGCGTTCTTGAACAGATTGTCGTTGAACGCCCCCAGAAACTGGGTCCAGAACAGCGGCCAAAAACGCCGCTCGGAGAGTAATCTCACCTGACTCATACGGCCCAGTGTACGGCAACGTCGTTCGCGGAAAGCCATCAGCCATCAGCCATCAGCTCCATCGCTAGCCCGCCCTGCGACGAAAAACTGAGAGCTGACGGCTCGTCTCTTACGGCTTCGGATGACCCTCCATGACCGCGAGGGAACGAAGGAGGACCTCTTCGGGCAGCGGGTAGTTCGCGATGTCGCCCGCGAGGTACATTTCGTAGCCCTTCAGATCGAGGAGACCGTGGCCGGACAGGCAGAAGAGGATGGTCTTCTCCTTGCCTTCCTCTGTGGCCTTCTTCGCCTCGTCGATGGTGGCCGCCACCGCGTGGCTGGTCTCCGGCGCAATGAGGAGCCCCTCGGTTCGGGCGAACTGCACCGCCGCCTGGTAGCACTCCTCCTGACCGTAGGCGCGGGGCGCCATCAGGCCCTGGTCCACCGCGGCGCTGACCAACGGCGCCATCCCGTGGTAGCGGAGCCCGCCGGCGTGGATGGTCGGCGGGATGAAGCGGTGGCCGAGGGAGTACATGGCGAGCAGCGGAGTCATCTTGGCCACGTCGCCGTGGTCGTAGGCGTAGGGCCCCCGGGTCAGGGTCGGACAGGCGCTGGGCTCCACCGGCAGGATCTCGATCTCGGCGCCGTTGATCTTGTCGGCGACGAAGGGGAACGCGATGCCAGCGAAGTTGCTGCCGCCGCCGGCGCAGCCGATGACCACGTCGGGCGCGCCTTCGCCGGCCTTCTCGAGCTGCTTCTTGGCCTCCAGGCCGATGATGGTCTGATGCATCAGCACGTGGTTGAGCACACTGCCCAGGGAGTAGCGGGACTTGCCCGTTGGATCGCTGACCGCAGCCTCGATGGCCTCGGAGATGGCGATTCCCAGGCTGCCCGGCGAGTCCGGGTCTTCGGCGAGGATGGTGCGCCCCGCCTCGGTCTCGTCGCTGGGCGACGCGACACAGCTGCCGCCCCAGGTCTGCATCATCACCTTGCGGAACGGCTTCTGGTCGAAGCTCACCCGCACCATGTAGACCTTGCACTCGAGCCCAACCTGGGCGCAGGCGAATGACAGCGCGCTGCCCCACTGACCGGCGCCGGTCTCGGTGAACAGACGCTCGATGCCGAACTGCTTGTTGTACCAGGCCTGGGGCACCGCCGTGTTGGGTTTGTGGCTGCCCGCCGGCGAGACGCTCTCGTCCTTGTAGTAGATCTTCGCCGGAGTCGCGAGGGCCTTTTCCAGGGCGAAGGCGCGGCGCAGCGGCGACGGCCGCCAGCCCGCAACAATCTCGAGGATGCCGTCCGGGATGTCCACCCAGCGCTCGGTGGAAACCTCCTGCTCGATGAGGTTCATGGGGAAGACCGGCGCCAGCGCCTCCGGCCCGATGGGCTGCCCGTCCGGACCCAGCGGCGGCGGCGGCGGTTTTGGCAGGTCAGCGGCCAGGTTGTACCACTGGCGGGGCATTTCTTCAGCTGTCAGCAGGATCTTCGGGTCGCGCATTCTGTCCGTCCTCCAAGAAAACCCGGGCAGCATCGCACCGCCCGGTAGATGTTCTCTCTACTCTACCGGAACCCTTTCCCCACCCTCGCCCGTACCCGTACCGTGGTTGTTGCGGTGTGCTGGTTTGAGCGATCGACCCCGTTCCCGATCCCGCTCCCGCTCCCGATGCGATGGCCGCGTCCGGGCATGCGGAGCCTGCGCAGAGCGTCGCATCTTTGACCCATCGCAAGCTCCCTGCACGCGTTTTCCCAACCCGAGCGCGAGTATTCGCGTTGGGACGGACGTGCCGTTCTTGGCATTGCTCCCTGCTGACCGTCCCGGCATGCCGATCGTCGCGAACAATGCCAAGAGTGGCAATCGCCGAGCCCAGCCGTCGAAAGGACTTCTACCGGCTCGGAGGTAGGCCGTCGCTCGCCCGAGCAGCGTGGTCACCTCGTCGTCGTTTCGCAAATGACCACGCTGCTCGGGCGACGCTGTGCCGCCACCACCGGCCAGGTGGAGGTGGCACAGAACGCCGGCGCCGAGGGCTGGATCCGGGACGACGACCACGTCAGCAGGCACCCGCGGTGGGCCAAGGCCCACCCTACCTGACAAACGACCGCGCGACGATTGGATGCCAGAGGCACCACAGCAGGCCGGCGGGGCAGGGTTCAGACTCGCTTGGACTGCTGAAGACGTTGTTCGAGCTCGGCGACGTCGTCGCGCCATGCGTCGCCTTGGGGCAACGCCAGACGGACGAAGCCGGGGCAGCCGTAGTCCTCGCCGGGCCAGAAGCCGATGCCCTCATCCCGGGCGAGGCGCTCGCACCACTCGACCGAGGTCTCGTTTCCCAGCCGGTCGCGGATGTCGATCCACAGGTAGAAGCCGCCCGACGGCAGGGCGCACTCAAAGCCCGTAGAGCTCATCGCCCCGACCAGAGCCTCCATTCTGGTGCGAACCTCGCAACGGTTGGTCTCGAAGAACGACCCTGGGACCTCGGGAAGCGCCAGCAGCGCCTGCTGCGGCGGGATCGCCGGTGGGTTGAGCAGCATCGCCTGGGCCCCGGTCACCGAGGCCGCCAGTTCCTCGTCGGCCACGACCCAACCCATGCGCCAACCGGGGATCGCCAGGCTCTTGGAGGCCGATCCGACCCGGACCAGGGCCTCGAGTACCGGGTCCGCGCCGGGATCGAACCCACCCCCGTCGAGGTGGAAGGCAGCGTACGCCTCGTCGAGAATCAGCCGCACGCGCCGCTCGCCGCACTCGGCGGCCAGAGAACGCAGCTCCCCGCTCGGGACCACCGAACCCGACGGGTTCGAGGGAGACGAGAGCACCATCGCGCGGGTCCGCTCCCCCATTTTCGCCGCCGCCGCCGCGGCCCACCCGGCAAAGTCCGGACCCCGTTCGGCCACACCCACCGGAACACCCCCCAAGCGCCGCACCATGGCCGGGTAGGCCGGGTAGCACGGCAGCGGGTGGATCACCTCGTCGCCGTACTCCACCAGCGCCGCCAGGAGCGCCAGCAGCCCGCCCTTGGCGCCGTGGGTCACGACAACCCTCTCCGGATCGAATCCGGGTCCGCCGATTCGCGCCGCGAGAACGGACCGAAGCTCTGCAATCCCCGCCGGCGGACCGTACCCCGGGACCGGCTTGCGGGCGTTCCTGACGAAGGCCGACCGGATCTCCTCCGGCGGCTCGAAGCACGGCTCTCCCACCAGAAGGTCGATCCGGCGATCATCGAAGTCCTTCAGCGCGGCGATGACGCCGTCCAGTGCGCGTTTCACCCGTCATTCCTCCCGCTCGCGTCGTCCAGGGTCGCCCTGCAGGTGGTCATGAGCTCCGCGAAGCGATCATCTCCGGGTTCCTCGATGGCCTCCAACCAATCGTCCAGCGCCTCGCGCAGCCACCGGCCGGTCTCCGGGGTGAGCCCGTTGAGGGCCTGGATCTCGTAGTAGAGCGACGGGTTCTCGCTCGCGACCTCACGGGTGGTCTCGAGCTGGCGGCCGAACGTCACGCCGGCGACCTCGGCCAGCTCGTCGGCGCCGACCTCGGACAGCACCAGCGCGCGGGCGAAGACCAGGTTGGCCAGGTGGGTCAGACCGAGCACCAGCCCCATTCGGCGGTCGTGCTCCATCGGGTCCATCTCCACTAACCGGGCGCTGGTGTCGGCAAAAAGCCCTTCAACCACCTCGAGATCCTCTCGTGGCGCATCGCTGCAGAAGGCAACCGTCCGGCCCTCGAGCATGCGGACATCTGGCCCGAACATGGGGTGGAAGGAGATCACGCGGACGCCCGCCGAGCGCAGTCGGGCGATGGTTGGGCCGAGATGCCCTTTGAGGCTACACATCTCGGCCACCACCCCTCGCGGGCCGACGGCCGCCAGTTCATCGAGGATCCCCGGACAGAGGCTCATCGGCACCGCCACCATGATGAGATCGGCGTCGGCGGCGTCGCTCAGGGACTGGGCCTCGTCGAAGGCGGTCTCGCCGTCGCTCGGGTCGATCACCCGCACCCGGTGGCCCTGGCCGGCCAGGAGCCGACAGATCCACCGCCCCATGCCCCCCTTGCCGCCGATGACGACGGTGTCGAGAGCGTCGCCGGCGTAGACCGCGTCGCGCAGGGTGGCCTGCTCCTCCACCGCCTTTTCGATGAGGAACCGGGCGAGGTCGCGGCCGAGGCCGACATCGAGGCCGAGCAGCGAGCTCGCGTCCTCGAACCGCCGGTAGACCTGGGCCTCGACCTTGAAGTTGCGAAGCGGCACCGAGAGGTCGCCCTTGAGCTCGCCCACCTGGCGGGCGAGCTCGAGGCGCTCGCAGACCAGGTGCAGAATGCGCCGGTCCAGCGCCTCGATGTCTCGGCGGTGCTGCTCGAGCAGCGCGTGGGGGTCGGTCACTGAGGTCTGGGGTGCGTGCATCTGTCCTCCGTCGTGGCCGTGACGGCGGCGGGCATTGAAAAGGCCCGCCGTCGCCGGCGGGCCTATGGTTCAAAGAATCAGCAAGACCTTCGCCGGCACGGTGGTCCCCCGATATATGCGTAGGTTCCAAAGGAGTCGACGTCGATCATCACCCAATCATCCTACCAGACGCCGAAGAGGCACGATCTGCCGGTTGACGATCGTGCTGGATTGACATATCTTGATTTGTCAAGGAGGCGTGCCGTGGCAGCCATCAAGATCAGCTCCAAAGTCGAGGAGTCGGCGTGGAACGACCTGCGGGCGATCGCCGAAGAGTCTCACCAGAGCATCGGGGGCCTCCTGACTGAGGCGATCAGAGACTATGTGCGGCGCAGACGGGTTCGTCCGGTCGTGATGAACCACCTCGGCGACTCGATCGCCGAGAACGAGGAGCTGGGGCGCCTCCTTGCCAAGTGACACCGTTGCTTTTTTAAGTCTCGACGAGTGCCTGGCGATTCACCAGCGGGTCATTGAGATCTTCGGCGGTCCGGGCGGTGTCCGCGATCTCGGCTTGGTGGAAAGC
The DNA here is from genome assembly GCA_036351195.1 of Thermoanaerobaculales bacterium. GTDB lineage: Bacteria > Acidobacteriota > Thermoanaerobaculia > Thermoanaerobaculales > Sulfomarinibacteraceae > JAHECW01. The sequence goes on along the minus strand of JAZBOQ010000126.1, from coordinate 27,581 downwards.
GCCCTGTATCGCCCGCAGTCGGGGTACTACGGCGACCTGACTGCGATGGCCGCGGCCCTCTTCGAGTCATTGATCATGAATCACCCGTTTGCCGACGGCAACAAACGGGTCGCGTTTTTCGCGACCGATGTATTTCTCCGGCTCAACGGATGGAAGCTCCAGGTCGAGGCCCGAGAGGCCCATGGATTTCTCATCGGGTTGCTGGAAACCGGCGAATGCGACTTCGATCACCTCGTCGTCTGGATTCGTTCGAGCTGCCGCCGGATCGGGGACCGGTAGCACGAGATCGAACCGCGAGACCGGAGCAGGCCGACCCGGCTCAACTCCGCCTTTGCCTCAAGGCGCCGCCGACATGGCGATGCCGTTGAGCAGCAGCAGCGGTGGTCCCGAACCGTCGACGGTGTGGTGAATCATCCCATTCGATCAACCTTCGACCCCATCAAGCGGTTCGAAATCGAGGGACTTGAGCTCGAAGAAGCGGCGCAGGGTTCCGAAGAAGAGATCCGGGCTTTCGAGGTAGACAACGTGACCGGCCCCCGGGATCTCCAGCCAGCGAGACGTGGGAATGATATCGATGATTTTCTTCTGCGCCCACAGCATGATCGCCCTGTCCTGCGACCCCGCGATCATCATCGTCGGGGTTTGGATCGCGCGATAGCCGTCCATGTTGCCGTCCAGTTCCCCGAAGAAGGGGTTCTGCGCCTCGGTGAGCCGGATCAGACAGTGGCGTTGGTCGATGTAGCGGTCGTAGAAGCGCTGGCGCATGGCCTCGAAGGCCTCGGGTGGAATGTTGGCCGCGAAAGCCTCGCCGAAGATTTTCTCGTACATGTACTGGGTGTAGATCTCGAAGACCTCTTCCGACGAACGGTAGAAGCGCAGCGAGATTTCCTGGTAGAGATCGAAGAGCTTCTCATGCGACAGCAGGATCCCCGACAGGGTCAGCGTGTGCAGCCTCTCCTGGTACAACCGGGCGAAGTCGAGGCCGATGAAACCGCCGTAGGAAATCCCCATGAGGTGGACCTTCTCGACTCCGACCTCGTCCATGATCAGCTTCAGGTAGCGGGCGAACTCGGGGATGAAGTAGGGCACGTCGTCGGTGGACGACTCACCCTGGCCGAGGTAGTCGTAGAGGATGACGTCGTAGGAATCGGTCAATCTCGGCAAGAAGCCGTACCACGCCTTGGTGTGCATGGCCAAACCGTTGAGCAGGCAGCAGCACTCCCGGTCGCCCGTGCCGTGGTACTCCCAATAGATCTTAAACCCGTCTACCGACAGGTAACCGGAGCGCAGCGGCACAATCTCTTCGCTCATGGCGATCCCTTCTTCGAGGCCGTCCAACAGGCACGCACCTCGAGAGTTCTCAGTTTTTAGTTCTGAGTTCTTAGTTATTTACGGCCCACTCTACGTCGTGAATTCCGTGCGATGTAACTCATAACTAAGAACTCATAACTCATAACTACTGCGCCGTGCGGAGCACGGTGCAGACCGACGCGCAGATCGGTCCACCGATATTGAAGGTGGCGGCGATCTTGGGATCCGGCACCTGGAGCGCGGCCGGAACCTTGCCCTGGAGCTGCCACGCCGCCCAACCGATCATGGCGACCCCGGTGGCGCCCACCGGGTGGCCCTTGGCGATGAGCCCGCCCGAGGTGTTGATGCCGCACTCGCCCTTGGCGTCGGCCTTGCCGTCGCACCAGTACTTGGCGCCTTCACCGTAGCCGGCCTTGCCGATGACCTCGGTGCCGATGGCGCCCATGACCGTGAAGCAGTCGTGGATCTCCGCGACGTTGACGTCCTCGGGCTTCTCGCCGGCCATGGCGTAGGCGGCGTTCATGGCGTTGAACGCACCCTGCGGCCGCAGAATGTCGCGGCCCTCCTTCAGCAGCGGGTCCGTCCCCTGGCCGTACCCGGCGATCTCGACGCAGTCGGCCTTGGCGACGCCGAGGCGCTGCAGCCCCTCTTCAGTGGCCAGCAACATGCCGGCGTAGCCGTCGGTGATCTGCGAGCAGTCGTAGGTCTTGAGCGGCAGGCCGGGCACGATGTAGCGGTTGCGGCCCTCGGGAGTCGTCGCCTCGTCCACCGAGACCTCGATCTTCTGCATCTGGGCGTAGGGGTTGAAGCTCGAATTGGCGTACTCGCGCGACGAGATCTCCGCGAACTCCCGCTCGGTGGTGCCGTGGGTCTCCATGTAGGTCTGCATGACCTCGGCGAAGAGGTGCGGGAAGATGTAGGTCTTGCCCTCCCGCTCGTCCGGGTGGGAGAAGTAGCCGAGGACCTTGCCGATGAGAGCCCCGTCCATCTTGCCCTCGTCGTTGCGCATCTTTTCGTAGCCGACGGCGATTCCCACCTCGCCGAAACCGAGCTGCAGCTTCTGGATGACCGACAGCACCGCTTGGCCACCGGAAGCACAGGCGTTCTCCACGGCCTCGATGGGCTTGCCGCCGAGGCCTGGTGACATGGCCATGAGACCCGCGAGGAGCCCCTGCTCGTTGAGGGAGAAGTTGCAGGTGGCGCCGATGGAGCCGACGTCCACGGCGGCGGGATCGGCGCCGACCTCGGCGTAGGTCTCGTCGATGGCGGCGGTGATGATCTCCGGCACCGTCTTGGCGAAGAGCTTGCCGAACTTGCTTTGGTGGTATGCGGCGATATAGATCTTTTTCATTCCGGTTCTCCTTGTTTTCGTTCCCGATCCCGTTCCCGACTCGACCGCTCCGGAACGGGAGCGGGATCGGGAACGGGATCGATTGATTCATGCTTCCTGACGCTTTTTCCAATCCTCAACGAGATCGCCCTTCACCACCTTGCCGTAGGCGGTTCGCGGCAGCTCGTCCGTCACGATGAACTCCTTCGGCACCTTGTAACGCGCCAATCGGGACTCGACGAATGACGCCAACGACCCGGTGTCGACATCGCTGCCTTCGGCCGCGACCACGTAGGCGACGCCCACCTCTCCCCAGGTGTCGTGCGGGACGCCGATCACCGCTGCATCCCCCAGAGCCGGGTGCTGGAGGAGCTGGTTCTCGATCTCGGCCGGGTAGACGTTGACCCCGCCCGAGATGAACATGTCCTTGGCCCGTCCGGCGATGGAGAAGAATCCGTCTTCATCGCAGGTCGCCATGTCGCCGGTGTGGAACCAGCCCCGGCGGTCGATGGCGGCCGCCGTCGCCTCGGGGTTGTTCCAGTAACCGGCGGACACGTGGGGCCCCCGGAAGCAGAGCTCCCCGACCTCACCGGGCGGCAGCTCCTGGCCCGCCTCGTCGATCACCTTCGCTTCGGTGAACATCAAGGGACGGCCGATGGAACCGGCTTTCTTCCACGCCTCCTCATCGGTCATGGAGAAGCAGTTGACCCCGACCTCGGTAAGGCCGTACCCCTGCCGCAGGACCACCCCACGCTCGCGAAAGATGTCGATGAGGTGCCGCGGCAAGGGGGCGCCGCCGGAGATGAACCAGCGGACGTGGCCGAGCTCGGCAGTGGCAAACTCCGGTGCGTCCGAGAGCATCTTCCAGATGGTCGGCACGCCGAGCACGACGGTGCACTTTTCCGTCTCGATGGCCCCCCAGACCTCGGCCGCGTCGAAGCCGGCGTGCAGCACGACGGTTCCGCCGGCCAGGATCAGCGGCATGAGGAAGGCGCCGAGGCCTCCCGCGTGGTACAGCGGGGTGAAGATCGGGCTGACGTCGGTCTCGCCGAGCTGCCAGCACGCCACCGTGTTGTACGCATTCCACGACACCATGCGGTGGGGGGTGATGACCCCCTTGGGACGGCCGGTGGTCCCCGAGGTGTAGAGCAGACAGAACGGATCCTCCGGCCGGTTGTGCCGGCGCACCGAGCTGCCCGCGCCCCGGGTGAGAACGAGCTCGGCGTAGTCCGGGTCCTCGGGGTCGTCGGGCTCGTCCAGAGCGATCCAGTGGTCGACGTCGACGGTGTTGCGCAGGCGGTGGACGGTCGGCCGGTGTTCGTTGTCGTAAAGCACGACCTGGATTCCGGCATCACGAACGATGTACCCCAGCTCGTGCGGCGTCGCCCGGGTGTTGAGCGGAACCAGCACGATGCCGCTCTTGGCCGCGGCGAAAACGGCGTCCAGGAACTCCACCCGGTTGCCCGAGAGGATTCCGACCCGGGATCCGGGCCGAATGCCGAGGCCGTACAGCCACATCCGCGCGCAGCCCACGGCCCGGGCGTCGAGATCGGCGTAGCTGAACCTCCGGCCGGTCGCCACCTCCACCAGCGCGGTGCGATCCGGCGACAACCTCGACCGTTCACCGAGAATATCGGCACTGATCATGTCAACTCCCCGTTGGGATCCACCCGCGTCGTATCGCGGGCGGGGCGCCCGCGGCCACAATCATCGCCCGAGTCGACGAGGCCCAACCGCGCGGTCGTGGGTGCGGGCGTCCCGCCCGCACTTTCCTTCGCCTTTGTGGTTGCGGGCGTCTCGCCCGCACTCTCCTCCGGATTCGGCAATGCAGGCTCCGTCTCCAGCGCCTCCTTCAACACCTCGAGAAAGCGCAGCGGACACTCCCGTTGCGGCACGTGGCCACAGCCCTCGACCAGGTGCAGACGTCCGCGCGGTAAGCCCTCGAGAATGCGCTCGGCGTAGGCCACCGTCAGCAGTTGATCGGCATCGCCCCACACCAGCTCCACCGGGACCGCCACCTCGTCGAGCCTCCCGTCGAGCAGGTAGGCTCCCATCTCGCCGGCGGTGGACGCGAAGCGCGCCGCCGGCCCGGTGGGCGCCCGGCGGACGATGTCGTCCAGGACATGACCTGGGATCGTCGGGCTGGTCGGACCCATGAGACCCTTCATCGTCTCGCGGGCCTCGTCGCGGGTGGTGGGAAAGATGTTGACCTGCGGATCGGGGTTGAACAGCGGCCCGCCGTTGACCGCCACCAGGCGGTCCACCCGTTCCGGATGATCGATGGCGTAGAGGAAGCCGAGCCACGCGCCCATGGAGTTGCCGACCACGATCACCGGCTCGTTCCCCCCGAGCTCGTCCATCACCCGGTTCAGCCCGTCCAACAGGTCATCGAGGTGGATCGGGCCCTTCCGGGGGTCGCTCTTCCAGTGGCCGGGCATGTCGGGGATGACCAGCCGGTACCCGGTTTCCAGGTCGCCGACGGTTCGCGCCCACGCCCCCGCCTGATCGCCGGCACCGTGGAGCAGAACCGCGGTGGGTCCCTGGCCTCCCACCCAGCACGTCATCTCGCCACTGTCGGTGGCCAGCGTACGCTCGGTGAGCCCGTTGATCTTGAGCGCCATCCTGCTCATGCGGGCGTCCACGGTCAGCGGCCGCTTCCAGATCATCCAGCACGCGACCACGATCAGCACGGCAGCGACGACCAGGAAGAAGAAAATCACTTTCACGATCTTGTTGCCCACGAAACGCCCCCGGCTTTCCTGGAAATCACGGCATTCGGAACGTGGCCCCTGCCTGGTTATACCCTACCCCGGATCCGACCAGGGCGACGAGATCGCCCGAGGCGATCTTCCCCTGCTCGAGAGCATCGTCCAGGGCGATGGGCACGCACGCCGAACCCGTGTAGCCCCACTTCTCCATGACCGTGTGGGTCTTGCTCATGGGCAGGCCGACATCCTCCATCACCAGCTCGATGGACGGCCGGCGAACCTGGGTGAAGATGGCGAAGTCGATGTCCGAAACCTGGAACGAGCCGTTAGCGGCCATGGAGCGCACCACCTTGGGCCAGCCCTCGTGATTGACCTCCGGCGGGTAGCGCTCGAGCATCTTCACCTTCGTGCGCCCCTCGCGGACCGCCTCCTCGTTCGCCGGCTCGAAGGTGCCGCCGGAGTACAGTCCCCAGTGGCGGTTGTAGGCACCGTCGGCCCGCATGGCCGAGGACACGAAACCGGGCTCGTCGGCAGGTTCGATGACCGCCGCCCCCGCACCGTCGCCGTAGAAGAAGACCATGGGATCGTTGGGGTCCGCCAGCTTCTGCATGTTGTAGACGCCGATGACGAGCACCGTCTTCAAAGCCGGGTTGGTTGCGATCATCCCCGCCGCGATGGCGGCGCCGGTGGGGAAGGATGCACACGCGCAACCCACGTCGAAGGTCCCCGCGTTGTGGGCGCCGAGCTTGTGTTGCAGCACCACCGACGTGGCCGGAGTCACGTAGTCCGGCGAGTCGGTACCGAGGATGACCAGGTCCACCTCTTTCGGCAGGCGGCCCGCCCGTTCGAGGGCCTGCCGAGCCGCCGGCAGGGCGATGTCCGAGGTGCACCAGTCGTCCGGCGCCCTCCATCGGGTCGTGATCGCCGACGACGCCTCCATCTTGTCAACGAAGTCGGGGATGTGCGCGAACCGCTCGCGCAGTTCGTCATTGGAAACTTCGATCTCCGGGATGTACCTTCCCGTCGATCTAATCGTTGCAAAACGTTCCATTGTTCCTCCCTACTTTCGCGCAGGGCCAAGTCGAATTATGAATGATGAATGATGAATTCCGAACATCGAACCTCGAACTGTCATATTCACGGTAATTTGGAGTCAATAAATTAGACTCAAAACCCTCATCCATCGACACGTTTCTCGGTGCGATAACATTCATAACTCATAACTCATAACTCATAACTCATAATTACTATGTGCCAATGACGAGACCACCATCCACCGACAGCGTCGTTCCGGTGATCCAGCTCGCCGCATCCGACGCCAGCCAGACGTAGGCGTTGGCGATGTCCTTGACGTCACCGATCCGGCCCAGCGGGGTGTGGGCGACCATGCCGTCCAGGACCTTCTGCGGCATGGCGCTGATGATCTCGGTGGCGACGAAGCCGGGGGCCACCGCGTTGACGCGGATACCGAACTTTCCAAGCTCGCGGGCCCAGGTCTTGGCCATGCCGATGACCCCGGACTTGGTGGCGACGTAGTTGGTCTGGCCGAAGTTGCCGTCCAGACACGCCACCGACGACGCGTTGAGGATCGTTCCGCCGCCCCCCGCGATGAGGTGCGGGACCACAGCGCGGGTGCAATTGAAAACTCCCTTGAGGTTGACCCCGATGACGGCGTCCCACTGGGCGTCGCTCATGGTGGCGACCACCTCGCCGTTTTTATACTTGACGAGCTGGGCGTCGCGGACGATGCCGGCGTTGTTGACCAGCACGTCGATGCCGCCCCAACGCTCGACCACCTCGGCGACCGCCGCGGCGACCGCGTCGACGTCGGTGACGTCCACCTTCTGATACACCACCTCACCGCCGTCGGCGGCGGCGATCTCATCGGCGTCGCTGACGTCCCAGGCCGCCACCCGGCAGCCTTCCCCCGCGAACGCCTCGGCGGTGCCGCGGCCGATGCCGGCGGCGGCGCCGGTCACGATGACAACTTTCCCCTTCAGTCCTGTTTCGATCATTGCTGCTCCCTGTTGTAAAAGGGGGTGCGCCGCCTCAGCGGCGCACCCCGTTGAAATCGTCTACCAGAAACGGTACTCGATGGTCCCGATGACGGTCAGCGGCGGTCCGTACGAGCCCTGGATCGAGCCCAGCACCGGCAGGTTGTAGCCGCTGAGCAGGTACTCCTCGTCGGTGAGGTTCTTACCGGTGATCCCGATGCGCCACTTCGCCTGCGGCGACAGCCAGGCCACCCACGCGTCGAGCAAACCGTACGAGTCCTGAATGAGCGGCTCGAGCGGTGTTTCGCCGGAGGGGTCGCGCGGGTCGGCGCCGCCTTCGTTGGTCAGCATCGACTCGTCGCGATAGGCGTAGCCGACGCTGGCGGTGAGCAGGCCGCCGGCCAGGGGCCAGTCGAAGTTGGCGCGGAGCGTCCCGGTGAACTCGGGAGCATTGGTGATCACCTGGGCGTCGAGGAAGCCATCGCCGTTCTCGTCGAGGTAATCCGGATCGGTGTCGAGGTAGGCGAGGAAGCCCGACAGCCCGAAGAAGGACTGCGACGCCCAATTCCACTCGAGCTCGGCGCCCTTGATGGTCGCGTCGCCGGCATTCAGGAAGTTGCCGAAGAAGGCGTCGTCGACCCCGTCGCCGTCCGAGTCGTACGAGGTGAAGGTGGAGACCTGGATGTCGGAGTAGTCGCCGTAGAAGAGGGCGCCGTTGAGCACCAGGCTGCGGTTGGCGAGCACCGACTTGAAGCCGACCTCCCCGACCGTCATGACCTCGTCGTCGAAAGGCTCTGCGGTCTCGGGGAACAGGGTCGACTGGGCGCGGACGTTGTAGCCGCCGCTCTTGAAGCCCTGATTGACCTTGATGTAGCCCATGACGTCCGGGTTGAACTGATAGTCGAGGCCGATCTTGGGCGCCCACGAGGTGAAGGTCGTCTCGTCGTCGAAGTCCGCCGCCACGAAGTAGTAGTCGGTGAAGGTGTCGTCGGTGTTGTAGACATTGAAGGCGACACCGTGCTTCTCCTCACGGGTCGGCCGGATTCCCAGGTTGAGGGAGAGCCGGTCGGTGAGCTTGACGCTGGCATCGGCGTAGAAGGCGTACGAGGTGGTGTCGACGTAGCCCTCGGTGGTGTTCGGGAAGTTCGTGTAGAACATCGCATTGACGATGCCGCCGGCGGTCCCGTCGAAGTAGTACAGCCCGAAGACGCCGCCCCACCGGTCCGAACCTGTGTAGAGCAGCTGAAACTCCTGGGTGGTCTGGTCGTCGTAGTAGGTCGCCTGGGAGTCGGCGATCGCCAACGGCGAGGTGTCGAAGTCGATCCAGTTGCGGGAGTCGGTCTCGCGGTAGGCGGTGATGGACTTGAAGGTCCACGCGTCGTTGATGTCCCACTCCACCCCCAACGAGTACCCCGTCGCGTCGGTCTCGTTGACCGGGTCGATGCCGCTCTCGGTGTCGAAAAGGTCGTCAAACGGCACGCACGGCGCGCCGCCGAAGAGCGCGCAGTACGGGTTCGGCTCGAGGCGGGTCAGGCCGATGGGCTCCGCGTCGTCCTCGGTGTGGTCGTAGTTCAGGGTGAAGCTGAGATTGTCGGTGGGCAGCCAGTCGAGACCCAGCCGCCACGCCATGGTGTCCTTGTTCGACACCTCGCGGTTCTGGTAGAGGTTGTCGCCGTAGCCGTCACGGGTGAGCCACGCCGCCGATGCCTTGCCTCGAAGCTTGCCCTTGATCAAGGGGCCGGCGAAGTTGGCGCGGACCTCCTGGGTATTGAAGGACCCCATGTTCCAGGTGATCCGCCCCTCGGGGTCGTCGGTCATTTCCTTGGTCACGTACTTCACCGCGCCGCCGATGGTGTTCTTGCCGTAGAGGGTTCCCTGGGGGCCGCGCAGCACCTCGACCCGCGCCACGTCGTAGACATCCAATAGCGCGCCCTGGGCGCGGGCGATGTACACATCGTCGATGTAGAGCCCGACGCCCGGGTCGACGCCCCACAGCGGATCCGCCTGGCCGACGCCGCGGACGAACGCGGTCAGCGTCGTCGACTGGTTGCGGCCCTGGTAGATGGACAGGTTAGGCACGTAGGCCTGCAGCTCGGCGATCGACGTCGCCGCGATGTCCTCGAGCTGGTCCGAGGCGATCACCGAGACCGCGATCGGGACCTCCTGCAGATTCTCTTCCCGACGCCGGGAGGTCACCACGATCTCTTCGATGAACCTCCCTTGAGGTTCCTCGGCTGCCGTCTCTTCTTCGGCCGCAGCTTCCGCCGGGGCTTCCTCGGTGGCTTCCTGCGCCATCGCCGGCGGCGTCAGATCCACCACCAGCACCAGCAGGATCGCCAGTACCATCAACAGTCGTTTCCAATCGCTCATGATCTCCCCCCTTTATCGGGATTCGGCTCCTGCGCCGTTTCGTCACCGCGCAGCAGCCCGTTTCTCAGAATGCGGATAAATCCGTCAACCGCTTGTTGGGCGTCCATGCCGAAGTGCATGGGCACGCCGAAACATTTCTCCACCGTGTAGAAGTAGAAGAGCCACCGGGTGGCCACCATCACCGCCACCATGGGATCGGCGTCGGTGAGCCGCCCCTGGCGATCGAGCTCCTCGAAGCGTTCGCCGTACATGGCCTTGAATCGATCGGCCATGGTTTCGTAGAACCAGCGGATGTGCCGTCCCCCGAACTCGATGACGTCGATGAAGACGAGCATGATCGACGCCTTGTTCCGCTCCACGGTGAGCTCGATGGCCGCCGCGAGGTCCTCGAGATCGTCGGGAAAACGCGCGGCGACAAAGACCTTCTGCAGGGGGTGGTCCGCCTGGAGGAACTGCAGCAGGTAGCCGTCGATGAGCTTCTTGTAGATCGCCTCTTTGGATCCGAAGTGGTGGTAGAGGTTGCCCACCGACTGATCGCAGGCCTCGGCGATCTGGCGCATGGAGGTGGCACCGTAACCCTGGCTGGAAAAGAGGTGCAGGGCCGCATCGAGCACCTTGGCGGTGGCGACCTCGGACCTGGCGGCTTGGGCACCTCTCGGCAAGCTGGGGGCCTCCCTAGAAAAACCGAACGATCGTTTTGTAGTTTAGAATATGAGAGTGCCGAGGCGGTTTGTCAAGACAATTCGTCGAACGAATTGTGGCGGCGCGTCGGACGCGCCGAGTCATCGCAGTGCATTCTCTTCTGGTGCATACAGGTATTCCCAAATTCAAAGTGATCCTGCGCGCGAGACGCGCGCACCACAACCCACTTCTCGAGCCGACACCTATTGTGGTGCGGGCGTCCCGCCCGCGGGATCGCGCCCAGAAGCCGAGCGCCTACCTTCGGGAGCGGCGGCCGGGACGACGGCGGGTCTTCGACCGGCGGTCCTTGCCCTGCATGGCCCGCCGGTCGGGCTTGATCCCCACCGGCACGACCTGAATCTGGAAGCTGTCCATGTCCACCCGGGTCAGCCGCACCTCGAGCTTGTCGCCGAGCCGCCACCTTCGACCGGTCCGCTCCCCCACCAGGCGGTGGCGGGCCTCGTCGAACTCGTAGTAATCGTCGAGCAGGTCCTTGATGTGGACCAGAGCGTCGGCGAAGACATCATCGAGCTCGACAAAGAAACCGAACGCCACCACCCCCGAGATTCGGCCGGTGAAGACCTCCCCCACCCGATCGCGCAGAAAGAGCGCCGTCTTCCACTGCACCGCTGTCCGTTCGGCCTTTTCCGCCTCCTGCTCGAGGGCCGAGCACGCCGGTCCGAGGGCGCGGAGCTCCGTCTCGGCGGCGTCGCGCTCCTCGCCCTTCAACGCCCCACGATCCAGGAGCCGGTCCAACATGCGGTGGGTCACCAGATCCGGGTAGCGCCGGATGGGCGAGGTGAAGTGGAGGTAGGCGTCGGTGGCCAGAGCATAGTGGCCGCGCGGATCGTGGCTGTAGACCGCCCGCGCCATGGAGCGCAGCACCAGCATCGCCACCATGTGTTCCTCCCGCCGGCCTTCCACCTGCTCGAGCAGGGCCTGCAGGGCGTTCGGCGAGACCTCGTCCCCACCGCTGTCGAGACGCAGGCCGAGCTCCTTGACCACCTCGCCCAGGGTTTCGATCTTGGCCGGATCGGGCTCGTCGTGCACCCGGTGCAGACACGGCTGATCCGCCGCCACGATCAACCTCGCCACCGCGATGTTGGCGGTGACCATGAGCTCCTCGATGAGCCGGTGGGCCCGGTTGCGGGCACTCGGCGCGATGGACTCCACCCGGCCCTCGGGGTCGAGGATCAGCACCGGCTCGGCCAGGTCGAAGTCGAGGCTGCCCCTGACCTTTCGCGCCGCACCCAGCCGCTCCGCCGCCTCGGCGAGCAGCTCCAGCGAATCGGCGAAGCCCTCGGTCTCCGGCGGCCACTCGGCCCGGGGCCGCAGCAGCCAGTCGAAGACCTCCAGGTAGGTGCACCGGCGCCGCGAGCGAATCACCGACCGCTTCGCCTTCGCCGCACCGACCCGCCCATCCGGCCCCACCCGGAAGCGGACGCTGAAGGTCAGGCGATCCACGCCCTCACGCAGCGAGCAGAGGTCGTTGGACAGCCGCTCCGGCAGCATGGGCACGCACAGCCCCGGCAGGTAGACGCTGGTGGACCGGCGGCGGGCCTCTCGGTCGAGCAGCGTTCCTGATCGCACGTAGTGGCTCACGTCGGCGATGTGGACCTCGACCTCGATGTCGTTCTTCCCCACCCGCCGCGCGCTCACCGCGTCGTCGAAATCGCGGGCGGTGCGGCCGTCGATGGTGATGGCGGGCCGGTCGCGAAGGTCCCAACGGCCGGTCAGCTCGGCTGCGCCGATCTCTCCCGGAAGGGCGTCTGCCTCTGCCTCCACCTCCGGGTTGAAGACCTCGTCGATACCGAACAGCCGCAGCACCGCCCGATCCACCGCACCGGCCTCTTCGGGCTTGCCGAGGCGATCCAGCAGCACACCCCGGGCGTGCCGGCCTTTGGAGTCCACGTTGTCCACGGTGACAACCACGAGCTCGCCGTCGTGCGGCGTGCCCTTCACCTTCGAGGCCGTCACCTCCACCGTGAACTTCTGCCCGCGACCCAGCGGCCGAACCTGGCTCCTGCCGCCCTCCTCGTCCCAAACCCCCACCACTTCGGTGGTCCGGCGCTCGACGATGCGCACCACCACGCCCTCCCGCAGACCGAGCATCCGGGCTCGTTTGTGCGGCGATTCGAGGCGGACAAGCACCGCATCGCCGTGCAGCGCGCCCCGCCGGCCGCTGGGCGGGATCCACACCGGAGCGCCGTCCGCCGCGTTCAGGTCCACCACGAACCCGCCGCCGGACATCCGCCGATAGCGGCCGGGGTGGAGATTCGAAACCTCGGTGACGAAGTACCGCTTGCCGCGTCCGAGAACGATCGCGCCTCGCTGTTGGAGCTCGCGAAGCGGCCGACGCAGCACCCGCCTCGCCTCCGAGCGGCCGATGCCCAACCGGTCGACGGTCTCCGCCACCAGCATCTGCATGTTCATGCCCCCGCGCCCGCGGCGGCGGATGGAGGCGAGGATCGTGTCGGCGTCGATCGGACTGTCGTGGGTGTGGGTCATGTCGGGGTCATTGAACCACGGCGAGAGGGCAATGACTACTCCTCAGGAAGCCGAGAGCTCGTCAAAGAGGTCTTCGACCACGGCCCTGACACGCTCATCTCTGGCGAAAGCCAGTTCGTAGGCGCGCACCGACCGCAGGAGCTCGTCGCACCAGCCGAGAGCGGCATCGGCGCGGACCGAGTCGTACCAGAGGATGGAAGCCATCGGGAGCAGACGTTTGAGAGCCTCGACCGGTTCGAGTCGCGTGAGCTCGTGGTGAGCCGCCTGACGTAAGAGCACGACCGCGCCGAGTGGTGCGCTCTCGTCGGCGGCAACCATGGCCTCGCCGGGCCACGGTGTGCCGTAGACACGGATGCCGTCTCGCACCTTCCGGGCCACGACCCGGTCGTCGCTGAGGTGCACGGTGTCGTCGAGCCCTTCGAGCAGGCCGGAGAGCGTGCTCTTCCCCGCGCCGGAAACGCCGGAGAATAGTACGCCGAGGCCCCCGCGGCAGATCCCCGCGGCGTGCAGGATAAGGCACCGGTGTTGCGCCATGAGGTACATCATCAGAATCTGATCGAGCGGATAGCGCAGCGGGTTCTCGATCACCCGCCGACCCGCCTCATGGCGCACCAGAGCCGGCCCAACGTAGAGCTGGTGATGTCGATTCTCCTGGTTGAGACGGACCACCCAGAGATGACCGTCGACCCCTCTGGGAGCCGGCATGGCGATCAGCGTATCCGGTCCGTCGCGGTAGACCTTCCACGCTTCGCCGGTGTCGAAGACCATCGGAAGCACCCCAGGCTCTGGAGGCCTGTCGGTCTGCAGCTCGAAGACGAACTCTACAGCGTTGCCGGGATCGCCGCGCCCGCCGAGAAAGGCCGCGTAGAAATCCGAGTCCTTTTCGATGTGCACCGATCGGGAATCGCCCACCGCCGTCAACGTCACGTCGGCGATGGAGAGCTGAACGAGCGTGTCCACCATCGTTTCAATCGTCAACCGGCGCCCTCGACACGACCAAACCCGCATCGGTCAGTGCGCCAGTGAAGTCCAGAACGTCCGCGTGCGCCCGGTCCTCTTCGACCGCGAACTCCCCGGCGATGAGCCGGGAAATCTCCTCGAGGCTCCGTCGACCATCGAGCCGCTCCCAGATAAAACAACCCACCTCGTCGAGCACGAAGATCTTCTGCAGCCCGGCCAACTCGCCCGTCGTGGGGACCAGCAACACCTCGTCGGCGATCCGACGAACCACGATTCCGGGCCGGGGTTCGAGCGTATTCATTTCCAGGGGGCCTCGGCCCAACTCGTTCAGGACCCAACGCCTGAACAGCTCGACAGGCTGCAGGTCTTGCTAATCGGTCCACCGCTGTTGGCCAACTTGCAGCCGACCGAAAGAACCTCGTCGGCAACGAGGTCGATGGATCTCAGCTCCGGCCGGCGATATTCGCGTCGATTCTTCTTCTCGCTCTTCTTCACACGGTTTCTCATTCCGTGGAACCCTCCCAGATCTCTCCGGTGGCCGTACGAATGTCGCAGTCCACTCCACCGGGGTTCGCGTCGTTGATTCGCTTCCACCGAATGGCAGTTGCGGCGCAGAGGTACTCCGATGGCACGTCCTCTGAACCGGTCTCCAGATAATTGAATGCGGGACAGACCATACATGCGACGCGCATCTCGCAGCTCGAGCACGCATATCCCGCCGGCGCCGGTCGGTCCATCACCATCTTCAAGTCGTCGTTCCACACCTCGTTCAGGCCACGCTCCAACAGGTTTGCCCGCACGTGTGTGGCCATGAGGCAGGGCGAAGCCCAACCGTAGGGATCGACCGAGAACCCGGTGACCCCGGCCCCGCATCCGTAGAGCCGGTCGGATACGGGTATATCCGATCTCTTCTCCACGTACTCCCGGAGCTTGGACACGGCGCCGGGCGCCGCGAGTTCACCGTCGACACCGACGGCAGGCGCCACGCGGAGAGCGAGCGGATCCCGATTGCCGTCGGAAAGGCACGGGAAGATGGCGGCGTCGATCCGGAAATCCACGCCGAGATCCTCCGCCAGGGTCCTCATGGCCTCGAGCTCGTGCTGATTGACGGTCATAAGCACCGTCTTGAAACCCACCTCGATGCCCGCATCCAGCAGCCGGTGCACGCCCCTCAGGCACTTGTCGTACGAGCCCTCGACACGCGTTACGGTCTCGTAGGTCTCCGCGGTGGCGCCATAGAGGCTGATCTCCACCATCCGCGGCGGAAGCTCACGGAAGAGCTCCACAACGGCGTCGGTGACGAGCACACCGTCGGCGAAGACAGTCACCACGAGACCGCTCTGTCTCGCGTGCCGGTAGATCTCGGCAAAATCCCGCCGCATCATGGGATCACCACCGGTGATGAGCAGGTACAAACACCCCGCCTCCACCGCCTGGTCGATGACCGACAAGATCTGCTCGGTCGTCATCTCCTGCTCGCGCGACTCGCGGACCACCTCCTGCGACCCGAGATAGCAGTGGACGCATCGCAGGTTGCACCGCCGAGTCAGCTCGAGGGTCACCGAAATGGGGACCCTTCGCCGAGCGACCTCGGCCCCGAAACGACTCATCCAGCCAGGTTGATTCACCGACGCCTACCAGCCCGGGTCGAATGCCGGATCGCCGAGCAGGACGAAGAGCCGGGCCACCGTGGGATCGGCGCCGTCGGTTCGCACGTACCGCCACAGGGCCCTGCGGGTAGCATCGCCGATGCGAATGCCCGGCTTCTTGGTGATCACCCGAACCAA
This sequence comes from Thermoanaerobaculales bacterium, assembly GCA_036351195.1. Lineage (GTDB taxonomy): Bacteria > Acidobacteriota > Thermoanaerobaculia > Thermoanaerobaculales > Sulfomarinibacteraceae > JAHECW01. Next base: position 11,932 of record JAZBOQ010000126.1, on the reverse strand, counting down.
CTGCTGCCCAACCATGGCCGTGTCGTCGTTCATCGTCAGGCCTACGGGTGCGAAAACGGCCCCTGCACCACCACCCTCACGAAGGAGAATTGTCTCGGCGAGGGTGTCGTAAAGCGGCAAGTCGAATCGACCCGCGACGCAGGTGAACGCGGTCACGACGGGAATCCGCTCGTCATTGGCAAGCATCCCCACGTCCGCGGTTGTCAGCACACCGTGGTTACCCAACCGGTCCATGCCGGCGTGACCGAGGAAACCGACGAGCGCCGCGCCGCGGTCGAACCGTTGGCTCAACAGCTGGCGGCCAAGACCGATCCCGGTCACATCCAGATCGATGCGGGTGGTCGTGAACCTCGGACCGAGGAGATCGAGAACGGCGTCGAGATCGCCGCTGAACTCGCCGCCTTCGTCCGCCGCATCGGCAACCCAAAGAGTGGTGTAGCGCCACCACCGGTCGGCGGTCTCCGCCGCGATGATCTTGTCGATGATGGTCCTCAGCTCGGCCGCATCATGCACCGGAAGGCGACCAAGAGCCACCTCGGGGTCGCCGTCGTCGTCGAAGTCCGCCAACGGCTGGTCCGAACCGAAGAGGCCGAGCTCCGTGCTCACCTGGGGCGCCGGGATCAGGTTCTCGTGCCCTCCGAGCCGGTCGATGTAGTCCAGGGACCCGTCACCCGCCAGCGCGACGAACCGCGGCCTCACCGACCACGTGGTCCAGGCGAGCTGGAGGAAGTCTCGAATCGCCCAGGGGCTTGCCATGCCGTGGTTGAACTCGTCGTAAACGTCCTCGATGCGCACGACCCGGCTGAGGAGTCCGTAGGCCGTCCGATGATCGGCAAGGGCCTGGGCGGAGTCGGCCAACCCCGGCCCGGCGATGACGAGGTGCTCGGCCGCGTTGGCCGCCGATCTCAGATCCGATGGTTGGTCCGGCGTCATCCAGTGCGGACCAGCGGCCGAACTGGTGGCCACCGCCAGAATCTCACCTGAGCCCGGCGGGACGAAGGTGACACTGAAGCCGCCCTCGTGCCGCTCGATGGTCGTCCCGGTGAGGACGAACGGCTGCAAGCGGTCGGTGAGGTCGAGGACCATGATCTCGGGATCCGTGAAACCGGTGACGGTCGTTACCCTGCCGCCGCGCCCGCTGAGCAGCAGCTGGTCGGCGGCGGCTTCCAGCCCCCGCTTGTACACCACATCAAAGGCGTCGACAAGGATCAGATCCTCATCGACTCCCGGAACCAGCTCGGCATCGATCTCGAGGGTGTTGGTCCCATCAACGAGCAGCTCTTGCGGAAACCGGAAGGTCGCGGAGACCGGGTCGAGGTCCTCCCAGCTCACCGTGCCGAGCTCCCGGCCGTTGAGATGGACTCGCGCCAGGTGGTTGGACGCAACGTCGGAGTTCAGAGCTCCGTGGAGGTGAACCGTGATCGCCGCCCTGCTCTCCACCGCGACCGGCGCAGGAACGTGGAAGTTGAAGCTCTTGGACACGGGGACCGGGCTGTCGACGTACATCAGATCCCACATCCAGAAGTCGCCCTCCGGGTCGGTGACCACCGCGGTCACCGGGAAGTGCTCCTGCTCCACGTGCAGCGACTCGTTGAAAAGTCCACCGGGCTGGGGCTTCTGGGGGTCACCGGCCGTCGCGTTCATGGTCGAGCCGGCGACTGCCTCGAGCAGGTAGACGTTGTCCCGGGTGTAGATGCTGTCATTGGCCTCGCCGAAGAAGAAGAGGCCGCCGCCCCCCTCCTCGGGCATCCAGGCCACCTCGTCGCCGCCCAGGGTCATCCTGAAGTCTCCGGTCTCGATGAGGTGGGCCGCCTTCCCGGCATCCACACCGAGAGCCTGAGCGACATCGTCGACATCGAGTCTGACGAGACCGATACGATCGACGGCGACCTTCATCCGGTCGGCTGGCAACGCCTCGTGTCCACCGGCGATCTCCACCGGTTCTCTGAATCGCTCTGAACGCGCCGCGGCTTCATAACCCGAGTCCCACACGGCAGCGGATCGTCGCTCGTCCTCGTCGTCGAGCTCCTTCGCGGTGGTCGCGATGGGACCGAACGACGCCTCGTCTCCCCAGACATCTCTCTCGACGAGCAGGTACTCCAGGTCCATGCCCGGGGATGCCTTTTCGTCCACGAATCGGTAGACGCCGCCCTGGGAAACGTCGAATACGCCCTGCAGCAGCCGGTGGTTGAGCTTGATGAAGCTCGGACCGCTTTCGGCACGCCGGTACAGATCAAAGCCCACCGTTCCGATCTCGGCGGTGGTGACCCACTCAACCACGACGCGCCCACCCGTCGAGTAGCTCTCGAGGCCCGCCAATACGGCCCGGCTCTCGGCGAGCAGGATGTTGGTGGCGGTCACGCTGTCCCAGCCTCCTGAGGCCTGGGACTGCGCGGTCAGCGTCACCGGATCGTGGTAGGGCCGCTGATTCCCATCCACCGGCCGCACCAAGTCGTACAACAGGGTCCCGCCCGCCGGGACCGGGAGAATGGGACCGCCGTTGGGCCCGGCGCCGTAGGCCGGGTCGATGGTGTCCCAATTACCGTCGCCGTCTTCATCCTCCGCAACCACCACGCCACCGACGACAAGTTGAGTGGTGTGGTCAAACCCGTCGATGCCGAAGTTCGGCGACGGTGTGATGGTCATCTCGTAGGTATCGGCGGCGTCGCCGAGGTTTCGAAGGCGTCCCGGGAAGACGGCAGTATCGCCCGGTTCGACCAGGCGGGTGCCGCCGCCGGTGAGGTCGAAGTCCAATGTTCCGCCCTGAACCGTGGTGGTGTCGGTGGCGCCGTCGAGCCAGGCCGTCGGATTGGTCCGCGAAACGGCCCCCAGACTGCTGACGTTCACATCACCCGGCGCCTGAGCTCCATCGGCCGTCACCACCACGAAGATCAACTGCGACTCACCATCGTCCAGCTGCGCCGTATTGGCGATCTCGAGATCCGTTCCAGGTGTGTAGACACCGTCGCCGTTGGTGTCCCAGTGGATGGTCGAGGACCACCCGGAAGCGGACTGCGAGTCGAAGACGCTCAGATCGAAGACGTCGGCGACCCCCGTGTTGTTGATCACGTGGTGTGGGTAAACAACTGTACCCGGAACCGTTTCGATGCTTCCGCTGTTGTCGGGGGTGACGATGACCTCCCCGAAGTCGTCCACAACCAGCGTCTCGTCGTAGGCCGTCGACGAAACCGTCGGCACACGAACCGAAGTGGCCGTCAGACCCGAGGAAAGTGAACTACCCGCTGTCGTCCCCGGAGGAATCGTCACCCGGATGTTGTAGGCCTTCGACTCACCAACGGCCATCGATCCGGTGTTGATCGCTGTGCCTCCGTCCCACAGCCCGTCTCCATCATCGTCAACCGCCAAGACCGCTCCCGTGGCCGGGTCGATGAGTTCTACCCGGTGACCGGGGTCGCTGTAGGGAGTAAGTTCGAAGGAGTCGACGTCGGGACCGTTGTTAACGACCTCGTGACTGTAGGTGACCGTGCTCCCGGCAGGGCCGAATCCTGCGTTGCCTGGGGTCACCAGCACACCGGCGCGAATCACCTGATCCGTGACCGTTGCGTTGGTGGCAACCGGATTCTGGTCGGTCAAGCTCGAAGCGGTGTTGACGATCTCTGTCACGGACGGATCGAGATCGGCATCCACCACAACCTGGAAGGTCACCACCAAGCTCTCGCCCGGTGCCAGGCTGTAACCGTCGGGGGCCGTCACCAGATCCGGGAGGTCGCCCGCCGGAACGGTCGCGACCGGGGTCGAAAAGGCGCTGAAGTCGACGCCCTGGACCCAGGCCGGGAACGTGTAGTCGGCGTAGCGACGCTCCAACCGGACCGTCGAGTCGTCGAGGTAACGCGCCGAGAAGATCGACGCCGGCCAGTACCACCTGCTGGTGCTTCCCATGCCGTTCGTGGCCACGGCGATCCGCTCCGCATCTGACGTATTCACAGCAACATCCGCCGTCAACGCGTTGTCGTCACCATCGGCCTTGAACCGGTGATCCACCTCGAGGTCGGGATGGGTCATCGCCCACACCTCGAAGTCCACCGCGTTGTTCTGGTGCTGGAGCCCGACCGCGACCTGGCCCTCGGTGGCGTTCAGGGCGACCCCGTCGCCGAGAGCGACGAGGCAACCCTCTGCGGTATCTCCGACGCCGTTGTCATTGGTGAAGCCGGTTCCCCAGACCCAGGTGTCGGCGCGGCTCACCGCCGTCGTGAGCGAGGAGGTATTGTAATCGCCGACCTGGTCGGCGCCGCCACCACCGTTGTTGCCCTGAACACGAGTGTGCTGCACGGTCCACGCAGCGCCCCACTCCACCGCCATGACGGTGCTTGTGGCATTCCACGAAGACCCGGCGGACGACCGCGACCAGGAGACACCGTTGTTGCCGCTGGGCACCAGCCGTACGTGGCAACTGAGATGGCTTCGGGGATCGGTCTCGGCGCTGTCGCAACCCGCTCCGTCATACCCCCCCATCAGCAGAACCTGATCAATATCGGACCACGATCCCGAAGGCAGCGTCGCGGTACCGCCGGAGTTCCCCGTGTGGCCGATCCGGGCCACGTCGATGAGTCGAAAGCCGTCGACATCGCAGTCGTCGAGGCACTCGACTACGGTAATGACGCCGACCCAACTGTCGACAGCGCCCCGCCGTGTCAAGGAGAGCCGGTTCGAAGCGCCGCTCACTGTAAGGTCCCCGGTGCCGAAGGGGTCCGCAGTCAAGGCAACGTAGTTTTCATCGGGCCCTCGTCGAGCCGCCCATCCCGAACCTCCGCTTCCGTCGGACCCGTGAATCATCACGAAGTAATCAGGGGCGAGATCCTCGTCGAGGTTCAGGTCGAAGGTAGATCCCGAAAACCCACCGGCGGCCGAGAGATAGTACTCAGTAGCACGAATCTTGGTCGATTCCGGCACCCCCACTTGACTGCTACCCGGCACGTAAGCGGTGTTCGCCGGCTCGTTGTCCTGGATGACGATGCCGGTCTGGGTGACTCCGGTGTAGTTGGTCAAAGTGATTGTATAGCTCAAGGTCTGGCCCGGCAGCACCTGCGTCCCGGAGGCGTCTGAAATCTTGCTCAGGCTCAGAGGTGGCGGCTCGTAGCCCACCGCTCCGGCAGTGATCGGAGTGCCGGCAGAGGCAGTGATGGTCTGGGGATCGTTGCCGCTGGAGAGGCTCGAACCGGCCGGCAGGTCCGGGTCCGTCTCGTCCACATCGATGATGGTGTCGCCGTCCGGAACCACTGCCGCGTAGTTGCCGCCGGCATCGGTATTGACAACCTGCTGGTTGCCCTGACTGTCGGTGATCACGACATCGACGTTGGGCAGACCGGGTTCATCGGGATCCTGGACCCCGTCGCCGTCGGAATCGAGGAAAACCCGTCCAGAAAGCTGGGCGTTTCCGATCACAGGAATCTGCACCAGGCTGGTGTCGCCTGGGGGCAACTCGGCGGAGAAGACCGCCGCCTGGTTGTTGACGATCTGGCCCGCCGACCCCGGGTCTACTGTCACGCGGAAGCGGAAGCGGATGTCCTCACCCGGCCCCAGACTCGTCACAATCAGACGGACACGATCGGTGAGGAACTCCCCCTCGTCGCCGTCTGAAACATCCGTCACCGACACGAACGGTCCGCTGTTAAGCGACCACTCCATGGACTCGACCTCATAGGTCGTGAACAGCGGGATCGCATCGATAATGGTCACGCCGTTGGCCGCCGCCACCCCGGTATTAGCCACCACGATCTCGAAGACCGCCGTCTCCAAGGGGTGCAGAACAGCCGGCCCGTGTTTCTCGAACTCGAGCCTGGGCCCGGTTGTCGTCACGTCTGCGCCCGCCGTGAAGTAGGGGGTCTGGTTGCTGGCGTAGCCGGCCTGGTTGACGATGCCGGTCTCGGCCGCGACTCCGGGGTTGATGCTCACCGAGAAGCCCAGATAGTAAGGGCCCGTGCCGGCGGCCACCGACGCGGCAGTCCACACAACCGCATTCTGAGCCGGATCATAGGCGCCGGTGAAGGGCGCATCGTCGAGAATCGAACCGACAACGAACTCGGTATCCGCCGGCACCGGATCGGTGATGACCACGCCGGTCTCGTCGCTCAAACCCGAGTTGGCCACCGTCATTGCGTAGTCGATCTCCTCGCCCACCTGAGGAGTTCCGTCGTGGCTCGCCGACTTGTCGAGAGAGGCGTCGGTCTGAACCACCGTTTCGTAAGCCACCGGCGAGAAAACGCTACCGCCGAGACGGCCGACGGCGTGGGCGGTGTTGGCCAGCAGGCCAGGACCCGTCGCCGATGCCGGGTAGTCGATCGCATACTCCACGGTGATGTACTGGCCCGCCAGCAGCGGATCAGAGGAAAGAGTCCAATCGAGGCGATCACGGCCGCTCTCGGGATCGACGGATACCACCGGATCGGCTGTGTCCATACTCAGGTCCGGGTAGGTGATCAGAGTCGAGCCCGGCACGTAGGCAGTCGCCGGGACACCTTCTGGGAGCACGTCCCAGATCTCGAGGTCGGTGAGCGGATCGAAGTCGTAGGCGCTGAGCGTCAGAGTGTAGGTAACTTCGCCGCCGCTGACCGGGACCACTTCGGTGTCCGAGATCTTCTCGAGAGTCAGCACCGGATCGAGGAAGAGCTGATCGATGGGGTACACGGTGTATCCGGTGTCGTAGCTGACATCGCCGTAAAGGCCGATGTCCGTCTCCTGACCCCAAGCCACCGCGACCGGCTTATCCGCGACGATGCGGGTCCCGGTGTTGTCGAAATCGGTGTGGTCGAAAATGGAGAGAGCATCGAGGGCGTTGACGACATAGCCGTTCCCGGGCAGGGGCGCGGGATCGGCGGTGCCGTCCCCATCCAGATCCACCTCGTCGAAGGTTCCGTTGTTGTCCAGGTCGATGAGGACCAAGGTATCGTCTTGGGTCGCTGCGACATAGACCGGGGACGAGTTGAGACGGTCCGGCGACCCGGGGTCGATGTCCGTCGATCCCGGAGACCAGCCCACAGTGTAGATCCCGGTGAGGAACTTCTTCGCCAGCCACGAATGGCCCCAGTCGCAGGCCCAGGTCGCGTAGTCGTAAGCGCTGACCCCCCAGAAACGGCGATCGCTGACCATCCGCACCGTGCTGCCCGGAGGAACGTCGCGGCCGGTGGCTGTCGAGTACGCGATACTCGAGTTCGCCGGAATCGTGAGTGTATTGCTTCCCACCGAGTCGGTGGATATCACCTGAATGTCGTTGAAAGCGTCCGGATTGAAGATATAGATGTTGGCCGGGCGGTCCTCTTCACCGGTGCCGGCGGGCTCCGTGGGATCGTCCCCCGGCGCGGTGATGACGTAGTCCCGGGCATGAAGAATGTCCGGCAACAGAGTGTAGAAACGAGTGGCGTAGGTGCCGTCGCCGCCGGTATGGATGAACCCGGCAACGCCCTTGTCGGTGGAGACCTTGGTGCCGTCGTTGATGGTGATCGACGGCGCCGCCCGGCTGTCGATCAGACCCAGGGAGCTGTAGCTCTCGCCGCGATCGAGCACGAACGAGACCGGGGTCTCGCCCGGTGAGAAAATGTAAACCGAGGTATCGTCCTCGAACGCCACGAGGCCGATGTCGACGTACTTGAACGGACGGGTCGCGCTGCCCGGACCGCCATAGATGTCCTCACCGATGGGAATCGAGTACGAACGGGCTGCACGAACAGTCTGGTAGGAGATCGTTTCCGTTGCGCCGCCGATGAACTGGTCCAGCGGGTTTTGGTTGTGGATCACCGACAACGGCCCACCGCTGGTGACAATCCGATCTCCGCCGTCGAATCGAACCTGGCCAGGATCACGGGGATTGAGCGGGACGGAGCAGCGGATTCCCGCGGTGCATCCGGTCAGACCCACATCGGAGTTGAGGGTCAACGCGGTGCCCTCGAACAGGGTGTCCTCGTCGGCTCCTCCACAAACCACCCGGGAATCAGTAGTCCATTCGCACGCCAGACCGTTGGTAGCGTCGCCGTCGCCGAGCACCAGGGTCGTGCCCACCGTGGGATTGAGGATGTCGATTTCGAGGCCGTCCTCCCAGTGGTCGTAGTAAAGGATCTGGCCGTCCGCTGACGCCACCGCGGTGACCACCGAGTTCATCCCGCTGGCGAATGCGCCGCTGCCTTCGCCCGAGCGGACCTTTTGCATCATGTCCCAAACGTGCTGCTCGAAGCCGAGCACGAAGTAGTCCTGGTAACCGGTGGGCACCGTCTGCGCTCCGACGGTAGCTGCAGCAAGAAACGCCGCCAGCAACAAACCCACGAGCGTTCCCCTGCTGATGATGCTCGCCATCCGCGTTCCATTCAGCTTGTTCATCTGCACAGCTCCCATTCCACCACCCGCAGGGAGGAGGCTTGCTCTCCGATTATTCCCATCGAGCCCCGGCGGAGCTCTCTGGCCCACCGCCGCCTTATTGAGCAAGTGTAACAACACTGGTTATCGGCTGGCCGTTTGACTCTATCCACCCGCTCACCCGCGGGGCCCCGGGTACCACCCTGGGGGAGGCGGCGGACTGGGCGGCGCAAAGACCGGCAACCTCCGTCCGAACGCCCGGATCCTCGGTGGTTCGTAGGCTCGTCGTCCGCCGTTGCGATCTGGAAAAGAGGGCCGCGTGCGGCGTCCTCTTCGTTCTCCACCCTCCATCAACGGACCCTCCACTGGAATCGACGCACGCCCGGCTTCATGTCGAAGCGATAGCCGTCGCTTTGCAGCGTCAGCGCCGGCAACGCTTCGCCGGAGTCGAGATCGATGATCACCGATCGTTTCACCACGTGTCTCGGGCCGTCCCACCGCAGCAGCACGGAACCGCCCAGATTGCTCGACACCTCGAAGACCCAGGCGTCCCCCCTCGCCGGGGCGTGATAGTCGCGGACATAGGCCCCTGCGAACTCACCCCAGTCCGGGTGGGGCAGCGTGACGTAGAACTGGTGCGCCTCCGCCGAGGGCATGAGCTCCACGTCCCGGACGTCTCGGCCGGCAACGGACTCCGACAGCTGGCCGATACGCGCCCACGCGGTCACGCCCTCGAGCGTGGCATTGAGGTGGACGGTCCAACCGCGTCCGATGAAGCTGCCATCGCCGCGCCCTTCCCCTGCCGCCGCCGTCGACGGTGCCACGGGGATGCCGAGCTCGCAGTCGGCCAGGACCTTCACCCAGTAGCCGTCGAAGGCGTTGAAGGTTCCCTCCGCCGGGCTCGCGGTGCCGTCGGACTCGGTGTAGCCGGTGGGGGTGTAAGGCTTCCACATGATGTTGCGGATGATGCCGGCGCCCACGGCGCCGGCCAGATCGTACTCGCTCCCCTGGTGGAAGACCTTGACCTCGGGCCAGGCGACGTCGAAGTCGAACGGATGGCCCAGCAGACTCGGCCGTCCCATCCCCGGCGACTCGCCCACGAGGCTGATGCGGTGCTCCTCGGTGCGGTCGTGCACCAGGCCCTGCATGGTCACCGAGAACGGGTTCTCGTACCACACCCAGTAGCCGACGCCCGGCTCCAACTCCAACGACCCCGGATCGGACAGACTGTGAATGGCGTCGTAGGCTTCGGCGTCGGCATCCCAGGTCCACATCCCCCAATCGCCGCCGAGGATGTCGCCGAATACGTCACCCACGGTCATCGACCCGCGCTGGTTGCACGGCACGCCCACCATGGCGAACGCCTCGCCGCCGACGCTGAGGGTCTCGTCGCAGAACCGCAGCTTGAGCAGGCCGTTGCCGTAGGTGGTGTCATGCACCGCCGGGAAAGTGGGATCCTCCAACGCGAAGAGGTTCAGCTGATTCGCCATCCCGTCCGGATTGTTGGCCGCCGGCGGTGTGGCGTACTTCTCGTTGCGCAGCTGGGTGAGCACCGCCGCCACGCCGGCGATGTGCGGCGCCGCGGACGAGGTGCCGCCGAAACCCAACGTCCCGTAGGTCACGGTGCTGACGTCGGAGATGCTCACCAGGTCCGGCTTCGGGTTGGCCGGGCTGGGCGCCGCCTGGCTGCCGCCGGGACCGAGCACCGGTCCCTCGGAGCTGTAGTCCTCCAGAACGCTCGGATCGGCCAGGCCCACTGCTCCCGCCGCCACCACGTCCGGCGAGTCGGCGGGGAAGCCCAGGGACCGATCGGGGGTGCTGAACTCGATCGCTCCGAAGTTGGGAGCGAAGACCTGGAGATTGCGATGCGATGCCGCGTTGTACTCATCCACCCGAATGGCGAACAGGCCGGTGTCGTCACCGCACGGATCCCCGCCATAAGCACCGCTCACCGTGTAGCGGATGGCCTCCTGCGGCGTCTGGCCGTCGCCACCGTTCTGCCAGTACCACGAGTAGTCACGTCTGATCCACCGCCGTCCATTCCACTCGTACAGGTAGAGATCGTAGTCGTGGTCGACGTCCTCCCAGTCGTCCCAGAACAGATCGACGCCCAACGAGTAGCCGTTCGGATAGCAGTAGACGTAGCCACCCCCGGGGCCGCCCCGGTTGTCGTCCTCGCCGTTGCCGTCCCAATCGAGGTAACCGCCGGCCTCGGCATAGGTCCCGCCCCAGTGCTCGAGGCGGTAGTTCCCCGCCGAGGTCACCATCAGCACGCCCTGCGACCGCGCGTACTCGGCCGCCTCGGCGATGGTGCCGCAGGGCAGGTCCGCGTTGGGTGGGCAGACGCTGCCGTCACCCACGTTGTCCAACGGCGCCGAGAGCGACACCGTGACGATGTCCGCACCGTTGTCCGCCGCGTGGACGAGGGCCGTGTACCAGTCCTGAATCGTGGTCGTGCGGTAGGTCATGTAGTTCGCACCCGGCGCCACGTCGTAGACGAGCTCCATGGTGGCCGCGCCGTGAATCTCTGCCTCGTAGTCCGAGCAGGCAGACACGTCGCAGTCCGTCACCGGACCGCCGGCCACCTCGAAGCGCTGCAATCGCGCCGGCGGCGGCCAGTCGCCGCTGGCCTGCAGGGCGGCGTACCCGGAGTACCCGGCATCGATGTTGGCAATGGTGACCCCGGTTCCGTCGGCGCCCAGATCGTGGTAGTCGTAGGCCACCGCCGAGGTGCTGATGTTGATCGCCTCGACGCCCTCGCTGGTGACGCTGCCCGCGGTGGGCCGCACCAGGCGCGCCGGCCGGATCATCAGCACGTCCTTGGATTCAGCCGTCGACTCCAGAGCCGTCACCGGCATCCAGATCTCGATCAACGACGGCACGTTGTGGTGGCGGACCTTGCCGCCGAGCCGTTCCAGGAGCCACACCGCAGAGCGTGAACCGTCCGGATCTAACCGCATTTCCGTCAGCACCGAGTCCTCGTTGACGAGCATGCCGGAACGTTCCGCCTGGGCGCGCCAGTCGCCCCGTGCCCGCGCCGTCTCCTGCACGTTGAGCAACGCCGAGCTGATCTTCGGGTGCCCGACCTTCCTGCCTTCGGTCGAGGAGGAATCAAAGGGCGCGTTCGCCATGGCCTCCATCTGCTCGGCCGTCAGTTTCACGAGAACCGGCCCGCCGGCGTCCGATCCGGCGTCGGCAACCCCGGCCGCAGCCACGAGCACACAGCAAACGATCAGCACCTTTGATTCAAAACGTCTCATCCGGGCCCCCACTCGGTCCTCTGACGGTCTCCGGCACAACCGGTTGACGGGATCATAGGGCGTCAACAGACCGCCGATCTGTGGTGAAGCACACCCCGTGCCCGCTTTCACGCCCATCCGTGCTCTTCCCCGCGCCCCAAACCGGAACAGGCCGTTCGCAATCGGAACAGGCTCTTGACACCCGCCCCTCCCGGACCTACTATCGCCTTTCGTCCGTCAAGGTGCGAAAGTGGCGGAATTGGTAGACGCGCTAGATTCAGGTTCTAGTGTGCTTATGCACATGGGGGTTCGAGTCCCCCCTTTCGCACCAATAACTTGCACTCCCCCAACAACCTGACGTTTTCGGCCCCGGTCCATGCGGGGTCCAT